>CAZVXP010000015.1:0-25478 GCA_964630855.1 uncultured Thermodesulfobacteriota bacterium | reverse complement strand
CTTCCTGAAAGTAGCGAAGAATCTCCCTCGCTTCCTCTACCGGGAATGGGGGAAACAGGTGAGAGAAACTCCACACCTGATCGGGAGAATAGGGGAGGCCATCGGCGGTGATGAGAGGCCTTGTTCTTTTCTCGATGGGATTGATTTTCCTCTTCCTCGCGGCAAGCTTGTGGCTCTGGCAGTATCTCTCCTTCAAGTTTCTCTCCCAAGAGTTGCATCATCTCGAGCTCCTTTTGGAGACAATGGAGATAAAACGCCCCTTTCACCGAGACGGAATACTGGTCTGCCTTCTAGGCCCTGGAAAGACTCCCTGCCCTTGGAACTCCAAAGCCCTGGAACATGATCAAAAACTCGTCCGGGAGACAGAAAGCGTTGTCGTCAATTTACAACAAGGTTATCTCCTCAAACCTCAAGGAAAAGACCTCGTTCTACTCAAGATCTCAAATTCTTTGCCTGTTTCTACGCCTTGGCCTTGGTGGGGGTTGGTAGCCGGAGCAGTGGCATGTTTGTTGCTATCGTATGTCTATCAAAAGAAAGAGCGCCAAGAAGAGAAGATCTGTTGTGCTTGGCTGGCTGATTGGGTGGGCAAAGACTTGCAGGGCAAGGCCCTTTTGAGGGCCGCGGACGAAAAGGAAGAACAGATGCGCCGGCTCTTGGTGGAAAGAGAAAATGATCTTTGGCAGCTTCGACAAAAATATCAGGATCTCCAACAAAAATTGAGAAAAATGCAAGAAGATCTGGCCATGGCCCAACAAACCCTGCTTCAGACTGGAAGCCTCTCAGCCCTGGGTGAGTTCGCCGCAGCCATTTCCCACGAACTGAACAACCCTTTGGGTATCATCCTCGGCTTTACCCAGCATCTGCTTGAAGAAATTGCTCCGGACCATCCGCACTATCCCAAGCTGAAACGCATTGAAATCGAGCTGGAACGCTGTCAGAGGATCATCCGAGACCTTTTGACCTTTGCCAGACCAGCCCAACCCCACCGGAAAGAGATTGATATCAACGAATTCCTGGAAGAGCTGGTCAGGTTCATCTTTTTTGAAAAACCAGAGGGCGTTCAACTGGAATGCTTTCTGGAAGAAGGACTCCCCCGGATCTGGATTGATCCTGAACAACTCGAACAGGTCATCCTCAATCTCACCAAAAACGCCATCGAAGCCATGGCTGGGAAGGGGACTCTTACCATTGTCACCCGAAAGGGACAGCTTACCAGGCGCGATTGTTTTGAACTGGCCCTGCCCATCACTCAGCCCGGAGCCCTCGACCTGGTAAGACCATCCCAGGAATCCGGACGTATCCCCCAGCTCAAAACCGAATACCAACCCGGAGACCCCGCGGTGATCATCGAGGTTACAGACACCGGTCCAGGCATTCCAGAAGAGATCCGAGAAAAAATCTTCAATCCCTTCTTTACCACCAAAAAAGGAGGAACAGGTCTCGGCCTTTCTATTTGCTGGAAGCTCATCCGCCGCAACGGTGGTCTGTTGCGATGTCAAAGTTCTCCGGGGAAAGGGACCTCTTTTCTGATCATTTTGCCAGTAAACAAGGAGAGGGAAGATGGAAGAGAGGCTTAGAGTTCTGGTCATCGACGATGAGGAAGGATTTTGCGAACTCTTCGAAAGTCTCCTTAAAAAAGAAGGATTCGAAGTCATAACCACTACTGATCCCCAAAAAGGATTGGAGCTGGTCTACGAAGGGAAGGTTGATCTCGTATTCCTAGACCTTCGGATGCCGGATGTCGATGGCCTCACTCTCCTCAAATCCATCAAAGAACATGATGAAAACATCGTGGTCATCATGGTTTCCGCCTACGGGACCATCGAGACCGCGGTAGAAGCCATGAAATACGGGGCTTACGACTTTATTACCAAGCCCTTCCAGCGCAACGAGCTCCTCCGAATCACTTACAAGGCGGCGGAAAAGAGACGACTCCTGCTTGAAATGAGTCGTCTCAAACAGGAAATGCAGGAACGTTACGGCTTCGAGAACATCATCGGTAAGAGCAAGCCCATGCAGGAGCTTTTCGACCTGATTAAAAAGGCCGCCGAAACCCCTTACACCGTGCTCATCCAGGGAGAATCGGGTACCGGAAAGGAACTCGTGGCCAGGGCCATTCATTACAACAGTCCCCGAAAGGATAAAAAGCTGGTAACAGTTAACGTGGCCACACTTCAGGAATCGCTTCTCGAATCCCAACTCTTTGGTCACGTCAAAGGGGCCTTCACCGGCGCTTACAAAGACCAGCCTGGTTTTTTTCAAATCGCAGACGGAGGGACACTCTTTCTGGACGAAATCGCTGAAATGAGCCCCCGTATCCAGGCCAAACTCTTGAGAGCTATTCAAGAAAGAGAAATCGTGCCCCTAGGCTCCACTACCCCTATCAAGGTGGACGTTCGCATTATCGCCGCCACTAACAAAGACCTGCGCCAGGCCGTAGCCGAGGGTACCTTCCGAGAGGACCTCTATTATCGGTTAAGTGTGATCAACATCCGTATCCCGCCTCTGAGAGAAAGAAAAGAAGACATTCCCCTTCTGGCCATGCATTTTCTCAAAAAATATGCCCAGGAAGCCGGCAAGGACATCAAGGGTTTCACCCCCATGGCGATGGAACTCCTCATGAACTACGACTGGCCTGGTAACGTGCGAGAACTCGAAAATGTCATTCAATCAGCCATCTTTATCGAAACCGGAGAATATATTACTACTAAGTCTTTAAACTACGATGGCCGTTTCTCTTCTCTACCCCAAAGTGTCGTTTCCTCCAAAGAAGGTCTGTTGCCTTATGCCGAAGCCAAAAGGCGTTTTGAAAGAGAATACATCTTGCGGGCCTTAGAGGAATGCGGCGGAAACATCAGTTTGGTGGCGCGCAAGACGGGCATCATTCGAACCAACCTCTACAAGAAATTCAAAAAACTTGACATTGATCCCAAACAGATCCCTCGCTCAAGAAGTAAAAGCAACCGCTAATCTCTGATTGTCTTTCTCAAGAAACACTATGTAATCGACATCTGTTTCTAACAGACTACAGATCCCCCTCACAGACCCGCTGGAATTATTCAGACAAAATGGCATCTTTTTTGCTCAAAAATATCAGTGATGACAAGAATAATTTTTTTCAAAATACCGGAGAATTACTCCCGAAAAGAGGCCAGAGAGTTGAGTCGAACATATTTGCAAAAATTGTATGGCCATCAAAAACTGACAAAAGACCCTGCAGGAAAACCAAAAATTGGGAATGAATATATCAGTATATCTTACACAAGATCACTAGGATGTTTAGCTATATCGAACAAAAACATAGGAATAGACATAGAGTACATAGATCCAAAGTTCCCTTGGAGGGATCTAACTTGGATCCTTAAAAAATCAGAACTTAAAACCATAACAAAAGCCGAATATGAAAGACAAATAATTCTTTTTTTCAGAATCTGGACCATAAAAGAAGCATACCTCAAATTCATTGGAAAAGGTTTTCTGGTTTCACCAGAAGAAATAGAAATAAATACGAAAAATTTGTCTATCAAAGGTCACAAAGGAGTAAGTGTCTTTTCTCAACTATTAAAACTACAAAACGATTTGTTTGCCTTTGCTGTAGTTACAGAAGGAGGGATGGGGGATGGAAAGATTACACCATCTTTTTGAAGAAGCCTGTGATCGTTATCCCAAAAGGGTGGCTATCATTTTTAAAGAGAAAAGGGTCACCTATCGAGAACTTGACGCTTTGGCCAATCGTCTAGCTCGTTATTTACTTGCTATAGGCCTGAAACCTGACGATCGCATAGGTATCAATCTGAGACGTTCGATCTTCACTTACGCTTCCCTGTTGGCGATCCTCAAGATGGGAGGAGTATTTGTCCCCCTTGATCCAGAATTTCCAGAAGATCGGCGCTGTTTCATCGCAGAAGACGCCGATCTAAAGGCTATCCTGACCTCTTCGGATCTCGGTTCTCCTTCCTCCGATTTGAAAACTATCTTTTTGGACCAAATCCAAAAAGAGCTCGATTCTTTCTCTCCACAAAGATTATCAGCTGAGGAAAGGCCACCGTCTCAGGATAACCTCTGCTATATCATTTATACCTCTGGTACCACCGGACGCCCTAAAGGGGTGATGATCGAACACCCCAGTATCGTAAACTTTGTCCGGGTAGCCCGCCAGACTTACGGATTGCGTCCTGAAGACCGGGTATATCAAGGGATGACGATTGCTTTTGACTTCTCCATCGAAGAAATCTGGCTTCCTTTAACCCTTGGAGCCACTATCGTACCCGCTCCTCCGGAGAGAAGGCTTTTAGGACCAGAATTAAAAGAATTCCTTGAAAAAAAGGCGGTTACGGTGCTGTGCTGTGTACCAACGCTACTGGCCACCCTAGAACCGCCCATCTCCTCTCTCCGGCTTCTCATCGTAGGCGGTGAGCCTTGCCCCCAGGAACTGGTGGTCCGCTGGTGGAGGCCCGGCCTGAGAATTCTCAATACCTACGGCCCAACCGAAACCACTGTCACCGCTACTTGGTGCGAACTAAGACCCGGAAAACCCGTCACCATTGGGCGCCCGTTGCCCACCTACGAAGTATATCTCCTGGACAATGATCTCAAACCCGTGCCTCCTGGAGAAGTGGGAGAGATATGTATCGCTGGCCCAGGAGTGGCCCGCGGGTATTTGAATCGTGAAGATTTGAGCAGGAAAAAATTCGTCTCCCATCCTCATGACCCTACCAAAAGGCTCTATCGCACCGGAGATCTGGGACGTTTCAACTCCGAAGGGGAAATCGAATTTCTGGGCCGGATTGACACTCAGGTCAAAATTCGAGGATACCGAGTTGAACTCTCGGAAATCGAATCCGTTATCCTGTCTTTGCAGGAAGTAGAAAGGGTAGCGGTTTCCCTATGGAAGCCAACCGAAAACAGCACTGAACTCGTAGCCTATTGTACCCTTCGAAAAGGAACTTCCCTCCAGGAGTTTCGGCAAAAATTTTATGAATTTTTAAAGAAAAAGCTGCCATCTTACATGATTCCTTCATATCTCGAAATAATAGATGAAATCCCTACTCTTCCGAGTGGAAAAGTAGACCGTTCTAAGCTCCCAGCTCCACGAGGACCGCGTTTCGTCTTGAGAAGCAAAAAATTCGTTCCCCCTGAAACCGAACTGGAAAAAATCATCGCCCAGGCCTTTAGCAAAACCCTGGGCCTAGAAGAAGTCTCAGTAGAGGATGACTTTTTTGAGGATCTGGGAGGGCACTCCCTCCTGGCTGCACGCTTGGTCTCTTTGTTGAGACGCCATCCCGCATTAAGCAACCTCAGTTTGGCCGATATCTATCAGGCTCCTACGATCCGGGCCTTGGCTCACCGTTTAGAAGAAGAAACTTCCCGTGAGAGACCTTCCTTTTCTGAGGAAAAAAGATTTTGGCCAAGCCCAAGGAGAATCTGGCTCTGTGGATTGGCTCAAGCCGGGGGACTCTATTTCTATCTCCTTTTGTTGGGTCTTCCCGGACTCTTTTGTCTCTACCTGGCCTATC
The DNA here is from genome assembly GCA_964630855.1 of uncultured Thermodesulfobacteriota bacterium. GTDB lineage: Bacteria > Desulfobacterota > Thermodesulfobacteria > Thermodesulfobacteriales > Thermodesulfatatoraceae > JAADCO01. The sequence goes on along the minus strand of CAZVXP010000015.1, from coordinate 19,962 downwards.
AACATCTGGAAGCCGGACAGGATTTATTAAGAGGAATCCTGCCTTTTCTAGCTCTGGGATTGATCGTAGAAATCCTTTGGTCTTTCACCCTCCCCCTGCTCGTCAAGTGGACGCTACTGGGACGTTTGCAACCAGGACGTTATCCTTTATGGGGCTGGTTCTATTGGCGCTGGTGGCTTTATCAACGCTCCTTAAGCCTTTCTCCCGTGGGGTATCTCAGTGCCACCCCCTTCATCAACCTTTATTTTCGTCTTCTGGGAGCCAAGATCGGACCACGCGTAAAACTCCGTACCCATCTCCTACACGGGCCCGATCTTATCTCCATCGGAGCCGGAACGACCATCTCTGATAGCACCCATCTCTTCGCCTATCAGATTCGGCAGGGCTGGATTCACTTTCAGAAAATTCACCTTGGCCGAAATTGCTTTGTGGGAAGCAATAGCGTTATCCTTCCAGGAACCAAGATGGAAGACGAAGCCTTCTTGGGACACCAGTCCCTTCTGCCAGAAGGGGCTAGGATACCCGCCCGGCAGACCTGGTGTGGTTCTCCCGCCAGCCCCTATCGGGATCCAGAACTTGAAGCCTTGAGAGACTTCCCTCCCAGCTCCCAAGGGCTCCTGGCCTCGGTGGGGAGCTTTTTCGGTTTCCTGTTTGCGGTCCCCCTCTCCTTGCTGGTGCCGGTGATCTGCCTGATTCCAGGAATCCTGATCCTCCGGACTGCTTCGCATTATCTGGGAAAGGCCTTCTGGGTGGCCTCCCCTCTAGCCGGACTTTCGTTCGTACTCAGCCTCTGCCTGGTCATTATCACGAGCAAGAAGATCCTTTTGCCACGTGTCAAACCCGGCACTACCCCCTTCACAGCGGTTTTTATTTGCGCAAGTGGTTCTTTGATCGCCTGATGCGTACCTCTTTGGAGCTAACGGATGCCCTGTATGCTACCCTCTATCTTCCGCCTTTCCTGCGGTGCCTGGGGGCCAAAATTGGAGCTTGGACAGAAATCTCCACCATTGCTCATATCACACCGGACCTACTGGTTATCGACGACGACAGTTTTCTGGCGGATGCCGCCCATATCGGCCCAGCCACAGTTTATGGTGAACACATCCGGGTTCGAAAAACCATCATTGGCAAACGCACCTTTGTGGGCAATAGCGCCTTTGTCCCGGAAGGTACGGTCCTCCCAGACGATTGCCTGATAGGGGTCCTTTCCGTACCCCCAAAAGAGGGTCTCCGGCCTGGAACCACCTGGCTGGGTTCTCCGGCCCTCTATCTCCCTCGACGGGAAGAAAGTCAGCCCTTCCCCGAACACCTGACCTTCCGGCCAACCAGAGAACTCTATCTAAAACGACTGTTCTATGAATATTTCCGTGCCACCTTGCCTTCTAGCCTATACTTTCTGGTCTTCGGTATTGTTTTTGAGATCCTGACGGTTTGTTTCGACCACCTCTCCTTTCTCCTTACTGCAGCCCTCACGCCCTTCCTACTTTTGGGAAGCAGCCTCTTGCTCCTGGCTTTTGTCGCAAGTCTCAAAAGACTTCTTGTCGGAACCTATCGCCCCAGAGTCGAACCACTCTGGAGCATCTTTGTGCGTCGCTCGGAACTCATCACAGGTCTTTACGAAAACGTAGTAGTGCCAGCCTTACTCCTTCATCTCCTTGGAACTCCCTTTGCCGGGTGGGTCTTGAGAGTCATGGGAGCCAAAATTGGTTCCGGTTGTTTGCTAGAAACCACTTACCTCACAGAATTCGACCTGGTAGAAATAGGCGACTACAGCGAAGTAGGCCCCATGGTCTCTTTGCAAACCCATCTTTTTGAAGATCGCGTAATGAAAATGTCCCGGGTCAAAATAGGCCGGGCCTGCTCTATCGGCCCTCGGGCCGTGGTGCTATATGACTCGGTCTTAGAAGATGGTGTTCGTCTCGAAGGGTTGAGCTTGGTAATGAAGGGCGAAAGGCTGCCTCGGGGGACCCGATGGTGTGGGACTCCGGCTCGCCGCTGGGGAGGCTCATCCCTTTGCAGGGGGAATCTCAAGATCGCCTGTCAAAAAGAAAAAAACGCGATACTTTAAGATTTCACGGCGTGGTAAAGGGCGTCTCGTTCTACGGGTTCAAAGCCCGCTTCGCGAATGAGACGCTCGATTTCTTCCCTGGACAAGGCCTTTTCTTCTTCGGCCCCTGAAAATTCACTGATCTTCTCTTCCAAAACAGTGCCGTGTAGATCATCGGCTCCGAAATGGAGAGCCACTTGAGCCAGTTTGAGACCCATAAAGACCCAGTAAGCCTTAACATGGGGAATATTGTCTAGCATGAGACGGGAGACAGCTATCATTTTGAGGTCTTCAAAGCCTGTAGTAGGGGCCACTTCTTTGCGCAGATAGGACTTCTGGGGGAGGAAAGGCAGCGGAATGAAGCAGAGAAAACCTTTGGTTTCATCCTGAAGATCCCGCAAGGCAAGGAGATGTTCCAGGCGTTCTTCGTAAGTCTCCAAATGCCCGTAAAGCATGGTGGCGTTTGAAGGAATGCCAAGTTGGTGGGCCAGGCGTGTGATTTCAAGCCACCTCTGGCCGGTGATCTTCTCTGGACAGAGTTTTTGACGAATGCGTTCCGAAAAAACCTCGGCCCCACCCCCGGGAAGACAGGAAAGCCCCGCTTCCTTGAGATCAAGCAGCACTTCTTGCACCTCTTTACCAGCTATTTTGGCAAGATGATCTATCTCCACACATGTAAAGGCCTTGATTTGGGCCTGGGGTAGGGCCTCCTTTACGGCTCGCAGAAGGTCGAGATAGTATTGGTAAGGGAGATCTGGATGAAGCCCTCCCACGATATGGACCTCTCGAATTGGTCCCCTGCTTTTAAGTTTTTGGAGGGCTTCTTCGATGCTCAATTCATAGGCTTCCGGGTGCCCTTTGGGCCGTCCGAAAGCACAAAATTTACACAAGTTGAGACAAACGTTGGTATAGTTGAGATGACAATTGAAGACGTAAAAAACCTTCTTGCCATGGAGACGCTCTTTGACCCTGGAAGCCATAAACCCCAATCCTAGGAGATCGGAAGTCTCAAAAAGACGCCGACCATCTTCCAGGGTGAGGCGCTCTCCAGCTTGAACCTTTTCCCAAATGAAGAACAGATCGCGATCCGTAAACGAAAACATATCTTAGGGGCTAACAGATGATTCTTAAAGTAGCAAGGGGCCAAAAAGCCCTGTATAGTAAGGACATGCGTTTGTCTTTTGGGGAGGAGGATTTTTTCCGACAGGAAAGAGAAAAGGCTCGTAAACTGAGAAAAACTCGGTGGTGGCGGAAAAAATGTGCTCATGGACGCTGTTACTATTGCGGACGTCGGGTGAAACCATCCGAGCTTACCATGGACCACCTTATCCCTTTGGCCCGTGGTGGGCGTAGCGTGCGCGAGAATCTGGTTCCTGCTTGTAAAGAATGCAATAACAAAAAGAAATATCTCCTACCTTGGGAATGGGAAGAATATCTCGCCAAATTGAAAGAAAACTCCGGAGAAAAGAGATGAAAGGACGTATTTTGGCCTTTTTTCTGCTTTTGATCCCTTTTCTCTGGCCTCATTCTTTGGAGGCTCAGACCGAGACGACCTACGTAATAGGTCCCAGTGACGTCTTGGAAATTATCGTCTGGAAGGAACCAGATTTTTCTAGAGAAGTAACTGTGAGACCCGATGGACGCATCACCCTCCCTTTGATTGACGATGTCTTGGCTGCTGGCAAGACCCCCATGCAGCTCAAAAGCGAACTAGAAAAACGGCTCAAAGAATATATCGATCTCCCGGTAGTTACGGTGATTGTTAAAGAACTGAACAGCAAACGTTATTACATGATTGGAGAAATCGCCCGTCCAGGAGAATATTTGCTCAGCAAGCCCATGACCATTCTGCAGGCCCTGGCCGTGGCAGGAGGTTTCACCGAATGGGCCAAAAAAGACAAAATAATGGTCATTCGTACCAATAATGCTCAACAAGAGATCTTGCGTTTTAACTATGAAGAAGCCACTAAAGGTCGGAAGGTCAACGATTTTTATCTCAAAGCCGACGACATTATCTTAGTGCCATGAAAAAATATCTGTTTTCTTTTCTAATTTTGCTATTACTACCAGGAGCAAGTCAGGCGGAGAAACATTTTTATAGCGTAGACTTATCTGCTTCTACCGAATATACTGACAACTTATATCTTACAGAGGAAGACAAAGAGGAAGACTGGACCTCTCTTTTCGGCGGAAGATTCTCTGCTTCCAGGTCTTCTCGCATATCAGATCTTTCGTTTCAATACGATTTTGAAAGGGCACAATACTGGCGCTATTCCAAAAACAACACGAACCGTCACTCCTTCACTCTTTCCTATTTTCGATCAATATCGAAACACATAAATTTTTCTTTCAGCAATAATTATTACCGCTCAGAAGAACCTATAGAGCGAAATGAGGAGATATTCCGCGAGCGCAAAGGAAAACGGGAAACATATTATCGATACACTGCTTCTGGACATCTCTCTTATGAATTCTGGAAAGATAGCGCCCTAGATTTAGGTGCTTCGCTAAATTATCTTCAAAACAAAGATCCAACCGTAGAAGATTCCCGCATTTATAGCGAATTCATTCGGATTCATAAAGATTTTACTCGCTATTTTGCAAGTCTCGGTTTTACTTTTACTCAAAGAGAGTTTGAAACTGAAAATCCCGTCAACACTTGGGGAATCAATTCGTCTTTTGGTTATAGGCTAGCACATAACAAACACATTTCTTTAAATTTTTCAGCAGAACGAACCCAAGAAATTGGCCCAGATGCTGAAGATTACTGGACATATAACAGCAACATTGCATACACTTACTCTCCCACAATAGATCAAACTTATGGCTGCTCCTTGGGGTTTTATTATCGTAAAGCAGACGGATCATCAGACAAAAACAAGGGCATCACATACAGTCTTAATTATGCCAAACACTATAAACACACCTCTTTCTCCATTTCCGGCAGCGGAGGCTACACTTATGAATATGGAGAAGCCGAAAATAACGGATTCACAGAATATTACCTCATAAATGGTTCAATTTCCCATCAATTCTCCAGAACTTTATCAGGATCACTTGGAGCTTATTACAGAATAGAAGATTTCAAACAGAGAGAGAATAAACAAACAAAGACCTATTCATTTTCAGCGGGACTTCACAAGAAACTCCTTAAAAAACTTTCCCTGTCCGTCGATTATAATTATAGAAAGGCTGATGCGGACGTCGAAAGAGATTCTTATACGGAAAACGTAATAACTATCAAACTCGTATACAATCTCTGGCAGGGTAAATCGATATGGTAGGAGAAGGCACACAACAACAGCAGATAGATATTTATCAAATTCTTGCTTTTCTCTGGCGTCGGAAATGGCTTATCATTTTCATTTTTATTCCTATTTTTGCCCTGGCTGAGCTCTACACGCTTCGTGCCCCGAGGATTTATCGGGCCCAAATTACACTTTCTATTGTGCCCCAGAAAGTCCCTCCTTCTTATGTAAAATCTACTGTTTCCGGAGATCTTGAGGCCTTCATTCATTCTATTTGGCAGGAAATTACCAGTCGGCGAAACCTAGAGATGCTCATCAAGGAATACAACCTATATCCCCATCTGGTAGAACGGCTACCAATGGAATCCGTGGTGGAACGCATGCGGCGTGCCATCAAAGTCACTCGCCCCCGGGGCGGACGCCGCAACGTATTCATCATCAGTTTCGAATACACTGAGCCCCAGCTCACGGCCAAGGTGGTCAATCGGATCGCTAACATCTTCATCGAAGAAAACCTCAAACTTCGTGAAGAACAGGCCAAAACCATTACAGCCTTCTTAGACGAAGAACTTCGCCGCATTGAAAAGGAATTGCGAGACCGGGAACGGCGTATCCAAGAATTCAAAATCAAATACATGGACGAACTTCCTGAACAGAAACAATCCATCATCGCCACCCTAGATCGGCTTCAGAAAGAAAGTGAGGCCTTGCAGATGCGCAAGCAAATGCTTGAAGATCGCCGGGTGGCCATCCTGGAACAACTAAAGATGGCTCAACAGCTAGCTTCCTCGCAGGCTGCTTCTTTTATCGAATTGGATGAAGGATCAGGAGAGGACACCTCTTATAATTCTGATCTCGAGGCCCTAGAAGCGCAATATAAGGCCCTTCTCATGAAGTACACGGAAAAACATCCTGATGTGCAGCGCTTAAAGAAGATCATCGAAGCTAAGAAGAAGGAACTAGCCGCTCAGGAAGAAACGGCCCCCTCTGAAGAGGAGCCCTCTCAAGAAGAGCCTGGCCCCGGAATAGACGTTACCGCCCAGTTTCGAGCCCAGCTTGAAAGCATTGACGCGGAGATTAAGCGCATCAACGAAGCTTATCAAAAGATTCAGCAACAGATCAAAATCTACCAAACGAGACTGGAGAACATCCCCCGGCGGGAGCAGGAACTCAAAGACATGGCCCGTGACTATTCAAACCTGATGGACACCTATCGGATGCTCATGGACAAAAAAATCCAGGCCGCTATGGCAGAGACCCTTGAGAAGCGCCAGCAGGGAGAACAGTTCAAGATCATCGATCCCGCCAGGGTTCCAGAAATACCGGTCAAGCCCGATGCCAAAAAGATCCTCTTCATGGGTTTTGTGGCTGCTTTGGGAGCGGGTATTGGTTTGGCTTTTGTCCTCGAATTCTTCCTTGACCGGCGCATCTACGATCCTGGACTCCTTGAGAAGCAACTAAACGTACGGGTCTTGGCCACTATTCCCAAGGTTGTAATGCCTCGGGAAAGACGCCGGGCCTTAATTAAATCTTTTCTCCTTTCCGGAATAGCCCTTTGTGGGTTGGTGGCTAATGCTGCCCTGCTAGTCTTGGCCCTCAAGGGCTATACGTTGTGATATTTCGATGCACTTCAAACACTTTGGACTGGAGAAAAATCCCTTTGAAATTACGCCTGACCCCGAATTTCTCTACCTCGGAGAGAAACACCGTGAAGCCCTCTCGCACCTCACTTACAGTGTCATGGCCCAAAAACCCTTCCTCCTTCTCACCGGTGATATCGGGGTAGGGAAGACCACTATCCTCCATTATTTTCTTCACACCCTCAAACAGAAAGAAAATCTCTACGTAGTTTCCATTTTCAATCCCAAGCTCACCATTAAAGAATTCTACTATCTCCTGGCAGCGGAGCTCGGATGGAGAGGGCGTGTCGTGAAATCGCATTTTCTCATCAAGTTTCGTCACCATCTCTTGGAACTCTTCCGTCAGGGGAAAACCTTGGTCATCGTTATAGATGAAGCGCAAGCAGCCCCCAACGACCTACTGGAAGAGATCCGCCTTTTGGCCAACCTCACCGAGGGTGAACAGGGGCTGGTGATCATCCTGGTAGGGCAACCAGAATTGCTCAAAAAGCTTTCCTCAAGGGAACTTTACTCCCTCCAGCAACGCTTTTCTTATCGTTATCACCTGGGGCCCTTTGATTCTAAAGAAGAAGTGTCCGAATATCTCATCACCAGAATCCTTCGAGCTGGAACTCCCAAGAGTCGCGTCTTCACAGACGAGGCCATCGAGCTCATTTACCGCCATTCCCGAGGCATTCCTCGTTTGATCAACATCATCGCCGATCACGCCATGATGGAAGCCTATCTCAAAGGGGAGGCCGTAGTAGACGGCAACACGGTCCGAGAATGTCTCCCTGAAATTGCCCATCTCCTCGAAGAACATGACGAAATTCCTCTTCCTCCTCCCCCAAAGTTGCGCTCTTCCAAGAAAAGGTATTTAGTAATACTTCTCTTCTTGCCGATTATTTTATTGCTCCTATGGCTTTTTAAGGATGAAATTCTCTCTTTTTGGAGGCTCCATTGGGCAAGTTGACCCGTTTCCTCACGAAGGCTGGAGAGGAACGTCGCAAACCTAACAATCATCATGCCGTAGTAGAGGTGACGGTACCTGAAGGGCTAAAAGAGGTTAAACTTACTGACGTTGAACCTCGCCTTCTTACCTTTCATGACCCCGAAAGTCTCGTGGCAGAAAACTTTAAGATCCTTCGCAGCCACATCCTCCATCCCCGCACCGGCCTTCCTTCCAAGCTAATCATGGTCACCAGCAGCGTTCCAGGGGAAGGTAAGACCTACGTGGCCCTCAACCTGGCCTTTTCTTTTGCTCGCAGCGTCCCCACCTTGCTGGTAGAAGCAGATCTACGCCATCCAAGTTTTACGGAGTATCTGGGTGTTCCTTTCGAAGAGGGTCTCAGTGAATATTTCCTCGGACAGAGATCCCTCACCGAAATCGTCTACCGTACAGATTTTGCAAATCTTTATCTCATACCTTCAGGACGTGAACTGTCCCTGACCAAAGACGTCTTCAGTTCCGAAAAACTGGTAGAATTCCTTGACGATCTTCGGCATCATTTTCCCAAGTTTTACCTCATTTTTGATTCCGCTCCGGTACTCTTGGCCTCCGAAACCCTTTCTCTTTCTCGTCTCATTGACGGGGCTCTGCTGGTAGTACGATATGCCTATTCGGAAAAGGGTATCGTAGAAGAAGCCCTCGAAAAACTCGGGCGCTCTAAGGTCCTGGGGCTAATCTTCAACGCCTTTAACATTTCCTCCCTGAACCTCATCTCTTCCAAATTCAAATATTATCGTTACACTAACCGTTATTATCGCTATCACCGATGATAAGAGTCTTTCATCGCTACTATCCAGCTAGAAAACTTATTTTCTTTATCACCGAAACCTTTCTCATCTTTGCCGCCATTCTCATCGCTTTTTATTTGCGTCTGGGCTATATTCCCTCAAACATTTATGTGCCCTCTTTTTTGGCCAAATTCTTCCTGATCATCTTTACCCTCCAGCTCTGGCTTTACTATTTCGATCTCTATACTTTTCGGGAAGAACATTCCCTCTACGACATGGCCGCCAATCTCCTCCAGGCCATTGGGATGGCTACCTTCTCCGTAGGTCTCATCTACATGGTCTTCCCACAATTGATGGTCAGCAATTGGTCCTTCATGCTCTTTCTGCTGGTAGTGATCATCCTGGCTGTTTCCTGGCGCCTGGTCTATTTCTTCTTCTTGAAGAACGGCTTTTTGTCAGAACGTGTGGCCATCTTGGGCATCTCGGAACTGGCCAAAAACATCTTAGAAGAGATCCACAACCAGCTAGACTGCGGTTTCCGGGTGCCCCTTATCGTGGCCAACCCCGAAGAAGTCGAACGGGCTCAAAAGGAACTCTTACCCCTGACCCGGGGACCCGCCCAGGTGGAAACCGATATTTCCCGCCTTTACGAACTCTGCCATCGGTACCGGGTAAAAAAGATTGTGGTTTGTCTGGAGGAAAGGCGCGGGGCCCTTCCGGTTGAGGAGCTGCTCGAATGTCGCATGAGGGGACTAGACGTGGTAGAAGGGGAGACCTTCTACGAACATCTTGCCGGGAAGATCATCGTAGAGAAGATCAGACCCAGCTGGCTCATCTTTCACGGAGGCTTCGCCAAACCGCGCCATACCCTGCTCTTCAAGCGCCTCCTCGGCATCTTCTTCTCTTCGATCGGACTCCTTCTCTCCCTTCCCCTGATCATTTTGGTAGCCATCCTGATCAAAATCGATTCTCCAGGGCCGGTGCTCTTCGTCCAAGAACGAGTGGGTAAAGATGGTAAGGTGTTTAAGCTCTACAAGTTCCGCTCCATGCGTACGGACGCCGAAAAGGACGCACCCAAATGGGCCAAAGAAAACGATCCCCGCGTCACCAGAGTAGGACGCATCATTCGCAAGTTGCGTATCGATGAAATTCCCCAGATGTGGAACGTACTCAAAGGAGACATGGCCTTTGTTGGCCCCCGCCCCGAGCGCCCCTATTTTGTGGAAAGACTACGCCAGAAGATCCCCTTCTACGACCAGAGACACACGGTTCAACCTGGTATCACCGGCTGGGCCCAAATTTGCTATCCTTATGGGGCTTCAGACAGGGATGCTCTGGAAAAGCTGAAATACGACCTCTATTACATCAAATACATGTCCACCATGTTTGATCTTTATATCATCTTCAAGACGGTAAAAATAATCCTTTTTGGAGAAGGAGCCCGCTAATGTGTGGCATTATTGGTTATGTAGGACAAAGGGCTGTCATTCCCATCCTTTTAGAGGGTCTCAGACGTCTGGAATACCGGGGTTATGATTCCGCGGGAATCGCTGTACTAGACGGAGACCGCATCGAAGTCGTACGAGCCCTCGGCAAACTCGTTAGCCTCCAAGAAAAGGTGGCAGAATACGGCAAGAATCCCAGAGGAATTGGTCTCGGACACACCCGATGGGCCACTCACGGTGAACCATCGGAGTGGAACGCCCATCCTCACGGAGACTGTGCCCGGGAACTGGTAGTGGTGCACAATGGCATCATCGAGAATTACCATCAATTGCGAAACGAGCTCGAAGCCCGGGGACACGTCTTTCTTTCTCAGACCGACACCGAGGTCCTACCCCATCTTATCGAAGAGGCCCTGGAAGAGACCACGGACCTGATCGAAGCGGTTCGGCGGGCCCTCAGCCGGGTAGAAGGGGCCTATGCCATGGGTGTCCTTTGGAGCAAGGCCCCCGAAACTCTGGTAGCAGCACGCCATCAGAGCCCGCTGGTCATCGGTTTAGGGCAGGGGGAAAACTTCATTGCTTCCGATATACCCGCGGTCTTGCCATGGACTCGAGAGGTGCTCTTCCTGGAAGATGGGGAGATGGCCATCCTCACCAAAGAAGGATGTAAATTGTTCAATATCGAGACCGGAGAGGAGATCAAGCGTCCCTCGGTCACCATTCAGTGGGACGCTACCATGGCCGAGAAGGCCGGGTTTCGCCATTTCATGCTCAAAGAAATCTACGAACAACCTCAGGCGGTACTCAACACCTTCCGAGGACGACTTGATCCCGAAACCGGTGAGGTCAACATCCCTGAAATCGGCCTTTCCCCTGAAGAGATCCAAAAACTGGAAAAGATTTGTATTCTGGCCTGTGGTACCTCCTATCACGCCGGCCTCGTCGGCAAATATCTCTTCGAGCGCTGGGTCAAGATACCCGTAGAGGTGGACCTAGGCTCGGAGTTTCGATACCGGGACTTCCTCTTGAGTCAGAATTCTCTTGTCATCCCCATTTCACAATCGGGAGAGACCGCTGATACTCTGGCCAGTCTGAGACGGGCCAAAGAGGTAGGTGCTCGAGCTATTGCTATCTGCAACGTACTGGGCAGCACCATCACTCGCGAGTCGGATGGAACCATTTACACCCATGCTGGTCCCGAAATAGGAGTGGCTTCCACCAAAGCCTTTACCAGTCAGTTGACCGCCCTTCTCCTGCTCACTATCTACTTGGGACGCCTCCGAGGGACCCTTTCTCTAGAAGAGGCAAAGCGTCTAGCCCGTGCCCTGCTCAAGCTCCCTCAACAAATTGAGGAAATTATCGAAAAAACCCATCCCCTCCTCAAGGAGATGGCCTATGATTACCACAAAAAGAACCACTTCCTCTATTTGGGACGCAACATCCTCTTTCCAATCGCTCTAGAAGGGGCCCTGAAGCTTAAGGAAATTTCCTACATCCACGCCGAAGGTTACGCCGCTGGAGAAATGAAACACGGTCCCATCGCCCTCATCGATGAAGAGATGCCCGTGGTGGTGCTGGCCCCATCTAATCATCACGTTTACGAAAAGATGGTCAGTAACATTGAAGAAGTCCGCTCTCGCCGCGGACAAGTGATCGCCTTTGGAACACAGGGTGACGAAACCCTTCCTCGTATGGCCACTGAGAGCATCTTTTTGCCCTCTTGTGAATGGGAAGTCTCCCCTATCATCTATACCATCCCCTTGCAACTTTTGGCTTATGAAGTAGCAGTTATACGGGGCTGCGACGTGGATCAACCTCGCAACCTCGCCAAAAGTGTAACCGTGGAGTAGAAGATGACGGAAGCCGTTCTGGTGACGGGAGGTGCGGGTTTCATTGGTTCCCACCTGGTGGACCGACTCCTGGAGCGCGGAGAAGAAGTGGTGGTGGTCGATGATTTCAACGACTATTACTCTCCTAAACTCAAATGGCGCAATCTGTCCCGAGCCCTCAAAAACCCCCGTTTCCACCTCGAACAGGGCGACATCCGCGATTTTCCCTTCCTGGAACGGGTCTTCAAACGTTATTCGCTAAGATTGGTGGTTCACCTGGCTGCCCGGGCCGGAGTACGCCCCTCGGTGGAAGATCCCGTCCTTTATGAAGAAGTAAATGGCCTGGGAACCACCCATCTCCTCGAATTATGTCGCCGTTTCAAGGTGCCTAAATTCGTTTATGGAAGTTCCTCTTCGGTTTATGGCTACACGAACAAAGTGCCTTTTTCCGAAGAGGACTGCTCTGACCGTCCGGCTTCCCCTTACGCTGCCACCAAGCGGGCCAACGAGCTCATCTGCCACGCCTATCACCATCTCTTTGGCCTGAAGGTGATTTGTCTACGATTCTTTACCGTCTATGGGCCACGTCAGCGGCCAGAGATGGCTATTCATAAATTCACGCGTCTTATCGATCGAGGGGAAGAGATTCCGGTGTTTGGCGATGGCTCTTCCAAAAGAGACTACACTTACATTGACGATATCATTCAAGGTGTCCTGGCTGCCATAGATAAAGATTTCGATTACGAGATATTCAACCTGGGGGAATCTCAGGTCACGGACCTTCTTACCCTCATCCACCTCATTGAAGAGAACCTGGGCAAAAGGGCCCGTCTCAAGTTCCTGCCCTTTCAGCCGGGAGATGTGCCCATTACTTACGCTGACATCTCCAAGGCCAAAAAACTCCTGGGTTATCAACCCCGGGTTCCCATTGAGGAAGGAATCAGACGCTTCATTGTCTGGTATAAGACCGAGGCCCGCGATCTCCTCTGATTTTTTTCCTCTCTTTTCTTTGAACAAAATTTTGGTAAGGTTGGGGCAAAAGGGGGTCAGATTATGCTTGTGAAAAAGTTTTTGTCTCCTTCACCCAAAAAAATCGCCGATAAACACCTATTACCGGAAGAAACCATCGCCTGGGTCGAAGAGCGTTTTCGATCCTCGGCCCGAGGGGTATTTCAGGAGTTGAGGCGCATCGACAAAGGGCGCCTGGGCATCCCGGTATATATCAGTCTTTACGGAGCAGAAGGCCTTTCGGTAACAGGACGCCTGAAACAGATGGGCAAAGGAGCCACAGACATCCTGGCCCGTGCCAGCGCCCTCATGGAGCTCGTAGAGCGTTACAGTCTTTTCAAGACCGTAAAAACTGGTTCCTTCCCTCTTGGCACGCTGGAAAAGACTGAAAACGCCATCCCAGCAGAAATCCTTCTGTCTTCGGTGGTAGACCCCCACGAGGACTATGAAGCCCTAGAATTGGCCCGACGCGTGCTCCCCCGGATACCTTTTCACCTGGCCACTGCTCTCGAACTCCCATCCAAACGTGAAACAAAGGTCCCCTTCTTCTGGTTCTGGCTCCTTTACGAATTCAATGGTTCTGCCGCTGGCAATACCTACCCCGAGGCCTCGGTTCAGGCGATTTGCGAATTGATCGAACGTCACGCCTCAGCTCTCACCACCTGGACGAAGGGCCCTTTCAAGGCCGTGATCCCAGACCGCATTGGTGACGAAACCAGGGCCTTGCTCAAGTGCTTCGAGGACCTGGGAGTAAAACTTTATCTCAGAGACTTCACCTTTGACCTGCCTGTGGCTACCATCGGGGCCTTGGCTTATGACCCAAGCACCTATCCCCATCGTTCAGAGATCGTCTATACGGCTGGCACGGCCACCAGCCCGGAAAGGGCCTTGATCCGTGCCCTGACAGAAGTGGCTCAATTAGCCGGCGACTTTGACACCGATGGTAAATATCTGGAAAGTGGTTTGCCCAAATTCGCTACCCTCGAAGAAGCCAGTGTGATCACGAATCAGGCAGGAGAAATTCCGCTTTCGTCTCTTCCCGACCTTTCGTCCCCGGACCATTTAGAAGAGCTGGAAAAGCTGGCCGAAGCCCTCAGGGCCCAAGGCTTTCATCTTTACCTGATAGATCTTGCGGTTCCGGAATTAGGTGTCCCGGCGGTTTATGTTATTCTAACCGGGGCCCACTTTCGGGAAAGGCTCTTTATCTCACCACTTTACCAGCTAGTTCGCACGATAGCCCTTTACCTTCCACGCCACGAAGCCCTTCGCATCCTTCGGGCCCTTGACCAGGAAATAGATCGCTATTACGTGGCCACTTATCTTGGCCAGCTTTTGGCTGAAGAAGACGAGCTCTCTGCCGCTGAAGAAGCCTTTCAAAAGGCCCTTCGTCTTTCTCCACCCGCTGAAGACCGACCTGCTGTCTATTGTCATCTGGCTCACGTAGAACTCAAACGAGGACGCTTCGTAGAAGCAGAGAAAACCGCGGAAAAGGGTCTTTGTCTAGTGGAGATCCCTGAACTCTACAATATCCTGGGCACCGCACGTTTCAAACAGCGAAAAATTCCCGAAGCCCTTGAGGCTTACCTACGGGCCCTTGAACTAAATCCAGAAGGGGCCATAGATTACGCCAATGTGGGAGCCTGCCTTTCCGCTATGGGACTAAGAGAAGAGGCCGAAAAGTTCTTTGAAAGTGCCCGGCTCCTCGATCCAAATCTGGATCTTGAACCTTATCGTCGGGCCACAGCTTAGGAGGAAGACATGTACAAACGTATCCTTGTGTTACGCTTTCCAGCTGAAATTGTCGATCAGCCCATTGTTTACCGTCTGGTGAAGGATTTCGATCTCTCCTTCAACATTCTCAAAGCCACTATCCTCCCTGGCAAAGAAGGCCTGATGATCATCGAATTGGCGGGACATCCCAAAAATTTCAACAAAGGGCTGGCCTATCTTCGAGAACTCGGGGTCGAAGTGAAAACCATCGGCCAGGAGATCCAGCGCAATCAGGAGCGGTGTATCCATTGCGGGTTTTGCACCGCCGTTTGTCCCACCGGGGCCTTACACGTCAACCGAAACACCATGGAAGTAGAATTTGATCCGGATCGCTGTTCGGGATGCGAACTCTGCGTAACCACCTGTATCGTCAGGGCCATGGAGGTGCGCTTCGGAGAACGGGTAGCGGAACTAGGCTGACATGATCGCCGTGGCTCTAAGCGGGGGCGCTGACAGTGCCTTTACCGCCTATCTCTTGCGTCAAAGACATGAGGTCTTTGGGCTTTTCGCCTTGCTGGCCCAGGCTGATCCAGAACGAGAAATAGCCCGTGTCCGAAAGATCTGTCAAAAACTCTCCATCCCTTTGGAGGTGGTAGATCTTCGAGAAATCTTTCATCAGCGAATCATTGGTTATTTCAAAGAAGCCTATCGACAAGCCAAAACCCCCAATCCGTGCATCGTCTGCAATCGGGAAATCAAGTTCGGCCTCCTGTTAGAAAAGGCCTTGAACCTAGGGGCGGAAAAATTGGCCACCGGGCACTACGTTCGTCTCTTCTGGGATGGAGAACACGAGTGCTATCTCCTGCAAAAAGGGGTAGATCCAGCCAAGGATCAATCCTACTTTCTGGCCCTTCTTCGTCAGGAACAGCTGGAGAAGGCTGTTTTCCCTTTGGGGACGTGGCGCAAGAGAGAGGTCATCCGGGAAGCCGTCAGACTTGGTCTTTTTGAACTTACGGCCCCGGAGAGCCAGGAAGTCTGTTTCATTCGAGGAGACTATCGAGAGTTATTCAAAGATGAAGACTTCCCTCCCGGAGAGATTGTCACCCTTTCGGGCCGGGTAGTCGGTCGTCATCGGGGTCTTTTTGCCTACACCATCGGGCAGCGCCGAGGACTGGGGGTAAGGCTTGGAAGGCCCTATTACGTGGTAGCACTTGATCCCGAAAGGAATCGAGTAATCATTGGTCCCAAAAGGTATCTAGCCCGACGCGAACTCCTGGTTGAGAGACCGCATTTGGTCTGTCCCAGAAGAGGGCTCCCGGAAAGGGCCCTGGTAAGAGTCCGCTATCGTCACCAGGAGGCTCCGGCCTGCCTCGAACCTCAAAACGGTCTCCTCAAGATTACTTTTCAACGGCCTCAACAAGCCATCACTCCAGGACAATTCGCCGTCTTTTACGATGGAGAGCTCGTCCTTGGCGGAGGCGAAATCTGTCGAATCCCAGAAGGATAAGGGGTCGGTTATGAATGAACTCAAATGGGATCGTAAGAGATTTCTTCAAGAAATCGACGGAGATTTGGAAATGGGCGAGGAGCTCCTGAATCTCTTCCTTGAGTCGGCCCGGGAACTGCTCAAAGAGATTGAAGAGGCCCTTCGGGCCAAGGACCTCCTGCGGGCCTGTGAAAGGGCACACAGTCTCAAAGGGGCAGCGGGAACCGTGCACCTGGAAGCCATTCGGGAGGAGGCTTTTGCATTGGAGACCGCACGCCATCCTGAAGAAGCCTGGCAACACCTTAGACGTTTGAAAGAACTATTCCAGACTTTCCAGGAGAAGGCCGAAGGATCCATGTCCTGGCGTGAACTTTTGGATTGATCCTTGCCGCCTGCCGGTCTTTCGGATAAAAGGAACTTATGATTGTAAAAGATGCTTGGCCTTACGTCCTGATTCCCGGGGCCCTGGGCGCCCTTGTTGGTCACTTCACCAGAAAGAAATCCCTCCTTTACACTGGCCTGGGAGTTTCCACGGCCATGGCGTATTTCTTCCGCGATCCCGATCGCTATCCACCTTTTGATCGGGAAGTCATCCTGGCCCCGGCAGATGGCAAGATCGTTTCGATTCACAGAGAAAAAGAAGAACGTTTCCTTGAAACCGAAGTCTATCGAATAGGAATCTTTATGAACCTTTTCGACGTTCACGTAAATCGCTCTCCGGTAACCGGGCGCGTGCTGGAAATCATCCATGAACCGGGCCAGTTTCTTCCCGCAGACCGGGAGGAAGCCTTTCGGGAAAACGAAAAACGTTACTACTTGATCGAACGTCTGGATGGTATCCCGCTGCTGGTGGTGCAGATAGCTGGACTGGTGGCACGGCGCACCGTACCTTTCGTCCAAAAAGGAGACGAAATCCTGGCCTGTGAGCGTCTCGGGATGATCCGTTTTGGTTCTCGGGTAGAAGTGCTCGTGCCTTCTAAAGATTTGCGTCTTCTGGTCAATTTGGGGCACCGGGTTCGAGCAGGAGAGAGCCCTCTGGCCATCTTACCCTGGCAGAAAAATGCCTAAAAAGCGCCTCTCTTCCAGACCATCCCGAGGTATAAACATCCTGCCCAGTATTCTCACCACTGGAAACCTCTTTTGCGGTTTCTTCGCCTTAATCTCAGCCATTGAAGGTCATTACACCCGGGCCGCCATCATGGTGCTAATGGCCATGATCTTTGACATCCTCGACGGTCGGGTGGCACGTTTAACCGGAACCACAAGCCGTTTTGGCCTCGAATATGACTCTCTGTGTGATCTCGTCTCCTTTGGTGTGGCTCCAGCTATCTTGGTTTTCACCTTTGCACTCAAACCCTATGGTCGTTACGGCTGGTTGGCGGCTTTCATCTATGTGGCCACTACGGCTCTACGGCTAGCCCGGTTTAACGTACAAAGCCTCTCTGATCGAGCCTTCTTTTCTGGACTCCCCAGTCCAGCAGCCGCGGGTATTATGGCTTCTATGGTACTTTTTATTCGGTGGCTCGGTCTCGAACCGCCAGTCAAACATGTGACCATTCTCATTTTGGTGTATATTGTTTCCTATCTTATGGTAAGTGGCATTCCATATTTCTCCTTCAAAAAATTACAATTTGCTGAGAGGCACCCTTTCTACTCTCTGGTAGGTTTTGTCTTATTGTTGACCGTCGTAGCAGCAGAACCACCTCTCACCCTCTTTGTCCTTTTCAGTCTCTACGCCCTTTCTGGTCCTTTGCTCCTTGGCCTCCGCGCCTGGCGGGGGCAGAGGGTACCGGTTTCTTCCGAGCTTTAATCTTTCTTTTTTCCAAGATTCAGCTTATAGAGCTCTTACGAAAAGGAGGTCGTCATGACTTCACGTGTTTATATCTTTGACACTACCCTGAGAGACGGGGAACAGTCACCCGGGGTCTCCCTTTCCGTAGAAGACAAGAAGGAAATCGCCCGGGCCCTTGAGAGGTTACGGGTGGACGTAATCGAGGCGGGTTTCCCTATCTCCTCCCCTGGCGATTTCGAAGGGGTAAAGGCTATTGCCGAGACGGTAAGAGACGTCCAGGTAGCTGCTCTGGCTCGGGCCAACCCAAAGGACATCGAGGTGGCGTGGGAAGCCATCAAAGGGGCTACTGCCCCCCGTATCCACACCTTTATCGCCACTTCGGACATTCACTTGAAATACAAGCTTCGCAAAAGCCGTGAGGAAGTCTTAGAGCTTGCGGTGGAAGCGGTAAAGTACGCCAAAAAGTTCACACCCATCGTAGAATTTTCTGCTGAAGACGCCACGCGAAGCGACTGGGATTATTTGGCCCAGGTGGTGGTAGCGGTAATCAAAGCCGGGGCCGTAACCATCAATATCCCAGACACCGTGGGTTACACGGTACCTCAAGAATACTACGAACTGATTCGCCATCTCCTCGAAGCCCTCAAGAAAGCCGACCTCTACGACCGAGTAGAAAGGGGAGATGTTTTTTTCAGTGTCCATTGCCACAATGATCTTGGACTGGCTGTGGCCAACTCCCTCTCTGCCCTTCTAGCCGGGGCCCGACAGGTGGAATGTACGATAAATGGCATCGGGGAACGAGCTGGAAACGCGGCCCTGGAAGAAATCGTGATGGCCCTCAAAACCCGACGGGACTATTTCGAACGCGTCCTGGGTGCCTGCCTTGAGACCCGGATTGATACCACACAGATTGTGCCCACCAGTCAGCTGGTAGCCAAACTCACGGGCATGACAGTCCAACCTAACAAGGCCATCGTAGGGGCCAACGCCTTTGCCCACGAGTCCGGAATCCATCAACACGGAGTCATCATGCACCGAGGTACTTACGAAATTATGGATCCCAAAGAAGTAGGATGGACAGGAAGCGCCATTGTACTCGGCAAACATTCTGGCAGACACGCAGTACGGTTCAAACTGGAGAGCCGGGGCTGGAAGCTTTCAGAAGAGGATCTCTCCCGGGTATTCGAACGATTTCGCCAGGAGATTAAAGACGTGCTGCGCACGGTGCATGACGAATATTTGGAAGGGGTGCTGCTTGATGAATTCCTGGGTGACGAATACCGCTACCGGGTGAGTTCCGCCTATGTCTCAAGCCTCTACGGAGCTCCCCTCAAACCGCTGGCCCAGGTGGAAGTGCTTGATCAACAGACCGGGGCTCACCGGGCTGTCACCGTAGGAGTGGGCTCCATAGACGCGGCCTTCAAGGCCGTAGCTCTGGCCCTGGGATACCGTTTCCTTGGCTCGGAGAACCGCTCTCCCGAGAGTGACAAAGATCTTAGGTTGGTCCATTTTCACATCGACGCCGTAGGTAAAGGAACAGAGTCTCTCGGAGTCTGCGGCATCGTCATCGAAGATCGTGCCGGACATCGTTCCGCTGGCCTGGGAAAGGACGACGACATCGTGGCCGCAGGAATAAAGGCCTTGATAAACGCCCTCAACCGCCTGGAGGCTTACCGCAGCAAAGGTGAAGAACTAAAAGAAAAATTAGCGGCTAAAAGCCGATAAATCCTAGCGATTGGCCCCCAAAAGGCCGAAAAAGACCTTAGATGGGGGCCAATCTTTCCAGACTTAAAAAGGGTATTTCTATCCTGGGGGGCCGTTTCAAGCTGCTTGTCTCGCCAGATGGCCTGAAGGCTTATCTTGTACCTCAGCTTCCGGGAGATTTTCCAGCATCGGAAGATCTCGAAGAACTAAAATCAATTCTCAAGAAAGAAGGGATCATATACGGTATCTTGGATGCCCCGGAACCAGAAGGGACAGTCTGGGTAGTGGCTCGAGGGCAACCGGCTGAAGCTGGAAGGGACGCCAAACTGAAGTTTTT
>CAZVXP010000014.1:0-106862 GCA_964630855.1 uncultured Thermodesulfobacteriota bacterium | reverse complement strand
GGGGGCCGGCCAAAAGTACGTGCGCCCTGACCCTCCGGAGTACGATGCCTCCGGAAACTTGAAACTCGGCGATATCGGCAAGTTCTTACGAGACAAGATCAAAGAATACTTCGCGGAGAAGGGGATAGAGATATACCTGCGTTACATCGACCCCAGCTACATCATCAGAAGTGTTCCAGCCATCGTTGATGATCGGATCTACTGTGGTTTCTTAGGCCAATACGCTACCCACGCGGCGATGGCCGGCAAAACCGGCCTTATGGTGAGCTATCTCAACGACCGTTACATTCACGTACCCCTTAAGCTTGCTGTTACCAGGCGCAAGCAGGTCAACCTTAAGAGCCGTTTCTGGCAATCTGTATTGGAGTCAACGGGGCAGCCGCCCCTTAAAAACGAATAAAGGAGTTGCTCATGAAGGCCATCATCTTAGCAGGGGGGTCTGGGACCCGGCTTTGGCCGCTTTCCCGGGAGGATTATCCCAAGCAGTTCCTGAAGCTTAACGGTGAAAAATCCCTTCTGCGCCAGACGGCGGAACGCCTTCTCACCTTTCTCCGGCCGGAGGATCTCATCGTCATCACCCGGAAGGATTATAGGTTTCACGTCAAGTCTCACCTGGCAGGGATTGAGGGTTACCATCTTCTGTGCGAGCCGGTGGGCAGGAATACCGCTCCGGCTATTGCCTTTGCTTTGGCTTATGCCAAGGAAAATTTGCCGAATTTCGAAGAAGAAACCTTTCTCGTCTGCCCTTCCGATCACGTAATCGAGCCCACTGAAGACTTTGCCCGCATCGCCGTTGAAGCCGAAGAAATAGCCCGGGCCGGCTATTTGGTGACCTTCGGGATTGAACCTACCCGTCCGGAAACGGGCTACGGCTACATCAAAAAGGGTGAACCGCTTGAAGTTTCGGAAGGTAAAGCCTTTAAGGTGGCCGCCTTTACCGAAAAACCGGATCGCAAAACCGCCGAGCAGTATCTCTCCTCCGGCGGATTTTACTGGAATGCGGGTATTTTTCTCTTCCCAACGTTCACACTGGAGGAAGAGTTTGAAAGGCACGCTCCGGACATCTATTCCCTTTATGGCAAAGGATACGCGGCGCTTGTAGAAGGATTTTCCGGGTTGCCGAACATCTCCATCGACTACGCCGTGATGGAGAAATCTACCAGGGCTGCAGTGGTTCCCCTTTCCATTTATTGGAACGATATTGGCTCATGGGATGCCCTTTTCGATATCCTTGAAAAAGACGAGGCCGGAAACGCCAAGTCCGGCCGTGTGATTACCATTGATACGGAAAATTCCCTCATCTTCGGAAACAAGAGGCTTATCGCCACCATAGGGCTTGAGGGACACCTGGTAGTAGAAACTCCGGATGCCCTTCTTCTCGTGAAAAGAGGGCAGACCCAAAAAGTGAGCCAGCTGGTAAAAACCCTTAAGGCTTCAGGTTATCCCGAAGCTACCGAGCATGTTACTACTTATCGTCCTTGGGGAAGTTATACGGTTTTGGAGGAAGGGCCACGCTACAAAATAAAACGCATCGTGGTGAACCCTGGTGAGCGGTTGAGCCTTCAAATGCATTATCACCGTTCCGAACACTGGGTAGTGGTGCGAGGGACGGCCAAGGTCCAGATCGGTGAAGAAGAGATGTTTCTCCACGAAAATGAGTCCGTCTTTGTGCCTAAATCCACGAAACACCGGCTGGAAAACCCAGGAAAGATCCCCCTTGAGATCATTGAAGTGCAGAACGGAGAATATCTAGGCGAGGACGATATCGTCCGTTTCGAAGATGTTTACGGTCGCAAGGGGGAATAGCCTAAACCGCTGCTGAGGCCCTCGGAATTTCTTCTCCCCGGAGGGAAAGCTCCAAAGGGTAGGAAAGGTCGTGCTTTAGCCCGTCAAAGGCAAGAGCTACGGCTTTTTGGGGGAATTTGAGGTGCAAATATTCTTCAAGGAGCAAAGGGGGCCAGGTTTGGTGTGAGAGGTGGGTGAGAAATACTTCCCTGGCCACCGCCAGGCCGGTTTCAACAGCCTCGGTGAGGTTATTGTGGTTCGGGGCATTTACCGAGGGAGGATAGGTGCTGTCAACTACCGCCAAGTCCACCTTAAATCGAAGCAGGAAAGAAAAGGTCTCCGAAGGGAGGCCCTTGGTATCCCAGAGGAGAGCTACCCGATGCCCGGCGGTATCTTCCACCAAGTATCCCCAGGTAGGAACGGTGTGACGCAAGGGAATGGGATAAATCTTAAATTTTCCCCATTCTTCCGCCAAAAACGGCCTTTTCTTCAGAGGGACTAGGCCGCGTTTGAAAAAGGGAGGAGTCTTCTCGGGTTCGGGGCAGAGGAAAGGCAAAGGTTTAGGGGTCCAGCTCAGCCGGGTAAGCCCCACCCAGTGATCGGCGTGCCAATGAGTAAGGAGGACACCTTTAAGAGAGCCCTCTTCGAGAAAGGTGGCTACATCACAACCGGCATCCACCAACAGAAGGACGTCTCAGCTGACCTGCAAATCGGCGGAGGTATGGCGCCAGGAATATTTTTTGAGGCGGGCCTCCTGACAGTGCCTACACTGACACCCCAGGCACGGTACCCCTTCAGAACCCCCAGTGCCCAGAAAATAGACTATCATTTCTGCTTTCCTCTTCCCCCTTCTCTATCTTTTTATCCGGGTGTTTGCAACAAAGAGGCGTAAGTTCGGAAGTTAAAAATTGCTTTCACAAAGATCTCTACTAAAATAGTAGAAAAAGCGGAGGGAAATTTATGCTAAGGGTGCTGACGATTTTCTTTTTGCTGTTGCTTTCGGGATGTGGGGGAAGAGGGGTTTATCTCTATGAGGAAAGTGGCGGCATGGCCCGTTACGATCTTGACCGGCCCTGGGTAATTATCGGGAAAAAGGGTGTGGGCTCGCAAAAATTGGAAGCTCGACTCTGCGGTGACAGGGAACTTCTTGAGATTCTTGAGGCCGCAAGGCTTGAGCCTTACGAACAAGAGGCCCTCTGGGAAGCTGCCTGCGGAGAAGCAGCCTCAGCTACCCGTTTTCTCCAGTTTTATTACGGGCTGGAGAGGGAGAAAAGGACTCGCCTCCGGAAAAGCTTCAAACGGCACGGCTACACTCTGAACGACTACGGCTGCTAACTGAGAGATACGCTAACGATTTTTGAGACCCCTCTCTCTTCCATAGTAACTCCGATGAGGGTATCCGCAGCCTCCATGACCTGCTTATTGTGAGTTACGAGGATGATCTGGGAATAGCGGTTGAGTTCTCGCAGAAGTTTTACGAATCTGGTGGTGTTGACTTCATCGAGAGGGGCGTCCACTTCGTCGAGCACGCAGAAAGGACCGGGCCTTACGAGATAAAAGGCACAGAGTACCGCTAGAGCCGTAAGGGCCTTTTCTCCTCCTGAAAGCATGGAAAGGTGTCTTACGGGTTTGCCAGGAAGTTTTACCGCAAGGTCAAGACCGGCCTCCAAGGGGTCTTCGCTTTCAGTGAAGCGAAGCTCCGCCTGTCCTCCCGGGAAAAGGTGTGGAAAAACGAGGCCGAGTTTTTCGTTTGCAGCTTGAAGGGCCTCCCGCAGGCGCACCCGGCATTTGCGGTTTATTTGCCGTACGGCTTCTTCGAGATCAGCGATGGCCTTCTCAAGGTCTGCCTTTTGCTCTAGGAGGAACCGATGCCTTTCTTTTGTTTTTTCAAGCTCTTCGAGGGCCGCCAGGTTGACCGGCCCGAGGCCGTCAAGTCTCTCCTTGAGTCCCTTAAGCTTCTCCTCAAGGACGGAGCCCGAAAGCGCGGGCGTTTTCTCCGTTACAGGGAGTGATAGGCCAAATCTCTCTTCGGCCTGTTCTTTCAGGTGCCTCAGAGTGAGCTCAACTTCGGCCAGGTCGATTTCGAGCCGGTGGAGCCGCTTGTCTCCGGCGGCCAAGGCCTGCTTTAGCTCTTCGATTCTTCTTTCGATTTCACGCCGGCTCTCTTCAAGCTCCCGGTGCTGCTTCTTTTTGGCGGCAAGTCCGGCTTTAAGCTCTTCAAGGGTTTTCTGCAAGGTCTCGGTGTCTTCTTTCTCCTTTCGGAGTCGTTTTCTGAGGTGGGTGAGCGAATTTTCGTGCTCTCTTAATCTCTCTTTTATCTTCGCAATTTCGTGGCCGGCTTTAGTTTCTTCCTTTAGGAGGTGTTCTTTTTCTTTGGCCCATTGTTTAAGCCTTTCTTCCGCTGCGGAAAGAGAAAGCTCAACGGCCCGCAAGCCCGCTGAAAGGGCCTTTATTTCCTTTTCAAGGATGCGCGATTCCTCCTCAAGCCTTTCGATCTCGGGAAGAAGGCCCTGGCGACGAGCAGCTGCTTCTTTGATTTCACTCTCAAGAGGCCTCAACCTTTCACTAAGTTCTCTTTCCCTGGAGGCAAACTCTTTCTCGCGCTCTCGGAGGAGCTCCTCTTTCTGCCTGAGTTCCTCAAGGGCCATTTGTACGTGGTGACGCTCCCTTTCAATTTTCTCAAGGGACTCCTTTACAGATCGATGCCGTTTCAGAATGTCTTCGAGCTCTTGTCGGTATTTCCGCCGTTCCTCAAGCAGGAGGTCGAGCCTTTTCCGAACCGCGGAAAGGGCCCTTTCGGTTTCGGCGAGTCTCTTTTCTTTTTCTTGCAACTCCCGGTATTTACTCAAAAGGGCGGGCTTTTTTTCTCCTCTCAGGTGGAGGAGCCCGTCTGGCTCGAGGAGATGGCCTTCAGGGGTGAGAATTAGATCTTTTTCGTCGAAAGCCAAGGTTTCGCGCCGTTTTATCCCTGCAAGGCGCCCTTCAAGAAAGGACTGCGGGGTGTCTCCCAGATAGATCAGGGCGGAAAGTTTCCGTTGTGTTAGGAATTCGAGAGCCTTGTGCCGGATCTCTTCTTCCGGGAACCAGAGGGCTTCTAAAATTTCGGGGAAGGCGAGCTCGGCAAGCCTTTCTTTCTCAGGCGGTAACTTAACAACCTCGAAAAGGAGGTGCGCCTTAAAACCCTGGGCGAGGAGGATCTTAGCTGCCTCCGGGCGCCTTTCCGCCAAAAAACCCCGGAGCCATTTTATCTCTTCACTAAGCTCTCTTGTTCGCAAACGCAGGCCCGTATCCTCCTCGCGCAATTTGGTCAACAAAGCCTCTTTTTCGGAGATAACCCTTTCAAGCTCTTTTTTTCTTGTCCAAAGGGTCTTTTCTTCCTCTCTGGCTCGAGCCTGCCTTTCAGCTAAGGCTCTTTCCTTCTCGGAAAGGGTTTTTCTTTTTTCAAAAAGGCGCTCCTTTTCTCGCTGGATCTGAGCTCTTTTCCCTTTGAGCTCTTTACTTTCTTTCTCGAGTCTTTCCTTTTCCCGTATTCGGGAGTCGAGCTGATGCTTGATAACAACCAGCTCCTCCCGAAGGGCCCGGAGTCTTTCGTTTATCTGGTGAAGTTTTTTGGAGAGTTTTACCCTTCGGGCAAGCAGGTCTTCCTTTTCCCTTTTCTGTCCTTCGATTTTCTGTCGGGTTTTTTCCTCTTCTGTGTGTAAAGCCCGGAGGCGTTCTTTTATCTGCTGGAGACGTTCGGCCTTCGCAGAGAGCCGAGCCTCAAGCTGGGCCATCTCTCGCGCAAGGAGGGCTTCGTCTTGTAGGAGACGGGCAAGCTCTTTCTCCTTTACCCGAAGCTTTTCCTCCAGTTGTTGTTTGTGTGCCTCAAGGGCTTCGATCTCTTTGGCGAGGAGCTCTACAAGGGCCCGCTTTTCGTCTCCTTCCGGCTCGAGCTCTTCAAGCTTCTGCCGTATCCTTTCGAGCTCCTCTTTCAGGGAAGACAATCTTTCCCGCAGTTTTCTTTCTTTCGCTTTGTTTTTCTCAAAGAGGTTCTGGAGTTTAGCTATTTCAAGTTGGCGAATCTCTTCCTGCAGTGTCAGGTAGAGCTTGGTTTTCTCTGCCTGTTTTTCGACCTCTTGAAGCCGACTCTCTACTTCCACTAGGATATCCCTAATACGGGTAAGATTTTGTCTGGTTCGGGCAAGCTGGCGTTCAGCCTCCTCTCGTTTGAGTTTATAGCGGGCGATGCCGGCCACCTCTTCGAGAAAACGGCGTCTTTCTTTGGGAGATAGGTCCACAAACTGCCCTACCTGTCCCTGGTCAATGATTCCGTAGCCGCGGGCGTGGGCCCCTGTGTCGAGGAAGAGGTAAACGATATCTTTCAAACGACAGGGGCGGTTGTTGATTAAAAATTCGCTTTCTCCGTCCCGATAAAGCCTGCGAACGACAGAAATTTCCGGGTTTTTAGCAAGATCTTTGGGCCCTTTCCCTTCCTCGTTAGCAAGCACCAGGCGGACTTCGGCAAATTCTGGCCGTCTGCCATTTTCTCCGGCGAAGATGAGATCCGTCATCTCACGAACCCTGAGAAGACGGGGGTTTTGTTCCCCTAAGATCCAGCGGAGGGCGTCAACGATGTTGCTTTTCCCGGAACCATTCGGCCCTACAATAGCGGAAATGCCACGGGGAAAAACGAGGGAGACCCGGCTCGGGAAGGATTTGAAGCCGAAAAGCTCAAGACGTTTGATGTGCATCACTGCGGAAATTTAACCAAAGCCCAATCCAAAACAAGGGCCAAAAATAAATCTGAGCCCGGTTTCCGAACGGGGTAACATTGCAGGAGGAGGGTGCCTGTGTTAATTCATTAATAGCTTAGCTGGTTAGCCGAGGTGGCGGAACTGGCAGACGCGGTGGACTCAAAATCCACTGGGCCTTGCGCCCGTGCGGGTTCGACTCCCGCCCTCGGCACCAGGTTTTTTAAACGTCCCATCCTGAAGAGGCCGATATCCTGATTAAGCGCGGCGTTTGAATCCCCAAAGCATATGGCTCCGAGGGAATTCTCTGGCCATGAGACGGGTGAGAATTTTCTCAAGAGCGCGCAAATCTCCAGCTTGATGGTCTTCGACGAAGAATCCGCGCTCCTCTAGACGGAAACCATCTTTGGTCTTAATGACTCGAACGATGCGATTACGCTTCTTGCAAAGGAGATCGAGACATTCTCCCGGAGAAAGAGTTTGGCACTGTTCTATGGCCCAACGGAGGGCCTTTTCCACAGGTATGCGCGCCATGAGCTTGTCCTCGGGGTAAATTTAGACTAAAAAGTGGCCAATTCGAAACCCTTTCAAAATGGACCTTCGAATATGTATCAGGATAAAGGCTCTCCCAAAACCGGAGAGAGCGAAAAACTTCTTTCCGTGCTGTTTTCCGCCTTAGAGCAAGCCTCGGATGCGGTCATCATTACCAATCGTAACGGGGAGATCATCTACGCCAATCCAGCTTATGAAAAGGGATCAGGCCATCGTTTTGAGGATCTCAAGGGAAAGATAGCCCCTCTTTTACGCAGCGATTACCATTCTGCAGATCTTTACCGACAGCTCTGGGAAACTATTCTTGCCGGGCGGACTTGGCGAGGACGTATTGTCCATCGTCATCCAGAAGGCCGGCTCATCACCGCCGAGGTCACCATCTTCCCGGTCAGAGACGAGCATCAGGAGATCACCCACTTTGTTATCCTAGAAAGAGACGTTACCTGGGAACAGGAGCTTGAATCCTATCTCCAGCAAGTGGCCAAACTCGAAGCCATCTCGCAGCTGGCCGGAGGGATCGCCCATGAGTTCAACAACATTCTCACGGCGATCAGCGGTTATGCAGAGTTGCTCCTCATCAAGGACAAACCTGAACCCAGGATGCGCAAAGCCCTGGAGGCTATCTGTACCCAGGCCAAGAGGGCCTCATATCTCATCAGTCAGCTTCTGGACTTCAGTCGTCAGACTAAGACCGACAAGAAACTCTTTGATCTAGCAGCCTTTCTCCACGAAAATTTTGAAACCTTTAGGAAATGGGCGGGTCCCCGTCTCGAACTAAAGCTGGAATCACCAAAGAAGGGTTTTTTTATTTTGGGGTCTGAACTCCAATTTAAACAGATCTTTTTCAATCTGCTGATAAATGCCAGAGAGGCCATGAAGGAGGGCGGGGAGGTCTCTCTGGTTCTAAGTGAAGGGAGGTTGCCGGAGAGTTTTTTTCATCCTTTGGCCCCCAAGCCTGCTTCTCGTTGGGCCAAGCTGGTTATCAGTGACAATGGTCCAGGCATGGCCTCGGAGATTACGGATCGCATCTTCGAACCCTTTTTCAGTACCAAGAGCGAGGCTACGGGCCTGGGGCTGGCCCAGGTCTATGGAATCGTCCGCCAGCACGAGGGATTTGTGCGGGTTTCCTCGGTCGAGGGGAAGGGTACCACCTTTGAAATTTACCTGCCCTTGGTAGAGAAAGAGGCCATTCAGCAAAAGGAGCTCTTTCCCATGGGATGACACCAAAGGGTTTTGTCTTCAATGCGGTTTCAGCGGGTATAAGGGATCCCGGACGTCTGGATCTAGGGCTCATCTTTTCAGATAGACCTGCTTCAGGGGCTGGGGTCTTTACCACCAATTTGGTAAGGGCTGCTCCTGTGCGGCTTGGCCAACAACGTTTGCCCTCTCAAAGCGTTCGCGGAGTGTTAGTCAACAGCGGCTGTGCCAATGCCTGTACCGGGGAAGAGGGTCTTCGGGATGCCGAAAGACTTCTCGAGGCCACGGCTCGCGCTTTGTCCATCGAGGAGGGGACCCTTCTTCCGGCCTCAACCGGAGTCATTGGTGAACGACTTCCGGTTGAGAAAATGCTCAAGGTGGTTCCAGAACTGGTTTCAGGACTTGCTCCAGAAAAGGTCGAAGCCTTTGCTCGGGCCATCCTGACTACAGATACCTTTCCCAAGGTGATAGAAAGACGCCTTTGCTTGCGAGGAGGAGAGATCCGTCTCCTGGGAATAGCCAAAGGAGCCGGTATGATTGCCCCTCACATGGCTACCATGCTGGCCTTTGTGCTCACAGACGCCCGTCTTTCAGTCTCCACTCTCCAGGACCTCTTGAAAGAGTCTGTCTCCTACAGTTTCAATCGCATCACCGTAGACGGAGACATGAGCACCAACGATACCGTTTATGCCTTGGCCAACGGGGCAAGCGAGCTCCGGCCCGAAGGGAAAGATTTTGAGGAGTTTGTTCGTGTCTTTCGGGAAGTTTGTCAGGAATTGGCCTATCTCATCGTCAAGGATGGAGAAGGGGCTACCAAGACGGTCCGCATCAAGGTGTGCGGGGCCGAAGATGAAGAAAAGGCTCTGATCATGGCTCGCACTGTGGCCAATTCTCTGTTGGTGAAGACAGCTTTCTTCGGAGAAGATCCGAACTGGGGGCGCATCTTGGCGGCTCTTGGACGAAGCGGGGTCCCCTTTGATCCGTATGAGGTAGATCTCTTTCTAGAAGAAGTTCCCATCGTTAAGGATGGTCTTTCCTTGGGTAAGGAAGCGGAGGAACAAGCACATCAGGTGATGCAAAAATCAGAGTTCACTTTGACAATTTCTCTCAAACGAGGTAATGCTGAGGCTGAAATCTTGACATGTGATCTTTCTTACGAATACGTGAAAATCAACGCAGAATATCGTACCTGATGGCTGATAAAGAAGAAACGGGTTTCTGTGCCAAAGATAACGAATATGTTTCCTTGGAAAAGGGTTGTCGTCATCCGCACGATTATTGTCCTCACCGTCAATCTTGCCTGATTTATTTCTTTCAAAAAGAAAAAAGACGCGAAGAAAAGAAATCTTCTTAAAAATGCGAATCCTTTTAACCAATGATGACGGTATTTTTGCAGAAGGCCTTTGTGCGCTCTATGACGCATTGTGTGTGGATCACGAGGTTTTTGTGGTGGCTCCAGAAGCAGAAAGAAGCGCGGTAGGCCATGCCATTACGCTAGTTGATCCTCTACGTGTTAAAAAAGTCAAAAGAGGACGAGATTTTTTTGGTTACGCTGTCAATGGCACACCGGCAGATTGTGTTAAATTGGCTATCCATGAAATAGTCGGTCCCGAAATAGATCTGGTGCTTTCTGGTATTAATCGCGGAGCCAACGTTGGGATCAATGTGCTTTATTCTGGTACGGTTTCTGCGGCTACAGAGGGTGTCATCCTTGGTTATCCTGGTATAGCCATCTCCCTTAATGCTTATCGTGATCCAGATTATTGTTTCGCCTCTTATTTCGCTAGCTGTTTATTGAAATCTTTGACGAAAATGCCTGATTTTGGCCGTTTTTGTCTTAACGTGAACATTCCAGCCCTACCAGCAAATAAAATAAGAGGCATCAAGTTTGTCAGACAAAGCACGGCCCGCTTGTTAGAAAAATTTGAGCGTCGTGTTGATCCTCATGGCAACGTTTATTATTGGCAATGCAGTGAGAAATTCACGGAAACGGATCCAGAAACAGATGTTGTAGCTTTAAAGGAGGGCTTTATAACCATTACTCCCCTACATTATGACCTCACCTCTCACCAAGCCGTCCAAATTTTTAAAGATTGGCAAATCAATTTTTAACTTCTAGATCAATTTCACTTTTCGAAGCTAAAATACTTGACAAGAAGACAAATTACGTCTTAATAATTGAGTAAAAAAGAAAGGAGGGTAGAAGATGGCTAACAGAAAACGTAGTCGTCCCGTTACCAAAGAGGATGTTAAATTTGTCTATGAGAACTATCTCAAAATGTCGGCGGCTGAAATTGCAGAGAAACTGGGTATCAGCAAATTCCAAGTGATGAAGATCGTAACGGAACTCCGTAAAAGAGGCGTAGATATTCCTAAAAAGGTTGGTCGTCGGGAAAATCCTGTGGAAGCCTTTGTTAAAGAGTTAGAAGCCGAAGGAAAGTTGAAAAAGAAGAAGTAGAAACACCATCCCCCACCAAAAGTTTTTTAAAAAGGCGCCAGAAAGGGCGCCTTTTTGTTTTTGATCCCAAAAAAACGCGTTAAGGCGAAAGAAGGTTGAATTAAAAGGAAGGCTGCAGTAAGAAAGAGCAAACTTTGCGGAGGGCGGCTATGAAAATCTTTATCGATACGGCGGTTTTGGAAGAAATAAGAGAGGTTAAGGAGCTGGGTATCCTAGATGGAGTGACTACCAATCCCACCCTGGTTTCCAAAACCGGCAAACCGTGGAAAGAAGCCATTCAGGAGATCTTGCGAGAGGTGCCAGACAAGCCGGTTTCCGTGGAAGTTGTAGCCACCGACCGGGAGGGTATGAAAAGAGAGGCCAAAGAGCTGGCTAGACTTGGTGAGAACGTGGTGGTCAAGATTCCCTGTACAGAAGAAGGTTTGAGAGCGGTCTTTGAAATGAATGCCGAAGGGGCTGGGGTCAAAACCAATGTCACTCTGGTCTTTTCTCCTCTTCAGGCCCTGTTAGCCGCCAAGGTAGGGGCAACCTATGTTTCCCCTTTTATTGGTCGGGTTGATGACATCTCCTATGACGGTCTCCAGGTGCTTGAAGAAATTGTGGCTATTTATGAGATTTACGGCTTTGAAACCGAGATTATCGCCGCCAGTATCCGGCACGTAGATCATGTTCGTCGTTGTGCCGCTTTGGGGGTGGACATTGCTACCATTCCTTACAAAGTTATTAAACAGATGTATCGTCATCCGCTCACAGACCTCGGTCTGGAAAGATTTATCAAAGACGCTGAAAAGGCCGGGATTACAATCTGATGCCAAGGGGCCGGTGGCTTATATGGTTTCTTTTGTGGTGTTTGGTAGCCGCCTGTGCTACAGTTACCGGCCCCGAAGTCACTCAAGAAGAGAAAAAGGAAGCCCTCATTGAAATTCTCACTGTCAAGTGGGAGGAGTATCTCCGTGATCAAAAGCGAGTCGGAGACGTACTTTATCGTCTGCTTCTGGTCATCAAGGATCCAGACCATCGTGAATATCCTTACATTGGCATCAAGATCATAGATTTGCATCGTCTGGGAGAAGAGGAGCGAGAAGCGCTTGAGAGGCTCGAGTCTCTCTCTTTACCGGCGGAGGGTTATCTCATCACCTATGTCACACCTTATTATCGCGAAAAGGGGCTCAAACGTTTCGATATCCTTTCTCCGGAACTCGAACCTTTCAAGGTAGAAGTGGGGCGTCCTCTTTCTCTCCGTTTCCTTGACGGACGCCATTTGGAGATCCTGCCTCAGGTCATTCGTACCAAACCTGTAGATTTCGTCATCGTAGATAGTGAAGAAATCAACGCCTGGGTTACTCCTGAAAACGTCATCTATGTCACTACGGCCCTCTGCCGCATCCTTCCCGAAAACGATCAGTTGGCTGCGGTCATCGGACATGAACTGGCCCATCTCAAAAGAGGACATATCTTCAAACGACAGGCCCTCTTTACTTTACGAGACATCTTTG
Source organism: uncultured Thermodesulfobacteriota bacterium (assembly GCA_964630855.1). GTDB lineage: Bacteria > Desulfobacterota > Thermodesulfobacteria > Thermodesulfobacteriales > Thermodesulfatatoraceae > JAADCO01. The sequence continues at coordinate 94,644 of CAZVXP010000014.1, read as the reverse complement.
GTTTGGTCCTGGGGTCTTTGACCGGGGGATCGACCCAGGATCTCTACCGTCTGGGAACGAACTTTGCCCTCCTCAAATTTAGTCGTGACCAGGAGCGTGAGGCCGATTTCTTCGGGCTTTATTACGCTTATCTGGCAGGCTACAACTTGGACAAAGTGGCGCGGACTTGGGTCTATCTGGGGGCGGTGCTTCCTCGTACAAAGGCTCCCAATCTCCTTCTTACGCATCCCGTGACCGAAGAGCGGCTGGCCCGCATCCGGAAGATCGTAAAGATGATCAAAGAAGGCTACACTTTTCAGGATTTCATGAAGTCTGAAGAACACCAAGGAGAAAAGTGATGTTTCGTCTGGGTTGGTTTTCTACCGGCCGGGACCAGGCGGCAAGAGATCTTTTGAAGACGGTTTGGGAACGCATTGAAGAAGGGTTTGTACCCGCCAAAATAGAATTTATCTTCCTTAGTCGACGCCCCGGGGAAAGCAAGGATAGTGACCTCTTCCTTAAATTGTGTCAGGAGCTCGGTCTCCAGGTTTTCTATCTTTCAGCCAGGGAGTTCCACCCTGAACTTCGTCTAAGAGAGCGTGAGAAATGGCGACAACTCTATCACCGGGAGGTTTATCGGCTCATCGAAAAGAAAGAGGTGGATCTGGTGGTGTTGGCTGGTTACATGTGGGTGGTTTCCGGAGAGCTCTGCGAGCTCCTTCCTATGATAAACCTTCATCCAGCCCTTCCTGGGGGTCCGCAAGGCACATGGCAAGAGGTCATCTGGCAGCTCTTGGAGCAAGGGGCTGAAGAAACCGGGGTTATGATGCATCTGGTCACCCCCGAGCTCGATCGAGGTCCAGCGGTAACCTTTTGCCGCTTTTCCATCCGGGACGGGGAATTTGGGCCTCTTTGGCAGGCTTTTGAAGAAAAGAGGCGGAGAAAAGGACTTGAAGCTATTAAGAAAGAAGAGGGGGAATCTGAGCCCTTATTCGCACGCATCCGGGCTGAAGGGGTAAAGAGGGAATTGCCTCTCATCGTTTACACCATCAAGGCTTTTGCTGAAGGAGAGGTGGCCTTAAAAGGAAGGCGGTTGGTAGACGCCGAGGGACATCCCCTTTCTCAACCTTATGACCTTTCGGACCGCATCGAAGAACACCTGCGTACGGGACAATGGTAGATGCTTCGGGGCCACGGTGGTGAGATCTATCATTTGGCCAAAGAGCTAGGGGTCTCTCCGGAGGAGATCAGCGATCACAGTAGTAACGTTTCTCCTCTGCCTCCTCCGAAGGGACTATATTCCCTTCTGCGCGCCCATTTATCAGAGATTGAATACCTTCCGGAAGTCGATAGTTTTTCTTTCAGGAAGGCCCTGGCTCAAAGATTTTCCCTCTCTGAGGATTGTTTTTTGCCCTCCTCTGGCACCACGGAGTGGATCTTCGCCTTGCCTCGGGTGTTTTCTCCACGAAAGGCCCTCATCTTAGGCCCCACTTATGGGGACTATGCCGATGCCTTACATCAGATGCGGGTACCCTTTGAGTACTTCCTGACTTCCTCCGAAAATGGGTTCCGTTGGGCTCCGGAGGATCTCGAAGGGCATCTTTCCGGAGTGGAAATGGTTTTCATCTGCAATCCTAACAACCCTACCGGGGTCTATCTTCTTCCAGAAAGTTTATTGTCTTTAGTAAAAGCTTATCCCCGGACCATTTTTGTGGTGGATGAATCTTACGTAGATTTCCATCCTGAAGGCCAAAGTCTCCTAGAGTTCGATCTTCCTTCGAACCTGGTGGTACTTTACTCTTTCTCAAAGATCTACCGCTTACCAGGCTTGAGATTGGGGCTTTGTGCCGCCGGGGAACCTTTGGCTGTCAGATTGTGGCAGGTACAGCTCCCTTGGGCGGTAAATCGTCTGGCTCAGGTGGCTGGCTCCTGGTTACTGGAGCAGAGAGACCACGTACAGGCGGTGAAGGAATTCGTCCTCCGAGAAAGGGCGCGTCTTTTGCCTGAGCTTGAGAAGCTTCCGGGTGTGCGCCTCTTTCCCGGCGAGATCCACTTCTTTCTCTTGAGGCTTGATCGCCCGGCCCAGGAGATATGGGAAAAACTCTTGCGTGACTATTTGATCTTGGTACGGGAGGCTTCGAACTTTACGGGACTCGGTCCCCATTTTTTGAGAATGGCCTTGCGGAGTGAGACGGAAAATAACCGTCTCCTTCAGGCCCTGAGAGAGGTGCTCGGGTGAAAAGACTTTGGGTCCATCCTTTACCAACTGTGATAGAGTTTGGGGGTCTGGTGATCCTGGTCGATGTCTTACGTGCCACTTCTACCATTGTGGCGGCTTTGGCCGAGGGAGCCAAGGTGGTCAAGCCCGTAGCCACCCTGGAAGTAGCCCATCTTTACCGAGAGAAAGGGTATCTCCTGGCAGGAGAAAGGGGTGGACTTCCTCCCGAGGGCTTTGATTACGGAAACTCTCCGCGAGAGGCTTATCGACTCTCCAGTCAGAAGGTAGTCCTTACCACCACCAATGGTACGCGAGCTCTGGAGTTTGTGAAAAAGGCCAAGGCGGTATGTGCTGGTAGTTTTTTGAATCTCTCGGCGGTGGTCCATTTTGCCCGCCGTTTTGAAGAGGTGGCGGTGTTGTGTGCGGGTACGGAGGGGGAGTTCTCTTTGGAAGACTTCCTCCTGGCAGGGTTTTTGGCCAAAGAATTGGAGGAATATGAGACCGGAAATGACGCTGCTGTCGTGGCCCGTCATTACGCTCGAGGGGTAGATGATCCGAGAGAGGAAATCATCCTTTCCAAACATGCTTTGAGACTGGTAGAACTCGGCCTTGGAGAAGACGTGGCCTTTTGTGGAGAACTTGATCGATATCACGTGGTACCGATCCTTACTCCCGAAGGGTTTGTGCCGCTTCGAGCCGACTCTTGAGGAGGGCCGCGGCTATTTCCAGGTCTTCGGGGGTAGTGATCTTGAGATTGGTGGCAGGAGAAGGTACCACGTAGACCGGGATCCCCAGCCATTCCAATAGGCTGGCTTCATCCGTGCCCAGAAACTTCTCTTTTTGAGCCTTTTCAAAGGCCTGCCGCAGGATGGGGGCCTTGGCCCCCTGGGGAGTTTGAGCCAGAAAGATCTTTTCCCTAGGGAGGGTCCTCTGGACTTTCTGACCTTCGACCTCTTTGATGGTGTCTCGTGCCGGGCAAGCAGCCAGTGCCGCTCCGTGACGGCGAATGGCTTCGATCACCCCTTGCACAGTCTCTGGTAAGACCAGGGGCCGGGCGGCATCGTGTACCAGGATGATCTCGGTCTCGATAGGTACGGCTTCCAAGGCTCGTGCTACGGACTCCTGCCTGGTCCGGCCTCCCGTGACCACGCGCTGGACCTTTTTGAGGGAGGCCTCCCTCACGAGTCGCAAGAGTTTCTCTCTCCAAGACTCAACCACAGCTATTACGACGAGGTCTATTTCTGGTATCTGTTCGAAGACTTCCAAGGTCCAGACAATGAGTGGTTTGCCTTCCAGAAGCAAAAACTGTTTTGGAATCTGATGTCCCAGACGCTTTCCTATTCCACCAGCTGGGACGATGGTGGTGATCATCTCTTGGCCCTTTGTGAAAGGAGATGTGCCTGACGCAAGGGTTCAGGAAGTCTATAACCTTTTAAGCAATGTTTGACCACTTTGAGGGCCCCTTCCAGATCGATCAGATGTCCGGGGGAAACAAAGACAGGTTTGGTCCCTTTTCGCGTTCGTAGTACCACCCCTTTCATCTCGCCGTTAAGGTAAACGGCGGTCCAGGCCCCTGGGGAGTCTTCTGGGAGCTCAAAGTTTCCTATTAGAGGCTTTTTGGCCACGCCCACGGTGGGAAGACCGAGTTCCAGGCCCAGGTGAGAGGCCAAACCGAGCCCTCGGGGATGGAGAAGTCCCTGGCCATCAACGAGGACAATTTCAGGTTTTTGAGATAGCTGTTCAAAGGCCTCCTTGAGCACTGGGACCTCGCGAAACGAGAGGAAGCCTGGTACATAAGGAAACGGGGTTTCCATGACAGCCACAGCCTCATCTACCTTTTCCAGAGTGGACAACCTCAGAACCACCATTGCCCCGAAAGAGATCTTCCTTCCCAGGTCATAGGCTACATCTGCTCCGGCTACGTAACGGGGTAGGCGTTCGAGGGGTCTGAGTCTTATCTTTTGAGCCAGGTCTTCTTGCAGGCGTTTTAGTTCTTCAAAGATCACGGTTTCAAGCGTCTCAGCTCTCGGGGAGAAAGGGTAAGCCTTTCCGCCCCTTGAGAAGTGATGAGAAAGGTGTCTTCTAGTCCGATCACTCCCCGGCCTGGTAGATGACATTTTGGCTCAAGAGCAATTACCATGCCTTCCTTAAGAGGTATCCTCACCCTGGGGGCTATGGGGGGCCACTCGTCGATCTCAAGTCCCACACCGTGACCAACGAAGGGAACCTTTTCTTCTCCATGGGCCATAAAGCAGGGACTGAGTCCCAGGACCTTGGCCTGTTCTTGAGCCAGATAATAGATTTCTTCCGCGGTGACTCCTGGCCGAAGACCATCTTCTAAGGTTTCCAAAAGCGTCCGAAGGCGTTGGAAGCTTTCGAATGTTTCTTTGGGGAGGTTTCCGGCAAAGAAGAGGCGACTTTGATCTACCAGATAGCCTTCGAACCAGCCGGCATAATCAATGAGAAGCAATTCGTTTAACTGAAAGGTTTTGAAGCTTGGTCCTTGTGGAAAACCCAGAATTCCCTGTCCCCCTTGCCCGGTGGTCAGATAGGATGGGATAGCCGCAGCCCATCCCGTAAGGAGGTGACCGTAGGCCAGTTCCTGATGGAAGGCGTAGGTCCGAGTGTAGGCCGGATGTCCTCTTCGGCGTAATTCGGCCTCCAGTAAACCGGCCATTTCAAGCTCTGTGAGGCCGGGTTTGAAGCGAGGAAGAACCGTTTCGATGGCTTCGGCCAACATTTGTGCGGCTTTTCGCAGACATGCCACCTCATAAGGACTTTTCTGAGCCCGTATCTCTCGCAGGAGGGGACTTAGATCCAGGAGTTCGAAGTTTTTGAGCAGGTGTTGATAGCTTCGATAAACCGAAACAGGCAGGCGGTCTTCTTCCAGCCCAAGACGTTTGAGCTGAAGATCCTCTAGGAAACGAGGCAGGGCTTTCAGAGAACGAAAGGAGACCACTTCGGAGATAAGAGCTTCTTCCTTGGCCCGTTCGAAGGTGCGGTATACCAAAAGGTAGGCCTGCCCCCGAGAGGTGACCACCAAATGACCGTCGGCAAAGGTGCCGGTAAAGTAGAAGATGTTCAAGGGGTAGCGGATAAGAGCTGCATCCAGTCCCTGGAGGCTCAGAGCCCGGGTCAGACGCGCGAGGCGAGCCTTAATCTCAGCTTGTTCCAGCGGCATCTTTCAGTTTAGAAGCCAGCTCGAGTACCGTTTCCGCGTAAGGCTGACTATTGTTGTAGGTTTTGATGACGCGAATCTGGGCTTCGTAAGAAAGTACATCGCGCCAGCCGCGCTGATGGAGGTAGTTGGCCATGCTTGCAAGGGCGTCTTCTAGGTCGAAAAGATCCACACGTCCGTCTCCGTCCCAATCAACCCCGTAGGAAAGGACGCTGGTAGGTACGAACTGTGGCAATCCGAAGGCTCCAAAGATGGAGCCCTTGATAGATAGAGGATCAAAACCATTTTGGCGTGCGTAAGTAAGAAGGGCACACAATTCCCTAAAAGCCCATTTGGCCCGACGGGCCATGAAGTGCCGCAGGCGGTTTTCTTCTTGGGGGTCGAGATCAGCTGGCAAATAACGACGGACTTGGTTCCAGTCTGCTGAGAGGGCTAAACTGGCCAGCACGTTGAAGGTGCGATAGCGACCGGTATAACGTCCGAGATCCGTCTCTACCAGGAAGATAGCCACCAGCACCTCTTTGGGCACGCTGTAACGCTCTTCCAAAGCGGTAAGAAACCGGCGATGTTGACGCAGGAACTCTTGAGCGCGGGCCACCCTCTCTGGCGCAAGGAATTTTTGATAATTAAGTTTGTATTCATCATGGAGGAGTTTTTTGGGCATGATTTCCGGAAGGAAACGGGCCTCTGGACGAGAGAGGAGCTTCTGGACATAGGCTTCTTCGAAGCCGGCTTTGATCAATTTTTCTTTCAATGGCCACAGATCTGTGGCGTGGGCAGAGGCTATCAAAAAGATCAAAAAAAGCGGGCTCAAGAGGCCTTTAATCATCCGAGATAACGCCAAAACCTTTCAGTAAGTCTTTGATTTCTTGAAAAGTAGCAGGTTTTTTCAGATAACCAGTCTTTGGTATATCACCTATCTCCTTATGGAGATCCGCGGGCAATCCTGAAAGGATCAGGATCGGCCCCTCAGGATCTCTTTCCCGGATTTGACGGGCCAACTGGACACCTTCGATCTTCGGGATCTTTACGTCTATTAGATAGATGTCAAAGGGTCCTTTTTCCTGAAAGATCCTCCAGGCCTCCTCCCCGTCCTGGGCCGTTGATATTTCAAGGCCCAAAATCTTGAAAAATTCTACAAAGACCTCCAGGACCGGTAGCTCATCTTCTACGATTAAGATACGTTTTGCCATCGCCCTTTCCCCTCCCACTTTAGAGGAGCAGTATATACCCCAAATCTCCAATGAGGAAAATTCTTTTCTCACCTCTTCTCCCCTTAAGTTTAGCTTTTTTTAAGTTAAAAACTCTTTAATCAAGTAGCAAGTCAAAATGGAGAAATAATTTTCTTTCTCTCACAAAATATCGACCGGATAGGAAATTTTGGTGAGCGTCCTAAGGGGTGACGAGAGAGAGGGGAGAAGTAAGGAGACCATGTAAGAGGAGATCCGGGCCGAGACGTCTGGTCTTGAATTCCAGTAACCGATGGGCCTCGGAGAGTTTGAACGGACCTTTCCCTCCGATGGCGCAAGGGGCTTCTTCTCCACCGATGATCAGGGGACCGTAAAAGAAATAGATTTCATCCACCAGGCGGTCATCAAAGAAACGGCCGTGGACCCGGGCTCCACCCTCCACCAGGAGGCTCAGAAGACCTTCTTCAACCAGACGTTTGAGGAGAGGAGGAAGGGCTATGCCTCCTCTGGGATCACGGGGAAGCAACCAGACCCTGACGCCTTTTTTTTCGAAAAGCGATACTTTTTCCGGTGGGGCCCCTTCTCCAGCGATTAGAATTGTGGGAGCAAGGGAAGGCAGGTGGAAGAGGCGATAATCAGGGTCCAACCTGAGATTCGTATCAAGTACCAGACGCCAGGGATCTCGTCCCTTTACTAAACGGCAGGTGAGCTCAGGATCGTCGGCTTCCACGGTGTGACGCCCCACCAGGATAGCGTCACAAAGGTTTCGCAACCGGTGTCCAAGGCTCCGAGCTCGTTTGCCGGTGATCCACTTGGAGTCACCGCTTCGCGTGGCCAGGCGTCCATCAAGACTCATCGCTGCCTTGGCTATCACCCAGGGTCTTTGGGTGGTTGTAGCCTTGAGAAAGAAGCGGCAGAGATATGCGCACTCTTTGGCCAATACTCCGTAAGTTACCTCTAATCCCCGTTGGGCCAGGAAATCACCTCCTCCTTGGGCCTGGGGATGGGGATCACGCACACCGATAACGACTCTCTTGATCCCGGCTTCCAGGATGGCCTTGGTGCAAGGGGGTGTACGGCCGTAGTGGTGACATGGTTCAAGGGTGACGTAGATCGTAGCCCCTCGGGCCCTTTCTCCGGCCTCTCTCAGGGCGTGGACTTCGGCGTGGGGGGTACCTGCTTGGTGGTGATAACCCCGCCCTATTACTTCGCCATCTCGGACGACCACCGCTCCTACCGGGGGGTTAGGAGAGGTACGTCCCAGCCCCTTTCGCCCCTCTTTGAGGGCCAGACGCATAAAACGTTCATCTTCTTGCCAACGTACCATGCTCTTCGAGCCACTTCTTTACCGTGGGAAATAGATCAATCTCTGTATGGGGCAAGAAGAGAGCTGAAACATAGTAGTCCATGAAACGTGGATGAGCTGAAAGCTCAAAGTGGGTCATCATCCCTGCCACCCTTTCCATTTCCTCCTGAGCTTCTTTGGAAATGGCCGCCAGTCTGGCTCCCATCAGACTGGAGTTCCCTATGAAAAAGAATCTTTCCCGGGGTAAATCGGGCAACAGACCTATAATGATGGCTTGTTCCAGGTCCAAAAAGCTGCCGAAGTTACCTGCCAGAATCACCCGTTCAAGGGCCCCTATTTCCAGCCCTACGGATTCGAGCAGCGTCTGGTATCCGGAAAACATGGCCCCTTTGGCCCGAATCAGGTTATCGATGTCGGCTTCGGTAAAGACGATGTCTTCTCCCGTGGCGGAGTCTTTCGCCCATACCAATACATATTCCCATCCGTCCCTACCTTCTCTCAAACGGGGATGCTTCAGGTCCCGGCGATACTTGCCAGATTGGTCAATGATGCCCTCGATAAACAAGTTGGCCAGAAGGGAGATGATACCCGAGCCGCAGATCCCTTTGGGTTTTTTGTTTCCTATGGTGATGATCATGGGTTCGAGGGTGTTTGGATCGATGTGTACGGCTTCAATGGCCCCGGTGGTGGCCCTCATTCCGTGCTTGATCCCTCCTCCCTCAAAGGCCGGTCCAGCCGAACAGGAGGCGCAGGCCAAAAAGTCCCGGTTACCAACAACGATTTCTCCGTTTGTCCCGATATCAATGAAAAGCGTCAAGGGCTCCTCTCGTGCCAGTCCCGTGGCCACCACTCCAGAGGTAATGTCCCCTCCCACGTAACTTGCCACGCAGGGGGCCAGATGCACCATGGCCCCTCGGCCCGGCAGGCCAAGCTCTTCCGCAGGTACTAGGGGATAGCGGCTGGTCACCGGCACGTAAGGAGTTTCGCGTAAAAATCGTGGTTCGAGTTCCAGCAGGAAATGACTCATAACGGTGTTGCCTGCTACCGAATAAAAGAGGATTTCTTCCGGATCTATCCCCCTCTTTTGACACACCTCCCGACATAGACGACGCAAACAATCGAGGATCTTTTCGTGAAGTATCCCGAGCCCCCCTTCCCTCCTGGCAAATTCGATTCGGCTGATGACATCTTCTCCGTAGCTAATCTGAGGATTGTAGTCCGAGGTTTCCTCAAGCACCTTTCCCTCAAGGAGATCCACTAGTTCCACACACACCGTAGTGGTACCGACGTCCACTGCCAGAGCCAGGAGCCGATCCGTGGTGTCTCCAGCTTCCAGCCGCAAGAGCTTTTCCCGGAGGAGGCTGGCGGTGACGCGGAAGTCTTCCTGACGCAAAAGATGGGGGAGGGGTTTTAGGAGTTTCCAGTCCACCTCAAGCCTTTCGAGGGCTTTAGCCTTGGTGAGGGCCATCTCCAGACGAGGGAGATCCGCCAGATTGTCTTCTAGACTGGGAGGGGTAAGTTCGAGGAAGACTTTTTCCACCATGGGGTCGTGCGGGAAGGCATGAGGACCGCGAGCCTCCAGCCAAGAAGTGGCCACTCGGCGCAAGGGACGCAACAGAGCTCGTCGGTCTACCTCGCTTTCAACCGGGATGCGGATCACCACATCGGTTCGGGGATGGAGGGTGCAAGCCTTGTAGCCCCCTTCCGGAAGGGACTCGCCCTCTACTTCACCTTCCTCCACAAACACCCGACATTTGCCACACACCCCTGCCCCGCCGCAGGAGGCATTGATGTGAAGCCCGGCTCGCATTGCCGCGCGCAACACCGTCTCATCTTCCGGAACTTCTACCGTCACGTTGGCCGGTAAAAACACCACCCTCGGCATTTCTATCCTCCTGAGTTAGGCAGGGTTTTTAAAACACTTTGGAGAGAATGGAAAGGGTTATTCTTCGACGACGGTCTCTTTGATGGTTCGGAAGACCAGTTTGAAGACTTCTTCAAAGGTACCCGGTGAGCAACGACCCATCTCGATAAACTTGACAACGATCTCTTTGGTGGTTTTCAGGATGACTTCGTTTTCGGGGGCCAGGCGGGAAAGCCTCTGCTCTCGAGGAATGTTTTTGATCAGTTCTGGACGGGCCATTTTTAAACTCGTCTGGTGGAGCCGGAGGGACTCGAACCCTCGACCTCGTGAATGCCATTCACGCGCTCTCCCAACTGAGCTACGGCCCCACGTAGCTTTTGCACCAAAAGCTAACCCGAAGGGGGAAAACTGTCAACCTTCCTTGGTAGGACTTGGTATAAAAGTGAGATTTCCGCTATATTTCTCTCATCTTTAAAAACCTTCCTGGAGGTTGAAACTTTAGTGTCAGAAGACAAACCCTCCCTCTTTAAGGCCCTTAAAGAGATCTTTGGTAAGTCTCCTGAGGAAGAAGTCGAAGAATTTACCGAGGAGATCACGGAACTTCTCGACGAAGGAGAGGAAAAAGGGCTCATCTCCCCAGAAGAAGGGGAGATGATTGTTAACATCCTCCAGTTTCGCAATGTTCCGGTGCGGGAAGTCATGGTCCCTCGCAAAGACATTGTTGGCATTGAGATCACCAGGCCCTTTGAAGAGATCGTCTCTTTAATCAATGCCCGTCCTCACACGCGTTATCCAGCTTACGAGAAGGATCTGGACAACCTGGTAGGGGTCATCCATGTCAAAGATCTTCTCCGTTTTTGTCGCCAGGGGAATCAGGTGGCCCTGAAGGCGGTTTGTCGGGAGGCTTACATCGTGCCAGAAACCAAGAAATTACGTGACCTCCTCCGAGAATTTCGTCAGAGAAGGGAGCAATTCGCCCTCATCATCGATGAAAGCGGGGTCCTTTCAGGGCTTATCACCTTGCAAGACATCTTTATGGAGATCCTCGGGGAGGAAGAGCCGTGGTTCCCACGGGACAGTCACGGTTGGTTCTTGGCCGAAGGCACGGTGAGGCTTGATGATCTGGAAAAATTTCTCCGCTTGAAATTACCAAGAGGCCCTTACGAAACCCTTTCAGGATTCATTATCGCCCAGACCGGACGTATTCCCCAGGCCGGAGAGTACTTCCAGTTCAACGGGCTTGAGGTGGAAATCCTTTCCGCAGACAATCGGCGAATCAGGCGCCTGCGCTTTCGCAAACTTGAAGAAGAAACATGAAAGTCTTCCTCGGGGCCCTTTGGAGTGGAGTATTGTTGGCCCTGGCTCATCCCAAATGGGACCTGGGCCCTCTGGCTTTCGGGGCGCTGCTTCCCTGGCTATTCATACTTGCTTCCACCAAAGAAAGAGTCTTTACCTCCTCTTTTCTAGTTGGTTTCTCTTATTTTTTGGTTTTGCTCTACTGGCTCGTGCCAGTGATGACGACCTTTGGAGGGCTGCCATGGCCTGCAGCTCTGGGGACTTTGGGTCTCCTTGCGGCCTATCTTGCTCTCTACTTTGGAGCGTGCGGTTACCTGGCCAGATACCTGGGGCTGCTAGAGGCTGACGCGAAAGGACTCTTTTTCTTTCCAGCCCTCTTCGTGGCCTTAGAATTCCTGCGTGGAAAGCTCTTTTACGGTTTTCCTTGGGGGTTTGTAGGAGCCACTCAATACCGCTTCCTCCCTCTCATTCAAGTGGCAGATCTTGGTGGAATCTATGCGGTTTCCTACCTGGTGGTCCTGGCTAATTATCTCTTCTTTGTTTCCTTGAAACGGAAAGAAGGCTGGGGGAAAACGGCCTTCCTCGGTCTTTTGCTCTTTGTCTCAGTCTTGCTTTACGGTTTTTTTCGCCTGGGGACCGTTTGGCCGGAAGGTCCTTTTGAAAAAGCCGCCCTCATCCAGGGAAATGTGCCTCAGGAATTGAAATGGCAGCCTGAGAGAAGACGCCAGATCCTGGCCCGCTATTTTTCTCTTTCCAGCCGGGTGCTTGTTCGGCAACCCAGCCTTATCCTATGGCCCGAAACAGCCCTGCCGTTTTTCTTTCCATTGGATAGCCTCTCAAACGAGGTCCTGCTCTGGCAAAAGGAACATGGAGTGCCTCTGGTTCTCGGGGCACCCCGTTTGGGTCTTAGGTCCCAAAAACCTTTGATCCACAACAGCCTTTTTCTAGTGGATGACGGTCGGGTGATCTCCTTTTACGACAAGCAGCACCTGGTGCCCTTTGGAGAGTTCATTCCCCTTGAAGAGTGGTTTCCATTTTTGCGGACTTTCGCTGTGGCTTCAGGTGACTATTCTCCGGGGCCTGCTGGGAACCCACTACTACTCGGCCCGGGAAGGGTCCTGGGGCCGCTCATCTGTTTTGAGAGTGTTTTTCCTGACCTGGCCCGCCGACAAGTGCGTCAAGGGGCTACCCTTTTGCTTGTGGCCACTAATGACGCCTGGTTCAACCGCTCGGCAGGTCCTTATCAGCACTTCGTCCAGGCGGTCTTCAGGGCGGTGGAGAACAGACGTTATCTCTTGCGGGTGGCAAATACGGGTATCAGTGGCCTCATCGATCCTTGGGGTCGGATAAAGCAGGCCACTCCACTGGAAGAGACTTTAACCCCTTGTGTCGAGGCCCATCATCTTGCATATTTTAGTTGGTACACCCGCCTGGGGGATCTCTGGGCGGGCTTTTGTGTGCTTATAACCATTTTCTTGCTGGCCGAAAAACTTTTTCGAAGGGGGAAGAAATGAAACGTTATCTGGAAGCAAAGGTCAATCGGAAAGCTGTGGCCTTGAACCCTGCGGAGCTCAAGTCTCGCCTTGAGAGGCTTGAGGAGCGTATCTCCGCCTTAAGGAGGTGTCTTTGATCCCGAAGGCAAGAAGAAGCGTCTCGAAGAACTTGAGCAAGAAATGGTCAAAGACGGCTTCTGGGATCGTCCGGAAGCCAAAGATGTGATGCGAGAAAGGGCCCGGCTGGAGGATCTTCTCTCTTCGTGGGAAGAGCTTGAAAGGGATTTTGAAGATACCAAGGTCCTCCTGGAACTTGGTCTGGAGGAAGAAGACGAAGAGACCCTCCACGAGGTAGACGAGCGCCTGAAAAGGCTTGTATCGCGTGTGGAGGAAGAGGAGATAAAGCTCTTTCTTTCCGGGGAGCACGATACCTCCAACGCCATTGTCACCATTCATGCCGGGGCTGGAGGTACGGAGGCCCAGGATTGGGTGGAAATCCTCCTGCGGATGTACCTCCGCTGGGCGGAGAAAAAGGGTTTTCGCACCCGGGTCATTGATCTTCTGCCCGGAGAAGAGGCCGGGATCAAGTCTGTTACCTTTATCGTGGAAGGGCCTTATGCTTATGGTCATCTCAAGGCCGAGTCCGGCATTCACCGTCTGGTGCGCATCTCCCCCTTCGATGCCAGTGGTCGGCGTCATACCTCTTTTGCTTCGGTTTCCGTCATTCCTGAGATAGACGAAGACATCCAGATCGAAATTCGTCCCGAAGACCTCAAGATCGAGACCATGCGAGCCAGCGGTCACGGTGGCCAGCACGTGAACAAGACCGAAAGCGCGGTACGTATTACCCATCTCCCTACGGGTATCGTGGTCCAGTGTCAGAACGAGCGTTCACAACATCGCAACAAGGCCATAGCCCTGGCTATCCTGAAGTCCCGACTCTATGAACTCGAGCGGCGCAAGAGAGAAGAGGAGCGGCAAAAGCTTTACGGTGAGAAGAAGGAGATCGCTTGGGGGAGCCAGATACGTTCCTACGTGTTGCATCCTTACCGCTTGATAAAGGACCATCGTACCGGGGTGGAGATTGGCAACGTGGAAGCGGTACTGGATGGAGACATAGATCCCTTTATTCGGGCCTATCATTTGCAGAAGGCCCATGAGAAAGCTGCGGCTTAGGGAAGCGGGCCAGGAATCTTCGGGCCTCGATCAGGATCTTTTCTTTTTCTTCGGGACGGAACCAAATGACTTCTGGATCGGCCCGAAACCAGGTCAATTGCCGTTTGGCGTAATGTCTTGTGTCTCTTTTCATCTGTCGTACGGCCTCTTCGAAGGTGATCTCACCCTTCAGATAGGCTATTAGGTGTCGGTAACCAATGGCCCTTAGGGGTTTGAGCTGAGGGGAAAATCCCATTTCAAGGAGGCGCTTAACCTCATCGAGAAGCCCGGTGGCTAGCATCCTATCCACCCGGACATCAAGTCGCCGGTAGAGTTCCTCTCGAGACATGCTCAGGCCGATCTTTAGACAGGGATATCGCCTTTCGGCAAAGGCGTGTTCCCGGGCGAGGACGGAAAAGGGCTTTCCCGTGGCGTAATAGACTTCAAGGGCGCGGGTGATGCGTACCCGGTCCGTGGGGGGTAGCTTGGCCGCTGTCTCCGGATCGAGGCGTTTGAGTTCTTCGTAAAGTATGGCCAGTCCTTGGTTCTTGAGGCGAGCTCGAAGCCTTTCTCTGATTTCGGAGACATCCCCTACCTCGAAGAGTCCGTGCAACAGGGCCTTGAGGTAGAGTCCGGTACCCCCGACCAGGATCGGTTGTTTGCCCCTTTTCCACAGGTCTGCGATCACTTGATCTGCCATGGAGACGAAGCGGGCAGCGTTGAACTCTTCGTCGGGTTCGAGGAAGTCCACCAGATGATGCGCGGCCCTCTTTCTCTCTTCTGGAGTGGGTTTGGCAGTACCAATATCCAGATAACGATAGACTTGAACAGAATCGAAGTTCACAATCTCTCCCTGGAGATGCTCAGCTAGATAGATGCCTACTTCGGTCTTCCCCACTCCGGTGGGTCCCACCACAGCGATCAGGGGAATGGAAAATTTATAGCCGTCCGAATCGCTTTCGGATCTCTTCAAGGCTGATCTCCCAGAAAAGAGGTCTGCCATGGGGACAGGTTTGGAGGTTTTTTCTCTCAAGTTCCGTGACTAGTTCTTCTATTTCTGGTGCTGAAGGATGTTCTCCGGCTTTGCGTGCCGCCTGACAGGCCAGGCGGGCCAGGGTTTCGTGAAGGATTTGCTCCGGTTCGCGGACAATTACTTCTTCCAGGATTTCCTGTAAGGTCTTCAGGGCTTCCTCACCGAGGAGGGACGGAACGGCACGTACCATGATTTCTTGAGGTCCAATCTGGTCAAAACGATATCCCAGACGCTCGAAAAAGGGGCGGTGGGTTTCCAGACGTTCCATAGCCTCGGCGGAAAGCGTAAGAGGCACGGGCCAGAGTAATTTTTGGGAGGCTAACCCCTGGTTTTCGTAAGACTCTCGCATCTTTTCAAAAAGCAGGCGTTCGTGGGCGGCATGAAAATCCAGGATAAGGAGTCCGGAAGGGTTTTCGCAGAGGAAGAATTCTTCTCCCAGGCGGCCGATGGCCCGAATGCCCTTTTTTGTAGAATGATAAAGGGGAAGAGGTTCTGCTACTTTTGTCGTTTCCCAGAACCTTTCAGAAGGGACCGCTTCTTCTGCCGGAGCTCCGTGGAGAGGAAGGTCCTCTTCGGAAACGGTAAATGGTGAAAGGGGGACCCTGACCCTTGGTTTCAAGAGCTCGGCCAGGCTTTCCCGCACCAGACGAAAGACCTCCCTTTCTTGACGGAAACGGACTTCGGCTTTGCTGGGGTGGACGTTTACGTCCACCATTTCCGGTGGCAGGAGGAGACAGAGGAGCAAAGCCGGGTAATTTCCCCGAGTGAAGATCCCAGATAGCGCTTCCAGGGAGGCGGAGAGAAGGATTTTATCTTTTATTATCCGGTTGTTCACCAAGAAATAAAAGTGTCGAGTGGTAGGAAAGGAAAAGTCAGGGGAGGAGAGGATGATCTCCAGCTGATAAGGATCCTTTTCGATTCTTTCTTCACGGAGGTCTTCGGCGGAAAGGCCTGTCAGGGAGGCCAAGACACCTCGACGTCCCTCTTTTCTTTCATACCTCAGATTGAGACGACCTTTGCTCTTCAATTGTAGGTCGGCGTTGGGGTTTTCCAGACAGAGGAATCTTACGGTCTCGGTAATGCGACTCCCCTCGGCCCGTGGTCCTTTGAGAAAGGCCTTTCGAGCAGGCACGTTCTCGAAGAGGTCTCTCACCTCGGCTATTGTTCCGCGGGGATGACCGCATTCCCGGAATGAGACCTCCCGTCCAAAGGCTACTTGCAATCGGGCTCCAAGAAGAGCCCCTTCTGCGCGGGAAGAAATGGTTAGACGGGAGACTGCGGCTATGGCAGAAAGGGCCTCACCCCGAAAACCCCAAGTCCTGATACGCAAAAGGTCTTCTTCGTTTGAGATCTTGCTGGTGGCGTGTGGGAGATAGCAGCGTTTGAGATCTTCGGGTTCCATACCATGGCCGTCGTCTCGGACCCGGATGAGAGATAGCCCACCGTCTTCGATGTCGATCTCTATTCTGCTGGCCCCGGCATCGAAGGCGTTTTCCACAAGCTCCTTTACCACCGAGGCGGGTCTTTCAATGACCTCTCCCGCAGCGATCTTGCGGGCAATCTCTTCTGGCAGGACCTTGATACGAGGCATATTTTCAGTTTACCCCATTTGATCCCCAGATGTTGCGCCTGCTCCTAAAAAACTTAAACTTCGCTCCAGAGATTATGAAAGAGCATTTGGTGGTTGAATCCAGGTTGTCCCGGATCAACGCTGTGCTAGACAAGCGACAGCCGGATTTGCGTGTTTTCATGGAACGCGTGGTCAACTATCATAACGTGAGCGCTATCCTGCGTACCGCCGACGCTGTGGGTGTACTCCACGTGCATTACTTCCATGAAGGTGAACTTCCTATCAACGACGCCGTAACCCGTGGGGCCCATCAATGGCTTGTTTTACACCGGGAAGAAGACGTAGCTGAGGGGCTCAAGCGCTTGAAAGCCAAGGGTTTCCAAATCGTGGCTACTGGTCTCTTCCCAGAGACTGTTCATTTCCGTGAGGTAGATTACACCCGTCCTACGGTGATCGTGGTGGGTCATGAGCTGGAGGGAATTTCTGAGGTGGTGAGGGCGGAGGCGGATCTCATCGTCAAGATCCCGATGTATGGCATGGTCCAGAGTCTGAATGTTTCCGTGGCTACGGCGGTAATACTTTACGAAGCCGAGAGGCAAAGGGTGGAGGCTGGTCTCTATGAAACTCCCCGTCTTTCTCTTGAAGAAAGGCAAGAGATCCTCGATCGTTGGACTTACGAAAACGTTATTCGTAAGAAAGCTCGGGGTCGGCTTTGAGGCGTGCCACCAACACTCGAGCGTGTCCCAGGAGATCTTGTATCCACAAACATCGATATCCCAGTTGCAAGGCCAGTTCTTCTACTGATTTTCGCTGTTGATAACCGATTTCCAGGAAGACAAACCCCCCGGGGATGAGAAAGGCAGGGGCTTCCTTTAAGGTGCGTTTAATAAAGGAAAGCCCCTTTTTTCCACCGACCAGGGCCTCTCGGGGTTCGTGTTCCCTGACCTCTGGAGGCAGAAAAGGCCATTCTTCCTCCGCCACGTAAGGCGGATTGCTTACCACGGCCTTAAAGAACGGCCTTTTCTTGAACGGGGTCAACCAATCTCCAAGGACGAAGTGGACCTTCTTTTCGAGTCCCCACCGCTTTCGGTTTTCAAGGGCCACCCGAAGGGCCTTGTGGCTTTTTTCCACCCCGAAGATTTCAAGCTCCGGGGCTTCAAGGGCCAGGGTAAGGGAAACGCATCCTGAACCCACTCCGAGCTCAAGCAGAGGCCCCTTTTGAAGGTGTTTCAGGACGCTCTCCACCAATATTTCGGTTTCAGGGCGAGGAATGAGGACCCCAGAAGAGACCAAAAATCGCCGACCGAAGAATTCGACCTCTCCCAAGAGATAGGCCAGAGGGACCCCTTGCGCCCTCTTTTTTAAAATGGATAGCAAACGGGAGGCCGTCTCCTCTGAGACTTCCGGCACGAGGTAGACCTCAAGGGGGCGCTTTTCGAGGAGATGGCCCAGTGTGAGAAGGGCTTCGCGGCGGGCTTCCTCTTTTGAGAGGCCGGCTTTCTTGAGGATTTCCTCCCCAAAGGCCAGGAGGTCTCTGGTTCTCATCCTTCAAGCAGCCCCAGGCGGTTGCTCAGGGAAAATCCTCTCAACCTGGTTTCAAGAGGAAGACCGCGGGCTTGAAGCAGGACCCAATGACTCATCCCAAGACCTTGGGGAAGGAGCAAGAGTTTCAGGGCTTCGGTATCACGTTGGCTGGTACGACCAATTTCCGCGAGAAGTCTCTCTACCCCCAGTCCCACCAGAAAGGCGGCCTGTGTAGTGAATCCCAGACTTACCAGACCATACCGCTCTCCGATTTCTTTGAGACTGGTGAAGTCTACGTGGGCCGTAAGATCCTGGTGCCCTGGGTGAAGATAGGGGTTTTCTATCACCTGGTGTCGATGAAAGGCCAACAAGGTGCCGCGAAACCGGTCGGGATGATAGTAATCTGCTCGGGAATAGCCGTAATCAAAGGTAAGAAGGGCCCCTTTGATCAGGCGTTTGGCCAGTTCCTTTAGAAATGGTTCATAGGCCAGACACACTTCGGTTCGGTAACCTTCGGGCCACCATGAAGCATACGGGAACACCCGTTCCAGGATCTCGGGTGAGGAAAGCCCTCCGAAGGTCTCAAAGGCTCCTCGATCAAAGATTACATAAACCTCTTTGAGGTCTTCGGCTGTCTTTTCTATCAGGTGTACGGGAAAAGCGTCAAAGAGTTCGTTTGAAACGAAGACCCCTGTAAAGGCTGGCACTTCCTTCCAATCTTTGAACCATGTTATCCGGTCAAGATGGGCTTCCAGGGTCTCTTCCTGGCGGAGTCGATTGGAAGAAAAGGGTTCGAGGAGATAATACCTAGGTTTCCAGTCTTGTAGGGCAAGGTATTCCAGGATGTCGAGGGCAAGGTAGCCCTCTCCGGCTCCGGCTTCTAAGATCACGAAATCTTCGGGCTGCCCCAAGAGGTGCCAGATCTCCATTATTTGAGAAGCCACCGCTGCCCCAAAGACCGGATGGATTGACGGAGCTGTAAAATAGTCCCCCTTGCGGCCGATCTTTGGGGCCCGTGCGTAGTAACCAAACTCCGGATGGTAGAGGGCTAACTCCATATAACGGGCAAAGCTGAGAGGAGATTCGGCTTTGAGGATTTCGTAAAGACCCATGTTCCTACCTTAACTCCGGTTGTCTTCGGGAAAAAGGTGCTGGACCAGCCCCTGAAAAGCGTTTTAAATGGTTACATGGATCTTTCAACCCACGTGGGCCCTCTCTCCTTCAAGAATCCGATTCTCCTGGCCTCTGGTACTTGGGGCTTCGGGGAAGGTCTGGATTCCTATCTTGACCTTTCTGGCTTGGGAGGGCTGGTGACCAAAGGTCTCTCTCTTGAACCCCGGGCAGGTAATCCCCCTCCCCGTCTGGCAGAAACTCCCTGTGGTCTGATCAACGCCATTGGTCTGGAAAATCCCGGTCTTGAGACCTTTCGGCAGGAGTTCCTGCCACGTCTTGAGGCTTATGGGGTCCCCATTTTGGTGAATATCTTTGGTGAAAGCCTGGAAGACTATCTCCGGGTGGCCGAAGGTCTGCGAGAAGAAAAAATTTCGGCTCTGGAGGTGAACATCTCCTGTCCCAACGTGGAGAAGGGAGGGCTTCAGTTTGGTCAGGATCCCGGGTCGGTGAAGAGACTGGTCGAGGAGCTGGTACGCTTGAGTCCTTTCCCTGTGGTGGTCAAGCTCTCCCCGGTGGGACCTGTGCGGGAGGTGGCTGAGGCGGCCCTTTCGGCCGGGGCTTCGGCCTTGACCGTGGCTAACACCTATCCGGCCTTGGCGGTGGATGTTTTCCAGCGCCGCCCCGTGCTTTCTCGAGGCACAGGCGGTCTTTCTGGCCCGGCTATCAAGCCCCTTACTTTGCGTCTCGTCCACGAGTTATATCGCCTTTTTCAGGCCCCCATTATCGGTTGTGGAGGGATAGTTTCGGCTTCAGACGTGGTGGAATACCTCCTGTGCGGTGCAGCAGCCGTTCAAGTGGGAACTGCCACTTTGCTTGATCCCGAAGCCCCGGGAAAGATTCTTTCAGATTTGCCATCTTTTCTGGTCGCCCTAGGAGTACAAAACCTCAAGGAATTGATAGGTACTCTTCGAACTTGACGTTCCCCTAAGCCACGGCTAGATAGGAGCTATGCGTTGGATGAAGTTTTTCCCCCTCCTTCTGATTCCCCTGCTGTGGGGATGCGTTGCTGATCAGCAGGAAGTGGAGTATCTCCACGGCCAGGTTTATACCCTCAACACCCGGGTTGACGCGCTGGAAAAGAGACTTTCAGCCCTTGAGAAGGAGGTAGCCAAGCTTTCCAAAGAGTTGACGGCGAAAGGGGCCCAGAGTTCCGAAAGGGTGGAGACCGTGGCCGCCAGGCAAGCCGAGCTGGCAGCCGAGATTGATAAGCTCCAGGCAGAACAGCTGCGTCTGAACGGTCAGCTTGAACAACTTTCTTATCTCCAGAGTCAGGATCGGGCGGCTTTCAGGGAGTTTCAAAGCGAGGTCCTGGAACGTCTGGCCAGGATCGAGGCGGCCCTGACCAAGACTCAGACTTCTTCCAAAAAAGCAGCCAGGGCCGAGGAATCTCCTTCGGATGAACAACTCTATCAAAAGGCCCTGGAGCTTTATCGCCAGAAGAGATATGACGAGGCCCAGGCCCTTTTTGAAGAGTATTTGCGCAAATATCCCAAAGGCAAACGAGCGGCCAACGCTACTTTCTGGATAGGGGAATGTCTCTATCAGCGGAAGCTTTATGAGGAGGCCATCCTTCAATACCAAAAGGTTATTGACGACTTTCCCAAGAGTTCCAAGGTGCCAGCGGCTCTCCTCAAACAGGGTTTGGCCTTTTTGCGCCTGGGAGATACTGAGGCTGCGGCCATTGTTTTCAAAAAGCTCGTTCGTCGCTATCCCCGCACCGAACAAGCCCGTTTGGCCCGCAAATACCTGGCCAGACTGAAAAAATAGGTCCGTGCGGTTCCTTTTGCTCTTCATAGTTTGTCTTTTCTTCTGGCAGCTTCCAGTTCAAGCGGGCCTCAGGATCGGGATCATCCTGCCCCTTTCTGGGAAAGAGGCTCAGAGAGGGGAGGCCATCCGGGCCTTTTTACTCGAACTCAACCAACGCTTCTACCTCCGTCATGGTCTCCACTTTGATTTGCGTTTCTACGATTCCAAGGCCAAACCTTCTCGGGTGTCCAAACTGGTCAAGGAGGCCTTTTTCGACGGAGTCGGAGCCATCATCGGCCCTTTCAACCCCGCCGGAGCTTCCCATCTCTACCAAGCAGCCCAGAAATTCAAAATCCCCGTGGTTATCACCACCGGAGAGATCAATCCCATAAAGTATCTTCGGGAACCCATAGGACCGGTTTTTCGTACGGGTTTAAGTTCCAGGATGGCGGTGAAGGTCATCTATCGTTGTCTTCAACGCCAGGGATTTCACCGTATAGGTCTCCTGCTGACCAACGACGCCTTTGGACGGGAGGGTGAGAGATGGCTCACGGCTTACGCTACAGAATATGCTATAAAGATCGTAGCCAAACGCTACTTTGGTACCCATGACACCGATGTGACCGTCCATCTTCGAGCCCTGCTTTCCTGTGAAGCTGTGGTCTGTTGGGCTCCCCCACGCTCTTCAGCCATAGTGGCCCGTAATCTTTCTCAGGAAGCCCTCAATTTGCCAGTGTTTTTTTCCCATCAGGTGGCCTGGGAGGGTTTCTTGCGTCGAGAAGCCGGGCTTTACGGGCGCCCGTTCGTGGGAGCCGCCTTTCTGGCCGGAGACGCGGCACCGATTGATCCTCAAATCTCTGTTCTCTATCAGGCCTTTCGCCAGAGATTTGATTTTTTAAGAGATCCGGTCCTGGCAGCCTTTGCGGACGCTTTCCTTTTTGTAAAGATCGGAGCCCTCCGGGCAGGGTATGCCTATTGGTCTCGGGGGCTGGAACAAGCGGGTCTTGTCAGGGGTTTAACCGGACTTTACTTTCTCTCTAAGGATGATCATTATGGGCTCCTGCCAGGAAGCGTGGGAGTCTTCCGCTATCGTTGGTCGGGTTATGACCCCGTTTGCCCCCCGAGGGCCGGAGTCCTTTAGGAGGGGAGGAAATGGCCATTATCCGTATCCTCTTGGCTGAAGGGTTGGGCCGGTTAAAGCGCCCTTCCCTTTCGCGTCTTGAGCATCTCCTCTGGCAAACTTTTCATTGCGTACCGGCTGAAGGTTTCTGGGTCCCCACGGTTGACATCCTTGAAATCCCCCAGGCCCTGTTGGTCCTGGTGGCTTGTCCGGGGGCGCAGAGAGAGAGCTTCGAGATTCGACTCGATGGACGTTATCTTTATGTAAAAGGCTATCGGACCCTGCCTGTGAAGGCCCGGGTCTATCAGCTTGAGGGAGAATATGGTCCGTTTGAACGTCTGATCGAGCTTCCTGTGCCGGTTACCGCGGAAGGAGCTGAAGCGGTCTTTGAGGAAGGTCTCTTACGCATCCTCCTCCCGAAGAACCCGCTCTAGTTCAGTCCAGCTTATTTCCCCCTCTCGCAAAAGACGAGGAGTGTCCCCACTCACCTCTAGGATGGTGGAAGGACGTTTTCCGCCGGTCTTTCCGGCGTCAACGATGAGGTCAACGCCTGGAAGGAGACGTTTCACTTCCGAGGCGCTTCTGGCTGGTGGCGTTCCGCTGGGATTAGCACTGGTGCCAGTGAGTGGGCCAAAACGTTGCGTGAGACACCGAACCACCGGGTGAGGACTCAGGCGAACGGCTATCTTTCCTGTACCAGCGGTAAGAAAGCGGGGTAAGCCTTCCCTGGAAGGTAGGACTAGGGTAAGGGGCCCGGGCCAGAAACGCCTCATCAGGCGTTTGGCCAGGGGCGGAACATTACTCACCAGGTCTTCCAGGTCTTTGAGGTCTCCGATGAGAAGGAGCACGGGCTTTTCTTCTGGACGACGTTTCAAGTGGAAAAGACGGCGCAGGGCCTCTTCGTTTTTGGGGTCTACGGCCAATCCGTAGAAGGTTTCAGTGGGAATGGCCACTACGAGCCCCTCTTTTAGGGCGGATAGCACCTCTTTTATGGTCTCTTCTTTCTCTTGCCAGCGCAGGAGACGAGCCATCTCTTTTATGGAAGATAACTGATGAGCTTGCCCGGGGTATAGAATCCACAACCCCAGACCTTACCTTCACAGGAAATCACCACGTAGCCTTCTTCGACAGAGGCATCGTAGGGAATCTTCCTTTCGCGGCGGAGGCGGTCGAGCTCAGCAGGCTGGAGATGGACGACGTTTTTGGTGGCCAGGTGACCGAAGCGCTGCAAAGCGGTGGAGGTGGGTTTTAACCATCGGGAGACCTTGCGAGTGAAGAGGAGTCCAACGGTCTGGACCCGCAGACCTTGAAGGGCTTTGAGGTCTGGAGGTTTGATGAAGAGCCAGTAGTTCTTGGCCGTAGCCAAGAGGAGATAGGGCTGGAAGGTTTCCGAAGGGATGCCAAACCTCTCTTCCCAAAAGGAGAGGACTTCTTGTCTCTCTTCCAGGGAGACGGTACGGGGCCAAACTGCCTGTTGGTGAATACGTTTGCGTCGCGCCCTCTTTGCCATCACAGGAGCCTCTCGATCTTGGCCACGAAAAATCCTACCGAATCTGTCTCGTGAGGAAAGAACCGGGCAGCTTTTTTGAGATCGGGATGGAGTACCTTGCCTTCCCATTCGGTGAGCCCGGGATGATGGGGTTGGGGATAGAGACATTCTAGGAGGCGCCCCTGGCGTTTGCGTAGCAGATAGTCCACCACCAATTCGTTCTCATCCGGATTGATGGTGCAAGTGGAATAGACCACCACTCCTCCTACCCGTACCAGGTCAAAGGCCCTCACCAGAAGTCCTTTCTGAATGGCTGGCAAGTTGGTGCGCCCTTCTTTTTGGTAGAGGAGTTCTCCTTCGTAACCCTGCCGATAACGACCTTCCCCTGAACAGGGGGCGTCTACCAGAACCTTGTCGAAGGGTATGCCATGAGGAAACTCCTCTCCCCGGTAAAGGGTTGTGAGGGCGCAGGCTACACCCAGCCGTTTGAGATTGGCCACCAAGGCGGTAAGACGGTCCAGCCGGCGGTCATTGGCCACTATTACCGCCTGATCCTTGGTGAGTTGGGCGATCTGGGTGGTTTTGCTTCCAGGAGCAGCACACATGTCAAGGATTATTTCTCCAGGTCTTGGATCAAGGGCTATTACTGGAAGGGCGCTGTTCAAGGTCATGGGATAGATGTATCCCAAGTAATATTCTTCGGTATTCCCCAGCGGAAAGGTCCGAGGTTCTACACGATAGAAGTTTGGAATCTGGGGTACGGGCTCGGCTTGGGCTCCCTGACGAGCCAGGCCTTTCAAAACGATTTCTGGATCAGGGCATTTGAGTTCGTTAAGTCGGAAATAAAGAGGAAGAGGCCTTTTCAGGTGTGCGAGAAACTCTTCGAAATCCGGGATGATTTCCCGATAGCGCTCGAAATAAGCTGGGGCTTCGGCCAGGTTGAGCATCAGTTTTCCCGTCCACCGGTAAGGAGGCGATATAGTTCTTGGTGCGAGGGTAAGACAAGATCTGCTTCTTTAAGATGCTGGGAAGTCAGCGTTGTCATGAGGGCAATGCAAAAAAGCCCGGCGCTCTTGGCAGATCGAATGCCAGCCGGGGCATTTTCCACGGCCAGGGTTCCGTTGTTGGGGGCAGAGAGCCTCTCTTTGGCCAAGAGATAGGGTTCGGGATGGGGCTTGCGCCGGCGTACCTGGTCTCCGGTGAGAATGAAATGGAAAAGACGCTGCAACTCGCGGGGCAGGATCTCCTCGAGTATCTCTCGGTGAGAGCTGGTGACCAGGGCCAGGCGTCGGCCTTGGCGTCGTAGCTCGGCCAACAAATCTGGTATTTCCGGGAAGGGTCGCACAAAGGGCCAGTACTTTTGACGAAACAATTCTCTTTGCCGCTTTAGCACCGCCCGGAAGAGCTCTTTGGTAGGAGAGACCCCCTGTTCTTCGAATATTCGGCGTGAGGACTCGACCTCGATGGCCCCTTCGTGAAGATATAGTGCTTCTTCTGGAACCTCGAGCCCAAATTCCCGAAAGGCCTCCTGCCAGGCCTTCACGTGCCAAGGCATGCTGTCCAGTACGACCCCATCCATATCAAAAAGGATGGCTTTGGCTTCTTCAGGTTTGGTCATTCCGTTTGAACTCCAAGGGTCCTGGAAGCTTCTTCTGGTTCCACGCCGGAAATATAAATGCTTTTTCGGCGAGAGGTAAGTCCGGAAAGGATTTCTATTCGACGTTTGGGGATTCCGAAGACCCTGGCCAGGAAACGTATCAGGGCTTGGTTGGCCTTGCCCTCCACAGGAGGGGCTTTGAGCCTTATTTTGAGAACTTCTCCCTGAGGGCCAACGATTTCGTCACGGCTGGCCCGCGGTTGGATCCAAACCTCTATCCTCACCCCGTTGCGATAGGGCCGAATCAAGACCTGCCCC
This sequence comes from uncultured Thermodesulfobacteriota bacterium, assembly GCA_964630855.1. Taxonomy (GTDB): domain Bacteria; phylum Desulfobacterota; class Thermodesulfobacteria; order Thermodesulfobacteriales; family Thermodesulfatatoraceae; genus JAADCO01. Next base: position 69,395 of record CAZVXP010000014.1, on the reverse strand, counting down.
TTTTGATTTTTTGGAGTTAAGATTAGCCGAGATGCTCACTGTCCTCCACACAGCAGATTGGCATTTAGGTAAAACCTTTCGCCACAGTGATTTCTCTCTGCTTTCCATCCAGGAACAACTCCTGGAAGAACTGGTAGAAATAGCCGAACAGGAAGAGGTGGATCTGGTCTTGGTGGCGGGAGATGTTTTTGATACTTACAACCCCCCTTTTCGAGCAGAGAGGCTCTTTTATCGTACATTGGTACGACTGGCAGCCGGAGGACGTCGTTTAGTGGTGGTTTGTGCGGGTAACCACGATGCTCCGGAGAAATTTGAGGTGCCGCGGCCTCTCATGGAGGGTCTCGATGGAATTGTCCTGGTAGCCCGTCCAGAAGAAGATCCCTTCCCCGGCGTGCAAGAGACTTCCTATTTCCGTCTCGAAGTGAGGGAGGGCTTTTTTCGGGTCCATTTCAAGGAACACCGTCAGACCGTGGCCTTAAGGGTCTTGCCCTATCCCTCAGAAGTGAGATGGCAGCTGGCGGGTGAAGCCTACCAGAGGAGACTGTCTTCTTTTCTTTCTGCGGAACCTCCTTTTACAGCGGACCATTTCTTTTTAATCGCACACCTTTGGACCCAGGGAGGCCAGGCCGGCGGTTCGGAGCGTTTGTTCTTGGGAGGTTTGGAACACGTGCCACTTGAATATTTCTCTTCGGCGCTGGATTATGCCGCTTTGGGTCATTTGCATCGTTTCCAGGAACTGGGCAAACCTGTATACGCGGGCTCTCTTTTTCCGTTTGACTTGTGTGAAATTGGGCAAGAAAAGGGGATTGTCCTCTGGAGACAGAGCGGTTTTTCCTTTCGTCCCCTCCGCCGTCGCCCGGAGGTAAAAGAACTTTATTTCGAAAGTCCGGAAGAGGCCTTAAGGGAGGCCCCTCTTTGGGAGGAAAGTCTGGTTTTCCTGCGCTTTCCGGCTCTGAATCTTGGCCCAGAAACTATCGCCAGTCTGAAAGAGGCTTATCGGGGTCGTCTCCTGGGCTTGCGTTTCGAGTTTCCTGAAAGAGAGGAGCCCCGTCTGATGGGGCGAGAGCTGGGGCCAGAGGAACTTTTTCGGGCTTTCGTGCGGGAGAAGTGCTCTTGTGAGCCTGAAGAGGAGCTGGTGACCCTTTTTCTGCGCTTCCTGGAAGAAAAATAAGGGAAAGGCGTTAGCCTTTCCCTTCTATGGAGGCCGGCCTCAAGGTATCAAACCCTGAGCCTTGGCTAATTGTAACACAAAACTTCCCTTTTTTGGCAAGCCTTTATTTTCTGCGGGACCATTTCTTGAAAGATCGGAGGAGATAGAGGGCTTCCTTGGGGCCCAGTATGGCTGAAAGAACGAAATAAAAGACAGCGCAGAATAGGATGCCGGCAAGCAGGGAGAGGAGGAGTTTCACACCAGAGAGTGGTTCGAGGAATTTTTCTAGGAAAAAGGCCGCGGTACCCATGGCAAGGGTACAGAGCAACAGACGGGTGGCCCCTGAGAGCAATCTGCCGAGGGGAAAGCCCTTTAGGATCTGGTAAAGGATGGCTACCTGAAAGAAGGCCTGGGTGATGATGGCCAGGGCCGTGGCTAGAGCTACAGCCCGGAATCCTAGGGCCTCAAGGCTTGAGAGGACTACGAGGAGGTTGACCCCTAGAGAGAGGAAACTTGAGAGCATGGGCACCCGGGGGCGTTTCAAAGCGTAGAAGATCGGCGTGGTGACTTTGGTAGTGGCATAAGCTGGTAGGCTAAGGGAAAAGAGGGCCAGGGCCAGGGCGGTTTGCTGGGTATCGAACGGGCCAAAACGACCTCGTTCAAAAAGGAGGCGTACGATGGGTTCGGAGAGGGTGATGAGCCCTACCGCCGAAGGGAGGGCCAAAGAGAGGCCCATAAGGAGAGAGGAGACGTAAGTCTTTCGTAGATCATGGAAGGTCCCACGGGCGGCTTGGGCTGCTGCCACTGGTAGTAAGGCCTGAGAAAGGGCCACGCCAAAGAGTCCTAGAGGTACGTACATGACCCGAAAGGCGTAAGAGAGCCAGGAAACAGCTCCTTCCTGACAGAGAGAAGCAAAATAGGTGTTTACGAAAACGTTGAGCTGGATAGCAGAAAAGCCAATGACCATAGGACCCATGAGGCGGAAGATTTCACGCACTCCGGGGTCCCGAAAGGTCGGGGCAAAGTGAAAACGAAAACCTATTTGCCGCAGAAGAGGTATTTGGATGGCTCCTTGAGCCAGACCACCGGCTAGCACACCTGTGGCCATGCCAATGATCTCCGGCATCCCCAGAGTTTTCAGCCAGAAATAGAGACTCACCCCTACGGCCACGGAAACCAGGTTGAAGAAGGCGGAAGAGACCGCCGGTACGAAGAAATGGCCGAAGGTATTGAGCATTCCACCGAAGAGAGCAGAAAGACTTACCAAGGCCAGAAATGGAAACATGATTCGGGTGAGGAGGATGGCCAAAGAGAGCTTTTCAGGATTTGAGACAAATCCCGGGGCCAGAAGACGGACCAGTACCGGAGCCAGGGCCTCCCCCAGGACCACGATGAAGATGACCAGGACCAGCAGACACGAAAGGGCCCGGCTGGCCAGCTGCCATGTCCGATCAAGGCCTTCTTTCTCTTTGGTGTGGCTGAAGACGGTGACAAAAGCCGAGGCAAAGGCCCCTTCAGCCAGTAGATCACGCAAGAGGTTCGGCAGCCGATAGGCGACCACGTAGGCGTCCATCTGGAGGCCGGCCCCAAACAGGCCTGCCAATACCTGTTCCCGTACCAGGCCCAGGAGCCGGCTAAGCATTACGGCTATGGTCACGGCACGGGCCCCTCGGGCCACCCGATCGGCATCTCGTGACATGAGGCAAGCTTAACGAAAAGGCCCCCGCTAGGCGAGAGGGGGAAGCGGAGTATAATGTAGCCGCTATCTAGGTGTCTAGGAGGATGAGATGCCAGTTGCCAGCATAGAAGAGGCTTTGGAAGATATCCGGGCGGGCAGGATGGTCATCGTCACCGATGACGAGGACCGGGAAAACGAAGGGGATCTTGTGATGGCGGCAGAGAAGGTAACCCCGGAGGCTATCAACTTCATGGCCAAATACGGGCGAGGGCTCATTTGCCTGGCTCTGCCTCCAGAAGACGTAGAACGCCTCCAGCTCCCTTTGCAGCCTCGACGCCACGGGACCCGATTTGACACAGCTTTCACGGTTTCTATTGAAGCACGCTATGGCGTGACCACAGGCATCTCGGCCTACGATCGGGCCCACACTATCCGAGTGGCCATTGACCCTAGGAGTGGCCCGGAAGACATCGTTACGCCGGGACACGTCTTTCCCATCCGTGCCCGGGAAGGAGGGGTCTTGGTACGGGCTGGGCATACCGAGGCCTCGGTTGATCTGGCCCGGCTGGCCGGCCTCAAACCAGCAGGCGTAATCTGTGAGATCATGAACGACGACGGTACCATGGCTCGGATGCCAGATCTTGAGAAGTTTGCCGAAAGACACGGACTCAAGATCATCACCATCCGGGACCTGATTGCCTATCGTCTACGCAACGAGTGTCTGGTCAAACGTGAGGTCGAGACGCGCCTTCCTACACCCTGGGGTGAGTTCAAACTCCTGGCCTACACCAACCTCATTGACCCCTTCACTCATGTGGCCCTGGTGATGGGAGAGATTTCAGAAGAACCAGTGCTGGTGCGGGTGCATTCGGAATGTCTTACCGGGGATGTTTTTGGTTCCCTGCGCTGCGATTGTGGTCCCCAGCTTATGAGGGCCCTTGAAATGATCAGTGAAGAAGGTTGTGGAGTACTCCTTTACCTTCGGCAAGAGGGCCGGGGGATAGGTCTTCTCAACAAGCTTCGGGCTTACGTGCTTCAGGATCAAGGCAAAGACACGGTGGAGGCCAATGAGGCCCTAGGATTCAAAGCGGATCTCCGCGATTACGGTATTGGAGCACAGATCTTGAGGGATCTAGGAGTGCGTAAGATGCGCCTCATGACCAACAACCCCAAGAAGATCATCGGTCTAGCAGGTTATGGGCTGGAGGTGGTAGAAAGGGTGCCCATTGAAATTCGTCCTCAGCGGGAAAACTACCGTTATCTCAAGTGTAAGAAGGACAAGATGGGACACTTGCTCTCAATTCTTGAGGTCAAGTCTTGATCTCAGCCCCAGGGTGTCGTGAAAGCCATTCCTCAAGGAAGGACTCTTCGAGGGCTTTGATTTTTTCCTGATAGGCCTGAGTTTCGATCTGAGCCCCTTTCAATCCTCCTCGCAGGTTTATTTCGGAAAGATAGGTCCTTTCTTCGGTGACCATGAGATCAAGATGGGCGTAAGGAAATTGTCCGCGGACCATTATCCGCCGGCAAAAGGCAAGTTCTTCCGGAGAGAGGGTGTAAGGTCGGGCTTCTCCCCCAAAGAAGATGTTGTGGCGAAAGTTGTAAGGGTTGCGTCTGGCATAGGCTTCCAGATAATCACCAAGGATTACAACGCGCACGTCTGTGATTTCGGAAAGGAAGGGTTGCAAGACGAAAGGATAGGGGAAGTCGCTCGCGAGAGTGGCCTGATTGTAGAGGATTTCGATGTCTTCCCAGAGGTGGATTCCTAGACCACAGTTAAAGCGGTTCTGTTTGGTGACGACCCGCTTGATGCCGTATTCTCCATAGAGATTCACCGCGCGGATCAAATCGTGTCGATCACGGATGACCTGGGTAAGGGGGACCATTTCATTTTGGAAGACTTGGGCTTGAAAACACTTGGACCGGGCCAAATGTTGGGCCAGAAGAGGGGGAAAGGCCTCTACGCCGCGGGCCAAAAGATCACTGAAGAGATATTCTTCGTGGACTTTGATGGCCAATCTTCCGAGCAGGAGATCTCCAGCTTGGAGCTCGGAGTAAAGCCTTCGGAAGGCACGGTTGGTCCGGATGACCCAGGGCGGACGCATCAAAAGAGCATTTCCAGGAAACGCTTGTGAAATTTGGTGAGATCCGCTCCGCAGCGCCCACAGTTGAACCGGATCTCTCCCAGCACGTCGGTGTCGTCAGCCAGCGGGGTAAAGCTTCCGTCTTCGTTCTGGATGTAGCGCGTGGTAATAGTCACATTCTCCGCCACTTCCAGGAATTCCTCGTCGTTTCCACAGTAAGGACAAACGATTCGCCCGGTGCCAGGATAGACACCTGGCTTTTTGGCCACGACCACTCGTTTCTTCAAACCTTTACCGGGAACTTTGGTCTTTTCCATCTCACCTTCCGAAGTAACCAGTTAGAGTTCCTTTGGCCAGTACGTGGCCTGATATGGCCTCCTGAAAATCTTTAAGACTGGCGTTTACAGGTAAATCCAAATGGGCAACATCAAGGGCGTAAATGGTAAAGACATAAGGGTGTTCTCCTGTGCCAGGAGGGGGTTGAGGTCCTCCATAGCCAATAAAACCAAACGAATTTTTTAACTCCTTGGCTCCCGGTGGCATGAGCCGTCCTGAAGCCCCTTCCGGGAGGGAGTGCACTTCCTTTGGGATGTCGATCACCATCCAGTGGACCCAGTTTCGGGCGATGGGGTGGGGGTCGATACAGAGGAGGGCGAAGGATTTTGTTTCTCGAGGTGCTCCCGACCATTCTAAGGGAGGAGAGAGGTTTTCGCCCCCGGCAGCTGGCATGACGTATTTAAGGGGGATGCGCTCGCCATCCTTAAAGGCTGGAGAGGTAAGTTTCATGAGGGACTCCTTGCCAGCGACAACCATCGCCCCGATGAGAAAGATCGTCACCGGAATGAGAAAGAGATGAATTTTTTTCATTTTTCGGAAAACTATAAGCCAATTGAAGAAAAAGTTCAATGGTAATAGGAGCAAAAAGTATTCTTTCCTGGGGAAAGCCAGGACCTTTTGGCCAAAATCTTTTTGCAAACCTTCCCAAACCGGGCTTTAATAGCCACATCTTAGCTAAGGAGGAAGTCATGAAACTCAAGCGCCCCACCAAACTCCCCGAAGAAGAGAAGCGCGAGATCCTGCGTCGGGTTTTGGCCAAAGATCCTTCGGCCTTCAGTGATGATCCTGAAGAACAAAAGATCATTGGTCAGCGCTTGGGTTGGGTGGACGCCCCGCGAAGGATGCGCCCTCATCTTTCGGATCTCAAGACTTTTGCCGAGGAGGTCAAGAACGAATTTGAGGCGGTGGTGCACTGTGGTATGGGGGGCTCGAGTCTTTTCCCCCTGGCCCTCTCACAGATCTTTGGTTCCGAACCGGGTTGGCCCCGCTTTCACGTGCTCGATTCCACAGATCCTGAAGAAGTGGCCAAGGTGGAGGAAGAATTCGATCTTACCAAGACCCTCTTTATCATTGCCAGCAAATCCGGGACCACCGTGGAGACCAACGCCCATTTTCGTTATTTCTGGGAGAGGGTGGCGGCCAGGGTTTCGGAACCAGGACGACACTTTGTGGCCATCACCGACGAGGGCTCTCCCCTTCATCGAGAAGGCGAGGACAAGGGTTTCAGACGGGTTTTTCTCAACCCCTCTGACGTAGGAGGGCGCTATGCGGCCCTTACCTTTGTAGGGCTGGTCCCCGGAGCCCTGATGGGGCTTGAAATTGAGAGATTTCTTGACGCGGCGGAGGAAATGCTCGAGACTTGCCAGCCTGATATCCCATGGGAGTACAACCCCGCGGCTTGGCTTTCGGAATACATCTCCGAACGTTTTTTTCTGGGACAGGACAAGCTGACCATCATGGCTGATCCATTGCTTCGGCCCTTTGCTCTCTGGATTGAACAATTGGTAGCGGAAAGCCTGGGAAAACAATTCACCGGGGTGGTTCCCATTGTGGGAGAGACGCCGGGTTCTCCCACAGTCTATGGCCCGGATCGGATCTTTGTCTATCTCGGTTTGCGAGGGCGGCAGGATCTTTATCGTCGTCTTTTTTCTGACCTCAAAGAAGCGGGTTTCCCTCTCAGACCTTACTGGCTTGAAGACCGCTATGAGATCGGGGCGGAGTGTGTGCGCTGGGAACTGGCGGTGGCCCTTTGTGGCATCTGGCTCGGGGTGAACCCCTTTGACGAGCCAGATGTGGTCTTCGCCAAGAAGAAGACCAAGGAAGTCCTGGAAACTTTCAAACAGACCGGAGAATTTCCGGTGGAATTCTACCTGGATGACGATTTACAGATTGGGTTTCTTTACGCCGGGGGGCTCAAGGTCCAGTATCCCCGTTTGAGAGCCGCGGTAAAGAAATTTTTGTACGAGACGCCTCCTTGGGGCTATTTTGCCTTCCTTCCTTATCTTCCCTATGACGGCGAAATAGAAGAAATCTTCACAGATTTGCGGACCCTTATGCGTGGCCGTCGTCAGTGTTCTACTATTTTGGGATTTGGTCCACGCTATCTGCACTCCACTGGACAGCTCTTCAAGGGCGGTCCTCGCACCGGACGCTTCCTTATTTTCACCCGCAAGGGGCGACGGGCAGAACAAGAGATTCCAGGGTGGGGTTTTACTTTCTGGGATCTTCAGTTCGCACAGGCTTACGGTGACTTTCACACCCTGGCAGAAAGGGAAAGACCAGTGCTTCATATCCACCTGACAGAAAATTACAAAGAAGATCTCAAAAAGTTTTACCAATTTATGGAGGAAATTACCCGGCTTTCCGACGAAGAAGAATAGATGGTTTTCGTTAGACAACTTTTCTATAGCGTTTGTCTCCTCCTTTTGCTCCTGTTTGCCGGGACCTTTGGCTACTATCTCATTGAAGGATGGTCTCTTTTCGATGCCCTTTACATGACGGTAATCACTCTTTCTACCGTTGGATTTGGAGAGGTCCATCCTTTAACCCATGGCGGACGTGTTTTTACAATCATCCTCATCATGGGTGGAGTGGGGGTGGCGTTTTATGTTTTCACTATGGTTACAGAGACCATTGTCTCTGGTCAGCTTCAAGATTTTTTGGGCCGTCGAAGACTCGAAGCCAAGCTGGCCGCCCTCCATGATCATTACATCATCTGCGGTTACGGCCGTATCGGCCGCCACATCTGTCGTATTATTTCGAAGGAGATCCCTTTTGTGGTGGTGGAGAATGATCCGGAAGTCATCAAGGAAATCGAAAAAGACGGTTTTATTTACCTTGAGGGAGACGCCACTCACGAAGACGTACTCAAAAAGGCTGGCATAGAGCGAGCGCGGGGGCTGGTTTCTGTCCTCCGTTCAGACGCTGACAATGTTTACATCACCCTCACGGCTCGCAGTCTCAACCCGAAGCTCTTCATTATTGCCCGCGCTGATGAAGAACACGTGGAGCGAAAACTCAAACGTGCTGGGGCGGACAAGGTAGTTTCACCCTACCTCATCGGGGCCCGAAGGATGGCCCTTATCATCTTGCGGCCGGCGGTAACGGATTTCTTGGAGCTGGCGACCCCCGAAGAAAATGTGGAACTCCAGCTCGAGGAAGTCCGGGTGCGAAGGGAATCCGAACTGGTGGGCAAGACCCTCATTGAAAGCGGAATCAGGCAGTTTTCCGGTGCCATCATTTTGGCCATCAAAAAGGTTACAGGTGAGATGATCTTTAATCCCCCACCAGATTATGTGTTCGAGCCCGACGATACGGTAGTGGCGTTGGGGGACCGGCAAGGTCTGGCTCGGCTAGAAGAGGTAGCCGCAGGCAAAAAAAGTCTAAAGGACTTCCAGTAGGCCGTCTTCAGTGACCAGGGCATGCATTCGCACGTCGTGTGGTTCTAAGGGCAATTCGGGCACGATCTGGCATGAGAAGGCCAACCCCACTCTTTGGACCTGGGGTGCCTTGGCGAAGAGACGGTCGTAATAGCCTCCTCCGTAACCCAGGCGTCCTCCCCGCGGATCAAAAGCCACCCCCGGGGTAACGATTAGATCCAGATCCTGGGGCAGGATCTCCGGGTTACTGGCGGGAGGTTCCGGGATGCCATAGGCCCCGGGTTTTAACTCAGAAGGGTCAAAGACCCGATGAAGTGCCAGTCGTTTTTCTTTGACGAGGGTGCGCGGAAGATAGACCTCCTTTCCATCTCTTAGGGCCTCCTTTAACAATTCATCGGTCTGTACCTCGCTGCCAAAGGAGGCGTAAAGGAGGATCTTTTTGGCCTTCTGGTAGTAGCGGCTCTTCAGGAGATGTTTCACAATGCGACGTGAAAGCTCCTTCCTTTTGGTGGGTCCCAGGGCTTCTCTAAGGGAAAGGATTTCTTTTCTGAGGTTGCCTTTTTTCATTTTTCTCTTTCCCCAAGTTCGTTTGCATTCTAAGGGGGCTTTTGTTAAAAATTTGAGAAAGTATCAAGAGGTTGCCTCCATGAAAAAGAAAATCCTCGTCATCGAAGACGATTTAGAAGTCCTAAAAATGCTCCTGGATTTTCTCAAAGTCCTCGGCTACGAGGCTGTAGGGGCCGAAGATGGTCTTAAGGGTCTTAAGGCCCTTCGTCAAGACCATTTCGACGCCGTGGTCACAGATATAACCATGCCTTACGTCAGCGGGATCGGGATCATCTCCATCATTAAAAAGGACAATCCCGAGATTCCAGTCATCGCCATCACCGGGTTTGGAGAAGAGGTTGAGACGTTGGCCCAGGAGAAACACGCTGATGCCGTGCTCTCCAAACCCTTTGCCATGGAACAATTGAAGGAGATCCTTGATCGCTGTCTGGAAAAGTAGGAGGGGGAGATGTCTCTTAAGGCTTATATCCTCATCAACACCCAGATCGGCAAGACCTCGCAGGTGGCTGAGACCTTGCGCCAAATGCCAGAGGTCAAGCGGCTAGACATCATCATGGGGCCTTACGACATAATAGCCGAGGTGGAAACTGAAGATCACCAGGCGCTTTCCGAGGTGGTTCTCAAGCGCTTACAGAACATAGACTACATCCAGCACACTATGACCTGTCCGGTGATTAGAGTGGAAGGCGATTGAGGGCCCGGATGACCAGTTCGGCGTAACGCTCTGCAGCCTGGGCAAATTCTTCAAGGACGCGATAAGCTGCCAATCCGGCCTTTTCTCTTTCAGCCTCTTGAAAGAGCCAGTGTCTCAAGGCCTTGGTCAGTTCTTCTTCGTGATTTATCCGTCTTCCCCCGCCCGTGGAGACCAGGCGTTCGGATTCATAGGGGAAATTTTCCATGTGAGGGCCAAAAAGGACCGGAACCTTAAAGGCTGCTGGTTCTAAGGGATTTTGCCCTCCCTTCGGTACCAAGCTTCCACCTACAAAGGCCACCTGCGCCAGGGCGTAGGTCTCAAAGAGAGGACCAATTTCATCGAGCAGGACAAGCCCGGTGGTTGGGGTCTTTATCCTTGACCAGATTTGCCCCTTTAGTCCTTTTTGGGCCAAAGCCTTCTCAAAAGAAGGTAGCGACTCTAGGTGTCGCGGGGCCAGGAGGAAGGAAACGCCAGGAATTTCTCTTCTCAGGGAGGAAATCACGTTGGCTATGGTTTCTTCCTCTCCTCTTCTTACGCTTCCGAAGACCACCCATCTGCTCTCGGGTGAAAGTCTGCGGGCGCTTTTGGCTGGGGAGGTCTGTTGGGCCCTTTCGCGAATGAGATCATATTTGGCGTTGCCGAGAAGGAAAAGTTTTTCCTCTTGGGCTCCTAATTTGAGAAAACGCTTGGCTTCAAGGGGGCCGATAACTCCTAAGGCGTAAAAACCGCTCAACAGGTAACGCAGAAGGGGTTTGAGCCGCTGATAACGGGGAAAGCTGCGGGAGGAGAGACGACCGTTTACCAGCACCATAGCCACCTTTCTCTTGCGGGCTTCCTCCAAGAGGTTGGGCCAAATTTCGGTTTCCACCAAGACGAACACCCGAGGCGAGACGCGTTCAAAGGCCCTTTTGGCATAAAGGGGGAGGTCGAAAGGGGCCCGGGCCATTTTGACCCCTTTAATCCCCGCCAGGAGTTCGCGAGCTTTCTGAAGACCGGTTAGGGTTTGGAGAGTGAGAAGGAGTCGACTTCGGGGACGGATTCGTTTTATCGCCCGGATGATGGCAGCTGCCACCACGGCTTCGCCCACCGAGGCAGCATGTATCCAGATCTCAGCTTCAGGAAGAAAACCGCGCCTTTCGGGAGGAAGGGAACTTAGCGTGAAAAATGGGAGGGCTCCGTAACCCAGGAGACGGTAAGCGGTAAGGAGAAAGCGGGCTCCTATCTGGCTCATGAGGCGTGATAGCGCTGTCTTAAGGTTTCGAAGAGGGCTATGGCCCCGGCCACCGCGGCGTTGAGGGAGTCAATCCGACCACGCATCGGTATGGCTGCCAAGAAGTCACACTTTTCTTGGATACTAGGACGCAGTCCTCGGCCTTCACTTCCTATGACCCAGACAAGGGGAAGATTGAGGTCCAATTGGTAAATGGTGCTTTCAGCTCGGGCTGAGAGCCCGGCCACCCAGAGCCCTTTTTCTTTGAGCTCTTCAAGGACACGTCCTAGATTGGTTACCCGGCAAACAGGCAGATGGGCCACGGCTCCGGCAGAGGCCTTAATCACGGTACCCGTAATGGAAGCCGCTCTCTTTTTGGGCACAATCAGGCCGTGGGCTCCCGCGGCTTCGCTACTGCGAATGAGAGAACCGAGATTTTGGGGATCCGTTATTTCATCTACTGCTACCAGCAATGGGGGCTCCCCTCTTTCTTTGGCCTTTTTGAGTATTTCCTCCAAAGAAGCGTAGTCGAAGGTTTTGAGATAGGCGATCACCCCTTGATGTCGGGCTTTGGGAGGGAGTTCATGTTCTGGGAGCCTGGCGCGTACCTTGATGGGGACCCCTTTTTGACGGGCCTTTTCTAGGATCTGGTAGACTTTTCCCCGGAGCTCACTTTTGACGATCAGGACTTCTTCCAGTTTCTCAGGATGGCTCTTGAGGATTTCCAGGATCGGGTTGATACCCCAGATGATCTTGGACATTCAGAACCTCGCCAGCAGATCCGGACGTCGGAAGGGTCGCTGTCTTTCGGCTTGAAGAATGGCTCGTAACTTCTGGTAGGCCTCTTCCAGATCTTCGTTGAGAATTACGTAATCGAAGTCCCGGGCACGTTTTATCTCCTCATGGGCAGCTTGAAGGCGTCTTTTTATGGTTTCTTCGTCTTCGGTAGAACGAGCACGCAGGCGCCGGGCCAGCTCTTCCAGGCTTGGGGGAAGGATGAAAACGAGTACTGCTTCTTTGGCAAGTTTCCGACGGATCTGGAAGGCCCCCTGGACGTCTATGTCAAGCAAGACGTCATAGCCTTTCCGAAGGCGTTCCAGCACCTGGGAACGAGAAGTTCCATAAAGGTTGCCGTGGACCTCAGCCCATTCCAGGAACTCCTCCTGGCGGACCATGGCTTCGAAGGTTTGCCGGCTGACGAAGAAATAATCCTGTCCGTGTCTTTCTTTAGGACGTGGGGGACGGGTGGTATAGGAGACAGAAAAAGAGATTTCGGGGTCTTCATTTATGAGACGTCGACAAAGAGTAGTTTTCCCGGCCCCCGAAGGGGCCGAGACCACCAGGACCAGCCCGTAGCGTGACATCAAGCGGCTTTTTCTTTACGTTTGCTGCCTTTTTCCTCGTGGACTTCTGGACAACCCTCTTCGTTGCTTTCACCGTAGGCCTTAATGAGATCAGTAGCTAGACGCTGGGAAATGGTCTCCGCCTGAATGGCGGAAAGGATGACGTGGTTGCTATCAGTGATGATGATGGAACGGGTCCGACGTCCTTGAGTGGCATCGATGAGTCGTTTGGCTTCCCTGGCTTCTTCCCGCAACCGCTTCATCGGGGCGGAATTGGGATTGACGATAGCAATGATGCGTTCGGCAACTACCGAGTTGCCGAAGCCGATGTTGAGTAGACGGCATTTACAGCTCATTACTCTGGGCCTCCAATAATTTTATTATTCGCGGAGATGATACCTAAACACTCCGTTCTCGTCAACGTGTGAACAAATTAACAAAATTATTCGATATTCTGGACCTGTTCGCGCATTTTCTCTAGGTGGCATTTCACTTCTACTGCCAGGTGAGAGATCTCGGCCGAAGCGGCTTTGTTGGAAAGGGTGTTGATCTCCCGAAACATCTCCTGCAAGAGGAAGTCGAGCTTGCGTCCTACCGGCCCTTCTTCCTTGAGAGTTTTCTGAAACTGGACCAAGTGACTTTTGAGGCGATCGAGTTCTTCGGTGAAGTCGGTCCGGTCTGCTAGGAAGACCACTTCCTGATGGAGTCTTAGAGGGTCGAGTTCCTGATCTGCCAGGAGTCTTTTGATCCGTTCCTCAAGCCGCGCTCTGGCCGCCTCAAAGACGGGTTCTTTGAGTCTTTCTATCTTCCTCAGAAGGGTCTCTACCTTGTAGAGGTATTCCTTGAGCACCCCCTCCAGGAAGGCCCCTTCCTTGGCCCGCATGGCGGCCAGGTCTTCTAAGGCCCGCTGGAAGACGGGGCCCATTTCTTGCCAGAGTTTTTCGAGGTCTTCTTCACTCTCAATCGGGCTGAAAACTTCTCTCATCCTGAGGAGATCTGCCACTTCCACTTCTCCTGAAAGATGAAAGAGATTCTTCAGATAACGTAGCCCGCGCAAATATTCTTCGGCGAGATCCCGGTTGAGACTTAAGGCTGCCATTTGAGGAGGATGACCACTTATCTGGACAAAGACCTCGAATCTCCCACGGGCGAAACGTTCCCTTATTTCACGCCGCACCTTTTCTTCCAGGGCTTGATAACGCTTGGGTAACCTGGGAATGATCTCCAGGAAACGATGATTGAGGCTCTTGACCTCCACCTTGAGACTCCAGGTATCCCAGGTTTCTTCAGCGCGTCCGAAACCAGTCATGCTTTTGAGACTCATCTTCCCCTCCAAAGCCTTTTTTCCCAGCAGTTTAGATGGTAAAAAGGGCTCATGCGAGTCTTGCGTTTAGAACGGCCAGATCCTACTCGCCTCATTGAAGAGAAGATCAAGGTAGCACGGGAACTCTACGAGGTTTGGGGAGAAGGTCTCCTCAAAGACGAAGAAATACCGCCCTTGCTTGCCCGTTACTCAAAGGCGGTAGAGGCCTCCAACGAGGCCATGGAAAAAGCTGGTACTTTTCGGGAATGTTATGTATGCACGGTGATTGACAAAAAGGGTTGTTGCAAGATTGGTCTCGAAAACGAGTGTACGGTCCTCATCCTGCTTTTGAACCTCTTATTGGGGGTAGAATTCCCCCAGGAGCGAGAGGTGCCGGGACGGTGCTTCTTTGTAGGGCCTTTGGGCTGTAAAATTTTGGCCCGTCCCATGTTGTGCCGCGATTATTTTTGCGTCCGTCACTATGAAAAGGTTCCAGAAGAGGATATGCGTCGCGTCACCCAGGTCCTGAATGAGGAACTCACCCTCCTTTATCAAATCACCCGGCTTTTGAGACACCGACTTGAGAGCTGGACAGGAGATTTTCTTCTGGAGCTAGACCTTACGGGCTATGGTGTTTAGAGGAGGTTTTAAAATGAAGAAAATATTGGCGATCTTGGTCCTTTTTTTCCTTGTTGCCTGTGCCAAAAAGGAGATCCCCACCGGAGCCCCTCCGATGGCTCCTTCACCTCAACCCGTCTACCAGAAAGAAGAGGAAGTCCCACCCACCCCACCAGCTGAGGTTAAAGAAGAAGCTGCCGGGGAACTTCCTTCCTTTAGCGAGGAGGCGCTTGAGGCCCCAAGTGAAGAGTGGGTGGAGGCCCATCGGCGAGAGCTTGAACTTTATGGTCGAAGCACACGTCCGCTCAAGGCCATCTTTTTCGACTTCGATTCTTTCGAGATACGCGAAGACATGAAGGAAAGGCTGCTCGAAGACGCCCGTTATCTTCTGGAACATCCCGAACTCAAAGTCGAGCTCCAGGGCAACTGCGACGAGAGAGGCTCAAGTGAGTACAATTTAGCCTTGGGGGAAAGACGAGCTTTAGCAGTCAAACGATATCTGGTCAACCTGGGAGTGGCCCCTGAAAGGCTTACCACGGTGAGTTTTGGGGAAGAACGTCCCTTGGATCCCGGTCACAACGAAAGGGCTTGGGCCCTCAATCGGCGGGTAGATCTGGTGGTCATTAACCGATAAAGGAGGTTTTTGCATGCGAAAGATTGGTCTTTGGGGCATCCTGTGTCTTTTGGTTTTTTGTTCTACGGTCTGGGCCGGAGAAGTCAAGATTGCAGTGCTCGACTTGCAGCAAGTGGTTCGCAAGTCTGAAGCCGGCAAGGCAGCCCTGGCCAAACTCCAGCAGAAGTTTGAAACCCTGCGCCGGAAACTTCAGGCCAAAGAGGAAGAGTTGCGCAAGTTCAAGGAAGAACTGGAGAAAAAAGCGCCCCTGCTCTCTCCAGAAGCTCGTCAGGAAAAGGAAAGGGAATACCAGAAGATGCTCCGGGAATATCAAGCCGAAAGGGAAGATGCCCAGTTTGAGATGAAACAGGCTGAACAAAAGGCTCTCCAACCCATTATGAAAGATCTGGAAAAGATCGTCAAAGAAATGGCCAAGAAGGAAGGTTACGATCTCATCCTTGAAAAGCGCATGCCCGGCATCTATTGGACCTCTCCTACCATCGACATTACTGATCACGTGGTAGAACTCTACAATCAATATCAAAAGAGCAAATAAAAAACCGATGATCTTGGTCGGAGACATAGGGGGGACCAAGGCCCAGTTGGGTCTTTGTCACAGAGTTGGTCCTCTGAGAATCAAGACCCTTCGTCTTTACGCCACTCGTGATTTTCCTAGTCCAGTGGCCCTCTTGCGAGCCTATTTGGCGGAGACCAAAGTTCGTCCTGAAATCGTTTCCTTGGCGGTGGCGGGTCCGGTGTGGCGCGGTCAAGTGCACATGGTCAACGTGGGTTGGCGTTTTTCCGAAAGATCATTGGCTTCGGCACTCGGGATCGAAAAGGTCCATCTTTTAAATGATCTTGAAGCCTTGGCTTTTGCCGTCCCCCTTTTGAGGCCGCAACATCTGATAAAGATCAAAGAGGGAAGACGTGATCCACGGGGAAATCTAGCCTTGATTGCCGCGGGAACCGGACTGGGGGAATCTTTTCTGATTCGACGTCGCACAGAAACCCGCCCTGTTCCCGTGGCCACCGAGGGAGGGCACGCCGAATTCTTTGCCCTGGACGAGACTACCTGGAGACTTAGACTCTTTCTCCAAAAGAAGTACGGGCACGTAAGTCTTGAGAGAGTCATTTCTGGTCCGGGGATCGAAAATATTTACCATTTTTTATGCCACGAAGAGGGACAAGCTCCCCGGTTTTCTGGAGCCAAGGAGATCGGAGAGGCGGGTCTGGCGGGAGACCCTTTGGCCCGCCGGGCCCTTGAGATCTTCGTGAGGCTCTACGCGGCAGAGGCCGGTAACTTGGCCCTTCGCTGTCTGGCTACGGGTGGAGTTTTCATTGGAGGAGGAATCGCTCCCAAGCTCCTGCCCCTGATGGATTCTGATCTCTTCCGGGAGAGTTTTATGGAAAAGGGCCGATTTCGGGATTTTCTCCGTGGGGTCCCGGTCTGGATTTTAACCCACCCTTATCCTGTTGTTCTAGGAGCGGCCTTCTTTGCCCGTCATTTCTAAGGGGAAAACCGCCGTCTGAAAAAGAAACTCGAAACCAGAAGAACGGCTGTGCCCAGCAGGAGCATCCCGCCCACCTTGGGCCAGAGGAAATCCCAGCCTACCCCTTTGAGGAAAATGCCGTAACTAGCTTGGATGTAGTAGTAGAGTGGAGAGAAAACCATGAGGCTTCTGAGCCATACTGGCATGGCTTCTGGTGGTGTCCAGGTGCCGGAGAGAAAGACGATGGGTGCGATGGCGATGATGGTCATCAGGCCCACCTGAGCCAAATTGCGGGCCAGGGTCCCGATGAAAAGGCCATAACCGCAGGCCGTGAACACGTAAAAAGCGGTGATCACCAAGAAGACCCCCAGACTTCCCCGAAGCGGGATCTGAAAGGCCCCTTCCAGGACGAAACCCACAGAGACGGTGGTGCCGATCAGGATAACCAAGGTCATGGCCAGAATCTTGGAAAGCAGGACCTCGGTGGGAGAAACCGGGGAGACAAGGAGCTGTTCTACGGTACCTCGTTCTTTTTCGCGCACCAGAGCTGCAGCCGGAAGGAGCATGGTGAGCATGGTGATCACGGTGAGGAGTTCCGAGATAGCGGTAAACCAAGTCTCTTCCTGGTTGGGGTTGAAGAGGACACGCTCCTTGAGGGCTATCAGAGGTAGACGTTCCAACATTTCTTCAGTAAATCCCAAACGTCTTAGCATTTGATCCCGAGAAAAGTCCGCCACGATGATCGAACCGTAACTGGCCACGAGATATCCCATAATGGCATTGCTTGTGTCCACCAGGAGCTGGACGCGGGTTTGACGTTTGTTCTCGAGGTCTTCTTCGAAGCCGTCCGGTAGGTCCAGAAAGGCCAAGATTTTTCCTTCGTCAAAGGCTCTGAAGACCCTTTGAGGATCTTCGAAATTTCCCTTGAAAACGAAATAAGGAGGGCGGAAGCGGGCTATCAGTTCTCGGCTGGCCGAAGAACGGTCCAGGTCAAAGACGGCCAAAGGAACCCGGTGAAGGGTAAGTTTCACTCCGGAAGCTGCCAGAAAGATATCTATGGTGAAGAGGTAAATCGTGGCGATAAGAAGGACCCGATCCCTCAGGAGCTGGAGGATCTCCTTTAAACCCAAGACATAGATGCGTCTTATGGTTTTCATCTCTTCACCCTCTTGTGGAAGGAAAGATAGGCCAGGGTGTAGACCACAAAGGTATAAATTAGGAGGGCTAGGAAGTTTTTCCAAAGTTCGTGGGCTCCCAGGCCCTTGAGAAAGGTGCCATGCAAGATGTTTACGAAGTACATGGCCGGGAAGAGATGGGCTTCAAGACGTCCTGCTGTATCCAGGCAAGAGACCGGGACTAGCATTCCCGAATAAAGAAAAGAAGGGATCATAGCCACTACCAGAGAGATCATTAGGGCGGCGATCTGGGTGCGGGTGAAAGAAGAGATGAAGAGTCCAATTCCAAGAGAGCAAAAGGCGTAAAGCAGGGCGGAGATCAGATAGAAGGTGAAACTACCTCGAAAGGGGGCCTTGAAGATCGCGGTGGCCCAGACGAAGAGGACCAAGGTGTTGCCGGCAGCAATGATAAAATAGGGTAGGAGTTTGCCAAGTAGAAACTCTCCTCGGCTAATGGTGGAGACGTAAATGTTGTAGATAGAGCCGGTTTCTTTTTCACGACAGATAGAAACGGAAGTTAACATGGGAGGTACCATGAGAAGGATCATGCCAATGAGGGCCGAAGCGATGGACCAGCGGCTCTTGGCCTCTTCGTTATAGATGTAACGTATTTCTAACTTTATGGGTTCAGCCCAGGCTTCTACCTGTTCTTCCGGCAGTCCCTGCCGTCGAAAGAAATCCTTCAGGCGACGGGTGTTGAGCTGTCCCACTACAGCACGGACGTAATTTTTGGTTACCTGAGCGCGATATGGAAAGGTCCCATCCACCAGAGCTTGCACCGGGGCCGCTCGGCCAGCTGCCAGGTCCCGCTCGAAGTGGGGAGGGATAATGAGAAGCAGCCGAATCCGACCTTCGATCAGGGCTTTCAAGGCCTCTTTCTCGCTGGGAAAGGTCTCCTTCAACGAAAAATAGCGAGAGCTGGCAAACCGGGAGAGGAAATCTCGACTTGTAGGACTGTGGTCGTAGTCGATAACCCAAAAAGGGAGGTGCTCTACATCGAGACTCAGGCCGTAGCCGAAAAGAAACATAAAAAGGCTTGGAACCAGGAAGGCCATGGTAAGGAAGAGGGGATCTCGACGAATTTCCCGCGCTTCTTTTTTTACTACCGCCAGGACGCGCTGAAGTTTCAAGGCAAAACTCCCTTTCGAGCTCTTTTGGTTGTAGCACGTCTTGCTTGACATCCGAAAGGGAGGAGAGAAAAAGGAGTTTTTTTCTTCCGTTTGGTTTTGGGGCCGACTTAAAATGACGGAAGGGTTTTTGGATGAATAGAAGTCGTTTTTTTATGTTTTTTTTCTTGGGTTTGTTTTTGGGTTTCTTTGTGGTTCTGGGCCCTTCTCCTTGTCGGGCTGAGAAGGTGGTACTGGCTGTCCTGGCCAAAAGGGGGAAGGAGGCAGCTTTAAAACGCTGGCGCTATCTGAAGACCTTTTTGGAGGAAAAAACCCCTTATCAGATCGAACTCCAGGCCCTTCCTTTCGAGGAACTCAAGGAAGCCGTCAAGAGGGGGGAGGTAGATCTCGTTTTGGCTAATCCGGCCATGTTTGTCCAGTTTGAGGTCTGTTGTGGCCTCTCGCCTCTCCTCACTTTAAAAAACCTCAAGTTCGGCCGGGTACACACCCAGTTTGGAGGGGTCATCTTCCGGAGAAGTGATGATCAGAGGTTTTCCAAACTGGAGGATTTGAAGGGGCAAAAGGTCCTGATTGGTGCGGTGAACCCGGCTTCCTTTGGAGGATGGCTGGCCCAGTGGCGGGAGTTCCAGCGGGTTGGTCTCGTCAAAGGGCGAGATTTTACAGTGCGTTTCTATGGTACTCACGATGCGGTGGTGCAGGCCGTGGCCTCTGGAGAAGTAGAAGTGGGTTGTGTGCGCACAGACGTGCTTGAGGTCCTGTCTCACGAAGGCCGAATTCGGCTGGAGGATTTCTGGGTCTTTCCCCCCGAAGATCATCCGGTAGATTTCGATCTGCTGCTGAGCACACCCCTTTATCCGGAATGGCCCTTGGCCCGGGCTCCTAGACTGAGGCGGGAAATAGCGGAGACTATCGCCTCGGTCCTCCTCTCCCTCGAGGAGACCTCACCCATGGCTCATGCCATGGAGGCCGCCTGGACCATTCCGTACAACTATCAGTCGGTGCACGATTGTTTACGTGAATTGGGAGCTCCACCTTACAGGGCCTATCGGGCTAAGATCCTTCGTGAAGCCAAGGCCAGGTATTTCAAGTTCATTGTAGGACTTACGGTCCTTTCACTGATAGCCCTGGTAGTAGTGATTTATATCTTGGTTCTCCATCGCCGTCTGGCAGGCCTCTATCAGAAACTCAAGGCCCACACCAATCTCTTGGAAGATTTGGTTCACGAACGTACCAGACATCTGGAAGAAGAACGTAAAAAACTGGAGGTCATTCTTCGTTCCCTAGGAGAGGCAGTTCTTGTTACTGAGAGAGGGGGACGGGTAATTCTCCTCAACCCTGCGGCGGAGAAACTCTTGGGGCTTCGGGCTTCAGAGATCGTCGATCAACGGCTGTGTGAGGTTATTCGTCTCGAATTTGCCGAAAACGCCGTTTCAGACGAAGTGTTGGAGGAGAAATTCGCGCCTATCCTCTTTGAAGAGGCCGAGCTTACTCTCCCTTCAGGACAGACTATTTTGGTGGAAGGTTCCGCGGCACCCATTCGGGCTGATAACGAAGTCATAGGTACGGTGTTCATCTTGAGAGACATCACCGCGCGCAAACACCTCGAGGCTGAAACTCAAAAGGCTTCCAAACTCGAGACCCTGAGACTGGTAGCAGGTGGGGTGGCTCACGACTTCAACAATCTTCTCCTGAGCATCGTGGGCTATCTCGAGATCTTACGTCTCAAGAGCAAAGATCCTCAAAGTGAAAAACTCATCAACCGGGCCGAACAGGCCTGCTTCCGGGCGCGCACCCTTACCCGGGAGCTTCTCACCTATACTACCGGGACAGGGCCTGTAAAAAAGACGGTCTGTCTGGCTGAAATCCTCAAGGAGACGGTTTCCTTGGCCCTTTCCGGTTCTACGGTCAAACCGATTTTTGAAGTTTCTCCGGATCTGTGGCCTGCTGAAGTCGACCCTGATCAGATCGTGATTTGTTTTCAGAACATCCTCATCAACGCCCGGCAGGCCATGATCCACGGCGGGAAGATCTTCATCAGGGCTCAGAACCTCACCCTTCCTAATTCCAACGCCTATGGTTTGCCTGCCGGCTCTTACGTAATGGTGGAAGTCGAGGACACTGGCCCTGGGATTCCAGAAAAAGACCTGGAAAGAATCTTCGAGCCCTTTTACACCACCAAGGACGGGGGATCGGGACTGGGACTTTTTTCCTGTCGCCGAATCATGGAGGCCCACGGAGGATACATCGAGGCCGAATCTCCACCAGGACAAGGGGCCCTGATTCGTCTCATCCTGCCTGCTCGTCCGGAGGCTGTGGTGGAGGCCAAGAGCCAGGGTGGTTGTGCCTCTCTTGAAAAGGGTCTTTCTGCCAGGATCCTGATCATGGACGACGAAAAAGGGGTGAGGGACTCCATTGCTGAGATTTTGAGGGCCCACGGCTTTGAGGTGGAAACCGCCTCGGATGGTGAAGAAGCCCTGGCCCTTTTCCGGCGGGCCCTTGGGAAGGGGGAGCCCTTTGATCTGGTCCTCCTAGACCTTACCGTCCCCGGAGGGTTTGGAGGCAAGGAACTTCTGCCCCATCTGCGGTCCCTTGATCCGAAGATTCTGGCCATCGTGGCCAGTGGTTATTCTTCCGACCCGGTAATCGGGCGCCACGAAGAGTTTGGTTTCCAGGCCGCCCTGATAAAGCCCTTTGCCACGCAGGACCTTTTGAGGGTTATTCGAGAGGTCCTCAAAAGGAATGTCCACTGACGTACCACAAAAAGACGTCTTCCATGGTGACCTCTGCTGGTTCGAGTCTCTCCACCTTGATGCCAAGTCTTTCGAGATGACGTCGTACCTCTTTGGGGTCTCCCGGCCAAAAGAGTCGAAGTCTTCGTCCCCACACCATTACAGGTCCTTCCTGGCGCAGGATTTCCCGGGCTTGGAGCAGTTGAGGGGAAGAGAGGAGCCAGGGATGTCCGAGTTTCTCCTTGAGGTCCTCTTTGAGTCTTTCAGGAGGCCCTTCAGCCACTACGCGACCGGCATACATCAGGGTCAAGCGGTCGCAGTGTTCGGCTTCTGCCAGATAGTGCGTGGTGACCAAACAGGTAAGACCCACCTCGCGAGAGAGACGGAAGATCAAACTCCAAAAGACCTGTCTTCCTGAAACGTCCATACCAGAGGTCGGCTCGTCGAGAAAAACTATTTCCGGGTGATGGACCAGGGCGCAAGCCAGGGCTAGGCGTTGTCTCAGACCCAGGGGGAGCTCTCCGGCCTTTTGGTCGGCGTAGGGAGAGAGGCCGGTGAGTGCCAGGAGCTCTTCCAGCCGGCGACTCGCTTCTCGGCGTCCAAGGCCATAAACACCGGCCATGAGCCAGATGTTTTCGCGAACGGTGAGATCTCGGTAAAGGGAGAAGGCCTGAGAGAGGTAACCGATGTGTTCCTTAATTTCTTTGGGAGCCCGTCGCATATCATGACCCGCCACCCAGCCTTGCCCCGCACTGGGAGGAAGTAGCCCGCAGAGCATGCGAATGAGGGTGGTTTTCCCGGCTCCGTTTGGACCGAGGAGACCATAAATTTCTCCGCGTTTGACAGAGAGGTTCACGTGGTCTACCGCTCGAAAACCGTTGAATTCCTTACTCAATTCCCGGGCGAGAATGACCACTTCGTCCGTCCCCTTTTTGGGAGACCAGTCCAGGGCTTCGGCTGGCAACGCCGGGGCTTCGGAAAAAGAGAGGACAAGATCGGTGAGGTCTACGGGCACTTCAGAGACGCTGGCCTTTTCAGAGACAGCTTCAAAAAATTTCCTCTCCTGGCCTCTGGGTACGAAGACCCGTAATCCTCCTGCGTAAGGGAAGGGGCGGAAACCAGCCCGAGAAAGGCGCTCCAGTATCAGAAGCGACTCTCCAGTGGCCACGAGATAGGCCGTCCCTTGGGTTTGGAGCAAAAGCTCTTCAGGCGAACCTTCGAGGAGGATTTGACCTTCGTGCATGAGGGCCAAGCGGTCGAAGCGTAAAGCCTCTTCCAGGTAAGTAGTGGATACCAGGGCGGTCACCTGTTGCTGATAGACCAAAGTGGCCAGAAGTGACCAGAAATCTTCCCGGGAAAGAGGGTCCACTCCGGTGGTGGGTTCGTCGAGTACGATTAGTTTCGGCTGGTGGATAAGGGAACAGATGAGGGCCAGTTTTTGTTTCATCCCACCGGAGAGGTTCTTCGCGCGTCGGTTTCTGAATGGGTGGAGTCCAGTGAGACGCAACAGTTCTTCTTTGCGTCTCGAAAGCTCTTTGGGATTCAAAAGACGTAGCTGGCCAAAGAAGTCGAGATTTTCTTCTACGGATAATTCCTGATAGAGATTGGTTCCCAACCCCTGTGGCATGAAACAAAGGTCTTCTTTCAATCTTTCGGCTTCGCGCTCCCCTCTGAGAGGGGTTCCAAATAGGATGACTTCTCCCTCGTCGTAAGTCAGGAGCCCAGTAACGATCTTGAGGAGGGTAGACTTACCGGCCCCGTCCGGCCCCACTAGCCCGAAGAGGACCCCCCGGGGAACCTGGAGTGAGACCCCTTTCAAGGCCGGTAGTCGTCCGAATCTCTTCTTGAGTCCACGTATTTCGACTACCAGGGAGGTCATGGGGCTTCGGCTGGCCAGGGGCTTCCTTCCGTTACCCTGATCAGGGCATCGGCCGGTAAACCCGGAGTGAGAACATGGCCGGGATTTTCGTCAAGATAGATCTTTACCTCGTAAACCTGTTTGACACGGGCTTCTTTAGTTTGAACTTCTTTTGGAGTGAACTCCGCCTCTTTGGCGATGTAGCGAACGTGTCCCGAGAAGGCTCGGTGCGGAAAGGCGTCCACATAGAGGCGAGCTTCCTGCCCTAAGGCCAGTTTGCCCACTTCTTTTTCTGGGACGTAGGCTTTGAGATAGAGCTGGTCGAGATCTACCATGAGCGCGATTACCCCTCCGGGAGAAAGGACTTCTCCCAGGTTGGCTACCTTGCGGATAATAACTCCCCGGGCCGGGGCCCGAATGAAGGTATCCTCGTAAAGGGCCAAAACTTCTTCTTTTTGGGCCTCAAGCCTTTTGATCTCAGCCTGGATGGAAGACACACGGGCTTTGAGGGCCTGGACCTGGGTTCTGGCCTCCTGCCAGGCCAAATCCACCTCTTCGAGCCTGTTTTTGGGGATAAGTCTTTTGCGATAAAGACGTTCAAAGCGCTGCCGATCGCGTTCTCGCTTGGTCAGGACGGCTTGGGCTTGGGCCAAGAGGTCACGGGCTTCTTGGAGTCGTTTGCGGGCCTCTTCCACCGCGTTTTGTGCGGCTTCAACGCGGGCCTGAAGTTCCCGGGAAGAGAGCCGTGCCAGAAGTGCTCCGGCTTCCACCTGGTCCCCTTCCCGGAAAAGGAGCTTTTCCACGCGTCCAGCCACTTTGGTGGCTACGGTGATGGTGTCCCCTTCCAGTCTTCCACTGGCAAAGACAAAGCCTTCAGGCAGGGCCTGTTTGGCCTTTTCGTAACGATAGAGCGCCAGGGCCCCGGAAAGGATAGCCGTTACCAAGAAGAAAAACCAGAAGAACCGACGCCAGCGCATCTTCAGCTCGACGAAGCTTGAATGGCTTCAGCCCATTCTGCCCGGAACTTCGGTGAAGAGAGGAGATAAGGGGCCACTTGGCCGGCTCTCTCGAAGTAACGAAGGGCTTGTTTGGCCTGGCCAGCGAGTTTGTAACACCGGGCTGCCTGGCACAGGATCTGTGGGACCTGTTTTAGGCCAGGCTGGGCGGAAAAGGCCTCTTCCAGCACCAAAGCGGCCTCCGAATACCGGCCTAAATTCATGAGTTGACGGGAAAGGAGGACGAAGGGGTGGATTTTGGTACTCGGGCGATTGAGTCTCGCCCCAGGGACTGAAACGATCACCGCGGGAAGACCCAAACGAGGATGCACGGTCTCTACCAAGTAGACCGAAAGACCTTCTCTGTGCAGTTCTTCCAAGATGAAATCGATTTCTTCCCGGAAATCTGAGGCTTGGAAGCTTGGCAGGCTTTCAAAGGGAACTTTTTCGCCTGCTTCAAAAAGTGTCAGGTCTTCGGATTTTTCGAAGGTGGGGAAACAATAAGTGGCTCCACCGGGTTTCTTGAGCACTTTTTCGGAATAAACGAACTGGGCCCGGTGTTGGGCCAGTTCGATGAGGGCCCTTATCAAAGCTAGTTCACGGTCAGGATGGGTGCCAGCGGTGGCGTACCATCTCAGTTTGGGGACAGGGGGAGAGGGATCATGGGCCAGGGCAGCTACTGTGGGTATGCCAAGACCGAGGGAGAAGTCCTTGAGTAACAGGGAAATACCGGCTTCTTCGAAATGTTTCAGAATCTCTTGCGCCACCGGGGTCTTGAGGCTTGCAGGATCAATGGTGGGTGTGGGTCGTTTTTCTTCGATCACTTTGGAGATGGTGTGACGTTCGATTACCTCGCAAAGGGCCTGATGGCAGGCTTCTTCCAAAGTGTTTCCAGCCGCCCAACCCGTGGTGCCGTAGAGGAAATGGAACCAATGGAGGGGCACAGGACTTTCTTTTCGCCCTGTCAAGGACAGGCCCTCACTCCAAAGAAAAGGAGTTCTTTCGAGTCGAGCCTGGATCTCGGGATCGTGATATACCGGGTGGAAGGGACGTAAGAGTTCTTCGGCGGGGAAGGAGACTTCCCGGGGGCAGGCCAGGGAGAAGGCCTCAAATCGAGAAAGAAAAGAGAATCCACTTACCCTCTCTACCAGTTCCATGAGGGCACTGGCCAGGGCTTCTTCTTCAGTGCCCCCTTTGCCAAAAGTGCCAGCTAGTCCCGGGACAGGGGCCTGGCCTCTGGGAAGGCAGGTATAGACCGGAAGGCCGAGACGATCGTACCCTTTTAGTGAAACAACCTCAAGGGGTGGTAGACCGGCTTGTTGCCATCGTTTGCGGGCCTGTTTGATGGTCTCTTCTGGAGATGCGGCTTTTTCCTGAGCATAGCGGTATTTTTTGGACACAGAGCGAAACAAGGTGGCCTCCTTACAGATTTTTTCTCTTTGATAACCTTTTTTGTCCTCTTTGATAAGACTCCCTTCAAAAGGATTCCGGGGGCGCCGATAATAAGAACGTGATGCAATGGCTTCTTCTGGTCCTGATCCTGTTTCTGGGAGCCTGTTCTGGGCAAGAGATCAACTATTTGCACACCAACTGCGATCCCCTACCCCAAGTAAACATCTTGAAAAGACCACCTCATCCTGAGCCCTTTGAACAGGGGAAGGCCTGTTTTGTTTATCTTCCTCTGGCAGAGGATTCCGGGCGAGAAAGGACCTGGGCGGGTACGGTGTATGCGGCCCTTGAAAAGGAGTATCTCTTCCGGAGGCTTCTTTGGGGTGGGCGTCTTCGCTATGAAACCCTCTTCCAGGAATGCGCCGGGGCAGATTACTTGGTGACCCTAGAGGCCCTTTATTTGGAGGCGGCTAGCAAAGTAGCTCCGGCTCGCCTGGCCCTTTCTCTCTCGGTAAAACGCCTGCGGGATGAGAACACCATTTGGCACCTTACCGGTAGCTTGGAACTCTGCCCCCGGTATCCGCGTGACTATGTGATCCACCTCACCTCAAACCAGCCACCTTACGCCCAGATAGACCATCTTTCCTCGGAACTTTTCTTTCTGGTCCGTTACCTGTGCTCCTTTTTGCGCGGTTGAGCCTTGAGTTTAGAAGGCCTCCAAGGTAAAGATTGGGCCCAAGGAGGCTGGAGATGCTCGACTACTTCCTCTCTGAAGAACAAAAGATCATCGTAGAGGTAGCTCATCGGATCGGACAGCAATACATTGCCCCCTACGCCCACCAGTGGGACGAAGAAGAGGTTTGCGATCCCCGTCCCATAAGAGCCCTGGCCAAGGCCGATCTCTTCGGACTTTTCATCCCCGAGGAGTATGGCGGACTTGGTTTTGGCACCTTTGAGAATTGCCTGGCTATAGAGACCCTTTCAAAGTACTGTGCAGGCGTGGCTACCACCTTTGCGGCCAGCGGTCTGGGGGCTTACCCCATCCTCATCGCTGGCAACCCCGAGCAGAAGGCCAAATATCTGCCAGAGGTGGCAGCAGGGAAGAAGCTGTGTGCCTTTGCCCTCACCGAGCCCCAGGCTGGTAGTGACGCTGCGGCTATCAAGACCACAGCTCTCAGAGACGGTGACTATTACGTGCTGAACGGTATCAAACAATGGATTACCAACGGCGGGGTGGCAGACATCTATATTGTGATCGCCCTTACGGATCCCAAAAAAGGGGCCCGTGGGGCCAGCGCCTTTATCGTAGAGAAAGGAGACCGTGGTTTCGCCATTGGTAAGAAGGAAAAGAAGATGGGGCTTCGGGCCTCCGCCACTACGGAGCTCTTCTTTTCTAACTGTCGGATCCCCAAGGATCGTCTCCTGGGACGGGAGGGAATGGGTTTCATCATTGCCATGAAGACACTTGACCTGTCTCGTCCCGGGGTGGGAGCCCAGGCAGTGGGGCTGGCTCAGGGTGCGATGGAATTGGCCCTGCGGCACACCCGCCAGCGGGTACAGTTTGGACAGCCGGTCTATCACTTTCAGGCTGTGAGCCACACCGTGGCCGAGATGGCCATGAGAATCGAGGCTGCCCGGGCGCTGGTGTATAGCGTGGCGCGTTATATCGACTCCGGGGCCAAAGCTATCTCCGGGGCCTCGGCCATGGCCAAGTGCTTTGCTTCAGATGTGGCCATGTGGGTCACCGAGCGAGCGGTCCAGATGATGGGAGGCTTTGGCTATATGCGTGATTTCTTGGCTGAAAAGATGATGCGAGACGCGAAGTGCCTTCAGATATACGAGGGGACCAACGAAATACAGCGCAACGTCATCTCTCGGGAGCTCCCGAAGTTTTACAAGGAGGGAACCTTCTGATGCGCATTCTGGTGTGTCTCAAACCCGTGCCAGAACCGGGCACGGTGAAGGTAGATCCAAAGACCCATACCCTCCGCCGTGAAGGCAGTAAACTGGTTCTCAATCCTCCTGATGCTTATGCTCTCGAAGCGGCGGTAGAGCTGGCTGAGAGAACCAAAGGACAGGTGGTAGCCGTTTCCATGGGGCCACCCAACGCCAGGGAGATCTTGGTTGAGGCCCTAGCCTGTGGAGCAGAGGAAGCCTATCTCCTCTCAGATCGGGCCTTTGCCGGGGCAGACACCCTGGCCACCAGCTACGTTCTTTCTCTGGCGGTCAGAAAACTCGGCCCTTTTGACCTGGTGGTTTGTGGCAAGGTTTCAGTAGATGGAGAAACGGCCCAGGTGGGTCCAGAGCTTGCAGCGTGGCTCAACTGGCCTTCGGTCATCTGGGTCAAGGATCTCTCTTGGCACGATGGTGTCCTGCGTCTTGTCCGTCTCACGGATGAGGGAGAAGAAGAAGTGGAAGTGAGGCTTCCAGCGGTGGTCACCATAGAACCCGAAACCAACGATCCTCGGCCTCCCTCTGTGAGGCGCCTCATCAGGGCTCGCAAACGAGAAATCCCCGTGCTTACGGCCCTCGATCTGGAAGCCGAGGAGGAGCACTTGGGACTTTCTGGTTCCCCCACCCAGGTGCTTGAGGTCTTTAGTCCCTCCTATGAAGGAGAGCGCGAAGTTCTCACGGGCCCGGCCCAGGAGGTGGTGGAGGCCTTGGTGAATCGCCTCAAAGAACGGGGATTGATTTAACGGAGGGAAAGATGGGTGTCTTCGTTTTTGCAGAGTGGGCGAGAGAGGGGATCCATCCGGTCACTTACGAACTCTTGAACGAAGGCCGGCGTTTGGCGGATGAGTTGGGAGTCCCCCTGGGGGCCATTTTTTTGGGGCCTCCTGAGGCCAGGGCCTTGGCGGAAGGTCTCACGGAATATGGGGCGGATCTGGTCTTTTTGGCCCTTGACCAGGGGCTTTCGTCTCTCAAAGACGACCTGGCCACGGAGATCATCGTTCAAATCCTTGAACGAGAAAGACCGGAGGTGATGCTTTTTTCCGCCACTTCTCGGGGGCAGGCCTTGGCCCCTCGGGTGGCCGGGAAGATGAAGCTCGGCCTTACGGCTCATTGCATCGCGTTTGAGATTCGGCCTGAAGATCGGGTCCTGATCCAAATTCGGCCTTCTTTTGGAGAAAATGTGATGGCCAAGATCATCTCCCGGACCAGGCCTCAGATGGCGACCGTTCGCCCGGGCGTGTTTTCACCAGCCCGGAGACAGCCAGGACGCCGAGGAGAGGTGCGCCTCGTTGAGGTCCCGAAGTTTGAAAGCGCGGTCAAGGTGCTCAATTTCCGCCCCAGGAAGAGACGTGAAGTCGAATTGGCAGAGGCCAAGGTAGTGGTGGCTGGAGGAAGGGGCCTGGGTAGCAAGGAACTCTTTACCAGACTTTTTGAGCTAGCGGATCTCCTTGAGGGTGCGGTCGGAGCGACGAGACCCGTATGTCATTTGGGTTGGGTCTCAGAGGATCATATGATCGGGGTCTCGGGACAAACGGTCTCCCCTAAGCTCTACCTGGGTTTTGGTATCTCTGGTGCCTTGCACCATGTGGTGGGGATCAAGAATCCGGGCCTTTTGGTTGCGGTGAACATTGATCCCGAGGCCCCCCTGATGCAGAAGGCCGATCTGGCGGTGGAAGGAGACGTGCGCGAGATCATCCCCCTTCTCATTCAGAGACTCAAGGAAATCAAAGGAATGGCTCAGAACAAGGAGGAAGCATGAATCTGGAAGGCAAGGTGGCCCTGGTTACTGGAGCTTCTCGGGGCATCGGACGGGCTGTGGCTCTGGCCCTGGCCCGGGCAGGGGCCAAGGTAGCGGTAAACTACGCTGCCTCTTCGGAGGCAGCCCAGCAGGTAGTGGATGAGATCAGGGCCCTGGGACGGGAAGCTCAAGCCGTACGCTTTGACGTGGCCCGGGGTGAGGAGGTCCTTTCCAAGGTCAGGGAAGTCGAAGAGGCCCTGGGGCCGGTGGATATCCTGGTGAACAACGCCGGTATCACGCGAGACGCCTTGTTCCTGCGCCTGAAAGAAGAGGATTGGGATCGGGTGCTGGAAGTGAATCTCAAGGGGGCATTTCACTGCACCAAGGCCGTGCTTCAGGGGATGCTCAAACGCCGTTTTGGACGCATCATAAACATGAGTTCAGTGATTGCCTTCTCTGGCAACGTGGGGCAGACAAACTATGCTGCTTCTAAGGCGGCGTTGGTGGGCTTTACCAAATCTCTGGCCAGAGAAGTAGCTGCCCGAGGGGTGACGGTAAACGTGGTTGCTCCGGGTTTCATTGAAACCGACATGACCGCCAAGATCCCGGAGAAGATCAAGGAGGCCATTTTGGCCCAGATCCCCATGGGACGTGTGGGAACCCCCGAAGAGGTGGCAGAGGTGGTGGTGTTTCTGGCCTCTCCGGGAGCTTCCTACATTACAGGGCAGGTTTTTCACGTCAATGGCGGTCTTTACATGTAGTTCCGCTTGAAAGCCCTCTTTCCGTTCGGTAAAAAGGGGCTAATTTCACGTGCGGAAAAGGAGGAGCATCATGTCCGTGGAAGAAAAAGTGATCGACATTATCGTGGAGAAACTCAATGTCTCTCGTGATCAAGTGAAGCCGGAAGCGTCTTTCATCGACGATCTGGGGGCGGATTCGCTTGATCTCGTGGAGCTTGTGATGGCCATGGAAGAGGCCTTTGGGATGGAGATCTCTGACGAAGAAGCCGAGAAACTGCGCACTGTCAAGGATGTCATTGATTACGTGAAATCCAAGGTCGGGGAATAGGGATGCGACGCCGTGTGGTGGTCACCGGGCTTGGAGCTATTACCCCGGTAGGCATTGGGGTGGCGGAGTCCTGGGCAAATGCCGTAGCTGGGCGCTCAGGCATTGGCCCCATCACCAAATTCGATGCCACGGGTTACGCTAGCCGGGTAGCCGGGGAGGTCAAGGGCTTCAACCCCGAAGAATTCATGCCCAAAAAACTCGTTTCTCGGGTGGATACTTTCATTCAGTACGCCATCGCAGCTACCAAGGAAGCCTTAGAAGATGCGGGGTTAGCCGGACCCCTGGGAGAGAAAGCCGGGGTGATCATCGGGGTGGGCATGGGAGGCACAGGGACCGTTGAACACTACACTCCCATTCTCAGGGAGCGGGGTTGGCGGCGGGTGACTCCCTTTTTCATCCCCATGATCATTCCTAACATGGCGGCCGGGCAGATTGCTATCTTGTATGGGGCCAAAGGCCCCAACACGGCGGTTTGTACGGCCTGTGCCGCGGGTAGTCACGCCATAGGAGAGGGTCTTCGTCTCATCCGCGACGGTCTGGCTGATCTTATGATCTGTGGTGGCACGGAGGGTCTCATCACTCCTCTGACGGTGGCTGGCTTTGCGGTGATGAAGGCCCTTTCCACAAAATTCAACGACACGCCGGAGAAGGCCAGCCGACCTTTTGACGCCAAGCGGGACGGTTTTGTCATCGCCGAAGGAGCTGGGGTCCTTATTCTGGAGGAACTCGAGCACGCCCGTGCTCGGGGAGCCAGGATATACGCCGAGGTGGTGGGTTACGGCCTCAACGCTGATGCCTATCACATGACCGCCCCCAGTCCGGATGGCGAAGGGGCAGCCCGTTGTATGGAACTGGCCTTAGAGGATGCGGGACTTTCTTACCGGGACATAGATTACATCAACGCCCACGGCACCAGTACCCCACTCAACGACGCTTCGGAAACCAAGGCCATCAAAAGCGTTTTCAAAGAACGGGCCAAAGAGATACCGGTTTCTTCCACTAAATCCGTTACCGGGCACCTGTTGGGAGGAGCCGGTGGAGTGGAAGCGGTCTTTACGATCAAGACTATCGTGGAAGGTGTCATTCCTCCCACCATCAACTACGAGGAGCCGGACCCAGAATGCGATCTAGATTACGTTCCCAATCAGGCCCGAAAAGCCAAGGTACGGTGTGCCATGTCCAACTCCTTTGGATTCGGAGGGACAAACGCGGTCCTTATCTTCAAGGCCTTTGAGGATGAAAGATGAAAATAGCTTTGGGTGCAGATCACGCTGGTTTTGAGCTCAAGGAGAAGATCAAGAGATTGTTGGATGAGCTGGGTCACGAAGTCCTTGATCTTGGCTGTCATTCTACCGAATCCGTGGATTATCCGGTTTTTGGGGCCAAGGTGGCGCGGTGTATCCTTTCCGGGCAGGCAGAGCGTGGTATCCTCGTCTGTGGTACGGGGCTCGGCATGAGTATGGTGGCCAATCGTTTTCCGGGGATCAGAGCGGCCCTTTGTCATGAGCTTTTCACCGCGCGCATGGCTCGTCTGCACAACGATGCCAACGTCCTCGTCCTGGGAGGACGGGTGATTGGAGACGTCTTGGCCCTTGAGATGGTCAGGGTCTTTTTAGAGACCCCGTTTGAAGGGGGGCGCCACGCACGTCGCATCAATCAGATAGACGAACTCACCCGTGCGTAAGCACCTCCCGAGTTTTTTTGATAGAGGCAGAGAGATGAGTTTTCTCAAAGAAGTAGATACTAAGATATACGATCTTATCGGCCAGGAACTTCACCGCCAGACGACCCAACTCGAGATGATAGCCTCGGAAAACTTTGCTTCCCCGGCGGTGATGGAGGCCGAGGGATCCATCTTGATGAACAAATACGCAGAAGGGTATCCGGGGCGCCGTTACTACGGGGGTTGTGAGGTCGTCGATCAAATAGAAGAACTGGCCATCGAACGACTCAAGATCCTCTTTGGGGCGGAATACGCCAATGTACAACCCCATTCCGGGACGCAGGCCAACATGGCGGTTTACTTTGCCATGCTGGAGCCCGGAGACACCATCCTTTCCATGAACCTGGCTCATGGAGGGCATCTCTCTCATGGTTCACCAGTCAATTTTTCCGGCCGTCTCTATCAGGTGGTGCATTATGGCGTTTCCCGGGAGACAGAGACCATTGATTACGAAGAAGTTCGCCGGCTGGCCCTCGAGCATCGTCCTCAGATGATCGTAGCGGGTGCGAGCGCCTACCCCCGGGTGATAGATTTCGAAGCCTTTCGCATGATCGCTGATGAGGTTGGGGCCATGCTGATGGTGGACATGGCCCACATTGCTGGTCTGGTGGCCGCTGGTATCCATCCTTCTCCGGTGCCCTTTGCCGAATTTGTTACCTCCACCACGCATAAGACCATGCGAGGGCCAAGAGGGGGGTTCATCCTGGCCAAAGAACGTTACGCCAAGATCATCGACAAGACGGTCTTTCCTGGTATTCAGGGGGGACCGCACATGAACATCATCGCCGCCAAAGCGGTGTGTTTCGAAGAGGCCCTGGCACCAGAGTTCAAGACCTATCAACAACAGGTGGTGGCCAACGCTCGGGCCTTAGCCCGAGTCCTGGCGGAAGCCGGTTTTCGTCTCATTTCAGGCGGTACGGATAATCATCTCATCCTGGTTGATCTCACCGGACACGGGCTCACCGGGGCCGAAGCTGAAGAGGCCCTCGAGAGAGCAGGTATCACTGTTAACAAGAACGCCATCCCCTTTGATCCCTTGCCACCCAAGGTGACAAGTGGAATTCGCATTGGCACACCAGCGGTGACCACCCGAGGACTCAAGGAAAAAGAGATCGAGATGGTTGGCGAGTGGATAGTGGCCGTGCTTCGGGATCATGAAAACGAATCCCTTCTCAAGGAGATACGGGCCAAAGTGAATCGTTTGTGTGAAGAATTTCCTCTTTATCCGTCTCTGACCAAAAATTGATGAAAAGGGCCCCGTGGCACGAATATTTCATGTTGTTGGCCAAGATGGTCTCGTTACGTTCAGGATGTAATTCCCGTCCTTCTGGGGCGGTGATCGTACGTGATAATCGCATTCTGGCCACGGGTTACAACGGCCCTATGCCAGGGGCCTGGCACTGTACGGACCGTGGCCCGGGGTATTGTTTCAGGCGGGAGAAGGGTATTCCGGACATCGACAAATACAACTTCTGTCGGGCTACCCACGCCGAGGCCAACGCCATTGCCCAAGCGGCCCGTTTCGGTATTTCCGTGGAAGGGGCAGATCTTTATTGCACCCTTGCTCCCTGCTACGTGTGTCTCAAACTCATTGCTTCCGCCGGCATCAAGGCGGTTTACTACGAATACGACTACGGGAGTCGCGACTTTGAGCGGGACATCTTCTGGCGAGAAGCCATCAAGGAAGCGGGTTTGAGAGAGTTCCGACAGGTGAAGGTCTCAGAAGAAGTCCTTCAGCAATTGACCGAGATCCTTCCCTATCCCACCTCAAGGAGACGCCTGGCTCCTACGGATTTCCTGGAAGAATTTGAGGACGGCCATACCCATGGTCTTCCTACGGTAGAGGTTTTGGCGAATAAATTGCGTTATCAGACCAGACCTGTTCTGACCGATATTCGCTTTGTGATCGAGTGTCCCGCCACCACCGAAACTCCCGAGGGAAAGATCCTCTGGGAGGGGAAGAGTTTCTCGTTGGAGGAGATCGGCTCCAAACTTGAAAAGCGTCTCGGAGAAGACGGACGGTTGGCACTTCAGGTAGAAATAAAATCTTTCCGTTTTCCGGTAACTTTTGTTCGTGAGGCGGAAAATTTCCGGATCATTTGCGAGATAGAAGAGATAGAAGAAGGTCTCTTTCGATCTCTGGCCCTTTATCTGGATTATCTGGCTTACCGACTTTCGATCCGTCTAGCTTTACCTTTTAAACTGGATTTCCGTCTCAAGAAATTGCTTCTAAAAAGAAATTAAAAGGGCTCTACAGAGCTGTTTTTGGCTCCGCAGAGCCCTTTTTAGCCGAGATCTTTGAGGGCGATCAGGCGACCTGAGCAGCGGCCTCTGGTGGATAGACGCTTACAACCTTGCGTCCGTGACGGGTTTCAAATTTTACGATACCGTCGATCTTGGCAAAGATGGTGTAGTCCTTACCGAGCCCCACATTGAATCCGGGGTGGATCTTCGTACCACGCTGCCGCACGATAATGTTGCCCGCTTTTACAAACTGGCCAGCGTAACGCTTGACCCCTAACCTTTTACTCTGACTGTCTCGTCCGTTACGCGAAGAACCACCAGATTTTTTATGGGCCATAGCCTACCTCCTAGGCCTGAATTTCTTTGATCTGGAGTTCGGTGTAGTATTGCCGATGACCCCGCTTGCGGCGATAGTTTTTGCGCCTTTTTTTCTTGAAGATGATGATCTTTCGGCTTCGTCCTTGATCCACAATGGTGGCGATTACTTTGGCCCCTTCCACTAAAGGTTGCCCAATCTTGACTTGATTCCCATCTCCCACGAGGAGCACTTCGTTGAGCTCGATCTCTTGGCCAGGATCACCGGGGAGCTTTTCCACCCGAATGATGTCTCCCGGGCTTACTTTGTATTGTTTTCCGCCTGTTTTTATAACCGCGTACACCTTTCCACCTCCGCTTCACGATGACCTGGGCAAAATATCATCTCCATTGGGAGTGTCAAGATTTTACCGGGCGACCCGGGCTTTTTCAATTTGGGGTTTGGCTCCCGGTCGCCCGCAACACTTTTTGTATTTTTTGCCACTGCCACACGGACAGGGATCGTTGCGACCAATCTTCCGACCGCGACGGATGGGCTGAGATTTGGGTTTTTCCACTTCGCCTTCTTCCCCTCGACTGTAAACCAGACGCAAGCGTTTCTGCCTTTGCTCCTCTTCCATTCTTTCCACTTCCTCCTCTCTTGTCACCTGCACCCGATAGAGGAAAGAGAGGGTTTGTTCTTTGATCCGTTCCACCAGTTCCGCAAACATCTGGAAGGCTTCACGTTTGTATTCTTGAAGAGGATCTTTCTGGGCGTACCCTCGAAGACCGATCCCCTCACGCAAATGATCCATGGAGAGGAGATGGTCTTTCCAGAGGGTGTCAATGGTGTGGAGCAGGAACATGCGTTCAAGGTTCCGGAGGATCTCTGGACCAATTTCTTGCTCTCGTCGTTTGTAAGTTTCAACGGCCTGTTTTTCTAAGACTTCGATCAGCTCTTCGGCGTCTCGCAGATCTGCCGGGATTTCGGGTTCAAAGGCAAAGATTCCCTTAAAGCGTTCGGAAAGGGCCTTGAGGTCCCATTCCATCGGCGGACTCTTTTCTTCTTCCACTTCTGCCACCAGTCCTTCAAGTACATCGTGGATCATGTTCATGATCCAGTCGCTGATGTCTTCGCTGGCCAGGATCTCTTTGCGCTGGGCGTAGATCACCTCGCGCTGTTTATTCATTACATCATCGTATTCCAGGAGGTGTTTCCGGATTTCGAAATTATGGGCCTCTACCTTCTTTTGAGCCTGTTCAATGGCCTTAGAAATAAAGGAATGTTCAATGGGTTCTCCTTCCTCCATTCCAAAGCGATCCATGAGGCCCTTGAGTTTGTCTGAGCCAAAAAGACGTAAGAGATCGTCTTCCAGAGAGAGATAGAAGCGAGAGGATCCAGGATCTCCTTGACGTCCGGCACGTCCCCGAAGTTGGTTGTCGATGC
The DNA here is from genome assembly GCA_964630855.1 of uncultured Thermodesulfobacteriota bacterium. Lineage (GTDB taxonomy): Bacteria > Desulfobacterota > Thermodesulfobacteria > Thermodesulfobacteriales > Thermodesulfatatoraceae > JAADCO01. Next base: position 33,192 of record CAZVXP010000014.1, on the reverse strand, counting down.
GGCGGGATTCGTGTCTTTCGGTGCCGATGATATGGAGTCCCCCCAAAGACTTCACCCGTTCGTAGTCATTTTGACATTCTTTGACCTTTTCGAAGAGGACTTCAGCCCAATGTTCAGGATATTTTTGGGTGGGGTCCTCCCCTCGCTTGGCCATCTGGAGGGCGTCGTTCCAAGCGGTGGGATCGATACTCTCCAGGTCGTAGCCTTCGGCGGCCAGTTCTTCTCTGGCCAGCCCCTCTGGGTTGCCCCCTAACAAGATGTCCACGCCACGTCCTGCCATGTTGGTGGCAATGGTTACCGCTCCAGAACGCCCGGCTTGAGCGATGATGGCTGCTTCTTTTTCGTGATACTTGGCGTTGAGTACCTGGTGGGGAATCCTTTTCTTTTTAAGCATGCGAGAGAGGCGTTCGCTCTTTTCTATGCTGGTGGTGCCCACCAGGACCGGGCGACCCTGGCGATGTAGTTCTTCGATTTCTTTTACCACGGCTTCGAACTTTTCTCGTTCGGTACGGTAGACTACGTCCGGGTGATCTACCCGAATCATGGGTTTGTGTGTTGGAATGACGACAACGTCCAGGTTGTAGATCTCTTTAAATTCGGTAGCTTCTGTTTCCGCCGTGCCCGTCATCCCGGCCAGCTTTTCGTACATTCGAAAATAGTTTTGGAAGGTGATCGTGGCCAGGGTCTGGTTCTCACGCTCGATTCGCACCCCCTCTTTGGCTTCGATGGCCTGGTGAAGCCCATCTGACCACCGCCGACCTGGCATGAGACGACCGGTAAACTCGTCAACGATGATGACCTTGCCGTCCTTTACGATGTAGTCCACGTCTCGATGAAAGAGATGGCGCGCCCTCAGGGCCTGGTTGATGTGGTGGACCAGGTTGATGTGCCGCGGATCATAAAGGTTTTCGATGCCCAGAAGACGCTCCATCTCTGCCACACCTTCTTCGGTGAGCACGGCGGTCTTGGCCTTCTCGTCAATGGTGAAGTGGATATCCTTTTTTAGGTTCCGGACGAGCTTGTCGATGTGGTAGTAGATTTCGGTCGATTCTTCCGAAGGGCCCGAGATGATAAGGGGTGTGCGCGCTTCGTCAATCAAGATGGAGTCCACTTCATCTACAATGGCGTAGTAATGCTCCCGTTGGACCATGTCTTCTAGGGAATACTTCATGTTGTCCCGAAGATAGTCAAAACCGAATTCGTTGTTGGTACCGTACGTGATGTCACAGGCGTAGGCTTTTTTGCGTTCGATATCGTCCATGCCGGAGACGATGACTCCTACTGAGAGTCCTAAAAAATTGTAAAGGGTGCCCATCCACTTGGCGTCTCTTTTGGCCAGGTAGTCATTGACGGTAACAATATGGACTCCTCTTCCAGTCAGAGCGTTAAGATAGGCCGGAAGCGTGGCCACCAGGGTTTTGCCTTCGCCGGTCTTCATCTCGGCGATCTTTCCCTCGTGGAGCACAATGCCACCCATGAGCTGGACGTCGAAATGACGCATTCCAAGCACCCGGCGGCTGGCTTCACGCACTACGGCAAAGGCCTCTGGCAGGAGGTCCTCCAGAGTTGCGCCCTGGGAGAGTCTTTCTTTGAATTCGCTGGTTTTGGCTTGCAACTCCTGGTTGGAGAGTTTTTGCATCTTGGGTTCGAGCTCATTGATCCGTGCCACAATGGGGCGCAGGCGTTTTAGCTCGCGTTCATTTTTGGTGCCCACGATCTTGGCCAAAATCTTAGTTAACATTCTTCCTCCACACGCTTTCCCAGCGCTTTTTGCTTCTGTTTATTTCCATTAAACAGCGCTCCTTCCCCTCCTGCAAGCAAATCCCTTACCAACACGGTTCTTGCCAGGCGTCAAGTTCCCAGTGCTTTTTCATGAACGAGAAACCCATCCGGTTGGCCTCGGGACAAAATTCTTCTCGGGAGAGTTCATACTCCACCCCAAAGACCGCTTTGCCGGCTTTGATGAAGGGGAGGAGCTTTTCGCATTCTTCATAGGAGAAACACTCTTCGTTGAGGGCCCAATCGAATTCATCCACCAGTTCCGGGATCTGGTCGAGATCATTTTTGAGTCCTACGGATAGCCCTCGCTGGTGGGCAGCTTGTGCCAGCCAGCGATTGTAACGGAGTTGGTCTTTGTCTGAAATGGGGAAACCGCTTTTGTTTTGATAGGCATCTACGTTGTCTGGTTCAACCCCGTCGCAGCCTTTTTGCACCGCCAGATCTAGGCGCGCTTCCATCAAGGGGGCGAGGAGATCAAGTCTTCGGATATCGAGCCATCTTTCTTCGGGCCAATCCTTCAAAGGGTTTCCGATGATCTCCCTCGGAAAGAGAGGGGCATCTGGACGCCAAGGCTCGTAAGTACCGGCACTAAAGTAACAGATGACGATACGTCCCCTCTGGTGGAGGGCTTGGATGATTTCCTTCGGGGTCTCGAACAGGTCGATGTCAAACATTTCTGCTTCCACGGTAAGGTCTATCGGATCCGTGAGTTGCCATTGCCAGGTGGTACCTGGAGAGGGGTGCCAGATTTTCTTTATCCGAAAGTAAGTTATGTTCGAAAGATGACGCTGTCCGTAAAGGTCCTCACCTGAAACAGCTACGTAATAAGCGGCTCCGTAAGGGAGTTCCACAGAAAGACGGGTGAGTTCTCCGAGAGGAACGCTCTGGATGGGATTCATTTCGGGGTAAGGGGCATAATAGAGGACATAGTTTGAGAGCGGGAAAGGGGCTTGCCAGCTTGCCGTCACCTTGTGATCCTGCACGGTAAGTCTTAGGGTTAAAGGGGAGTTAGCAAGACCTGGAGTTGCCAGTAAAACCAAGGAAAGGAGACCTAAAGGTATCAGGAACATAACTTTTCCCCTGCAATTTTTTCGACCAAAGTAAAGCATGTCTCAAGGATTCAAGCATAGGAAACGTTTCCAGCGTACGAAGACCGTGGCCGGGGTTTGCGAGGTCTGTGGGCAGGAACGCCCTCTTTGCTATCGTTGTCGCCGATGCGGCTATCTCATCTGTCAGGAGTGTATGTCTCACGGACCTCGGCGGTTTTCGTGCAATACGGTTACCTGGGTCTGTCCCAATTGTCTCAATTGGGAGACCCTCTAGAAGAGGCTCAATTGTTGGGGTCCTTTAGGGACGGGAGGAGCCTCTTCCTCAAAGATGGAGATCTTTCCATATACCCCGTCGTATCCTGGCCGGATGGAGAGTCTGCCCTCTCGTACGCGTCTTATGCCCTCCAGGATTTTCTCGGGGACGAATTCCTGCAGTTCCTCTAGCTCTTTGAAAAGCAAGAGTTCGAATTCATTGCCTCCGATTTCAACGAGCTGGCGGTAGGTTTTGCGCACTATCTGACTCTGGACGCCTTTGCCCAAGGCCTCAGCGATGATTTCTTGAAGGGGTACTAAGTGAATGGCTGGAGGCTTGCCAGCGGGCCGGAATCCTTCGGGACGATCGGCCAGTTCTTCCACCCGGTGCATTACGCCTACGGTAAGAGGTTCACCGCACACCGGGCAGCGTCCTCCATGGGCCCTGGTCTCTTTGGGAGAAAAGAGGACGCCACAGTTGCGATGTCCATCGTAATGATATTTGCCCTCTTCTGGATAGAATTCCACGGTAAAAGCCAGGGCGTCTTTTTTGATGGCCTCAGCCATGGCTTGGTAACTTGGCGGTCCGAAGAAGGCATTGGCTTCCCGGCCCAGCTTGGATGGAGAGTGGGCGTCGGAATTGGAGACCAAAGTGAAACGGTCAAGGCTTGAGAGACGCCAATTCATGGCGGGGTCTGAAGAGAGTCCGGTCTCAAGGGCGAAAATGTGTTCGCTTTCTTCTTCGAAACACTCTTCAACGGAATCAAAGCCGGAAAAGGCCCCGAAAAGGGAATACCAGGGTGTCCAGATGTGAGCCGGGATGATGAGGGCCTCTTTAGAGAGACGACGCACCAATTTGACCAATTCCTTGACAGGGAAACCAAAGATTGGCCGGCCGTCAGCAGCAAGGTTCCCCAGGCGGGCCAGGGCCTGGTTGATTTCCCGTGCCTCTTCCAGGCTGGGTACCAGGATCACGGTGTGGATTCGCCGATTGGCCTTTCCGGCCTGACTAAAGATGTTAGAGACCTCGGCTGAAAGTACGAACCGAGGCCCTTCAGGGTCCTCTCGATAGACGTAAAGTCCGTCTTCCGGGGCAGGTTCCAAAAATTCTTCGAGCTCGGCTAAATAATCGGGATGAGTAAAATCTCCAGTACCTACCACCAGGAGTCCCTTCTCACGCGCCGCTCGGGCCAGGGCAGGGATGGTCATCTCCTTGCTGGTGGCACGGGAATAACGACTATGAAGATGAAGGTCTGCCAGATATACTTCCTTTAGTTTCTCTCGGGGAAATTCGTCCATGATCTTTATTTTAACAGGGTCCTCACTCGTGCAAGGAGTTCTCTGGTGCCAAAGGGCTTGGGTAGGAAGTTTTTTTCTGAGAGCTGACTCAGCCTTTCAGAAGAGGTTTTGGGATAGCCTGAGATGAAGAGGACCCGGGCCTCGGGCTGTTTGGTCCGAAAGTGATCCCAGAGCTCAAAACCTCCTAGCTCTGGCATGACGACATCTGTGATGAGAAGGTCGATCTTTTCGGGATAACCCTGCAGGAGTTCCAGGGCTTGGCGGCCGTTGGAAGCGGAAAGGACGCGGAACCCATCTCTTTTTAAGATTTCTTCCAGGAATTTCCGAACGGCTTCCTCGTCTTCGACCAAAAGTACCGTGTAGACCTCTCTTTCCGAAGGGGTCTCTATTGTTTCAGAAACCCTGGGTGAGAGGTTTTCGGAGCTCAAAGGCAAGAGGACACGGAAGGTGGTTCCAGAGGCTGGTTGACTCTCTACAAAGATCGCCCCCCGCAGGAGCTTTACCGTGCTGTAGACCACAAAGAGACCCAGACCGGATCCGCTTTCTTTGGTGGTGAAAAAGGGATCGAAGATCCTTTCTAGGAATTCGCTGGGAATGCCCTTGCCGTTATCCCGCACTTTTAAACGAAGGTAACGTCCAGGAGGGAGCTCACCGTGGTTTCTGATTTCACAGGTGTCCAGATGGATTTCAATTCGGCCTTCACCTTCGGTGGCCTCCACGGCGTTTAGGACCAGATTGAGGAGGATCTGTTCGAGACTGGAGGGATCCCCTTCCAGGGGCAGGGGACCTTCAACCCGACGATAGGAAAGGTGGACACTTTCCGGGATGAGACGTTTCAGCAGCGGCATGGCCTCTTCCAAGACGTGACAAGCATCAAAGATTCTGCTTTTAGGGGGTCTCTTTTGGGAGAAAGAGAGCAATTTTTCTGTAAGAGAGGTGGCCCTCTTCAGGGCCTTGAAGATTTGTTCGGCGTAGCGCCGCTCAGGGGCTCCTTCTGGCAAATGCAGCAAGAGGAGTTCACTGTAGCCGATAACAGCGGTGAGGATGTTGTTGAAGTCATGAGCGATTCCTCCGGCCAGGCGCCCGATGGCTTCAAGTTTCTGAGAATGACGGAGCTGTCTCTCCAACATGACCCGCTGGGTCACATCATGAATCACAACCACGAAGTTTTTTACCTGCCCCCGGGCGTCTTTCATGGGAGAAAGTGAAACTTCAAGCTGAAGTTCTTCTCCCTGGGGAGAGGAAAAGGAGACCTCACCTTGCCAAGGAAGGCCTTCTCTCAGGGCTTCAGCCAGGGGGCCTTCCTCCTGACCGAGGATCTCGATCAGGCAAGGGTGCAGGGCATCCAGTTTCTCCCTAGGGTGGCCGGTGATCCTCTCAAAAGCCGGGTTGGTATAGATGATATGTCCGGAGGCCTCCAGCACGGCGATTCCTTCGGTAGATTGTTCCACCGCCATGGCCAGCCGACGCAGCTCCTCTTCGGTCCGCATCTTTTCGGTGATGTCTTTGCAATCTTCAATTACACCGATAAGGGAGCCGTTTTCGTCCTTCAGAGGAAAAGTGGATAGTTCGATCCAGCCCTCCTGTCCCCTGTCAGTAACGTAGGGCACAATAGATTGAGAGGGTTGGCCAGTGGCCAGGGTTCTCACCGAGGGGCACCACGGACAGACGCTGTTGCGCTGTTGATAGACCTCGTAACACTTCCGTCCTTCTAGGGGTAGGGCGTGGAGATAGCGCTGTTTCATCCAGTAGTTGACCTTCACGATGTTTAGTTCCCGGTCAAGGATGCTCAGGCCGTCTCGAAGCCCATCAAAAATGTTTTGGAGGAAGGTTTGACTTTGGCGCAATTCCCTTTCAGCCTGCTTTCGTTTGGTGATGTCTCTTACAAAGGCCAAACAACGGTTTCCCTCCAGTGGAACGAGAGTGGCTTCGTAATCGCGTCTTTTGCCCTCGATCTCGATCTCGTACTCAAAGACCTGGCGACCATGGGTGAAGGCCTTTTCTAGATGCATCCTGGTGAGACGGGCCAGGTCCTCTTTGAGGACTTCTTCCAGTCTTTTGCCCAAAAACTCGTGGGGAGGAAGGATCAAAGGGGTCTTTTGGTGCATGTATACGTTAAGAAAAGTCCCATCTCGATCGAGATAGAAGATAAGATCTGCCACCGAGAGGATGGCTTTGAGGAGGGATTCCGAAGTAAGGTCAAAGGTTTCCATGAAAGCTCCTGTTTTTGACTTGACTGAACATTCTACTCTACTTTGGGTTTGACGCCTTGGAGTCGACGGACATAAAACTCCTTTATGAAATTTCGGGTCTTTGTCTATGGCACGTTGAAAAAAGGTTTTTCTCTTCACCGTTACCTGGCTGGGACCCGCTTTCTGGGGGAGGCCAAGCTGTCTGGTTTTGAAATGTACGATCTGGGTTGGTATCCGGGCATCGTCCCGGGAAAGGGGGTGATTTACGGTGAAGTTTACGAAATAGGGCCGGGGACTTTGGCCTTGCTGGACGAAATAGAAGACGAAGGAAAAGAATACCAAAGAAAACTTCTCAAGGTAGAGCTTCCCGATGGAAGGGAACTTGAGGCCTTTGTTTACGTCTACCAGGGTCCTGTAACCGGAAAGGTTCGGGTGCCAGGGGGGCGATGGACAAAAGGGGGCAAAAGACCATGAAAAGATTTTTCTTTTTGGTATGGATGATCTTTTGGGCCACCTCTTCCTGGGCAACCACCCTGCCCCTTGAGGACCTTTTCCAAAGTCTAGGGCTGTGTCAGCAGGAAGTAGAATCTCGCCAAGACTACGCGGAATTTCAGGGACAAAAGATCTACGGTGTCTTTTTCCGTTGTCCGGCTCAAGGTCTCAGGCCTCAAGATCTGATCTCTCCCCTCCGAGAAGGAGGTTTCGAGATATTGTTCCAGAACGAGGAGGCACTTGAAGCCCGAAAGCCCCTGAAAGAAGGTTTTCTTTATCTACGTTTGGTGACCGGAGAGAACCTTACCTTGGTGAGACAGACCGTCCTTCGTCCGGGTGAAAGTCGGGTTTTCGAATTCAGTGAGGAAGGAGAGAGCCATTTCTATCTTGATTCCCCCCGGGGCAGTTATCTTTGTCTCAGAGTGGAAGTCCCCAAAGGGGCTGAGGTGAAGATTTCGGCCTCAGACGAGTTTCGGCACCGTCGTCTGAAGCAGAAAGTTTTTTTTCACCGGATATTAAAAGGCGAGGAAACCGATACTCATCTCCTCTACAGTCTTCCCCTGGTGCCAGGACTTCAGCATTGGAGCCTTAGCATCAGTCAACCTGGGAAGGTCGTCCTTTCTTTGAGGGAGGAAGGTCATCTGGTGGCCATCCCTTCGGGGGACCGTCTGGGGGGCATTCTTTTGCACAACGTCCCCTATGGAAGGGCCCGGGTGAGACCGGAGACCGGGGCAGAATACCTTCATCCTTTGGTAACGGAAGCGGATTACGTAGGAGACCTCACTCCTCAAGGAGACGCCATTTTCTGGCTACCTCCTGGTTTTTGGCAACTTCAGGTAGACCCCCTCAGAGGAGAGCGGTTGGATTATCTGAAGGCGCATCTAATTCCGGTTTTCCCGGGTTATTTGACCGAAGTCTCGTGGCCAGCTTCGTTGGCCCGCCTCTTTGAGGGTAGAGGGAACGTGCGTCTAGAAATTTTGTCCTTTGGAGAGGAAGACGGGAAAGGTTACGTGGATTTTGCTCTCCTCAACCTGGAGACCAGAGACCTCGAACCCCGAAAAGGTGACTTTTCGGTGCTGGAAGCTGGGATCCCCGGGAAGGTCTTGTCTGTTTCCCGTCTGAAGAGTCCTCCCCGGGTGGTAATCCTCCTTGATTCTTCGGGCTCCATGAAGGGTTCGATGAACAAGGCTCTCCAGGCCACGGAGCGTTTTCTAAAGGGTCTTCCTCCAGAGAGCCGGGTTACGTTGATAGATTTTGACACCAAACCCAAAGAACTCGGTACAGGCACGCCCAAGGAGGTACTTCCTCTTCTGGCCAAGGTGCGAGCCAATGGTGCCACCGCCCTCTATGATGCGGTGCTCCTTGGGCTCTCTTATCTCAAGGGGGCCAATCGTCCAACTTTAATCCTCTTTACAGATGGCAGGGATGCCAACTGGAATGATACCGGCCCCGGGAGCAAGGCTTCCCAAGAAGAGGTCTTTGAAGCCGTCCGAGAAGCAGACGTTCCTATTTTCACCATTGGTTTTGGAGAAAATCCAGACTTTGTGACCTTGTCTCGCCTCTCGGCCCTGACCGGCGCGGAGTATTATTCGGCTGCAGATTCAGAGGCCCTCAATCGCGTGTTCCAACGCATCCAGCACAATCTGGGTCATCAGTGGCGTTTGGTCTACGAACGTCCCAAACAGGCGGGGCCAGGAGAGAAACCTGTCCTGGCTTTGGTGGTGGACAACAGCGGTTCCATGGAGGGGAGACTCGAGAAGGTACGACAGATCCTGCATGATTTCGTCCTTTCTCTACCCGATGGTTTTCTGGTTCAGCTTTTCGTCTTCAGCAATTCGGTCATGGTGAAACAGGTCCTTACAGACGACAAACTCTCTTTGTTGCGAGGGTTGGCAGAGATGGAACCCCTTTCAGGAACGGATATCCTGGGTTCCCTAGAAGGGGCCTACCATTTCCTTCATGCTGTGCCCTCTACCAGGCGCTATCTTCTTTATCTTACAGATGAAGCTTTAAAGGTGGACGAGGATCAGCAGGAGAGATTTGATCTCTTGCTCCAGCAATTAAAGGACGACGGTGTGAAGAGTCTTTTCGTTGGGATGGTAGAGACAGACGAAGGAGGAGTGTTTGCGCGGGCAGCCCAGTTGGCTGAAGGCGAAGCGGTTATTGCTCCCACTCCCGAGACCCTGAAAGAAGCCCTCAACCGTCTTCTTTCTCAAATGGGAGTTCCTTCTCAGGAAGAAGGTCATTTGTTGCGTTTGGTCTTCAAGCACACTGACCGTTTCGGACGCACGAATCTCTATTCCGCAGCGGAGATTTCCCGTCTTCCCTTGCCAGTTTCCCGGCTTCGGATCAGAAACCCCGAAGCCGTGGTCTGGAAAAAAGGCGAAGAACTGCGTCCTTACGGTGGAGAATTGGCCCGTCTGGTGACCGGAGAAGGGGCCATCGGTCGTGAAGTGAGAGTGCTCAAACGGATCCCTCTCCAAGTTTCAGCCGAAAACAAAGCGGTCAAGGTCACTCTCCACGAAGCCGTCTTCCTTTCGCGCTTGCGCGGGGTAGAGCCTCCCTCGGGGCGTTTTCTAGCCCTCATCCTAACGCTTGAGAATATTCTCAAGCCCCAGGAGGTGGTGGTCTATCCTGATGGCTCAGCTCATCCGGCAGCCTGGGTGAGTGGAGCCTCTGCCCGTAACGCTCGAGTGGTGAAGAAGGTCCCGGATTATTTGATCCCGGATGCCAGGCTTCACTTCTTTCTTTCTTGGAACAACCAGACCAGTTTTCCGGTTTCTCCGGCCACTTATTTGGCTGAAACTCCCCTCATCCTGCCTGATGAAAACGCCATCCTGGTACCTCCGGGACATCCTGTAACCGGGACCCTCATCTTCGAGGTTCCGGAAGAATTTATGCAACAAAGTGCTTTGCATCTTTTCGATACGGCCTATGGTCACCTCGATCTTCCCATCAGCGGTGTCCTCCAGGTGAAGAGCGAGCAGATCAAAAGACTCCCTCTCAAGACTCCGGCCAAATTGTCAGAGACTTTTACCATCCAAGCCGAAGGATATCGGGATATCGAGGAATTATACGGGCTCTCTGCTGCCAGTGGAAACGTTTTTCGGGTGCTTGATCTGACCCTGGTTTCTAAAATCCAGGCTCATTTGGCGGTAGAGCCTAGCCAGCGTTTTTTCCTCTTTGTGGATACCGAAAAAGGACCTTTTGTTTTTCGTCTTCATCCTGTCACTCAGCGCGTGCCTCTAGGTTTTTATCGCCCGAGACTCGTTACCCCGGGCTCTTTCAATCGCTTGCGTTTGGTCTTCGAGATCCCCAAGGCCCTGGCCGACAATGCCTTTAGGCTTTTGATAGATGTAAAAGGTGGTCCTGTTTCTCTTCCCCTGAGTTCTTTCAAGCTTTCTCAAAGCGGTGCCTCTTTGGCCATGGCCCAGGCCCAGGGGGCCAAATTGGTGGTCAATGGGGCCTATATCTGGGATTCCAGGCAAAAACTCGTCTTGGATGTGACCATCATTGATGAGAAAGACGAAACCGCCACGGCCCTTTCTTCTTTTCTGGCGCTTTCCTATACCGAAGAGGCCAGAAATCGCCTGAAAAAGGTCTCCTCGGCCAGTGATCAAACTTCAGCCAAGGGGCTGGCAGGATTTGCCCGCAATCAAGCGGGTCTTACCCTGGGTGACGTGCTACCCCAAAATGAGGGTTATCTCGTGGAACTGCCCTGGGAAACGATAGTGCTGAACGGACAGAGCCGAAGGGGTCTAGTCTTTTTCGATCTGCCAGAAGGGACCCGGGCCTCGGATTTCGTTTTGGTGTCTTCTGTATTTAAAGACCTGAGCCTGCCCCTCTCTTCACCTTCTCCTTTTCCGTTTGAAGATCTACTGACAGAAGCCACGGAATACGAGGAAGATCGTTCCTTTGAAGAAGCCCTCGAGCGGGCCTTGGAAAGGCTTACCAGGGCCCGAGAGGCCCGGGGCTTCGTGAAGCCCGGAAGTCTCAAGGTGGTAGCAGCCACTCTTGATGGCACGCCACCCAAAGGGGTGCCGGTCTCACCGCCTTCTCTGTTGGTTTCCGGAGGGAAAAGCTGGAAAGAAATAAGCAGCCTTTCCGAACTCCAGGCTGCCCTGCGTTCTTTGAAACTTTATCCTTCGAATTGGCGGGCCTGGCAGGTGGTCTATGCTCCAGAGGCCGTTTTCACCCAGGGCTGGCTTACGGAGAACGAAATGGCCTCTCTGGCAGAGCGTATCCTGAATCGTCAGGGACTGGAGACCAGACGCCTGGTAGCAGTCTTGAGCGAGCGAGGGAAAGAAAAAGTTCAGACCTACTTTGCAAAGAAAAAGGCGGATCTTTTCGAGGTTCCAGCTCTGAGTTACGAAGATGAAGAAGGTCGTCAGCACACCCTGGTCTTTCCCTTTTTCGAAGAGGCTCAGAGGTTGCCGGGAAGCATAAAAAGTCTTGAGGAAGCTACCCTGGATAAACCTTCCCTTACCGTGGAAGTCATCGTTGAGGCTCGTTTACTCTCTTCGGGACAAAGCGAGACTGCCGCGGAGATAGCGAGCGCTTTAGCTGGCGAGGAGGAAGAATCCCTCGAGGAGCTCACCCTCCTTTCTGAAAAGATTTCACTGGAAGCAGCCAGTCTCGACGCGCTTGATCTTGGATTTGTAGAAGGGTTGATGCAAGGCCGAGGGCGGGTGATCCGGGCAATCCTCGATTCTCCGGAAGGTCGCAAAGTGGGAGAAGAGGTACTGGAACTCCGCCGTTATCAGCCTGTGGGCATAAAGCTCAAATTTTATACTCCCAGAGAAACTTATGAGACTTACCGTCCTTTGCTGGGACAATGGCCTACAGAGGTCTTTTTTGTGATCGGAGCCAACGTGCCGGATCTTCCGAAAGAGCGTTTGGCCCTGGCTGAAAGCTCCTGGCAGAAAGCCCATCAGCAAGCTCAGAATCCAGACGCCATTTCCAGTCTTAAGTGGATGGGCCGCGGGGTAATAGCCCGTTTTGTAGGGGCTCAAACCTCCTACGAAAAAGTGCTGGCCCAAAAGACCGGCCTCCTACCAGTGCGTCTTCGTGATCCGCGGATCCTGGTGGTTACTTTTTATGCTCCGTCTCAGGGAAGTCGTCCCCAGGTCTCCTTTGATTTGGTTCAGCCCTATCCGCAATGGCGAGGCCCTCAAGATGAAGTTCGCAAGCTCAACCTCCTGGCTGGATTCTATTACAGCCAGCTTGAGGCCGAAGCCATTCCAGGCGGGATAAACGCCTTTCGTCTCTTTTCTCTCTGGCCAGAAGGGACCAAGCTCCTCCTATTGGCTCCGGATACCATGGACGAATTCGCGGAAACCCTCAAGAAGACAGGCTACCCCCGTTACATCTGGAAACACTTTGAAGAAGGGCGAAATTTTGTCCTGTTTCCGGATAGACCTCTGGTTCTGGGGAAGAAATTGCGTCTGGCCTGGATAGAAATAGATCCCGACCATGGTTATCTCTTTTCTTTTCTCGACACCGGAGAGCGTGGGGTGACCGAATACGCCCTTGGGGAGGATGTTTCCCAGGTGGTAGATTTCTTGGCCGGGGCCTGGATGGGTGTCCAGGTCTCGGTCTGGTCAGTGGCTGGGTTTAGTTTGGTGCTTGACGACTGGCAGGCCATCAAGACCTGTGCCCACGGTTTTGCCCGTCAGATGGCCGATTATCTAGGGGCGGTGTTGAGCCCCAAAGACACCGCTTCGCCTGAGGGGAGCAAGGTGCAAGCTGCTCTCTCTGGTGACGTGCCAGGGGCAATCGGTCTTTCGAATTTCGATTACGGATGTGTAAAGGCCAGTGAACTCGAGAAGACCCTGGCCCAAGACGCCGAAGCCCGGGCCTGGAGCTCCGATGATATCCAAGGGATCTTTGACGGAGCCGAATCTTTGCAAGAGGTGGCCAAAAATGGTTGGGACAAAGCCAAGGAGAAATACCTAGGCTTTGTGAATGGCTTTAAACTGGCGGTGGAGTGGTATTTCAACAGGTAAGGTGGAAGGCCCCTGCCACTTTGACCTTTTGAGCTGCCAGCTCGTTGAAGCGCTCCACCGCGGCAGCGGTGCGATAGGCCTCGAGCCGCAGCCCTTTTTTCTGACAGACCTCTTGGACAGAGGGATCAATCTTCATTACTCCGTAGGCTCCGGTGCCCACTACTAAAACCTCGCAATCTGAGGAAAGGATGTCGGTAATGTCTTCGGGATAAAGATGGTGCCCTTCCCGGCGCCACCAATTGGGGACTATTTCTTCACCAATGATCTTCACGTCCCGGTTGTAAGGCCGACCGTTGATAATAATTTCTCCAAAACGGTAGGAATCAATCCTAGGCATCAGGCTGCTTTCCCTACCCCGGATTCCTCTTCTTTGAGTGCTTCGGTCTGATAGTAAGTGATAAGACTGTCAATGATATCGTCAAGCTCTCCATCCAGAATCTGTTCTAGTCGGTAAAGGGTTAGACCAATTCGGTGATCTGTAACCCGGTTCTGGGGAAAATTGTAAGTGCGAATGCGCTCGCTTCGGTCACCACTGCCCACTTGACTCCGCCGTTCGGCTTGGATCTTCTCTTCCTGTTCGCGTAGTTTGAGTTCGTAGAGCCTAGTTCGGAGGATCTGCATGGCTCGGGCGCGGTTTTGGTGTTGGGAGCGTTCGTTGGCACAGTAAACCACAATGCCCGTGGGAATATGGGTAATACGTACCGCACTTTCGGTCTTGTTCACGTGCTGGCCACCAGCCCCACTGGCTCGCATGGTATCAATTTTGAGATCTTCGGGCCGAATTTCCACGTCCACTTCATCGGCTTCTGGGAGCACTGCTACGGTGACCGCCGAAGTATGGATGCGTCCTCCGCTTTCGGTCTCGGGAATACGCTGCACCCGATGGACACCGCTTTCGTATTTGAGGCGGCTATAAGCGCCACGCCCTTTGATGAGGGCTATGATCTCCTTGTACCCACCGAGCCCCGTGGGATTAACATCTAGGATCTCAACCTCCCAGCCCTTTCTTTCGGCGTAGCGGCTATACATCCGAAAGAGATCCGCAGCGAAAAGGGCGGCTTCTTCTCCACCTGTGCCAGCCCGGATTTCGAGCATGATGTTTTTTTCGTCGTTGGGGTCTTTAGGGAGAAGGAGGAACATGAGCCGCTTTTCGAGCTCTTCAAGACGTGGCTCAAGTTCCTTTAACTCCTCCCGCGCCAGCCTGGCCAGCTCTTCATCGGAATCCTCAAGGAGCTCCCGATTGCCTTCGATCTCCGCCAGTACTTTTTTGTAAGTACGGTATGTTTCGACAATTTCAGACAGCTCGGCGTGTTCCCGGGCGATTTTGGTGTACTTCTCCCGATCACTCACCACCTCCGGATCGGCTAGCTTGGTGGTGAGCTCTTCAAAACGTTTCTCAACATCGTCCAGTTTTTTGAGATAGTGTGCGGCGATACCCATTATTTTTTCTTCGCCTTCTCCTGTTTGGCGAAGTAATCGGCGTATTTCTTCATGAATTTTTCTACTCGGCCCGAGGTGTCAAGGATCTTCTGTTGCCCGGTATAGAAAGGATGACACTTAGAACAGACTTCCACTCTGAGTTCCGGGACCGTGCAACCCACAATAATTTCGTTGCCGCAAGCGCAACGGATAACCGCCTTGGAATGATATTCTGGGTGAATTCCTTTTTTCATTTTAAGGCCTCCTTTGTGCGTTTCTGCTCCAATTAAAACCCAAGGTTTGGTATTAGCAAGCCTAGCGGTTCATGGCAGCTAGGAATTCGGCGTTGTTCTTGGTGTCTTTCATCTTGTCGAGGAGGAACTCCATGCAATCCACAGGGTTGAGAGGAGAGAGGAGCTTGCGCAGGATCCACACACGGTTCAGAACCTCCTCAGGTAAGAGGAGCTCTTCCTTTCGGGTGCCACTTTTGTTGATATCAATAGCTGGCCAAATACGCCGGTCAGCCAACTTGCGGTCCAGATGGATCTCCATGTTGCCAGTGCCTTTGAATTCTTCGAAGATGACTTCATCCATGCGGCTGCCAGTATCTACCAGACAGGTGGCAATAATGGTTAGGCTTCCTCCTTCTTCGATGTTGCGAGCCGCACCAAAAAACCTCTTGGGTTTATGGAGGGCATTGGCGTCGATACCACCTGAGAGAAGCTTCCCGCTTGATGGAACCACCGTGTTATAGGCCCGGGCCAACCGGGTCAAACTGTCGAGCAGGATGACCACGTCGTAGCCGTGTTCCACCAAACGCTTGGCCCGTTCGACGACCATTTCCGCCACCTGGGTGTGGCGCTGAGGGGGTTCGTCAAAGGTGGAACTGATGACTTCCGCCGCTGGTACGCTTCGCTCCATGTCTGTTACCTCTTCGGGCCGTTCGTCGATGAGGAGGATGATGAGATAGACCTCCGGATGATTGCGAGCAATGCCATTGGCGATGTTTTGAAGAAGCATAGTTTTGCCTGTGCGCGGAGGCGCTACGATGAGACCACGTTGCCCCTTGCCTATGGGGACAAAAAGATCGATGATGCGGGTTGAGAAATTGTCGGGGTCCGTTTCTAGCCGAAGCCATTCGTTGGGATAAATAGGGGTCAGGTTGTCAAAAAGGATCTTGTGACGTGCCTTTTCTGGGTCTTCGAAGTTGATCTTCTCCACTTTAAGAAGAGCAAAATAACGCTCTCCCTCTTTTGGAGGACGAATGAGTCCCTGTACTGTGTCGCCGGTGCGCAAGTTGAAACGTCTGATCTGAGATGGAGAGACATAGATGTCGTCAGGCCCCGGAAGATAACTGTAGTCCGGGAAACGCAAGAAACCAAAACCTTCTGGTAAGACCTCGAGAACCCCCTCACCCCGCACGTCACCGCCTTGCTCCAAATGGGCCTGAATGATGGAGTAGATCAAATCCTGTTTGCGCATGGCCAGGGGGTTCTCGATGCCATAGCGCTTGGCTAGCTCGTAGAGCTCATTGAGCGTCTTGCGTCTCAAGTCCGTAAGGCTGATGATCTCTGGGGGTCTCTCTTCGGAGACTTCCGTTTCCGAGAGTGCAGACTCTTCTGGGACTTCGACCGTTTCCTTGACGGTCTCTTGAATTTCAGACATGCCTTCACACCTCATCTTGGGATTTTGCCGGTTGCCTGCTTTTGAGGAAGGCTCAATAGGAGAGCAAAAAGAAACTCCAGCAGGCACTTCTAATAATAGAGATTCTTTCAAGAGTGTCAAGCAAGTTGATTTGTGTATCCGTCTGTTCAAATCTTGTTTCGGTCCAGACGACAAACGATTTTAAACGAATTGACCTTCTCCTCGGCCAGGGCTAAGGTTGGAGACAATCGTCTGATGGGAGGCCAAAGATGGAATTTGAAGCGGTCATTGGTTTGGAGGTTCACACCCAGCTTCTGACCCAAAGCAAGATCTTTTGTTCTTGTTCCACAACCTTTGGTGCAGCTCCCAATTCGCACGTGTGTCCCGTTTGTCTGGGAATGCCGGGGAGCCTTCCGGTGCTCAATCGTCGCGTGGTGGAATTTGCCATCCGTCTGGCTTTGGCCACCAAGGCCCGTATCAATCCGGTGTGCGTTTTCGCTCGAAAGAATTATTTCTATCCGGATCTCCCTAAGGGATATCAGATCTCTCAGTACGAGCTTCCCTTGGCCGAAGGGGGATACATCGAGATTGAGGTGGATGGGCAACGCAAAAAGATTGGTCTGGTGCGCATCCACATGGAAGAAGACGCTGGCAAGCTTATCCACGACGAGACACGTCCGGTCTCCTACGTTGACCTGAATCGTACCGGAGTTCCTCTGTTGGAGATCGTGAGCGAACCAGATATCAGGAGTCCAGAAGAGGCCGTGGCCTATCTCAAAAAGCTTCGATCCATCGTGCGTTATCTTGAGATCTGTGATGGAAACATGGAAGAAGGCAGTCTGCGGTGTGACGCCAACATTTCGGTACGACCCAGGGGCAGTCAAGAATTCGGTACCAAGGTGGAACTCAAGAACATGAACTCTTTTCGTCACGTTCAAAAGGCTTTGGAATACGAAATCAAGCGCCAAGTAGCCCTCATCCTTGACGGCAAAGAAGTGGTTCAGGAGACAAGGCTCTTTGATGCTTCCCGGGGTGTTACCCTCCCCATGCGTGGCAAAGAAGAGGCCCATGACTATCGTTATTTTCCTGATCCCGACCTAGTGCCCGTTGAGATCGACAAAGAATGGATAGAAGAGGTGGCCCACAGCCTGCCGGAGCTACCTGACGAAAAGAAGGCTCGTTTCATTACACAATATCACCTTCCGGAATATGACGCTGAAATCATTACTTCTTCTCGAAAACTGGCGGAATTCTTCGAGGCTTGCGTGGAGCGTTTCCCTAAACCCAAGTTGGTGAGCAACTGGATCATGACGGAGGTTTTGCGAGAGCTCAACCGTGAGGGCAAAGAGATAGACGAGAGCCATCTTACACCGGAACTCCTGGTAGAGCTTTTGGAACTCCTTGACAAAGGTGTTATCAGCTCCACCGCTGCTAAAAAAGTCCTGGTTGAGGTTTACGCCACCGGGCGCCGTCCTTTAGAGATCGTCGAGGAAAGGGGTCTCAAACAAGAAAGCGATGAGGGAGCCCTTCTTGAGATTTGTCGCAGAGTGCTTGAGGCCCATCCCAAGGAAGTGGAGAAATATCGTGGTGGGAAGAAGAACGTCATTGGTTTCTTCGTGGGCCAGGTGATGAGGGAGACCAAGGGTAAGGCCAATCCCAAAGTCGTAAATCAGCTTCTGACCAGGCTTCTGGAGGAAGGGTAATGGCAGAGTTTTTGCCTCCTAACCTGGACCTTATCCGTCCTATCCTGTGGGACGAAAAGGGGCTCCTTTTGCTCGATCAGCGACTTTTGCCCTGGAAGGAGAAATATTTACGATTTCGGACCTGGCAGGAAGTGCGTCAGGCCATCAAGCAGATGGTAGTAAGAGGGGCCCCGGCCATAGGGATCACGGCGGCCATCGGGCTAGTGTTGGGAGCCGAGCAGCTGCGAGCGCGCAGTCGGAAAGATTTCCTCGCCAAACTTCACCGGATAGCTGAAGGGCTTAAAAAGGCTCGCCCCACCGCCGTTAACCTGGCCTGGGCGGTGGAGCGCCTTCTGAAAAAGGTCAAAGCGGTTCCAGGTTCTCCGGCGGATCTGGTTTCTCTTCTTCGTGAAGAGGCCCTGAAGATCTGGGAAGAAGACATCGAGGCCAACCGGCGACTGGGTCGTCTTGGAGCGGCTCTCCTCCCGGAGGAAGGCACAGTACTTACCCATTGTAACGCCGGTGCTCTGGCTACCGGGGGCTATGGTACGGCCCTGGGGGTGATTCGGGCGGCGGTAGAGGAAGGGAAGAAACTTGAAGTCTTGGCAGATGAGACCAGGCCTTGGCTCCAGGGGGCCAGACTCACGGCCTGGGAACTTCAAAAGGTGGGAGTCCCCGTAAGGGTGATCCCTGACGTGGCCGCGGGTTTTCTTATGGCCCAGGGTAAAATTCAGGCGGTGGTAGTGGGGGCGGATCGAATTGCGGCCAATGGAGACGTGGCTAACAAGATCGGTACATACTCCGTAGCGGTCTTGGCCAAGGAAAATGATGTACCCTTCTATGTGGCGGCTCCCCTTTCTACCTTGGATCTCGGGACCCCCTCCGGGGATCATATTCCCATTGAATGGCGTGATCCGCGAGAAGTCCTTTTTTGTGGAGACAGGCGTGTGACTCCGCGGGGGGTTTTGGCCCTTAATCCGGCCTTTGATGTCACTCCTGCCCATTATGTGAAAGCCATCATAACTGAAGCGGGTGTGGCCCAAGCCCCTTATCCAACCAGCCTGAAAAGTCTTGCAGGAGGCTAGAGGATGCAACTCCTGGATCTGGCTAAAGCTGCAGCCCTGGCAGCTGGACGCTTGCAGCGTGAATATTTTCATCGCAACATCGAGGTAAGGCACAAAGGCGAAATCGACCTCGTTACAGAAGTGGATCTCAAAAGCGAGCGTCTCATCGTCTCCTTGCTGGAGCCAAGTGGACTTCCGATCCTAGGAGAAGAATTGGCCAAGGCCGAACCAACGGGTCGCTATTGGTTGGTGGATCCCCTTGATGGAACCACCAATTATGCCCATCGTTTCCCCTGGTTTGCCCCGAGCATCGCCCTCATGGAAGACAAGACGCCGGTGTTGGGCGTTGTCTATCACGTGATGCTGGATGAGCTTTTTTGGGCGGAAAGAGGACAAGGGGCCTTTCTCAACGGAGAACCAATTTCTGTTTCCCGCGTTTCTGAACTGGGAGAAGCGGTTCTGGCTACGGGTTTTCCTTATGGTATCCACGAACAACCCGAGAAAGTGGTCGGTGCTTTTCGGGACTTTTTGGTTCGAGCTCAAGGGGTGAGAAGGGCCGGGGCAGCGGCCTTGGATCTGGCTTACGTGGCCTGTGGAAGATTCGACGGCTTCTGGGAACCGCTTCTCAAACCCTGGGATACCGCGGCAGGCTTCCTTCTGGTGACCGAAGCCGGAGGTCGGGTGACCAACTACCTTGGTGAAGATTATGATCCTTTTCAAAACAACATCTTGGCTTCAAACGGTCTTTTTCATGAGGCCTTAGTATCTATTGCTGCTAAATATCTGCCATGAAAAAAGAGATCCTCTGTCCTCGTTGCGGAAACAAGATTGAAGTTTACCGGAACCCGTTTCCTACGGTGGACGTAATCATTGAGGTAGGTGAGAAGATCGTGCTCATTGAACGTAAAAATCCTCCTCTGGGCTGGGCCTTGCCCGGAGGTTTCGTGGATTATGGAGAAAGGGTGGAGGAGGCAGCCGTGAGAGAGGCTCGCGAGGAAACGGGCTTGGAAGTGGAATTGGTATGTCTTTTTGGAGTGTATTCTGATCCCGGACGTGATCCGCGTTTTCACACCCTGACCACGGTCTTTGTGGCCCGAGCGGAGGGGAAACCCCAAGGGGCAGACGATGCAGCGCGAGCTGCTCTCTTTGCCCCCCATGAAATACCCTTTGCAAAATTGGTATTTGATCATTCCCAAATCATTGCCGATTACTTAAAATGGAAATATGGAGACACGGCCAGCCCTTCTCTTCCAGCCCGAAAGCCAACGATTCCTCGTTGTGGATGACGAACCACACATCGTGGAACTCTTGAGGGATTATCTGGACCTTTTGGGTTACCCTTGCGAAATAGCCTCCAATGGCAAGCAAGCCCTTGAGAAGATTCGCTCCGACGGCCATTTCACCATCGTGATTACGGACATCTGTATGCCAGAGATGGACGGGATCGAACTCATCAAGGCCGTAAAGGAGTTTCGGCCGGATATCGATTTTATAGCTATTACGGGCTATACCCGCCAGTATCGCTATACGGACGTTGTTAAAGCTGGAGCTAGCGACTTCATCAACAAACCTTTTGACCTCGATGAGCTCCAAGCCAAGATAGATCGTATCATTCGAGAAAGAAAGCTTCGTGAGCAACTGAAGGCCCTGAGCCGGCATGATCCTCTTACTGGTATTTTCAACCGGCGCTATTTTGACGAGAAACTTCCGGAAGAGTGTTACAAGGCTTGGCGGCAGGGATACGCTCTCTTTTTGGTTATGTTCGATATCGATCATTTTAAGGAATATAACGACGCCTATGGCCACCAGGCCGGTGACGAACTCCTGCGAAAACTGGCGGAGATCTTCGTTAATTCTACTCGTCATCTCATCGACCTTCCTTTCCGTTACGGGGGAGACGAATTTGCCTTGCTTATCCCTCAGTGCGAGTCGCGGGGGGTCACCAAGGTGGTCAATCGTATTTTTCAACGTTACGCCTTACTGGAGGCGGATCCCACCTCTCTTTCAGCAGGAATTGCCCGTTTTTTCCGGCGTGAATTCGATCAAACTTTGAGGGGAGACATAGACGACCTCATCCGCCGAGCCGATGAGGCTCTCTACCAAGCCAAAAGAGAAGGTGGCAATCGGATTATAGTAGATCGCGAAAGTCTCTAGTCGTTGACTTCTTTCTTTTGAGCCCCATATTTTTCTTAGCTTCTTATAGAGACCGGTTTTTTGCTAAGGAGGTAGGACTATGAGGTGGTGGTTTTGGGTAGTAGTTTTCCTTTGTTTCCCTGTTTGGGTAATCTCCTCTTCTGCGACTACTCTTCCTAAATATTTTAGACGGCCTCCTTCTACAGCTGATCATTCTAAATTTGAAGTGCTTAATAAAGATTTTAGGAGTCCTGAAGAGGTCACAAAAGCTTGTCTTTCCTGTCATAACAAAGCCGGCGATCAATTTAAAAAGACATTACATTATACATGGACTTGGAAAGCAAAAGATGGAAGATTGTTAGGTAAGGCTTATGTTATTAACAATTTTTGAGTAGCGGTCACTTCTAACTGGTGCAGGTGCACCAGCTGTCATGCAGGCTTTGGTTGGAAAGATAAAAATTTTGATTTTTCTCCCCAGAAAATTGATTGTTTAGTATGTCATGATACTACAGGTACTTATAAAAAGTTTCCTACGGATTGCGGTTATCCTCCACTTAAAGATAAAATTTTTGCTGGGAAGAAACTTTTTAAAGCTGTAAATCTTACTTATGTAGCACAACATGTTGGATATACTTCAAGAGAAAGTTGTGGAAAGTGTCATTTTTATTCTGGCGGTGGAGATGGTGTAAAAAGGGGTGATATTGATTCTTCCCTCGTTGCTCCTTCTAAAGATCTTGATGTTCATATGGATGTTAAAGGTCTAAACTTTTCTTGTTCTGTTTGTCATACTACTATTTCTCATGAAATTGATGGGAGACATTATGACGCACCAGCTCCTGGCAAAAGGCATATATCGTTACCCAAAGATGAGGGACATCGCATACGTTGTGAAGCCTGTCATGGAAGTCGGCCACATCGTGATACTAAGAGTTTATTTAATCTCAAATATTTAAAATTGAACGACCATACAGATCGTGTGGCTTGTCAAACTTGTCATATACCTTTCTATGCTAGAGGACTTCCTACCAATATTTATTGGGACTGGTCAACAGCAGGTCGTTTTAAAAATGGAAAACCAATTATAGAAAAAGGTCCTTTAGGACGTCCTATCTATCATACTAAAAAAGGTACTCTTAAATGGGGAAAAGATCTTATTCCAGAATATCTTTGGTATAATGGCACAATGAGTTATCTTTTGCCTGGAGAGCCTTTGAGAAGAAATGAGAATGGGCAAGTTGTACTCATTGCTCCTGTTGGTGGGCCTGATGATCCTGCTTCTCGTATTTTTCCTTTTAAGCCCCATTTTGGAAGACAGCCTTATGATCCTGTGCGCAATACTATGGTAATACCAAAACTTTTTGGTCCCAAAGGTAGCGGAGCTTTTTGGGCAGAATATAATTGGCAAAAAGCTGTAGCTGCTGGAATGTCTGCAGCTGGTCTTCCTTTTAGTGGAGAGGTTGGTTTTATTGATACTGTTTATTATTTGCCTCTTTCTCATATGATTCCTCCTAAAGAAAAATCTCTGAAATGTAATGAATGTCATGTACGTTATGGTGGGAGGTTGGCTAAGATTGAAGGTATTTATATTCCTGGTCGTGATTATTTTGTTTCTGTAGATAAAATTGGTCGTTTTTTGTGTTTGCTCGTTTTCTCTTTGGTGTTAGTGCATGGTATAGCACGGATTATAATTTCCCTTAAAAGGAAGCACAAGTAGGAGGAGATTTATGAAACAAAGAGTCTATTTATATTCGAAATTCGAACGTTTTTGGCATTGGATGCAGGCTTTTCTTATTATTCTTTTGTTGCTTTCGGGCTTAGAGATTCATGGAAGTTTAAATATTTGGGGTTTTGAGAAAGCTTATTATTTACACGTTTATGGAGCTTTTGCTCTTATTATTCTTACGAGCTTTGCTATTTTTTGGCATCTTACAACTGGTGCTTGGAGACATTATTGGCCCGTTAAAGAAAAAATTCCTCAAATTTGTTATTATTATGCCATTGGTATTTTTCGTGGTGAGCCTCACCCCTTTGAAAAGAGACCGGATCAGAAATTGAATCCGCTTCAGAGGATAGCATATATTATACTTAAGTTATTTCTCTATCCCCTTCAAATTATTAGTGGTATTTTACTATTTTTTTATGAATGGTGGCCAAAATTTGGAATAAGCACTACCTTCTCTAAGGTAGTATATTGGCATTTAATAGGTGCTTATGCTTTCCTTTTCTTTTTGATATTACACGTTTATCTTACAACAACTGGACAGCCTTGGTATAGCCATATTAGAGGCATGATTTTAGGTTGGGAAGAAGTAAGAATTCAGTGAGCTAAGAAGGCTTTAATAACATCCTCCCGGGGATGTACCCCGCGAAGGATGACCTTTATTTTTTTTCCGGGTTCAAGCCGCAGACTCGGAGGCAGGGGGACATCCACCGTAATCATGTAATCTAGGAGCAACACCTTGGCCTTGCGTTGGTGAATATCTACGACTAGGGCTTCAAGGGGGACGTTTCTAGCATGTTCTCGGAGATACTTGAGGAGCCAATAACGAAAGGTACGATTTTTGACCGTGTTTACAACTTCCAGGGCTTGGGTGAGGTCTCTCAAAAAATTTGAGAGCTGTTCTGCTGAAAAAAGGGCTTTGCCATAAAGCAGGAAATGGCAGAGTTGATGTTCCAGGATGAGATCAAGGGCCCTCCTAATGGGAGAGGTCACGGTGGTGTAGCACGGAAGGCCCAGGCCATGATGAAATTCGGGTGAGAGGAGGAGTTCCCCGCGGGAGAGTTGTCGGAGCTGAAGGAAATTGAGGAAGAGATCCTGTTCGGTCCCCTGAATGAGACGTTCCTTAGGTTTGGGTTGACTTCGATAAATGGCAGGGATTTGATTTTCTTGGAAGAATTTGGCAGCCACGTAGTTGGCAAGTATCATGTATTCTGACACCAGAAATCTGGCTCCGGTGATTTCTATTCGTTCGAGGTGAATCTTTCCATTTTCTACTCGCAAGATGATCTCCGGGAGGTAGACTGGCAGGGCGCCAGCTGCTATGCGACGTTCAAACAGCCTCTGGGCCAGCTCGTAAAGCTCTTTAAGTTCTCGGTCAAGAATGCTATCGGCTTCTTCGTAAGTAAGTCTGCGGGCCACTCTTATTACTGAACGCACGATCCTTGAGGAGATAATCTCTCCCTTTGGAGAGAGCTCTATCAAAAAGGAAAGGGCGGGTCTTTCTTCACCGGCTCGCAGGCTAGCGGCTTCTTCGGAAATGATCCTGGGAAGCATTGGGATGGTACGTTCTGGCAGATAGATAGTAGCCCCGCGTTTTAGGGCTTCGCGGAAGGTCGGAGAATCTGGGGCCACGAAGTGGGCTACATCGGCGATGTGGATTCCTACGAGATACCCCCTTGGGGTCTGTTCGAGGTGGAGGGCGTCGTCGAAGTCACGGGTCTCAGGGCCATCGATGGTTACGGGTTCCAAATGGGTGAGGTCTTCGCGATCTTGCCGAGAAAAGCCCCGAGCCACGGCCTGACGAGCGTCTTCTTCTACCTCGGGTGGGAAGTCTTCGCGGACCTCAAAACGTAAAAGTTCGACGTTTTCGTCTTCTTCGAAGACACCAGTTGAGACCAATACCTCGAAGATCTTGCCGGGTCTATTGATCCCCACGCGAGAAAGGAGATCCCTGGTTTCCCGGGCGTGGCGAGCCTCTTCTCCAAAGAGGAAGTAGTCCCTTATGGCTTTTAGCCAGTAATCTTTTATTTCTGGACGAATAGAAAAATCTTTTTTGGCCAAAAGGGCTGAAAGCCAGGCCGCTCCTTCTTCCCGGCGAGCTAGTCTTTCGGCTTCTTTGCGCCGGGCCTCTTTGAGTCGTTCTACCTCCTCGCGAGAGTGGACAAGGATGTTGCCCTCTCGAAACCTGAAATAAAGACGATCTTCAAGTACGGCCCGTATGATGGCGGCTACTTGGTCGTCATCCACTCCCTCGCCAAAGTAAATTTCCGCCAATTCTTCGGGACTTATTTCTTCAGCCTCGTCTACCACCACTTCCCAGAGCTCTGCCAGGTCGATTTCTTCTTTTAATCTTTCGCGACGTTGATGGGAGGCTTCGATAAGATTTAACTGTTCTTGGCGATTGGGAGCACGAAAGGTCCTCTGAGAAAGATGGAGAACGCGGGTGCGAGGGAGCATCTCTTCTCGGCCAGAGGGCAAAAGGACCCTTAAACGGCGGTCTTTTTGCCCCAGGCAATAAGCCACTTGTACTCGGCCGTGTTCGGCAAACTCTACCAAATGTCCCGTAAGGTCTTTTTCCTTCACGATTTCCTTTTGGCCAAACGTATGGCTTCTTGCAAGTTGAGTGCGCCGGTATAAAGGGCCCTTCCGGTGATTACCCCTTCAAGCCCCTTTTCTTCAAGGGGTAAGACGCGGCGGATATCTTCCAGACTCGAGACACCACCTGCCAGATAAACCGGAATAGAAACCGTTTCGAGCAAAGGTTCTATTCGTTTGAGATTAACGCCTTCTTCGGTTCCGTCGCGAGTGATGTCCGTGAAGATGATGGCCCGCAGCCCAGCGTCTTCAAAGAGTTTGGCTAGTTCAAGATAATGGATCTCGCTTTCAGTGGTCCAACCTTCTACAGCCACGAAATCTCCTCGCACGTCAAGGCTCACCACGATGTGATTTGGGAATAAGCGGCAGGCTTCTTTAACCAGTGCCGGTTGGCGACAGGCGATGGTGCCTAGGATGACGCGGTCTACACCATCGTTCAGGTAATCCTCAATGGTTTTGAGATCGCGAATGCCACCTCCTACCTCTATGGGAACGGAGACGTTTCGGACTATCCTCTGAATAAGGTCTCGGTGTATCGGCCGTCCCTCTTTGGCCCCTGAAAGGTCGATCACGTGGATGAGTTCTGCCCCGGCCTCTTCGAAGTTACGAGCTATGGCGACTGGATCGTCTCCATAGACGGTCTCCTTTTGATAATCGCCCTGATAAAGACGGACACATCGATGATCCTTGAGGTCAATGGCTGGAACAACTAACATTTTTCGCCTCCCAAATGTGAGGTGATGCCAAAAACTAGTCGGGCCTTTCTCCTTTGGCAACGAGGAAAGTGTCAAGCAGTTGACATGGCGCGGAAACCCGTTAATTTATAGAGCGGCTGACGCGGGGTGGAGCAGTCAGGTAGCTCGTCGGGCTCATAACCCGAAGGTCGGCGGTTCAAATCCGCCCCCCGCAACCATTTTTTTCGATAAAATCCTCACTTAGAAACCACCCTTCCTAAATTTCAATTTCAACAAGCCCGCTGGGGACACTTTGGGGACAAATCCGGGGACACGCTAGAGCCTCAAGGGTTTCGTATTGCGAACCTTTCTCAATAGGACAATTTTTGTCAATCCGTCCCCGATTTTCGGCGATTATTCCCGATTATGCAGAACAAAAGAATGGGGATTTGGAAGACAGGTTCAGGACTTCTTCTTGGATTTGCGTCTTTCGGCAAGGGAAACGACTCTTTGCTTCGCCTCGAAAGCGGAAGCCACCATGTGAGCTTGCAGTCTGCCGTAACGTCTTGTCGTTTGAGGAGAGGAATGTCCCAGACAGGCTCCCACCTGTTCAAAGGAGAACCCTAGCTTCAGAAGCTGCATGGCAAACGAATGCCGCACGGCCTGGTAAAGGTTGACGCCTTCTATCCCGACTTCGGCACAGGCTTTCTTGAAAATCCTCGAAAGGTATTTGGCCCCGTACGGTTTCGGTTCCTTGTAACCGGGAACCTTGCGCGCAAAGACGAACATTGATCGCTTGTTTTTGGAAAGCTCCTCGAAAAGTTCCTTCAGTCTCCCGACAAGAGGAATTGCCTTCTCTTTTCCCTCTTTAGGGGATTCCACGAGGTGATCAGCGCTGAAGGTGCGCTTGATGATGATCAGCTTCTCTTTGAGATTCACACAATCCCACATGAGTGCCCGAGCCTCGGAGACACGAACACCGGATAGAAACATGAATTCGAAGATCGGTTTGTCCTTTTCGGGTATGGCTTCCAAGATCTTCTCTTGAGTTTCGGCGTCGAGCCATCGTATTGAAGGTTCAGGTACTTTGATTTCAGGAAGCGGAGGAACCTCACTAAGAACACCACGTCTTTTCAGCCAGTTGAGAAACGCTCTGAATTCCACGAGCCGGTTTCGAACGGTCTTTGGCGAAAGCCCCCGTTTGCTCCAGGAAACCGCAAGGTTGTGGAGGTGGACTCCTTTTATTTCTCTGACGTCAGAAACTCCGATTTCTTTTTGAATGCATTTCAATATGCTCTTCTTGTCTCTCAGGGCGGAAGGTTTGATGTCCTTCTTGGCTTCAAGATAGTCCTCGATGAGCTTGGAGAGAAGGAAATCTTTGATGTCAGACTTGACCCATTTACTTGGATCGAAAGACTTGGATTCGATCTCGTGCTCGATCAACTGTTTTGCGCGTTGAGCCAGTTCCCAGGAGGAGAGGGGCTGCCCATCCTTGAAGGAATAGACCTTGATGCGGCGGCCTTTCCAGCTCAGGTCGATAAAAAAACGACGCGGGGTAGTAAGGCACTTGAGACAAATGAGCCCAAGGGAAGTCTCGGTAAAAGATTTTTTGCATCGAGGACACTTTTCTTTGGTACGGATTTTCACTACACGACGCCTCACCCCGCCCTGATCTCCAGCCGCAAGTGTTGCCAGGGCCTCGATCGCGGAGAGAATAGGTGAGGAGAGGACGGGAGTCAAAT
Source organism: uncultured Thermodesulfobacteriota bacterium (assembly GCA_964630855.1). GTDB lineage: Bacteria > Desulfobacterota > Thermodesulfobacteria > Thermodesulfobacteriales > Thermodesulfatatoraceae > JAADCO01. The sequence continues at coordinate 5,451 of CAZVXP010000014.1, read as the reverse complement.
TCGCTACCTCCTATCCTTTACATCAGAAAGCATTTTCTGAACTAACTTCGTGGGTATCTTCTTTTCCTTTTGGATAAAAAGTCGAAATTTCGTCCTTTCGAGACAGGCTATCCTTCATTTCCATGTCTCGTCCTCCGTCTCGCTTAGCCAGCTCAAGATCTGGGATCCGGAGACCCCAGTGACGAAGGCCACTATGTCCAGAGGTACCCCTTCCTCAAGGAGACAGGCCGCTGTCTCCAGAAGTGTTATGGACTTCTTCCTCTTGAAGGGCTTCTTTTCCTGTTTCACTCCTTTGAGCCGATAGTAGAGCTTCTCGGACGACATCCCCACCAAAGGCGGAAGACAGGAAACCGGTAAACCAGCGGCGACCAGCCTCTCGGCAAGGACGAGTTTCATCTCGTCCGTGAAGACGATAACCTTCATGCCGCCTTCCTCCATGGTTCCTCTTCCAGTCCCAGGGCCTTCAATGTGGACGAAGCTATCTGCCTCAAACATCTTTTCCAGGCCGCGGGACTCAACCTGGCCAGATACTGTACGAAAGCAGCTAGCGAAGTGATCTCCTGGTAGGACAAACCGAACTCTTCGCAAATTTCCTGGGACGCTTCGTGTCCGTACTCGGGCGTTATCTCATCCTGCAATTTCTCCGCGAACCTGGTTAGAGACGACACCATGTTTTCAAGTAGATGGGCGAGTTCTTCGGCTTGTTTCTCCATGCGACGGTGTTCCCCTTCGACCTGTCTCAAGGCCAAAATCTTGATTATTTTGAGCCTCGGATCCATACCCTCCTCCTCATCCGATTTTCGATAGAACCGCCGCGAAGTGCGCGGCGGACACGCACCTCTCCGCCAGCTTGGCGAGACGTCTGGCCTCAAGGGGAGACAACCTGATTCGGAATTCGACCTTGCCCCTCGGATCTTCTGGTGTGGGCCGTGACAGGAACGAAAGAACTCTGTGGACCCCCTCCCATTTGACTAAGATCTTGTACCGATAGATGGGCTCGTCGAGCGACACTTCGTGTCTGTCCGAAAGACACGTGGCATCCATGAGCATTCCGGCGAAATGGTCAAGATGAGCCGGAACGATGGCGAGTCTTCTGCTGCGCACGGTGCGTCCCAGGGCGTCGAACTCTTCGCCCACCAGGTGAAGGACTCCCACGCCGTCCCGAGCCAGTAGACGCCTTCCGCCCGGGCAGGTCTCGGATGCCCTCACGAACTCGACGGACAGTACGTCAGTGTTGAGCGAGGCCTTCGTCAAGGGCGACATCCTCAAGGTCTCCTTCGTCTTCGGCGTCGAAGTCCGCCGGAAGGTTCACCTGGGTCTGGAGAACGAGGGCCCGAAAAATCCGGGGACCTATACCCCGGGCCCTGAGAAGCTCCGCGACCAGTTCATCGACCTCTCTGTACTTCGTGCTCCCTTCCTCTTTTTTTGCCTCCTTGCCGGCAAGGACCAGAAGCTCCGAAATGGAAGGACTACGTCTGTAGGTGTTCACTTCCGCTCGAAGAACGTTTGGATCGTCCTCCTCTTCAAGGACGACACAGGGAATGAATTTCACCTGCACTCCTTCGGCCGCAAGTTCTTCGAGGATCCAGTACCGGCGCTTGCCGTCGACGATCGTCCCGTCCTCGAGCACCAGGAACGGTACCCTGATCCCTCGAACCCTTATTGATTCCTTAAGTTTCAGGTAAGTTTCGTCCGCCGGCGGCCGCTCGGGCCTCTTCAAGTCGGACGATTTTCGGAGTAGTAGCTTCATCCTCTCCCCCCTCCTTATTGAAATTGGTCATGGCCACCTTGCAGGCCTTTGAAAACGTCTCCGTGAGGGCCTCGAGCCCCTCGACCACCTGCTCGAAAGCACCGAAAATCGAACTCTTTTCGGTGTATGGGTCTACGACCGCGTCGAAGAGCCTCTGATGCAAGTCCTCGGCCTTGAGGTGGCCAGATATTTCGTAGAGCTCTCTCACCAGTTCCTTGCGTTTTTTGACCTGCTCCTTTCTGGTGAGGATCTTCGTGAGGATGGTCATGCCTTCGCGGAGCCTGTCGTACTCCTCCCTCTGCTTTTCCAGCTTCCGCTTGTATTTTTCGATCTCACGTTTGTGCTGGGCTTTGAGCTCGTCGATCCAGCTCTTCCGCTTTTTCTTTTTACGGAAAGCCTCCTTGAGGCGGGCTATGACTTCCTCGTATTCCTTGATCTTGGCTTCCAATTCCTTGTATCGCTCTTGTATCGCTTGAAAACTTCCTCGTACGCCTGCTGCGCCGAATAAGCATCCGCTTCCATCCGGTCCCGTTCGAGCTCAAGCTCTTCCATCTTGCGCTCCATCTCCTCCAGGCGCTCCTGGAGCTCGAAGTACTCTTCCGTCTCGACGTCGCTCACCTTTGGCCTCTCTTCGAGCTCGTGGATCCGGGCCAGGAGTTCTTCCCTCTCTTTTTCCAAATAGGCGACGTTGGAAGAAATTTCCTGTTGTTTACGCTGATAATTCTCTATTTGTCGTTTTAAATCTTCTATTTCTTTTTGTTTCTTTTCTAATTCTTTCTGTACTGCGGGATGATTCATGATCTCTTCGACGGTAAGTCTTACATGACGCATTTCCTTGGCTTTCATCTCTACGAGGGACTCGGCGACATCCAGGCCGGCCTGTTCTATGGCTCTTACAAGCCACTTCTGGCCTTCCTTGGACATAAAGCAGATCTCCCAAGCAACGGCGGGATCAATGTCGCTTCGGTCTAGGAGTTCGAGAAGCTCAGGGATGAGGCGGTCCGCAGCTTCTTTTTCGATCCGGGCCTGGGTGAGGATCCCCTGGGCCTCCTGAAGAGTAATCTCTCCGCGCTTGAGGAGCTCGAAGGACTCCGGGGCGTATTTCTTGAGGTTGAGGGCGATCTGAACGTAGCGGTCGTTTACCCCGAATTTTTTCGCTCCCAGTACACGGAGTCTTCCAACCTGAACGGTGTGAGATTCGTTCTCCGAGGTGGAATTTTTTCCACCTTTTTCTGTGAGGTCTCCGCTCTGAAAAAAGGTGTTATTTTTGACACCTTTTTCTGGTCGCCCCCGTTTTACGTGGGGCCTCATAGCCTCGACCCATTCGGCGGCGAGCGCCGCTCTCACACTGGGTGGGAGACTTCGGTGGGTGGGTACGCGCTCAAGGACGTAAAGAGCCACCTGGTCTTCTGAGACCTCTAATTCAACGTAAGGGACTTCGACGCCGAGCTCGACCGCCGCTTTCCAGCGGTTCCGGCCGTCGAGGATGAGATTTGTACCCTTGAGGACTTCTAAAGGTTGTCTTATTCCCTTTTCTGCTATATCTCCCTTCAGCGCTTCGAATTCCTGAGGCGACATCTCTGGCACGAGATTGATGTTTAAGGGATGAGGTTTGAGATCATGCGGTTTCGTGTACCTGACATCCATCACGGCTCTCCTTGCGTTCGTGCTAAGCCGGACACCTTGGTCCGAATTTTGTACATAAATTCCCCTTCTTGCTTTCCGTCGTGGAAAGCGTTCAAATTCCGCTCACTTGAGGTATTTTTACGTTAAATTTCCTTCAGACGACCTTGGTTGTCAGCGAAATTTCTGCCTCATGGCCTTACTTAGAACGGGAGCTCCTCGTCAGGTGGCGGTTCGTCGGAATCCACGGCGTTGGCACCAGCTCCACCATCAGGTCTCGGCCCCAGCATTTGCATGCTCTGGGCAACGATTTCGGTCACGAACCGTTTGATCCCGTCCTTGTCTTCGTACGAGCGATTTTGGAGCCGGCCTTCGATGTAAACCAGGCGCCCCTTTTTGAGATATTCCCCGCAGGTCTCGGCAAGCTTCCCGAAGGCCACGATCCGGTGCCATTCGGTCCTTTCCTGCTTGTTGCCGTTTTTATCCGTCCAGCGACCAGAGGTGGCGATCCGGAAGTTGGCCACCGACTGGCCGTCGGCGGTGTAACGTATCTCTGGATTGGCTCCGAGCCGGCCTATCAAAATTACTTTGTTGACGCTCATCACGCGGCCTCCTTGCCACCAATTTCTTCGAGTTTGAGTAGAACCAAAGTCTCAAGGACTTCTGGTTTTGGTAAATCTTGTTCATCCCGAAGTTCGAGACCAAATTCTTTGTAAAGCCGCCTGATTGCTAGACAGCCCCACCAGCCATTGACTTCCCACCCGTCGAGGTAGCGTTGTACACCGCGACTAGCGTTCTCCTTGTTGATGCCCTGTTCCCTGATCCAAGCGTCGAAGGGTTGTCCCAAGGCCTTACTGATGTCGGAGATGGAAATCCTGCGCTTGCGCCTCTTCATGAAGAGCCTCCTTCGATGGCGGGATAAAAAATGAAAGATTTCATCCCACTCAAGCAAAGTCTTCCTCGCCTTTGCGAGGTACGGATTTTCAGGATAATCGCCGATAAGGAGTGGACATTTTCTGAAAAATCGCCCCGGAGGAGTAGCGCATCGGAATTTTTTTGTGCTATAAGCACGTAACCGATCATGACGGTAACAGGATATGTCAACTGAAATAAAAAGTCAAGACAAAAAATACCGATTTGAAATAGGCAGGCGCATCGAAAAGGTGCGAACACATTTGGGATTAAACCAAGTATCTTTTGCGAAAAGGCTAGGGACAAGCCAAGGTGTAATATCCAACTACGAAAAAGGGGCTAGGGCTCCTTCGATAAAATTTTTAAAAAATTTAAGAGAAATATTTCAAGTCAATATAAACTGGCTCCTTACGGGTGAGGGGCCGATGTTTCTTGAAGAAAGGGAGGGGCGGGGCAAGGTGGTCAATTTCGAGGACAAAAGATTGAAGCAAATGTTCGAGTACCTGAGGGAACGCTGGGAGGCGGCTGATCTTGAGGGGAGACGGATAATCGAGCTCGAGTTCAGCCGGGCCTTTCACGACTACGTGGAGTGGTTAAAAAAACAGGAGAAAGCGAAAGAGAAGGTGGAATAGGCCACCGTGGCTTCGGGTGGTCACGTGTCACGCAGAAAGCCCCCATTGATGCGCGTTCGTGGCGCTTTTCGTAAAAATCCCCTCAGGTGACGGAAAAGGAATTTTAGAGGAATCTTTCGTGGTGAGTCAATCTAGAAAACATTTTAAGGTCGTATTGTCGGGATACTTCGGTCAGGGTGTTTTTTGCCCTTCAGGGGGAGTGTCTATATATCTGTATATCTGTGTAAATTTCATCCCAGCCTATCCTCTTGGTAAGGTCCTTTAATTTCCATTCCTTGGATTGTCCCCCCCTATCCATTCAGAAAATTCGCCTCTAAACGGACGTTTTTTATGAATCACGCCAGGTCTCGCTTTTTTCGTTCTGTTAACCTTAGCCACAAATGATCAGCAGAACGTTCATAAGGTTAGCGACGTTTTTCGTAATCGGGTGGCTGGCCATCTGCACCGGCGGTTACGACTACGGGTCGAGACTGGTGAGGTGGTCGCACAGCACCACTTATCTGGTTCGGGGCGCCGTAAAGTGCAGCCCGTTCT
>CAZVXP010000013.1:0-47502 GCA_964630855.1 uncultured Thermodesulfobacteriota bacterium | reverse complement strand
AAGAAAGGGACGTAGAAAGATTTCCCGGGTGCCCATACCGGAGGGGCCACACCCGTTCCCATTCCGAACACGGTCGTTAAGCCCTCCAGGGCCGATGGTACTGGGGCGTTACCGCCCTGGGAGAGTAGGTCGGTGCCCGGGTTTAATTTTCAAAAAGCCCGGTTGAGGTTTTATGCCTCAGCCGGGCTTTTTGTTTTGGTCAAGATTTTTTATGGTCACGATTTTCCACCTGAAAGGGCCCAAAAACCCTTCTATTGTTTTGAGGCAAAGCCCGGAGAGAGCACCTGCCGCCGGATGAGCGGGGGTTTTGACACTATTCAGGGTCCAGCGGCAAATGGACCCTTTCAGAGGAATTTGACTTCCCCCGAAACCATTGCTATTAAAAGAAAAGATCCCTTGCGATAATCAGGGTTCTCAGCCTAACTACAAGGAATGGAAATCCGGAAGCACCAACGAATGGTTCCCCCAGAGCCTTCTCCGGTTCTCAGCCTAACTATTAATAGGGAAATAACAGTTATCTTTATTTTTGGAGTGGACGTGGCTCAATATTCGGGAGGGAGTCCTTTCAATTCTGCCAGGGTGATGACCGGACCATCTTTGCAAACCAAAAAAGGCCCCACGTTGCAATGATGGCAAAATCCCAGACCACAGCGCATACGATTCTCAAGGGAAAGATAAACCTGTTCCGGAGAGAAGCCGCATTTTTCTAATATCGGCAGGGTAAATTTGATCATGATCGGTGGGCCACAAACTAGAGCCACCGCATTTTCCCCACTTGGGGCAACCTTTTCTGTAATCTGGGGTACAAATCCTACCAATCCGTCCCATCCGGGGGCTTCTCGATCTACCGTAAGGTAAAGCCTCAAATCGTCCCTTTTTTGCCAGTGTTCGAGCTCCTTCTTATAAAGAAGGAGGCCAGGTGTACGGGCGCCATAAATCATGGTGATCTCACCGTAATCCTCACGATGCTCCAGAAGGTAAACCAGGGTGGCTCGCAAGGTGGTCACGGCGAAACCTCCAGCAATGAGTACCACGTTCTTTCCCCGGAAAGAAGTCAGGGGATATCCGTTCCCCAGCGGACCTCGCAAACCGATCACTGTACCTGCTGGCAGACGATGGAGAGCATCTGTTACAAGGCCGGTACGAAAGACCGTAAAGAGGAGGAAGTCCTCCGAAGGAGAAGAAGCTATCCCTATAGGACATTCCCCTTTACCTGGCACGGACAACATGGCGAATTGGCCAGGAACGTGCTGGAAAGACCGATGTGTCTCCTGATCAAGCAGTCGCAGATAAAAACTCTTCAGAAGACCATCGTCCGTCTCCACTACCACCCGTTCAATTCGAGCAGGCAAAGGGACCATGCTCTTTTCTGGGGCTGCTACCATCATCTTCCTCCTTAAACTTCGCTCATGGCACGTATGACATCCCAGAGATTGACCCCCGCCGGGCATTCTTCAATGCAGCGCCCACACCCTACACACAGGGGTTCTCCGTAAGAATCTAGAAAGTATTTGAATTTGTGGAGAAAACGGTTTCGAAACCGAGCCACCGGACTGCGGCGCGGATTGTGTCCAGAAGCGTGCCGGCTATAAAGCTCGAACATGCAAGCATCTGGTAACCTGAGCCGGACCCCTTTTTCTCCGACTACCTCATCCTGTACATCGAAACAATAACAGGTGGGGCAAAGAAAGGTACAGGTCCCACAATTGATACAGGGCAGGGCCAATTCTTCCCAGAAGGGAGCTTCGTATAGTTTGAGAAGGGTGACGTTTTTCAGTTTCTCAAGGGCTGGTGAGACAGCGTACTTGTGATGAAAGGCTTCTCTTTCGGCCTCAAGAGCTCGGGCCTCTTCCTCGGAGGCCTCTTGAAAAGAATCATCAAGAAGGATTCTCCCTCGTGGATTGATCTCCTGAACCAGCCAGGAACTGGATCTCTCTATCACGAGGAGATCAAGTCCCTCTCCTGCATAAGGATCAAGCCCCATGGCCCACCCAAAGCACTGACTACCAGGTTCACGGCACATGAGCCCGATCAAAAAGGTCTTCTCTCGTCGTTTGCGAAAAGGTCCGTCCTCAGCAAAGACCTTCTCTATCAGGGTGATCCCTTTGGCGTCACAGGGCCTCACCCCAAAGATCACCCGTTCTTTGTTTTGAATTTCGATAGGTTCCGGGAAAGCCCCTGGACGGGCTTCAAATCGCAAATAAGGTTCCCTCCAGGGCAGAAAGAATTCCTTGGTCGACAATCTGGTCTTGCCTTCCAGATAGAGACGTCCTTTGTAAGGACCGAAACCTTCTTCTGAAACGGGTACAAAAAGCTCAAATTTCCGGGACAGGTCTTTGAGCCAGGAATCAAGTCTTTCCCGAGGTAACGCGTAAAGCATATCTTTCCCCCTAGATCTTGCCCGCAACCCTGAGTTCGTGGGTAATCATGAAGTCCTCCGGATCGTCCTCCTTAAAGGAGGCCAAGAGGAGAGGTCTTTCCAGATCGAGTCCGGCTTCGAAACCGTAAGCTTCAAAGGCCTCCTTTTCGAGTTTCTTGGTCAGAAGACGCAAGGGGATATCCTGAGGACAAGCAGCTTCACAGGAACCGCAATCCACACAGCGGCCAGCCAGGTGGTAAGCCCGCACGAGATGATAAAGGGCTGTGTCCACCGGGTCCCGGGTCTTTCCTACCCATTGAGGCCGAGAGTCGTCCACGAAACAAGTGGGGCAATAGCATAGCGGACAAGCCTGTCGACAGGCGTAACATCTCAGACATCGGGAGACGATCTCTCTTTGGAACCAATCCCAACGCTCCGAAACCGAAAGGTTCTCGATCTCTTCCACTTGGTGATAGGGATTCTGGGGCTCCGAGCGGGCTTCACCTTCTACGAGTTCGTCATAAAAAAGGGGTTGAGGATGGCGACATGCTGCACAGTTGTCTCTCAAAAGTTCCTCACGCGAAAATTCTCGTTGGCCATCAGACGTCATCACCCGGACACGATCCGAGAGGTCATCTTCCACCCGGATGATTCTGTCCCCCATCTGACGCACTTTGGCAGGGTCAAGCATCCCCGGGCAGGGCACACCAAGAAGATAGACCTCCTCTCTTTTCAGCTGTCCCTCTTGGAGTAGAACCACTACCGCCCGCGAAACGCAACCAGTGGCAACAATGGCTACCTTTTGCCCCTTGAGCTTGTGGAGGAGATTTGCCGGGTTGAGTACGCCAAAGCTAGGCCAAATGAGGCGCTCGCTCTCCTCCGGCGTCCGGATCACCAGGAGACGATCCCGATAGGGTAGGGGACCGGGGCCATAGCCCAAGACCAACGCAGCCTTTTTCTCAAGCAAGATCTCCCGTGCCTTTTCTCTGATTTTTTCGGTGAGCATGATCAGCCCTCTCACAGGACTTTACGAAACTTGACGTTTGGCCCAAGGGCCTTGATCTTTTCGGTCACCTCCGTAACCACCTTGGCAAAGACTTCCGCTTCGGAGGCCGAAACCCAGGCAAACTGGACCCTTTCGGGTTCAAAGCCCACGAATTCGAGCAATTTCTTGAGCAAGAAGAACCGCCGCCGGGCAAAGAGATTCCCCGTAAGATAGTGACAATCTCCGGGGTGACAACCGGAAACCAGGACCCCATCGGCTCCAGACTTTAGAGCGTCGAGAATCATGGCAGGAGAGACGCGACTCGAACACGGCACACGCACCACCCGGATACTAGGGGGATATCTGAGCCGCGAGACACCGGCCAGATCTGCCCCCGCATAACTACACCAATTACACAAAAAGGCTACGATTTTGGGCTCCCAAGACATAGACCTCTCTCCCTTAATACCAAATCCTGCCAAAAGCGGCTTCCACCGCCGCTATTACTGGTTCTTCACCTAGATTCTTGACCTGAATCGCCCCACATCTACAGGCGGCTGCACAATTACCACAACCCTTACAGAGGGAAGCATTGATCACAGAAACCAGACCAAAAGGCTTGACCTCTTCAAGCCTTGGGGCGTGATACGGACACAGGGACACACATTGACCGCAAGCCGTACACTTTCGTGGATCTACCTCCGCCACCAAACTTTCAGCCGGAAGTTCTTCTCGTGCCAGGATAGTCGCAGCCCGGCTGGCCGCTGCCAGAGCCTGGGCTAGACTCTCCTCGGCGAATTTCGGGTAATGACAAAGACCTGCCATGAAAACCCCATCGGTGGCAAAATCCACTGGACGCAGCTTGAGATGCGCCTCTAGCATGAAGCCTTCCCCTGTGGTGGCGCATTTGTAGATCTTGGCCAGTTCCTTAGAGCTTTCGTGGGGTACTATCCCGGTAGCCAAGACAAGAAGGTCTGGCTTAAGCACTATTTCTCGTCCGAGGACATGATCTCGAGCCCTTACGCGAAGACCTTCCGCGGTCTCCACGATCGGTGGGTTCTCGGGCTCGTAACGCAAAAAGACTGCTCCCTGTTCGCGAGCCTTTTGATAAAGGAGCTCCTTCGAACCAAAAGTGCGAACATCTCGGCAGAGCACAAAGACCTGGAGTTCCGGAGCCTGTTTCTTAAGTTCAATAATTTGTTCCATGGTATGCGTACAACAGACCCGACTACAATAAGGATGTTCCTCGTTTCTTGAGCCCACACACTGGATAAAGACCACCTGTTTGAGTCCCTTGAGTTCTGTAACTCCTCGCACCAAAAGTTCGTCGACCTCCAGGTTGGTCTTTATCCGCGGATCTGTACCATAACCAAAGGCGTAGCGTCCCTGCGGCACGTAAGGTTTAGCCCCGGTGGCGATGACCACCACCCCGTGTTCAACCACGTTCCCGTCGGAGAGTATGGTCTGAAAGTTTCCTACAGAGCCTTCAACGTCTTTTACTGTGACCCCCAAACGCAGATCGATTTGAGGATGTTTCTCCACCCTCGCAGCCACTTCCTTGACGAACTCACGAATAGGTTTTCCATGGATTTGACGAGCCAGTCTTCGGGCAAAACCTCCGAGCTCCTCTGATTTCTCAACAAGCGTCACTGGAAAACCTTGATCCGCCAGGCAGAGGGCCGCTTGCATCCCTGCAAGCCCCCCACCGATGACAAGGGCCGCTCTCTTGACCCGTATACTGGCCAAAGGCACCGGTCGCTTGAGTCTCACCCGGCTCACCGCCATGGCCACCAGCTCTTTGGCCTTTTCCGTGGCACGGCGAGGATCATCTGGATGGACCCAGGAGTCCTGATCTCGAATATTGGCCATTTCGAAAAGAAACGGGTTAAGTCCCGCCGCACGCAAGGTCTCCTGAAAAAGTGGCTCGTGAGTCCGAGGGGTACAGGCTGCTACCACCACCCGGTTGAGACCCTTTTCGTTGATGATTTGAACGATACGATTGATGGTGTCCTGGGCACAGGTGAAAAGGTTGTGTCCCGCGTAAACCACATCCGGAAGTCCTTGGGCGAAAGAAGTTACCTCTTCTACGTCCACCACGCTGGCGATATTCACCCCGCAATGACAGACAAAGACCCCGATGCGCGGTTCCTCAGGAAAGACAAACCTCTCCGGAGGGTAAGTCTTTTCTTTGGTCTCCGTGCCTCGAGCTTCGGCCAGTAAGACCTCGGCTTTGGCAGCTGCCGCGCTAGCCTCGGTTACAGTCTCCGGGATGTCCTTGGGACCGGAGCCTGCTCCACAAACGAAAAATCCCGGGCGATTCTCAAGGAGTTCCGCTTTGAGGAAACCAAACTCGTCTCGGGAAACGGAAAGATGGTCAGCCAGTTCAGGAAGGGTAGGGTGCGGTCGGAGACCGACCGAAAGGACTACTAAGTCGAAGGTCTCATCCTGGCTCGTTCCGTGCTCGTCTATATAGTGGAGAACCAATGCCTCCTCGTTGGGCAAGATGGTATGGATCCTGGAGCGCACCAAACGGACCCCTTCACGTTTGGCCCTTTCAAGATAGGCCTCGAATCCCTTGCCCATGGTGCGTAAATCCATATAAAAAATGACGGGTTCGAAATCTCCCCTCACGTGTTCCTTGGCGATGACAGCCTGTTTGAGGGCATACATACAACAGACCGAAGAACAATAGGGCACTTTGGCCCGGTTGATGTCGCGGGAACCCACACACTGGATCCAGGCTATCTTGCGAGGGATCCGCCCGTCAGGAAGGCGCACCAGTTCTCCCTTGGTAGGTCCGGAAGCTGAAAGGAGTCTTTCAAACTCGTGAGCCGTCATCACGTAAGGTAGACGACGATATCCAAAATTCTCAAGGGGGCTCGGATCGAAGGTCTCAAAACCCGGGGCCAGGATTACGGCTCCCACCTTGAGTTCGATCTCCTCGGGCCGCTGTTCGAAATCAATAGCCCCAGCCGGGCAGACCTTGGCGCAAAAACCACAACGTCCTGGTTTTTTGAGCCAGATACAATGGCGCGGATCAATGGTGTATTTCAAGGGAACAGCCTGGGGATAAAGGAGATAGATGGCCTTGCGTTTAGAAAGCCCCCGATCAAATTCGTTGGGCACTTGTTTGGGACACTTGGTTGCACATTGCCCGCAGGCGATGCACTTACTCTCGTCCACATAGCGGGGGTGTTTCCGTAAGCGTACCCTGAAGTTTCCGGGTTCACCTGCCACTTCCAGGACTTCGGTGAGGGTGAGGAGATTCACGTTCAGTTCTCGGCCCACCTCTACCAATTTGGGAGAGAGGATACACATAGAACAGTCGTTGGTAGGGAAGGTCTTGTCGAGCTGGGCCATGACCCCCCCAATGGCCGGTCCGCGTTCGACGAGGTGGACGTAGAATCCCCCGGCGGCCAGATCAAGGGCCGCTTGTACTCCGGCCACTCCTCCACCCACCACTAATACCGCGCCTTTGCCCATGGTTGCCTCCTACGGTTTCAGGGCCTTTTCGATCAGGTCCCAGAGATGGACGGCTTTGTAGCGTCCTCCATAATGTCTAGCTAGTTCCTTGATCTGACTATGACAATTGAAACAGGGTGTGACCACGATATCTGCTCCGGTAGCTTCAATCTGTTCGAACTTCTTTCGCCCCATGGCCAGACGTTTGGGAGTAAGATCGATTTGGACCGCTCCACCGCCTCCCCCACAACAGTAGTTATTTGAGGCGTTGGGATACATATCGACGAAATTTTCCTCTCCGACCACAGCCTTGATTACGAAACGCAGGTCCTGGGCCCCTTCCTCTCCGAGTGTCTGTCGTACCAATTTACACGGGTCCTGCACCGTGACTCGAAGGCCATTTTTGTTCCAAGAAGGATCTACTCTCAACTTACCTTCCCGTATCCAGCGGGCGTAGAGAGTAATAATGCTCACGAATTCGAAACGGTGGGGAATATTGAAGCGTCTAACCCCCTCAAGTAGGGCGTAATGGATGTGACCACATTCGGTAATGACGAAATAGCGGCATTCTAGCTCCTCTACCCGCTCCACCTGCTTACGCACGGTGTATTCCCAGGCAGCATTGTCTCCGGTGAAGATGCAATAATTGGCTCCGTCCCACCAGGTGGAAGAATAGGTCCAGTCAAGACCTACCACGTGGAAGATCTTCCAAATCTTGATCATTTCTTCCGGTGTAAAAGTGGGATTGGCCGCGTTTTCGTTGACGAAATAGGCGGCCCCCTTCTGGTCGATCGGGGCCTTGAGGTCTTTCCAGGCTGGGTCTTGATGGACCTCTTCCAGGAGATCGTTCACCAACCAGACGAAATCCTCGTTAGGAATCCCAGTGCTGTTTCCTCGTTCCACCTGATACTTGCAGGTGAGTTCAAGATTTGAGATATAAGCCGGCTTCTTTTCTTCCCGACTGATCCCCCGCAGACGATGGACGATCTTAGCCAGGTCGATGTTCATGGGACAAACGTGCTTGCAGCGATTGCACATGGTGCAGACCCAAATCCAGGGCGAAGAAAGGACCTCTTCATCAGCACCCAAGATGATCAGGCGGAGAAGTTTACGGGGATCCATCCCTTCGATCCCAGCCGCCGGACAACCACTGGCACACATGCCACAGGTGAGACACAGGTCAAGGTTCACCTGGGCCAGCTCTTTTTCAAATATTTCCCGCAAACGGGGTTTCTTCTCGGGCAGAATGAAAAGGGATGCAGCCTGGGGCATCTCTTTCCCCCTTTGACTTTTCTTGACTGAAGCTTTTAACCACCCGGGACCCCCCTTGTCAAAACAAAGAGAGAAGGTCACCCGGAAAAAATTTTACATAATGTTTCTTATCAGACATTTTTCAAAGGCCAAAAGAAAAGGCGGGCTCCTATGGCCCGCCTTTTACGGATCCACGCCTAGTAAGTCACCACCTGATCGGCTGTCATCACCTCGTGAACCAGACGCCCGGCCTTGATGAGCTCGCAACCCTCTACCAGTTGTTCGCGAGCGATCCCGCGCTCTTCAATGCAAGGAATTCAGACAAAGATCTTGCCACCCATCTTGACCACGCTGTCCACCAACTCCTTGAGCGGTTTGATCCCTGGAGCACGAACGGTCTCATAGACCCCCTTGGTGGCGGTGTAAACCCCTCGTCCCTGTAAGATTACCGTTACCTGGACATCCATGGTAAGCGCCGTGCTCGCTACCAAATAAGGAAAACTGGCCTTCTCTGGGTCTTCTGGTCCGGCGGTTACAATGACCACCAGTTTTTTGCCTGCGATCTTCTCCGCCATCGGTACACCTCCTCTTTTATTTCTCCGCACCCAAGAAGGATGCAGCTAATACCTCGGAGAGGTCGAATACCGTGTCACAAGGCCCCCTGGCCATATCAAGGTTTAAGAGACAGATCGGACAGGCACACACCACCTGAGAACCAACTTGGGAGAGTTCTTGGAAACGTCTCCGCGCCACTTCTTCCGCTTTCTCTGGAAAGAGACTTTCTACCGGTCCACCACAACAATGGGTCAACTCTTTTGAGAAATCTGGCTCCTTTACCGTGACCCCGGCCTCGGCCAAAAGTTTACGAGGCTCTCCGAGCACCCCGAGATAGCGAGCATAAACGCAGGAGTCATGAAAAACGAGACTTCCTTCCCAGCCAACCTTGGCTTTCAGACCTTTCTCCGCCAAGACTTCAATGTAACTCCGAACTTCAAAGTCAAAGGAAGCTACCACCTGAGGATAGACTTCCTTGAAGATCTGCGTTGTGTGCGGATCAACGGTGATGATCTCCCGAACTCCAAACCTCCGGAGACGCTTGACCACCCGCCAGGCGTGGCGCTCAAAAGGACCATCAAGTCCCAGATCGTAAGCCAGAGCCCCAGCATATTTCTCGGCCTCGTAAAGATAGCCCGGATTTACCCCCGCTTCTCGTAAAAGTAAAACTATGTTCCTTAAGATACGATTAGAACGAATTTTTAACTCACAAGAAGCTATGAACCGAGCCAGACCACTTAGGTTGACTAGCGGATTGACCAGCCGGGCGAGAGAGGCCAAACGATCTCGCTTCTCCGGGGCCAAAGCCCGGGCCTTTTCCTCCATGGCCCTTATTACCGGAAGCATCTGATACATGTGACCCGTATAAAGGACCACTCTTCCGCCACGAGGTAGGGAAAGTCCTTTAGCCCAGGCCGTGAGATAACGGGTGGGCAGGGGCAAAACGCTGCCTCTCAGGCCCAAGTTCTGGGCCAACAAAGCCAGGACCTCTCTCCTTGGACGACGATCAACGGATACGGTATTCATGTTTCACCAAATATCTCCTTAGGGTACGAATGTTGTGGGTAATCCGAACCCCCCGTGGACATTGGGCCTCACACATCCGACACAGGAGACAGGAAAAGATGACCTCACTTAGTTCCCTTACCTTGTTATCCGCACCCAAGAGGACGTAACGAAACAGTTCCCGCGGCAACCATTGAAGTCCCATGGGACAAAGGGCTGTACAAGTGCCACAATTGAAACAGGCCTGAGCATTAAAACCTTTATCTGCCACCTCTTCCAGGAGGCTTGGGTCCGTGCGGATCATCTCCTAGCTCCTTGGACGATAACGATAATATCTTTCACGGCGTCCTTTGGGGACTTCCTCTACTAGGCCGTAACGCCGCATGGCGTGAAGATGCATCATTACTTCGTAGGAAGGAAGTCCCAAGGCTTCGGCCAACTCCGGCACGTTCATGGGCCTTTCTTTCAGACAGGCCAAGATGAACCGGGTCCAAAAGGGTCCCTGACTGTATAGCTCAGGACGATTCTTGATCCTTCCATCCTTCATGTCGTCTCCCCGCACAGGGCTGCGATCATAGCCTTGATTTGATCGTGGGTGTAACCACACACCTCGATAGCCTCTTCCGGACAGACCCCTACACAGGCCCCTTCTCCTTTGCACAAGGCCGCCCGCACTTCGGCTACCTGGCGCCCTTCTTTTTCCGTCTGAAAGATGGCCTCATAAGGACAGACCTCGGCACACTTCCCACACCAGGTGCATTTTTCCGTCAACACCCGAGCCACTTGTGGTTCAAGCCGGATCTTACCCCTTAACAGGAGCACCCCGGCCTTGGCCGCTGCTGCCATAGCACTGGCCACGCTCTCAGCCACGGTCTTTGGCCCCTGGGCGGTCCCCGCCAGAAAAAGACCATCGATCATCGTCTCTACCGGGCGAAGTTTGGGATGAACTTCGTTGAAGAAGCCGTCTTTGCCTACGGGTAGCTTCAGGACCTCTACCAACTCTTTCTCCTCTCGGGGGACCATTCCTGTCACCAGCACCACCAGATCTACCGGGATCTCCACCTCCTCCCGGTGAGTGAGACGATCTTTGACCCGTATGAAGAGATTTCCTTCCCTTTCTTCCACCTCTGGCAAATCTGGTGGCTCGAAACGCAAAAAGATCCCGCCAGCTTCAAGGAGTTGATGATAGAGCAGCTCATAACGGCCATAGGTTCGCATATCACGATAAAGATGAAATTGTCTGAGCCCGGGATAACGTTTGGCCAGCAGGAGGCCCGCGTAGATCGCTGCCGAACAACAATAACGAGAACAATAAGAACGCCCATCTTTCTGACGAGAGCCCACGCAATAGATAAAGGCCACCTGACGAACCGGACGCCCTTCCAACAAAAGACTGGTCCCTTCCTCGGACTCATTCAACAATCGATGCAGATGGGAAAGGGTGATCACCCGGGGATGTCCAAAACCAAATTCCCCCTCTGCCGGCAAGTAAGGGGCAAACCCCGTAGCCACGATGATGGCCCCCACACGGATGGTCTTCTCACCTGAAGGCCCCCGCAGCTTGACTTGGAAGTCTCCGACACTTCCTTTTTTCTCCGAGATCTCGGTCTCAAGGTGAAGAACAACGTTGTCTCGGGCTAGAACTTGTTCTGAGAGGTGTTGGATTACCTCTCCTGCCTTTCGACCCTGAGGAAAAAGTCGGTTGAGTTCCCGTAACCTGCCGCCCACCTCCTTGGCCCGCTCCACCAGATGGACCCGAAGCCCAAGGTCAGCCAAAGAAAGGGCTGCTCGCAGACCCGCCACCCCCGCTCCCACTACCACAACCTCGGGAACCGTCTCCACCACAATAGGTTCAAGGGGTTCGCTTTCCCTGGCCCTGGCAACACCTGCTCGCACCAAACGAATGGCCTTCTCTGTGGCCTTTTCCCGATGGTGGGTGTGGGCCCAAGAACATTGCTCCCTTATGTTTACCTGCACGTAGGTGTAAGGATTGAGTCCCGCACGCTGAGCAACGTTACGAAAAGTGTTGAGATGGAGTTTGGGCGAACAGGAGGCCACCACCATTGCCTGGAGCCCTTTGGCCTTAATTTCCTGGATCATCTCCTCCTGGGCCGCATCGGAGCAGGCAAACATGAAGGTTTTAGCCACCTCCACTCCGGGCTCCTTCGCCACGACTTCCCTTACCCTTTCTACATCTACGTAATCCGAAATGTTGCCCCCGCAGTAACAGACAAAGACACCTATCTTCTCTCGCATCTTACGCCCACCCTATTTGCTTTAGGTAAGCCGCCACCTGAGCCACGGTGGCCCCAGCATGGACCACGGTATCGGGAATGTCCCGTGGTCCACAGGCTGCTCCCGCTACGAAGACGCCCGGTACGTTAGTTCGTCCAGGCTCAAGGTCTTCGTCCACTTCCAAGAGGAAACCAAACTCATCAGTGGCAGGAGCTTCTTTGAAATGGCGCAGTACTTCGTTTTGCGAAAGGGCCCCGTGAGCCAGGACTACCAGATCATGTCTGGCCCGCTTCAGACCACCCTTGCCCTCCATGTCTTCGTAGTAAAGATAAAGATCCTGATTGGTGGTCTCTTCGATGCGCGCCACCCGTCCGCGTATGAAATGCACCCCCATGGCCTTGGCTTGCTGGAAGAACTCCTCGTATCCCTTGCCAAAGGCCCTTATATCCATGTAGTAAATGGTGATCTCTGCGATGGGCAGGGCCCCCATGATAAGCTGAGCCTGTTTAATGGAATACATGCAACAAATACGAGAACAGACCCTGGTACCCCCGGTTCGATCGCGCGAACCAACACAGAGCACAATGGCGATGTTTCCCGGTAACTTTCCATCAGAAGGCCGTAAGACCCAGTTGTAAGGTCTGGTGGGGGCCAGGAGGCGATCCATCTGCATCCCCGTGATAACGTTAGGAAAACGGGAAAAACCCAGGAGATCCTTAGGCGAAGGATCGTAGAGCCTGAAACCCGTGGCCAAAATAACGGCTCCACATTCAACCTCTATGTCTTCAGGGACCATGGAAAAGTCGATGGCCCCCGCGGGACAGGCCTTTACGCACTGATGACACTCCGAGCACACTCCACAATCAAGACACGCTCTGGCCCTTTCTTGCGCCAAAGTCAGATCCGCAAAAACAGGCCAACTACCTTCCCTCTCCTTGGGCAGCTTAAAAGAAGGCATCGGAGCCTTGAGAAGCTCTTCCTTCGGGAGTTTCCCTTCGAGAAAAGCGGCTATCTGTTGGGCCAGCATACGCCCCACTCCCGCCCCCAAGGCTACTTTTTCCTTTTCTTTTACGAGTGGACGCAGGACCAGAATTCCCTCCTCCGGCTCATCAAGGAACCGGTCCTCTCCACCTTCATCCCCCAGACACGAAAGGACCAGGTCGAACTCGGCTTTCGCCTCTTCCGGAGTCTTGGTGGAACGGGCTTCCAGCTTAACTCCGCAGGAGAGGAGGTTTTTGAGTTCCTCGGACCAGACCTCTTCAGGGATTCCCCATTGTAGAAAAATTTCCCCTACTCTTTCTCCAGGCTCGAAAATAGTGACCTCAAAACCTTCTTGCGCCAAAAAATAGGCCAGAGTGAGGGCCTCCGGGCCGGAACCAAAAACGGCCAAACGTTTGCCCTTCGACGTTTGAGAGGCAGAAGGTCGGGCATTGCCTCTTTCGTAATAAAAGCGGGAGACAAAAGCCTTAAAACCCCGAATGGGCAGGGGTTCATCTCTTTTGCCTCGTGTGCAACGGCTCTCACAATAGCCCGCGCACAAACGGCAAAGTAGCCCCGGGATGGGGCTGTCCTCAAGGGCCCTTTCATAAGCTTCAAGTGGCTTCCCGGCCCGGACCAAAGCTACCAAACCATGCGGTTTTAGCCCGGCCGGACAGGCCTGACTGCACGGTGAGAGGCCCTTCTTCTCAATCACCGCTTTTTTGGGCACGGCCTGGGGAAAGGGGATATAGATGGCCCGACGAGCCACCAGGGCCTCCTGGAACTGATCGGGGCGTCCCACCGGACAGACCTTCTCACACTGCCCACAACCCGTACATCTGGCTGGATCCACATAAGTCGGACGGCGACGCACCAACACCCGGAAACCATTTTCTGTCTTCTCCACCTTCCGGACTTCGGCATAGACCAAAGACTTCACTCCGGGATGATTGGCCGTTTGGGCCATCTTGGGGGTGGCGATACAACTGGCGCAATCCAGAGTGGGAAAGACCTTGCTCAAAAGAATCATCTTTCCTCCGATACTGGCCTCCTTCTCTACCAGGAGCACCTCAAACCCCATATCCGCCAAGGTGATTGCGGATTCCATCCCCGCAATGCCACCCCCAATGACCAAACAGTGGCAGCGTGTGGTTTTTCTATTCATGATCCAATCCCTTGAGGGCTTCGCTGAATTTTTTCACGTGGTTTACAAAGGCCTCAGAACAAACCGAACAGATAGCCGCCATCTTGAGACGGCGTGGATCTATTCCGTGGTCTTCCAACAATTCCTGGGCTTTTCGTACCACCTCGGCTGTACGCCTTGTGCAATCCGAAAGATAGGGGCAATCCTCTCCGTCAGCTGCGATGAAGACACCATCAAAGCACGCCTCTTTGAGGGCGTAGAGGATCCAGCGGGGATCTATCCCGCTGGAACACGGCACCGCAAGGACCAAAACACCTGTGGGGTAATCGAGATGGGAGGCCCCCGCTAGATCGATACCTGGATCAGAAATGGTATTGGTAGAAAAGACCAAAATCTTGGGTTCCCTCTCCATCATCCTTCACCCTTTTTGACAAAAAGACGCCAGTAACCCGCTTCTTCTATGCTTCCCAGGAATTCGTGTCCGGCGTTTTCTGCCCACAATGGCAGATCGTCGTTAGTGCCTTCGTCCGAAGAAAGGACCTCCAAAATGGCCCCCGGAGGCAGGTCTGCAATGGCTCTCTTGGCTTCCAGCAAAGGCCCTGGACAGGCTTGCCCCCGGGCGTCAACCACTTTGTCAGGCTTGATACTCTTGAGATCGACGGCCATTTTCTGTTCCTCCTTTACGTTGGTTTGTTAGTTTCCAGACAGGCTTTTCTGGCTTGCTCCGCTTCACGCTGGATCATCTCCAGCAAGGCCTCCCGAATCAGGCGACTTGCCTCAGGAATGCGATGATCGGTGATCTCATAAAGGACCGTCTGACCATCCTGCCAGCTCCGCACCACCTGTTTATTCCTCAACAAGGCCAGGTGTTGACTCAAATTCGAACGCGAAAGACCCAGACGTTTGGCCATCTCTCCTACGCTGAGTGGAGAATCTTCCGCCAACAGATGCAAAATCATGAGCCTCTTCGGATGGGCTAGTACCTTGCATAAATCAGCTTGTAAGCGAAAAAGATATTCTTGAGACATAGTTTCGTTTTACATATACGCAAGTTCGCATAAACGATCAAAGCGAACGACAAGCCCTGGACGACATTTAAAGATAATTGATTCGGCGATTCAATTAAAATTTTTTCCTCTCTTATCCCTTCGAAGCGAAAGAGCAGTTAGGGAAAAATTTCTTCTGCTCAAAATTTTAAAAATTTGACACCTATAATTTAAGAAATCTCGATTCTTGTTTGTTTTGTGTGTTAAGAAGAAAAAATTTTTTAAGTAAAAATTTTCTTTTGTTAGAATGCAAAGTGCGCTAAGCTTCAAAGAATATCTTTTAAAGGTTTGGAGGTGAGGTATGCGGTCAGTATGGAGTTTAGTCTTTCTTTTGGTCTTTGGCCTCTCAACCCTGGCACAGGCTGGATTTCACAAGGCCTGTGACAGTTTTATCTTTCTGGCTGATGAGTCCGAGTCCATGGCCAACGATTTCGAGGGACGTCCCAAAGTGGAGTTCGAAAAAGAGATTCTTTCCATCATCAATGCCGAGGTACCGGAGGTCGATTACCAGGCTGAACTTCGCACCTTTGGGCACGACTATGTCTACAGCAACCCCTATCAATCCGCAGTCTATTTCCCCGTGGGTCCTTATTGTAAGCAATCCATGGCCGAGGCCATTGAAAAGATCCGGGCAAGCCGTGCTCCTACCCCCCTTGGTTACGGACTAGAGCTAGCGGGTCAGGATGCCGCCCAGATGCCCGGTAAAGTCCACATTGTCCTCTTCACCGACGGCGAAGAGAACGCCTATCGGCCCTCTCCGGAGGTGGCCCGAGAAATCAAAGAAAAATATCCTGATAAGGTCTGTCTTTACGCTGTGCAGGTTGGCGATTCACCAAAAGGTCGGGCCCTTCTCGAAAGGCTCGTTTCCATCATCGGGTGTGGTGGAGTCTATCAAGGCACTGATCTTCGAGACGATCAAAAACGTCGGGCCTTCATCAAAGAGGTGTTCGGGTACAAAGTGGTGACTACCCCCAAACCCCAGCCTAAACCTTCTCCGGCGCCCAAGACCACCGGCCCGATAGATAGTGACGGCGATGGCGTTTACGATCAGCTCGATCGCTGCCCCGACACCCCCAAGGGTGCCAGAGTGGACGCCTATGGCTGCTGGGAGATCGGTATGATCTTCTTCGACTTCGATCAGGCCCGGATCAAATCCGAATACCACCCTCTGCTACTGGAAATTGTCGCGGTTCTAAAACAAAATCCTTCCCTTAAACTCAAGGTCATAGGTTCTACAGATTCTCGCGGCGACGAAGAATACAACTATCGTCTCGGACTAAAACGGGCCCGAGCGGTCAAAAACTTTTTGGTAAAACAGGGGGCAAATCCCTCTCAGCTCATCGTGGTGAGTGTGGGTGAAACCCAGCCCATCGCCGACAACACCACCGAAGAAGGCCGAGCCAAAAATCGAAACGTCCACTTCGAGATTATCCACTAAAATGAAAGAAGGGGCAGGCTCAACCTGCCCCTTCTTTCCTTCCCAGCAACGCCTCTTTGAATTAAAGAGGCTGGACCCTCACCGCCGCCACTTTGTATTCTGGTGTAAGGGTCTTCACATCCAATCCTTCACTGGTAAGGAGGTTGACCAGAGTCTCCTTGTGATGGAAAGAGAGGAAGACCTGACCAGGCTGGACCCTGGTTGTCACCCAGGCCTTGACTTCGATACTGCCTCGGCGAGAAGAGACCCGGACCATCTCTCCATCCCTGATACCTAGAGCCCGGGCGTCCTTAGGGTTGATTTCGAGCAACTCTTCCGGAGCCACTTCCAGGAAGCCTTCCGAGCGGACAGTCTGTGAACCACAATTGTAGTGGTAAAGACGCCGCCCCGTCACCAGTACCAAGGGGTAATCTCGATCGGTTTCTTCCTCTGGCGGCCAATGGTGGGGCACTCCAAAATGGGCCTTCCCCTTGGGGAACCCTTCGGTGTAGAGGATCTCAGTGCCGGGGTGATCCTCGGTGGGTACCGGCCAACAGATCCTGGAGTCTTCAATGCGTTCATAAGTGGCTCCAGCATAAATGGGCATGAGCCGACGCATCTCTTCGAAAATTTCTTTCGGGGAAGAGTAACTCATCTCATAACCCAGGCGCCTGGAAAGGTCGCAGATAATCTCCCAATCTGCCCGGGCTTCCCCCGGAGGAGGAACAGCCTGTCGCACCCGCTGAATGCGACGCTCACCATTGGTCACTGTACCTTCTTTTTCGTAGATGGAAGCCGTGGGCAGAATGACGTGGGCAAAACGCCCGGTAAGAGGCATGAAAAGGTCTTGCACCACCAAAAGATCAAGTTGCGAGAGGGCTTTCCAGACCTTTTTGATGTTGGCCTGGGTTTGAGCCACGTCATAGCCGATGACATAGAGGGCCTTGAGCTTGCCACGCAAGGCCTCCTCGTACATCTGAGGCTCCATGAGACCGGGTTTGCGCGGAAGCTTTACTCCCCAAGCTTCTTCGAACTTGGAGAAGGTTTCTTCGTTGAGAGCCTGATAACCCGGATAAGTATAAGGAAGGGTTCCAAGGTCGCAGGCCCCCTGGACATTGTTCTGACCACGCAAGGGCATGATTCCCGCTCCCGGACGACCAATCTGCCCACAGGCCAAGACGAGATTGGCCAAACACATCACTCCATTAGTCCCGCCTTTGTGTTCTGCCACCCCCAGGCCGTAGAGGATGAGTGCCGGGGAACTCCGGGCATAAAGCCTGGCGGCCTGTTCAATGTAAGCCCGTGGCACCCCTGATAGCCTCTCAGCCCTTTCCATGGGCCACTCAGAAAGAATGTGTCTTTTGATTGCCTCAAAATCTTCGGTAAATTCGGCAATAAATTCGCGATTATAAAGCTCTTCTTCAAGAATAACTCTCAACATTCCGCACAGAAGGGGCACATTTCCACCAGGTCGAACCGGAAGCCAGAGATCCGCCCGGGCCGCTAGATAAGTTCGCCGGGGGTCGATAACGATGAGTTTGGTTCCTCGGCGGGTAGCCCTGAGGATACGATTCCCCACGATAGGATGTGCCTCTGTAGGATTGGCCCCGCAGAGGAGGATGAGCTGGGCCTTTTCGATAGCATCAAAAGTGGTGGAAGCCGCACCAGAACCCAAAGTGGCCGCGAGACCCGCGACCGAAGGCGCGTGTCAGACGCGTGCACAATTATCAACGCTATTTGTACCCAGAACAGCCCTGGCAAATTTCTGAAAGAGGAAATTTTCTTCGTTGGTACACCGCGAAGAGGCCAACACCCCTACAGCCTCTGGACCGTGCTCCTTGATGATCTTCTGCAGGCGTTCCGCTACGAAATCTAAGGCCTCGTCCCAGCCAGCCTCCCGGAAAGCCTCATCAATGGCCGAACGCAAAAGAGGTTTGGTGAGTCTTTCTGGAGACCGGTAGAAGGTAAAACCAAAGCGTCCTTTTACACATAGGTCTCCATAGTTCGGGGGACGCGCAGTATCTCCCCGAGCCTCCAAAATGGAGTAGTTCTTCACCACCAGTTCCAGATTACAACCTGTGCCACAATAAGTGCAAACCGTTCGAACCTTTTCTCCTTCGCCAAAAGAGCGAGGGATCACGTCACACTTCTTGGTAATGGCCCCGGTTGGACATACGTCTGCGCAGGAACCGCAATGGACGCATTTGTCGGTGAATTCGAGCTGAATCTCTTCTTGCCCCTCCCCCAGGTCAATGATTTCAAGTCTTATCCCTTCGTAATCGCACACCCGCACGCAACGAAAACAGCGCACGCATTTGTTGGGATCAAGCACCAGAAAAGGATGTTCTTCGTTCACGTCGTAACGAGGCTTCCGCATAGATTTGGAAGCCCCGACGTTTTCTTTGATAAGAAGTTCGCGGAAAGTGCATTTGTGGAGACCCAGGCAACCACACTTGAGACATCGTTTGGCCTCCCTGATCGCCATCTCTGCGGTGTAGCCCAGCTCCACCTCGTCAAAGTCGTTGATCCGAAACTCCGGATCACGAGTGGGCATGACCTCCCGGGGCTGCGTCGGCAGGTGTTCGTACTGAGAAACGTCCACCTCGTCGAGTTTTTTGCCCCGACTAAAATTAAATTTGGCGCTCACAAAGACCGAGGTCTTCTTCTCTCCCCGCAGTTTAAGGTTGATGTTTTCCGCTGCCCGGCGGCCAGCTGCCACGGCCTGAATCACTGTTCGAGGCCCGGAGACGAAATCCCCACCAGCCCAGATCTGAGGATGGCTGGTAGCTTGGGTCCCGGGGTTGACCTTGATCTGCCCCCCAGGAGAAGTCTTGAGCTCCGCTTCGATCTTCCCGTAACTCTTAAAGGCCGTATCCGGCTCCTGCCCCAGAGCCGAAATAACGGTGTCCACCCGGAAAATCTCCTGACTGCCAGGCATGGGTACCGGACGCCGGACTCCCCGCTCATCTGGCTCCGAAAGCACGGTTCGAGCTACCTCTACCTCGAGACGGGCTCCAGTTCGCTGAATCCGCAAAGGTGTAGCCATGAGATGAAGGTTGACCCCTTCCTTTTCCGCTTCTCGCACCTCTCGCTGGTGAGCCAGCATCTCCATCCGAGAACGAGGATAAATAAGGGTGACCTCCGCCCCTAGACGCCGACAGACCCGCGCGGCGTCGATGGCAGCATCCCCACCTCCGATGACTAAAACCTTCTCTCCGATGCGGATCTCTTCCCCCCGGTTGTGAAACTTAAGAAATTTCAGGGCTGGAATGGCCTCTTCTTGCCCTTCGATGTTGAGCGGTCTCTCGCGGGTAGCTCCCACCCCGATGAAGACCGCCTCATATCCTTCTTCGAGAAGATTCTCCAGGGTGAAATCGCGCCCCCAACGTTTACCGAACTTGAGATGAACCCCAAGATTTACAATCCCCTGGATTTCACGTGCCAGAACGTCTTTAGGAAGCTTGAAATTAGGGATAGCGAAACGAAGAAGTCCTCCGGCTTCCTCTTCCGCCTCAAAGATGGTCACTTCGTGACCAAAAATGCTCAGATAATAAGAGGCCGAAAGCCCCGCCGGCCCGGCTCCGATGATCGCTACCCTCTTACCCGTGACCGGCCATCTCTCCGGCTCTGGTTCTCCGTGAAGTAAAGCCCAATCCGCCACGAAGCGTTTGAGATCGTTGATCGCAATGGGTTGATCCACCAGAGCACGCCGACAACGCGGCTCGCAGAAACGCGGGCACACCCGTCCCACCGAAAGCGGGAGGGGATTCTTCTCCTTGATGAGTTTGAGAGCCGAAAGGAATTCGCCCCGAGCAATGTGGGCGATATAACCTTGAACGTTTATCCCTCCCGGACAGGCCGCCGTACAGGGAGCTCGACAATCACCATAATGCTTGGCCACCAGTTCCTGAAGCCTCTTTTGACGGATCTCTTTGACGGCCTTGGTCTGGGTCTTGACCTTCATTCCGGGGCTTGCCGGGGTAACGCAGGCCCTCACCGGATTGGCCTCTCCTTCAATTTCCACCATACAAAGTCCACAGGGCCGCGGCGATTCCGAAAGACGTTCCTCGAAACACAGGCTCGGAATATAAAGATTGTGGAGACGAGCGGCTTGCAGGATCGTAAGACCCTCTGGCACCTCTATGCGGCGATCATCAATGAAAAGCTCCAAGGCTCCCCTCCCCTTGTGTCGTTTTTGTAAATCTTCTTTTGACACAAAGAGCCCTTTCGGAATCTTTCTCCGCCGAAAGGGCCTTTTGAATCTTTTAGAGTTCTAACCAGGATTCCGAGAAGATGGTCTTACCCAGAAGGACCCGGGTCGTCTTATAAATCTCCAGTTCTTTTGGCGACAGAGTCTTTGGATCAGGCTCGTCTCCGTCCATGATGTCGTGCACCAACTTTACCCACTCCGGATGCTTCCCCTTCGCTATCTCAACCAATTCTTGGTCATAAACGTTCAATATGGCCGAATAGATCCCGTACTTCATCAACATCATCAAATACACCCGATCCAAATACGGCCTCAAATGCTTCGGCACCCCGTTGGAAACATTCGAAAGGCCTATCGTGCTTTTTGCTCCAGGCGCTATGTCGGGTAACATCGCCAAAAATTCAAGCCCCGCCAAGATCTGCTCTGCCCCCAGTGTGATCGGCGTCGCTATCGGATCCACCCATATCTTCTCGTTCGGTACTCCGGCCTCGTTCAACGCCATAATGAGGTCCACAGCCATTGCTGCCCTTTCGTTCGCATCCCGCGGCATGCCCTCCGGACCCCACAAGAGGGCTACCACCTCGCAGCCCGTTTCCACCGCCACCGGTATCAGCTTCTCCATCCGCTCCGGCTGGGCTGAAATTGAATTCATCAATACCGCGCTCGGATCCTTGGCGGCCTTAATGCCCGCTATCATCGCCTCCGGATTGGTGGTGTCCAGCGAAATGGGTGTCTCCACCACTTCCTGCACCGTTTTCACTATCCAGGCCGCCAAATCAGGGCCGTCTTTTTTCGCCGGACCAATGTTCAAGTCCAAATAATCCGCCCCAAGCTCCGCCTCCTCCTTGGCCATCTTCTGGATGGGCTCCGGGTTCCTCTCCTTCATTGCCGGACCAATGGTCTTGGACATGATGTTGATGGACTCGGCAATGCACACTACGGTCTGGCTAGCCATCTACCCCTCCTTGCCGTTTTTGTTTTCCTTCTTTCAGGCCGCTTTCCATTCCTTCAGGAACGATGGAAGCCCGCTTGCCTCTCGCGGCCCGATGATGATCTCCCAATCCGGAAGCTCCTCTTCAAGCTCGCCTTTGATACCAGCCAGATATCCCGGAATAATGAGCTTCCGGTGCTTGACCTTATCCGCAATGCCACTTTTCTTCACGAACTCAGCGATGGTATCTGCCCCAAACTTACCCGCGGCCCAGGCCGTGAGCACCGACAGACCTTCGGTGTCCTTGATGAGGAGCCAGGTTGGTACCCGGCTGCCTTCAATCTCTCCTGAGACGATGAAGTAAGTAAGGGCAAAGTTGCAAGTGATACACACCGGGGATTCTTCGTCCGGACCATTGATGGGGTAAATGCCTTCTTCCACCACCAAGGGCCTTTGAGGATCGGTAAAGATATTCATCCGCTCCACCATGAGCGGATAAAGGAGATCGCCTCGAAAGTCGGAAAGGATGATCATCCCGGCGTACTTTGCCACCAACACCGAAGCGATCATATACTCCACTACCACGTTGTCCGTGAACCGATAAGGGAAAGTGATACTGGGAAACCCAAAAGGCTTAAACCGTTTCTTGATGGCCGCCCGCCGCATGATCACCTGATCTTCGTAAAGCTCCCGCACTCCCCGTGGACCGGTGTCCAGGACCAAATCTTTGAGACCGGCCTTGATGAGTTCTTCGGAAAGACGCGCGGTCTCAGCGAGGGAATCACCCTTTACCGCCAGCGGAAAACCACATTCCTTGGCCAGCTCGGCCATCTCCCCGTAATTGTCCATGGTGGCCGCGTAAAGGAGAGCCTTATGTTCTCCACATTCTTTGACTCCAGCAGCCAAAACGTCTTTTTTCTCGCTCATCAGGACCAGGACTGCTTCCGGCACCTCTTCCCGCACCTTTTTCACCAGAGAAGCAAAGGTTTCAGAGTCACCCTTGGCGTCTTCAACAGCTATCACTTCGGGTTCAAGCTTGACACCCACCCGCTCCCAGCGAAACTTCCGAAACTTCTCCAGCCGACTTCCAATCTCCTCCGCTGACATATCAGTCCGCAGGAGGATACCTATCCCGGGGGGATGCTCAAATCGTTTTTCGTGCCGGAAGAGGACCGTCTCTCCCCCAATGGAAAGCACATGATCACCGCTTCCAAGCTTCACCGTTCGAATAGGCGGTGCGGAAGCCTCGGCGATCTTTTCCTTCACCTCGTCCGAGACGTAAGGACAAGCCGCAATATCTGCCTGGCCCGCTGCTACCTTCATGGCAAAGGCCAGACAGGTGGGGAACCCACACTCCTTACAATTCTTCTTGGGGAGCATCCCGAGGATCTGAATTCCAGTCAGTCCCATTTCCCTACCCCTTTTTGGCGCGTTCTTTCTCTGCCGCTACATGAGAGGCGGCATATCCTTCACCGGATGGCCTACTTTCTCAATCCATTCCCGGACCTCGTCTTCGGTCCCGGCTACGGTTTCATCGGCTATCTTGTCAAGGAGGTCAGGAATACCAAGTTCCTCGGCCCGGGCCTTGAGCTTCTCCTTTAACTCTTCCTTGAGCATCTTAGGCATCCAAACCACCCTCTTGAGACCGCCCTCTGCCAGGAGGAACTTGCGCGAGGTGATATAGTGTTTTGAAACTCCCATGAAACCGGGGGTTACCTGACCACCGCCCACCATACCAGCCATGGTGGTGAACTTCATCCCCGTGGGGGTCATCCCGAGGTAATCCCGGTTAACGATCATCACCCCATTGCAGGTGGGCAGCACCGCTGCAATACATTCGAAACAACCGCAGGCCGTCATGGGATCCACCAGGATGCTGTAAAGACTCACCCGCTCCACCTTGCCACGGCTGGCCTGCTTGACGAACTCGTTGATGCCGGTGAACTGTCCGAGCTTTTCGTCCAGACATTCTCCTTTCTCTATGGGCTGATTGGGACCCGTGGGGTTGATCTCATAACAGGCCTTGCCATCAAGCCAGTTGTAGGCCCCACACATCCCTACCCGCTCCGGAGTGATGACGCAGACATGGCTCGGAGCAAAACTCTGACAGAGAGTGCAGGAATAATAGACATCCACTCCCTCGTCGGTGAGACCCGCGATCCGGGCGTCACGACGGGCATAGACCTCCTTGGCAAATTCGAGGATCTCCTTGACCTTCTCTTCCTCGGTGTAGATCTTTACCTGACACTTATCCACGATGGCCCCAAACTCCTGACGTAACTTGGCGTAAAGGATCTGTCCGATGTGGCGGAAAAGGAAACCCTTCTCCGCCGCGGCCTTGCTGATCCGCAACCACATGATGTTTCTTTGCCCGACGTGCATGATGCCCTGGGCGTAGTTGATGAGGTGATGGAACTGTCGCTCCAGGATAGCCTCGAAATCCTCTTGCATGTTGGCCCCAGCCACTTCCACCACGATGGCAAAGGGCAAACGATAGGGAGGGCCTTCAAGCCCCAGTTTTTCGACGTCGCTTATCTCCGGACCAAAAACCTCGATCTTTCCATCTTCAACCTCTTCCAGAGGCTTGGAAATCAGGAGTTCCACGGCCGGTGTCCGACCACCACCACACTCCAGATAAAGGTCATCCTTCCGCACCCGTTCACCTTCAAAGGCCGGGGCGTAAGCCACTGGAATGTCGAGCTTAACCGCCGTCACCTTGAGTCCCCGGACCTCAAGGGCCCGATCCACGATTTCGTCGTAGGGCACCTTGGAGACCACGTGCTCGTAAGTGCACACTCCCCAGGGTTTGATCTCCGGAATATCCCAATCCGAGATGGTCGGAAAGCCCCAGTTGATGGCCCCGGCAGCGTTGGCGTACCACTCGTCAGACACCGGACCAAAGGCGATAACAAAGGCAAAGGTTCGATCCTTGTTGTAAAGGAGGTTACCCATGTAGTCTCCGGGTTTAATCCCTCCAAAGGCCATCGCCACGCGGCAAGCAAACCCGATAGCAAAGACCACCGAGCTGGTGTATGGCCCAAAAGGAATGAGACGCGTGGGCCAGCCGAGCTGAACCCCGAGCTCCTTCAGCTGTTCGGCCATCCGCACCCCGTTAGTGTCGGAGTGCATGAAAACGTAAAGGTTCTTCTCCAGCAACTCTTGGGCGATCTTTTGGGCGATCTCCTTCTCGGGCGGAGCCCCCAAACAGGCTGCAAAACCGGGTGCCGTTCCGTCCACGAACTCCACCCCGCGCTTCCGGAAGATGACGTCGTCTGCCGCGCCCAGCCAGATGTTGCCATTTACCGGTTCTTCGGTCTTGGTGTAGAAGTTTGGTTCCTCAAGGTAACGGATGGCCTCAATGATCTCCTCGGCAAAAAAAGTAGCCATTCCGGCATCGAGCGCCGGCCCCAAATATGGTAGCCAGAGCTTCTCGGTTGGCACCGGGGGAAGGAGCCTCTTGGCCTCCTCCAATACCTCCTGACAATCCCCGAGTTTTTTCACCGGATAGCCCAACATGGCGTAAATGATGGGGAGATAATAGGCGGTGTTCGGAAAACCTATCTCTTGATCCTTGCCAAATTTCTTCACCGCCTCTTCGTATTTCTCGAGCGCCTGCTCGACGATCTTGTGTGCTCCCCTGATAGCAGCCGTGGCAATGATCCTCGACATCCGATCCTCCTCCTTAAAGATTGACTCAGATTAGACCCCGGCCATGAGGCCCTTGATGACCTTTTTGGTAACCTCGATGGCCTTGGGATGGCGCATAATCAAAAAGTCCCCTCCGGCCAAACAGAGCGCCAGGGCCGTGATAGCCTCAAGCGCGATCCCGCGGACCTCCTGATCTCCCATGAGATCGTCACTGGGAAGCCCGGCTTCCTTTATCTTCCAAACCTCCCGACCCACGTTGATGACAAAGGGGACTTGGAGTTTCTCATCTTGAGCGTAAAGAGCCGCCAAACGAATCCGTTCCATCACCGAATAGGTGTATTCCAGGCCGTAGCCCAAAGCCCCGACCGAGGGGTCCATCCCAATGCGGTCAAGCGGTACCCCTACGTTTTCAAGCAGAATGTTGAGCTGCTTGGCCAGGTTAACGTCAATAGGACTTGAAGCCACCAGCGAATAGCCATACCCCATGGCCGTGGCTCCAAGGGCTCGGTGATTGGCATCCACCACCGGTCCAATCATCACGTTGCGAGACCCGAGTACATTGGCTACCTCCCGTAAGACTTCCACGTCCTTTTCCGCGTGACCCGCCGCCCAGATGACAAGGGGCACGTCCACGGCCTTGGCGACCTTCTCCACCACCTTGGCCGCGTGATCCGGACCAAGATCAAGGAAATTCGGATCCGTGCCCATCAAATAAACGTTGATGGCCTCCGCACCATAGACCTCCACGCACTTCTTGGCCCACGCCCCAGGGTCGTCGAAGACGTCTTCAAAATACTTGGCGATGGCCTCTGGCCAATCTTGAGGCTTGACATCCAGGACTTCCATGGCCACGTGAATAGGATTTTTCATCTCGCCCTCAAAAAGATGGAAGGGCAAGACATTGGTCCCGCCAATCTTGAAGGCCTTGTCACCATCTCCAAGGGTCAACTCCCGAATATAGGCCGTTCCAGGCTCCTTATAGATGTCTTCCGGGATGCCCGCCGC
This sequence comes from uncultured Thermodesulfobacteriota bacterium, assembly GCA_964630855.1. Classification (GTDB taxonomy): domain Bacteria; phylum Desulfobacterota; class Thermodesulfobacteria; order Thermodesulfobacteriales; family Thermodesulfatatoraceae; genus JAADCO01. Next base: position 21,271 of record CAZVXP010000013.1, on the reverse strand, counting down.
CCGTTCTGAAACGTCACGATATTCCACGGCAAGGTCCGGAAAGACCAGGATATCCGCCACTTCAGGAGCGGCCGCAGCTTTTTCTTCCACCACCGGTTTCTCTTCCACCTCAGGCCTTTCCTCAACGGGCTTCTCCGCCGCCTCAAGCTCCTCTATCTTTTTGAGACCGGACTCCGCTTCTTCATGACCCGGAACAATTTCCAGGACCTTCTGATAGAGGCTCCTGGCCGCCTCAAGATCTTTTGCTTCGAGTTTTTCTTTAGCTTCAGAAAGCAACTCCGCAATTTCTCGACGCTTTTTAATTTCGGAAATGGCCTGTTTGGCTGGTTCACTCTCGGGCTCTATTTCAAGGACCTGCTGATAGAGCCCCTCGGCCTTCTCCAGTTCACCGGCTTCCAGGGCCGCCTTGGCCGCCGAAAGGAGATCTGCCACCTTTTTGGCCTTCTCTTCTTCGACCTTGCGCTCTGGAGCAACCTCTTCCTCTGCCACCTTCTCGGGAGGAACCGGAGCCGCCGGTGGCGTGACTTCTCCTCCGAGTAAGGCTCGTTCTAGGCTGGCCAGCCCTTCATGTAAGAGATTTATGCCATCTCGCAACGCATCCATGGAACTGCGAAGGGAGGAGAAGATCTCTTTGAGGGCTTCAGCAGGGACTTCCACCTTGGGTGGAGCCTCTGGCACCTCTTCTTCAGGCACTTCTTCCGGTCTTTCTTCAGGCACGTGCCGTATTTCAACGGCCTCAGGAGCCGCTACCACGGGTTTGACCTCTTCCGCCAGCGGCCGCGGATGGAGTCCCGCCCGCTTAACGATCTCTGGTACGGCTTCCTCCCATTCGATAGCCATAATGTGGACACCCGCCACCCCGGGAATCTCGCGTACCTGTTCGATGATCTCTACGGCGATCTGAATTCCTTCTTCTTTCTTGTCCTTGGCCTCTTTCATGCGCTTCAAGATCTCATCCGGTACGTCGAGACCAGGAACAAAATATTTCATGTAACGGGCCATCCCGAAGGACTTGGGTGGAGTGATACCCGCCAGGACGAAGGCCTTCTCCGTCAGACCCAGGTCATGGGCCATCTCCATGAACTTTCGGAAACGATCCAGGTTATAAACGATTTGGGTCTGAATAAATTCCGCCCCGGCTGCAATCTTCTTGCCCATGCGATGGACACGAAACTCAAAAGGATCGGCAAAAGGATTGGCCGCCGCCCCAATGAAAAATTCCACCGTCTGGCCCTTAATCTCTTCTCCACACATAAATCTCTTCTCATCCCTCATGCGGCGGACCATGTCCAGCAAGGTGATGGAATCAAGGTCAAAGACCCCTTTGGCCTCGGGATGGTTCCCAAATTTCTGGTGATCGCCTGTGAGGCAAAGAAGGTTTCGCACGCCCAAAGCCGCGGCTCCCAGGAGGTCGGCCTGAATGGCTATGCGGTTCCGGTCCCGACAGGTCATCTGGACCACCGGCTCGACCCCCTCCTGCATAATGATCACCGCCGAAGCAATGGAGGACATGCGGACAATAGCCGTCTGACAATCGGTGATATTGGCTGCGTCCACAAAACCCCGAATCAGACGGGCTTTCTTGCGCACGACCTCGGCATCGGCGCTTTTGGGCGGACCAATCTCACAGGTCACCGCAAAGTGACCCTCTCTTAGCACCCTTTCGAGATGGCTGTGATAGGTCTTCTCGCTCACCTCTTCCTCCTCAAGCGGTCTATTATCCTACTTTAAGGTCATCTCTCACCCTAGCCCGCGGGCCATCATGGCCTGCTGGCCGCCAATCTTTGGCTGGAAACAGTTTCATCATCCTGTCCAGTTCTCCACGGGCCTTCAATCTTTCGTAAATTTGGTGCCACACACAGGGCACCTCGGGTCGGATCTCACAGCGCCCGTTCTGGGAGCCACCACAAGGACCATTGAGGAGATTCTTGGCGCAGCGCGCGATGGGACAGAGCCCACCGGTAAGATCAAGGATGCAATCCCCACAGCCACGACACTTCTCCTCCCACTCACCAAGCGCCGGATTGGCCCCGTAAAAACTTGTATCCACTCCCGGATAGATGCGCAGGTCCGGATAGCGATCGGCAATGAGATTTACCCCTACCCCACAAGCCAAGGAAACCACGGCCTCCACCTTCTGACGGAGCTCCTCAAGCCCATTGAGGTATTCCGGGTCACACTGCCGGACCAGCGTCTCTTCCACCACACTCAACGGCCGCCCGGCCCGTTTGCGCGCCAATCTAAGAGCTGCCGCCACAATCTCCACTTCCCGGTCACCACCCGCCGAGCAGATGGCCACACAGCCCCGGCATCCCAGGACCGCCACCCGCTCGTAAGGTTCAATCATGTCCAAAATACGCGAAATGGGTTTTCTTTCCGCGATAATCATGAGGAGGTCTCCTCTTTTCTGTGCTTGAGATCAAGGAGCGTCTCAAAAAGTCCCTTGGTTGCCTCTACCAGGACCCCGGTCTCCAGACGTGGCACAAAAGCCATCTGTACGCGTTCCGGCTCCATTCCTATCTCTGTCAGAATCTTTCGTGCAGCCTCCGCTCTTTTCTCCGCCCGAAGACTACCCGAACGATTATGGCAACTCGACTTCTCGCAGCCCGCGACCAACACCCCTTCGGCATCCTCTTCAAGGGCCCGCAGGATGTCGGCCACCTCAATCTTTCCGGAACACGGATAACGTCGGATCTCGATTCGAGCCGGAATCCCGGCAAAATCTTCCGCCGTGGCCTGGTTAGTATAATGACAGCACAAAATGGTGATTTTCATCTCGGACATGAGCCCTAAACCCCCGCCTCCAAAGCGCTTGTCTCCGGCGCTGGCCGAAGCTCTATGGCCCGGGCCGGACATTCGACGACACAAATACCACAGGCCTGACACCGGTCTGGATCTATCACGGCGTAGCCCTCTGGCACGATGGAAGCCGCCTCAAAAGGACAGGTCCTCACACAGGTAAGACAGGCAATACACTTGCCCGCGTCCACCCGGGCCAACCGCCCGGCCTCAAACCTCAATGCCAGGGCCCGCTCGGGGTCTTGCTTGGCCACCAGGGCCTTGAGGGCCCGGATGACCTCCATGGGCTTGACCTCCATCGGGCAAACCGGTACACACGAACCACACCCCGAACAGAACCAAATGGTCTTGCCTTCAAGAAGTCTCTCCCTAAGACCTAGAAGCACGCTGTGTACAATCACCCGCGGGTCAAATTCTTCCACCACCTTCTCCACCGGACATATCCCCGAACAAGCTCCACAGCGGAAACACTGAGAAAGAGCTTCAGGAGCCCCTACACCGAGGAGTTCCTGCGCCAAATTCGCTTCCCGTGTCTTGAGATCTATCATCACCCAACCCCTTAACTACTCTTTCTTTTTGGGCTGCCAGAGGTCTCCTTCCTGCACCACCTGACCCCGCTTGGAAAGACCTTCGAGTACCGCCACCACCTCTTCCTGCCCGGCTCCCGTCTTTGCCAGAAGGGTCTCCAGCGAAACCGGCCCCCGGGCCAGAAGGGCCTTGACCTCGGCTTCCAAAAGTTCCTTCTTGATAAGAGGAACCAGTTTCTCTTCCACCTTGCGTGCGATGCTCTCGGCGCTATAGTCCCCTTCTTTTTTGATGGCTCGGGCCAGATTCCCGTAAGCCGCCCGAAAACGATTCTTGACGCAAAGCTCTCTGGCTGCGCCCAGGCGGAGCTTGATGGTCTCTCGATCAAGGCCTTCTGGTTCCCCCAAAGGTCCGATCTCCTTGATGGTCTCCGTAAAGTCCGTCACGATCTGAACGAACCGGGGAGCTTCCGCCGCCGAAGCCCAGTCGATCCGGAATCGGGCTGGATTGAGCCCCACCAGTTCGATAATTCTCTTGGTCACCTCGGCCATCAAAAGGGCTTCGTAATTACCAGACTGGTAATGGCACTCTCCCAGATGTCACCCACCAACCAGCACCCCGTCAGCCCCCACGTAAAAGGCCTCCACGATGAAGCGCGGATCTATGCGCCCGGTACACATCACCCGTACCACCCGGTTGTTGGGCGGATACTGATAACGGGCCACACCCGCTGAATCCGCTGCCGCGTAACAACACCAATGACAAAAGAAACTCAAAATCTTCGGATCAAACCCCATAGCCGACTCCTGCTATCAAAGCAGTTTAAGTTTGTTTTATAACACACGATTTTATTGCCAATTTAAGCAGCTTCCTCCCTGGTCTCTTCGGCCCCCTCTTTCTCCACGAATTCTCCGAAGGCTTCGATCTGGGCCAGGATGGCCTCGTCGGTAAAACCGCCCATACTGATGGCCAGCACGGGACAATGGGAGGCGCAAATACCACAGCCCTTACAGGAGGCCGTGATGGTCTCGGCCTTCTTTCTCTTGCCCACTTTGACCAGACGAATGGCTCCATATGGGCACAGATCAGCACAGATCCCACAGCCGATACACCTAGCCTGGTCCACCCTGGAGACAATGGGCGGCACTTCTACAAACCCCTTAGCCATCGGAATAACCGCTTTGGCCGCTGCGGCCCGGGCTTGGGCCAGGGTCTCATCCAGAGGCTTGGGCGCGTGAGCCAGACCGCACACGTACACCCCTTCCACCGGAAGCTCAACAGGCATGAGCTTCACGTGCGCCTCCAGGAAGAAACCATCCCCTGTAAGGGGGGCCTTGATTAGCTTGGAAAGTTCCTCGTTCTCTCCTGGGGCAACACCTACCGAAAGGACCAGGAGATCACATGGGATGAGGAGTTCTTCGCCCAAGAGGGCGTCCTTTACCTTGACCCGGAGAGCCTTACCTTTGGTGACCAGCTCGGGCTTTTCCTCGGCATGATAGCGCAAAAAGACCACTCCAGCCTTTCGGGCCTCTCGATAAGCATCTTCACTGAAGCCGTAAGTCCGCATATCACGGAAGAGGACATAAACGTCCTTCTTGGGATAGCGCTTCTTGAGGCGCAGGGCATTTTTCACCGCCTGCTGACAGCAGAGCTTGCTACAGTAGTTCAATCCGTCGCCCCGAGAACCAACACACTGGATCATGACAATGCTGCGAGCCTTTCCTAGACGTCCACCCTTTTTGGTGAGCTCGGCTTCCAGATCGAGTTGGGTGATGACCTTCTCGTTCTCTCCGAGACCAAAACGCTCCGGGCGATTTTCTCGTCCACCCGTGGCGATGATTACCACCCCGTGATTCACCACTTCCGAACCCTCCGGTCGCCGGAGAGTGGAGGTGAAATTCCCCACGTAACCAGAGATATTTTCCACCGTGGTTCCCTTATGCACCTTTATACGAGGATGTTTTTCAACCCCTTTGATGAGGTCAGAGAGGATCTTCTGAGGATCCTCTCCGGAGAGAAGACCCGTAACGCGACGCAGGTTTCCTCCGAGTTCTTCCTCTTTTTCCACCAGGTGCACCTCGTAGCCCTGATCTGCCACCGATAGGGCCGCAGCCATTCCGGCCGCCCCACCACCAATGACCAAGGCCACCGGCGTTACCGGTACCTTCTGAAGCTCAAGTGGTTCCAGCCTCATGGCCTTGGCCACAGCCATGCGCACCTGATCCATGGCCTTTTTGGTGGCAGCCGCGGGATCTTCTGCGTGGACCCAGGCACACTGGTCTCGAATGTTGGCCATCTCGATGAGGGCAGGGTTAAGTCCAGCTTCTTTCAAGGATTCCTGAAAAAGCGGTTCATGGGTTCGAGGACTACAGGCCGCGATCACGATACGGTTTAGACGATATTCCTTGATTTTCTTGACCAAGTCCGCCTGGGCATCCTGAGAACAGGAATACATCACGTTCTCGGATAGTACCACGTGAGGCAACTTGGCCGCGTAATCACGCACAGCCTCTACGTCCACCACGCTGGCGATGTTCACCCCGCAATGACACACAAAGACCCCGATACGCGGCTCCTCGCGTTCAAGTTCTTCGTCCTCGGGTGGAAATTCTTTGTGCACTACGTCCTGCCCCCGGGCTTCGGCCAGGATCTCCGAACACTTGGCCGCCACTCCATGAGCCTGAACCACGCTCTCAGGGATATCCTTTGGCCCCTGAAAGGCACCCGCTACAAAGATTCCTGGCACGTTGGTCTCAAGGGGAGCCGCCGTCTTGGTACGGGCAAAGCCAAACTTGTTGAGTTCGATACCCAAGATCTGGGCCATCTTTTCGGCGTCAGCCGGAGCGTCAAGCCCTACTGAGAGCACGACCATGTCATAAAAATCTCGATGGGTCTTTCCGTCTTCCGTAACGTAAGTCAAGGCCAGCTTACGCCCCACCTGCTCCACCTTGGGCACCCGGGCGTAGATGGTACGAAAACCATACTTTTCCACCGCCCGATTGAAGGCTTCGTCAAAACCCTTGCCCATGGTACGGATATCCATGAAAAAGAGGTCTATTTCCGCCTCCGGGGCGTGCTCCTTGAGTACAGAAGCCTCTTTCATGGCGTACATGCAACACACGGTGGAACAGTATCCGTTGCCACAAGTCTCGTCACGGGAGCCCACACATTGCAAAAACGCGATCCGGTGGGGATGGGCAAAGTCAGAGGGGCGCAGGATTTCTCCCTCCGTCGGACCCGAAGCACAGGTCAGACGTTCGATCTCAAGACTGGTGAGGACATCGGGATACCGCCCATAGCCGTACTTCTCAAGCACTTCCTCCGGGACACGTCCGAAACCAAGGGCCAGGACCACCGCTCCAACTTCGAGTTCACGCACCTCGGGTCTTTGGTCGAATTCGATGGCGTTGGGACCGCAAACGTTGGCGCAAAGCTGACAGCTTTCGTGGTTGAGCCGCAGACAGCTCTTCTCATCGATGTAATAAACCGTAGGTACGGCCTGAGGATAGTCGATGTGAATCGAGGCCGTAAAATCCAGCCCTTCGTTGTATTCGTCCACGATCTCTTTGGGACAGTAAGTGGTGCACATGCCACAGGCTGTGCACTTGGTTGGATCAACGTAACGAGGCCGCACCTCGAGCTTGGCCTTAAAATGGCCCGGTTTCCCGGAGAGCTCCTTGAGCTCCGCTAAAGTAACGATCTCAATATTGGGAGACCGACCGGCCTCCACGAGCTTCGGTGCCAGTATTCACAAGCTACAGTCATTGGTGGGGAAGGTCTTGTCGAGCTGGGCCATTACCCCACCAATGGAGGCCTTCTTGTCCACCAGGTAGACGTAATAACCAAGGGAAGCGAGATCGAGGGCCGTCTGGACCCCGGTCACCCCGCCCCCCAGGACGAGAACTTTACCGCTTTTCTTCTTGCCCATTCGAACACCCCATTCGTCTTGATTTTAGGCCTGTGCCTCTTCTTCTGGAGAGACCCTCAGGTGGGTTGGCCCAAAGCACCCCAAACCATGGAAAGGCGACGTAACCTTCGGGCTCTCCAGGGCTCGCCGCATGGCCATGTCGAAGAGGATCCGCGGTTTGGGCTTATCTATACCAAGGTTCTTACGCTTTTCATGGATCTTGTCGATCATCACCGAGGCCAATTCCTTGGCGTCTCTGGCCACCAACCAGTTGGCCCGAAAGAGCTTCTTGAACTCGTGAAAGAGATAATCCGTAGCCACCTGGCTCTTCTCCGTGGGGAAATTTGGACCGAAGACCACACAGGCCCCACTGCCCACGAAGTAATTGCCAATGGCCACCGCCTTCTCGCTCATCCACTGGGGAGCACAACCGATGGCTGGCAATTCGTCGATGTCTTCTCCTAGCCCTCCGGTATTGACCATCTCGGTAAGGGCGATGAGGATTCGGCTGTTGTCCACGCAGGAACCCATGTGGAGGACCGGCGGACAACCCACCGCCTCAAGCACCTCGCGCAACGAATCACCGGCAAGACTTGCCGCCTCGGGGGAAAGAAGGCCGGCTCGCCCCAGGCCAGTGGCCGCACACCCCGTGGCCACCACCAGAATGTTGTTGGCGATGAGCTCTTTGGCCAGCTCCACGTGAACCTCATCAAAGACACGAAAATTGTCACACCCCACGATGGCCGCCACTCCCAGGACTCGACCGTTGATGATGTTCTCATTAAGGGGCTTATAGGAAGCCCGGAACCGGCCGCCCAGAATGTAGAGGATGGTCTCGTGGCTGAAACCGGCCACCACGTCCATGGTTGCCTTAGGAATATAAACCCGACTCTTATCTCTTTTGGGGAAACGAGAGATGGCTTCCCGCAGAATCTTTTTGGCGGTTTCCACAGGATGGCGATGATCGAAGGGGATGTGCATGGCCCCTTCGATTTCGGCTTTGTCACTCACAGTGATCACCGCAGTGTGAAAGGCCTGGGCCACGGTGGTCACGTTTTGCATGATACACTGCACGTCCACGATCATGGCCTCTACCGCCCCCGTGGCCAGGGCCAATTCTTGTTGGACAAAACTCCCAGCGATGGGGATGCCACGGCGCATGAGGACCTCATTACCGGTGCAACAGATACCCGCCAGGTTTATCCCCTGGGCCCCGACCTTCTTGGCTTCTTTGACGATCTCTGGATCCTGGGCCGCCATGGCCAGGGCCTCGGCCACCTCCGGTTCGTGACCGTGCACCGTAACGTTGACCATGTCTTCCTTGAGGACCCCAAGGTTCACCGTGGCCCTGATGGGCACCGGGGTACCAAACAGGATATCTTGGAGCTCCGTCGCGATCATGGAACCGCCCCACCCATCGGCTAGCGCCGTGCGGACCGAGGCCTTGAGCAAGCTGCGATAGTCCTGATCTACACCCACCGTGGTCCGGTGGGTAAGCTCCACTACCTCTCGATCCACTCCACGGGGCACCACCCCCAGCTCACGCCAAAGGGCCTGGCGTTTCTCAGGGGCCCGCTTGATGAAGGCCAGTTCTCCGTGCTGTTGTCCAAATTGGGCCAAGGCCTTGACCGCTACTTTCTTGGCCAGTTCTTTGGTCTCTTCGTTGGGGTCAAGTCCGAAGTAGTAAGCCACTACCCGTAATTTTTTCTCGTCTTTGATCTCGAAGTCCTCGGCCTCACCATGAACGGTATGATAGAAAACCTCGGCGATTCCTCGACCGTGATCGGAGTGGGCCGAGGTCCCGGCAGCTACCATCCGACAGAAGGTTCGCGAAGCTACCGTGGCTGCCGTGGCCCCGCAGATACCACGCATCTCCTCCACGCCTTCTATGATCTGGCAGGGCCCCATGTTGCAGACATGGCAACAAGTCCCCCCTTTGCCAAAGAGACAGGGTTTCGTACCGCGCTTGGCCACGCGTTCTGGCCCGGTGAGCACCTTTCCCTGGATGACGGAAAGCATTTCCTGGTTTACCGCACACTGTACCGCACAGGAGGGACTTTTCTTACCCTGAAACCTGGCCCTGGGATCCATCTCTTCCTCCTCAAGCGTTAGAATTTTTCTGATAAAAACACGAGTTTAAGAGCAGAACAAGCCTATCCTACTTCCGAAGGAAGCCCTGCCCAGAGTTTGGCCGCTTCCACCGTGTTTTTCATGAGCATAGTGATCGTCATGGGCCCCACCCCTCCGGGCACCGGAGTGATGGCCGCGGCCTTCTCCTTGACGGAGTCAAAATCCACGTCGCCACAGAGAATGGCCTTGCCTTCGGGAGTGGTCCCGATGCGATTCACCCCTACGTCGATCACTACCACGCCCTCCTTGACCATGTCGCCGGTGACCACCTTGGGTTTACCAGCCGCCACAATAAGGATGTCGGCCCGCTTGGTGTGGAAGGTCATGTCACGGGTGCCTGTATGACAGACCGTCACCGTAGCGTTGCCCACGGGCTTTCTCTTTTGCATAAGAAGAATGGCCACAGGTTTGCCCACGATGTTGCTTCGCCCGATGACCACCACTTCAGCTCCTGAAACCTCCACCCCCGCCCGGTCGAGCATCACCAGGATACCGTGAGGGGTGCAGGGCAGAAAACACTTTTCCCCGATAACCATCTTGCCAACGTTTACCGGATGGAAACCGTCCACGTCCTTGCGCGGATCAATGGCATGAATCACTTTCTGTTCCGAGATATGCCTTGGCAAGGGAAGTTGGACCAAAATACCGTGAATCGAAGGATCTTCGTTGTACTTTTGGATCATCTTTAGGAGCTCTTCCTCAGAGACATCTTCTGGAAGGTTCTCCTGCACGGAATGAAAGCCCAGGGCGTGGGCCGTGTTCTGTTTGGCCTTGACGTATGAGACAGAAGCCGGGTTCTCTCCCACCAGGATGGTCACCAGTCCCGGGGTCACCCCGTGCTTCTCTTTGAGCTCTTGGACCTCTTTCTTCAGCTCTTCACGAATTTCCTGAGAAATCTCTTTTCCACTGATGATCTTGGCCGCCATTACACACCTCCCCTAAACTTTGAAACGCCTTTATGCAAAAAACATACCATGCGTTTGATTTTGGGAGATCGTTGCTTTGCGTTGATAGTAAGAAGTTTCCACATCATGAATTAGTTCTTTTTTCAAAAGGCGGGGAACTCTGCCCCAGAGAGCCCCGGGCAAAATTCCCCGCCACCTCATCTTTTAGAAGAGTCCCTTAACCTTACCGGTTTCTACGTCAACATCAATCCTACGATAGGCCGGATCGGAACCGGTACCGGGCATGAGACTGATGTCTCCGGCCACCGGGACAATAAAGCCCGAACCACGATAGATGAGCACGTCACGCACCCTAAGTTGCCAGCCCTTTGGGACTCCCTTGAGGTTGGGGTTGTCGGAAAGCGAGAGGTGGGTCTTTACCATACAGATGGGCATCCGGCGTAGTTCTTCATCGGCTTCGATCATCTTGATCTTGGCCTCGGCGTCCGGGAGATAGATCACCCCGTCGGCTCCATAGACTTCTTTGGCGATCTTTTCGATCCGGGTCTTCACTGGCTCATCGAGCTCGTAAAGGAAACGGAACTCACTTGGTTCGTTGCAGGCGTCCATCACAGCGTCGGCCAGTTCCAGGGCTCCTTCTCCACCCTTGAGCCAATGTTCTGAGACCGCCGCCCGTACTCCGTGCTGTTCACAAATCTTCTTTACCAGATCGATCTCCGCCTTGGTGTCAGTGTAGAAGGCGTTGATGCAGACCACCGGGGTAACACCGCTCTTCTTCACGATGTTCACACAATGCATGAGGTTCTCGCAGCCCTTCTCCACCCATTCCAGATTTTCTTCGAAGTATTCCTGCGGAATGGGTCTCCCTGGACGCGGAATGGGAGCTCCACCGTGGCATTTAAGGGCCCTGATGGTGGCCACTACCACCACGCAATCCGGTGTGAGACCCGACAGACGGCACTTGATATTCCAGAATTTCTCGTACCCGATGTCAGCGGCAAAGCCGCTTTCGGTGACGTTGTAGTCCGCAAGCTTCAGGGCTACGTAATCCGCAATGATGGAGGATTGCCCGATGGCGATATTGGCAAAGGGTCCGGCGTGGATGAGAACCGGCTGCCCCTCAATGGTCTGGATCATGTTGGGATTGATGGCGTCCACCATCCAGGCACACATCGCGCCAGCCACTTCCAGATCTTCGGTGGTCACGGGATTGCCATACTTATCAAAGGCCACCACGATCTTTCCGATGCGCTCACGAAAGTCTTTGAGATCCCGGGCCACGGCGAGGATGGCCATTACTTCGGAGGCCACGGCGATCCAGAACTTGCTCTCCATAGGATAGCCGTCCCGTTTACCGCCAAGGCCGATCACGATATGACGCAGGGCCTGGGCACAGAAATCGATCACCCAGCCCATCTCTACCCTCTTGGGGTCAATGTTGAGGCGCTTGAGTCCCCGCTTGGCGAGCGTTTCGTCGTCGTAGTTGAACTCGTGCTGCATCCGGGCCGTAAGGGCTACCATGGCAAGGTTATGGGCGTTCATGATGGCGTTGATGTCACCAGTGAGCCCAAGGGAGAACTTATCAAGCGGAATGATCTGGGCCAAACCACCGCCCGCAGCGCTCCCCTTGATGTTCATGGTGGGGCCGCCAGAAGGTTGCCTCAGGGCTCCGATCACTTTCTGACCACGTTTCCCGAGACCCTCAATGAGACCAATGGCAGTGGTGGACTTTCCTTCTCCCAGAGGAGTGGGGGTGATGGCTGTTACGTCGATGTATTTGCCGTTGGGCCGGTCCTTGAGTCTTTCCAGAACCTTCTTGTAGTCGATTTTAGCCACGTAATGCCCATAAGGAAGAAGTTCTTCCTGCTCAAGACCAAGCTCTTCTGCCAGCTGATAGACAGTCTTCATGTGTTTTTCGGCTTCGGCGGCAATCTCCCAGTCTTTCATCTTGGTCGGATCAAGCTTCATAGAGACCTCCTTTTCCCTCGATTTGAACCCCATCTTATAGCCTTTTTGGAGAAACGAAGCAAAAAAACTAAGGCTTTGTTATGGCGAGAATTCAGGGGTTAGAATGGGTTTTTGGGGAATCGAAAAGCCCTTAGAGGCGCTTGTGAAGAGCAGAATTTGAAGAACGGACTTTTCGAGCCCTTCAAAGGACCAAGGAATCGTCATCCAGCATCTTTTCCATCACCTTCTGGCTCTTGCGCAATCTCTCCATGGCGATGGCTAGCTTGATGAGTTCGTCTTTGGCTTCTTTTTCGTTGAGCTGTTGCACTCCAAAATTGACATCGAGGTTCCCCAGGCTCATCTCCTGAACCTTTCGCGTCAGGTCCAAAATAGGGTTAATGAGTTCAAAGCGCACCAGGACGTAAAGGACAAGCGTTATCAGGAAAAAGCTTACCGCCAGCCATACCGAGAAGTTGTTGCCCAAAATGGTGTAAAGTCCCTGATGAGGGAAGCGGACCGAGATCATTCCCGCCACCTCTCCTGGCTTGAGAGGCGGAGCCCCTTCGTGTTTGTCGTGGCAAGACATACAAGCCCGTGTGGCCCGGATAGGTCTTTGATATGAGAAGACCCCATTTTCAAAGGACCATCTTTCCTGTGGCAGGATCTGCTCGCTGAAAACAATCTTGAGTTCTGCCTGGGAGGGACGGGCTACCTGGGTCACGAATTTCGTAAAATCCGGATCGTGAACCCTGAAAAAGGTCACCTCGTCACCGGTATCTTCGAGGAGGGCCGTAGCCTCTTCTACCACCGGGACCTTACTCCTTTTAGTGGTCCAGAGCCCTTGCATCTCATCACTTATCTCTAGCATGGCCGCGCTCATCTCGGCCAACTGTTTGGCGTTGACCAACAGGTCTCTTTCGTGGATCTTCTTGAGGGCCATCCAGAGCCCACCACCCACAAAACAGACCACCAGGATGAAAAAGAGAGCCACCTTGTTGGCGATGCTCAAACTTTTGTTCTTGGTCATGAAGTCCTCCTGAGACGGACGATCTCTTTGGCCTTGTTGATGGCGATTTGGGCCAGCCGTGGATCATCGATCTCTTGTTTCAGGGCTTTCAGGAAGAGAGATAAATGGGAAAGAGGCAGGCCCTTTTCTGTGGCTTCGGCACTTTTGAGGGCTTTCTTGACGATGAGTTTAGCCGCCGGACCGTAATGAGTGGTAAGAAGTTTGACCACCTCGTTGAAGAGGACCAGAGGGATGAGCTCCTGGGTCCGTTCGAGTTGTTTTTCTCGTTTGGCTAGTTTTTCGATCTTGAGAGCCAGAGCGTTTAAAGCCACACTTACCAAAGGGCTAGGAGAGATGGTACGCAAAATGACCAGGATATAGAATCCGTGGGCTTCCCTCAGAATGAGGGACCCCCTCTCATAGAAAGAAACCACCTCATGGGGATGATCCTGACCGTTGCTTCGAAAGGCCGAAAGCATCTCCTCCAAGGACTGTTGAAGGGCTTCCTGGAGTTCGGGAGCGTAGAAATCGGGAAGGTTGGTGTAAACCGCTCGACCTTCTCGACAGATCAGGACCCCGCTTACTTCGTCCAACTTCACCAGGCTGGTGAGAAGGTTCTTCACCTCGTACGCCCCTTCTGAATTTCGGCCAGTTTTTTGCTCCACCAGATGAGCCCCTTTCGTGGCTTTCCTCCCAGCCCCACGACTCCGTCTTCTTCAAGTAGGGCTGCCCAGAGGAGACGTTGTCCCGAAGCGGCAAAGCCTTTGAGCTCCCCGAGGCCAAGGAGATTACCCATCTCCTTGAGATGGAGAGAGGCGTAGGAGAGAACGCCGGCCAGTTCTTCAGGCACCCCCTGCCCCAAAGACTCTCGTACCTCTCCGTCGGCAGAGAGACGTACCAAGAAATCTACCTCGGGTAATTTTTCTTTCAGGCTCTCAAGATAGGAAACCCGGGGTGGTGCCGCTTCTTCGGCTGGGGAAAAGGCCTGATCGAAAAGGTCTTCGTTGAAAGAAATACCAGCTTCGGCCTCGTCAGCCAGACGCACGGCTTCAATAAGGAGGGCCTGTACTGGACCGGAAAGATTCCCCTCCGGCCAGATCACAGGCTTCCTAACCTCAAAGCGCCCCGCACTCAGGTTCACCAAGAAACGTAAGGCCTCAAGGCCTTCGAGCTCGTCGTCTCCTACCACCTCGGCCTGATGAAGGAATTCTCCTTCCAGGAAAATCTTGCCCACTCCCTGATCGAAGATGACCTCCACTACGTGGCGGCCTTCACGTGAGGAAAGGAGCTGGAGTACATCAGCTAAAGAAATGGTCTTAAGTTCCCCTTGCATGATGGGGGGTTTGGCCATTTCGTTCATGCGCTGTTTCCAGGTCTCTTTAGGCACGGACAAACTCTTCAAGCTTTTGGAGGGGATGGCCATTTTGGCCCCCTTGCGCCCTTTTTAATGCTTTTCGGCCAGAGTCGCGGTCCGAGTTTAAGAAGGGCTATTTAGCTTTTGGACAAGCTCGAGATTGATGTGACGGCGGGAGACGTTTACGTCTTTGACTTTCACCAGGACCTGGTCTCCGATGCGGAAGACCTTGCCTGTGCGCCTTCCAACCAGGCGATGGTTCTTTTCATCAAGTACATAGTAATCATCGTGAAGATCCACCAGACGAACCACTCCTGAGACATACACCTCAAAAAGCTCCACGAAAAACCCAAAGGCCGTCACCCCGGAGATGACACCGTGATAGGTTTCGCCGATATGTTCCTTCATATAAAGAACGCGGATGCGATCTAGCATCTCGCGCTCGGCCTCCATGGCTATCCTCTCCCTCTCGGAGAGGTGCTTCCCCATGGTCTCCAGCCGCTCAAGACGATAAGGTGGTTTCTGTCCCCGGAGCGCGGCCTTCAAGGCGCGGTGGACTACGAGATCCGGATAGCGCCTGATGGGAGAAGTAAAATGGCAGTAACACTCCGAGGCCAGACCAAAATGACCGATGTTTTCCGGGGAGTACTGGGCCTGTTTCAAAGAACGCAGAAGAAGCATGTTCACCAGGTAGGCGTAAGGTTTCCCCTCCACTAGCTCGATTACCTGCTGAAACCAGGAGGGCTCGGGTTCTCTCGGGAGTTTGAGCTCCAGACCCAGCGTGGCCACGAATTCCACGAATTCCTTGAGTTTTTGAGGCTCTGGTGCCTCATGGACCCGATAAAGAATGGGATAGCCTTTGGCTGTCAGGAAACGTGCCACAGCTTCATTGGCAGCGATCATGAATTCTTCGATGATAAAATGGGCAAAGTGCCGCTCTCTCCGGATAATTTCTTCGGGTTTGCCCTGGGCATCGAGCACAACCTCGGGTTCCGGGAGATCAAAGTCGATACTGCCGCGGGCAAGTCTCTGTTCCCTCAAAAGTCGGCAGAGGGTGGCAGCGTTCTCCAGAGGGGTCAGGAGACGCTTGTACCGACGGCGTAACTCTCGGTCACGGTCGACAACTATGGCTTTGACAAGGTTATAAGTGAGCCTTTCGTGGCTTCTGATAACGGCTTCGGTAAACCGCACTTTGCGGAAGCGCCCCTCCCGATCGAAATCCATCACCACCACCATGGCCAGCCGATCCACTTGCGGGTTGAGACTACAGAGGTTGGTGGAAAGCTTCTCCGGGAACATGGGCACCACGGCGTTCGGAAAATAGACGCTCGTGCCCCGGGCGTAAGCTTCCCTGTCAAGGGCGGTTCCTGGTCTCACATAGTGGGCCACATCGGCGATGGCCACGTAAAGACGCCAACCTTTGGGCAATTTGCGCACGTAAATCGCGTCATCGAAGTCACGAGCCATTTCCCCATCGATGGTGACCAAAGGCAGACGACGGAGATCCTCGCGCCCTTCCAGGTCTTCAGGACGAACCTCATCTGGAATCTCCTCAAGCTCTTCCCGCACGGCTCGCCGCCAGCGATGAGGAAGCTCATACTTGTAGATCACGGCCCTGAGATGAGCCTTGAGGTCTTCAGGATCTCCCAGGACCTCGACAATCCGACCCTCTGGAATTCGTCTACCAGGGGAGAAATCCGTGATTTCCGCCACCACCATCTCCCCGGGTTCGGCTCCTTTGGTCTTGTCGGGAGGGATAAGGATCTCAAAGGGGAGACGGTCATCTTCGGGAATGACAGTGGCCGTCTTCTTGCTGCGATAGAAAAAGCCGATGATGTATTTCCTGGCCCTTTCCAGGATGCGAATGACCGTGCCCTCGGGTTTCTTGCGCCTGGGATGCTCGATGCGTACTACTACCAGGTCGCCATCCAGGGCTCCCTTCAACCGGCTCGGTGGCACGTAAACCACGGGGGCCTTCTTCTCTTCGGGTTCCACCAGTCCGTAGCCATCGGGATATATTCGAAGGCGTCCGGTAACGAGCTGCATCTGTTCTGGCAGGCCGTAACGTTTGCCCTTGATGTGTACGAGGCGTCCAGACTTGGTGAGACGCCGCACGAGTTGACGAAACGCTTTGCGGTCCACCGTGGGTACGTTGAGGAAGTGATAAAGCTCTCGCAAGAGGACCGGACGACCGATCTTCTTCATGGTGTCGAGAATCTCTTCGGAGGTAGGTAGCCCCTGGCGGACTTTTTTCTTCTTTTTCTTGGCCATCAGCGGAGACGATTCAGTTCGTGAGTGGTGACGATACGGATGATGACCTTTTTCCCGATGGAACCTTCCCGTTTTTCCTCAAACATCCAGCCCGTACAATCGGAGAGGAACACGTGGCGTCGAAAACCATCGGCCGGGGTGTAAACCAGAAGGACCCCTGCTACACGTCCTTCGTTGTCCAGCACGATGTCCACCCTTTCGAGAAAGTTGATGTTGCCCGGACCAAAATTGGTGAAGATATAACCCAGGGTGGTGGGGGGACGCCTTTCCGCGAAGAAATAAGCGGCGTAAAGTTCCTTTTCTTCTACCTTCAGGACCTCCGCCGGGAGGACGTGAGGCCAGAGGAGAAATACCGCAAAGATCAAAGTCCATACCCATTTCATAGCAAGACCTCCTTTTGAAGGTTTTATAGCATCTTTTTTAGAAAAAGCGACTAGACTTCGGCAATAAGTTGGGGCAGGTTGAGAGGGGCCCGCACCTTGAGACCGAACGAAGAGGCCGTTTCAAGAAAGATATCCTGCGCCTTGCAAGCCGCCTTCTCGATTGTTTGCCATGAAAGATCGAAAGATTCGGCGAAACGACGAAAGGCCTGGATCTCCGGTTCGGATTCGAGCACCGATGGGACCTGGGCGGAGAGAGCTACCAAAACGAAGACCGGGGCCTCGAAGGGAAGTTCTTTGAGTTGTTCAGGCTGGGCTACATGGAGCCCAATGGCACATACGATGCTCTCGGAAAGAGTCCACGTCTTGGCCAACCAGGCCCCTGCCTGAGCATGATGCCAGGAAAGGGCTTCGATCTCACAAACACTCAGACGCCCTCCCCTCCGGCGCCAAAGATCGTAGGCCCGTTGATAAACATCGAACCATTCGGTGAGAAGCACCGGAAGAGCTACATCCTGCAGAAGAGCCGAAAGAAAAGTCTCTTCCTGATCCAAAGACAACTCGCGGGCCAATTCTCTGGCAAAAAGGGCTCGCAGGAGAGAATCCGTCCAGAACGCTGCCAGATCAAAGCCCTCGGTGGCCGGATCCTTCACCACCTTGAGGACTCCAAAGGAAACCGCCAGACTCTCTATTTTCTTGAGTCCCAGGACGCTCGTGGCTTGTTTCAAACTCTTGATAGGCTGCGGCAAGCCTATAAAGGCCGAGTTGACAACCTTGAGGATCTGGGCCGTAAGACCGGGATCAAGCTCCACAATCGCCGCTACCTCCTCCATTGAAACCTCGGGGTTGCGTAAGAGAGAAAGGAGCTTGTTCACTACCTGCGGGAGACTTGGCACTTCAAAGTCTTTGAAGATACGAGCAAAGTCCCCGGAAGAAAGGGCCATGTAACGCGAAATCTTTTTGAAGATCATTTGCCGCCCCTCAAAGGCCGATAAAGGAAAAGATCACTACTTTTTTCGGCCTTCGGGAGGGAAAGATAAATGACCCTGGACGATCTCCTCTGGCAGATCGGCAAACTCGGACGCCTGAGATTTTGGTATCAGGCCCGTCAGCGGCGAGGGGTGCTTGAGATCTTCGTTGGTATAAATAACGCCCTGGCTATCGGGATCCTGGGGCTCATCGCCCACCTCACCTCCTGGCCTTTGATCTTCCCTTCCCTGGGGCCTTCTCTTTTCCTCATCTTCTACGCCCCACAACGAGCCATGTCTTCACCTCGCAACACCTTCCTGGCCCATTTGCTCGGTGGAGTGCTGGGTTTTTCCATCTTCAAGCTCTTCATCTTTTGTGGTCTCCTCGTCCCCGTTGGCTTCGGGAAAGGCAAGGTGCTGGCTGCGGCCCTTTCGCTTGGCATCCTCGGGTTCCTAATGGTGCGGCTGCGCATCCTTCATCCCCCGGCTGCTTCCACCGCCCTGATCGCCGCCACCGGATATCTACCCCACTGGTCCTATCTACCTGTCCTGGGATTGGCCATTTTGATCCTTCTCCTGCAAGCCCATCTCTTTCATCACCTGGCCGGGGTCTCTTACCCCCTCTGGTCTCCCCTCCAGGAAGAAGAACCCGAAGTCTTCACCTCCGTCGGAAAGTTCAAGTTCTGCCAGACCCGCCCTCGGGACCTTTCGGATTTGTCAGATTGGGTCATCTCCGGCGGCCCTTCAAATCGACAAAAACGCTAAAATAAAGCCCGCTTAAAGCGCAAGAAGGACGTTTTGTAACCTCTATATGCAAAAAATAGTAAAACGGCTCATTACCAGTGGCAGGGCACATTGCTCTTGGTGTCAAAGGGTTAGATAATTAAATTAAATAAATTTGAAATTCAGGGTCTGGTGCCCATGCCTTGGTTCAAGCGCTTTTTGGGGAAAAAGGTCACCATTAATGGTTGTCGGGATACCTATTATCAGGGCTGGCTGGTGGCCTGTTTGAACGGCCGGGTCTTCTTGAAAGACGTTTACATATGCCACGAGAACAAGCGCACTCAGATCCCCCTGTTGGCCCTTGAGACTAAAAAGGTCTGCTGTCTCTACGTGAAGGAAGAAGGGCGCACCTTTGCCATAGACATCAGGGCCGTTGGTTGATAAGGGTTTCACGGGCCCGTGGGGTCCAGAAGGGGTCGGGCTCTCCTCGATATTTTCCCTGCCATAGATCACGCGCCACGAGAGTCTCTTCAATCATGCGAAGGGTCGTTCTCTTGTCAAGCGCCCATTTAGGGGCCACCAGTTCGTCGGGCCGAGGATCACCGGTGAGACGCTGAATGACTACCCGCCAAGGGAGGAGGGCCAAGGCCTCGCAGAGTAGATCCACGTATTCCGTCTGCAGCAAGGGACGGTATCGTCCCTCTCGATAGAGCACTTCCATCCTGGTGTCTCGCACTACGTAGAGCTCATGGAACTTGATCCCATCGATGGGAAGAGCGGCAAGCTTTTCAATGGTTTCAATCATCTCGGCAGGGCTTTCTCCAGGAAGACCAAAGATGACATGGGTACATACGAGCAGGTCGTGCTCTTTGGCCAGCTCCAAGGCCCGGAGAAAATCTTCGTAAGTATGTCCTCGATTTATAAGGGAAAGGGTGCGGTTGTGAGCGCTTTGAAGCCCCATTTCAAGCCAGACCATGAGCCCTCTTTCTCGGTAAGAAGAAAGGAGCTCCACTACTTTTTGATCCACGCAATCCGGCCTGGTCCCGACAGCCAGCCCCACCACACTCTCGTCAACCAGGGCTTCATCGTATCGACGTTTCAGCACTTCGGGCGGGGCATAGGTGTTGGAAAAGGCCTGAAAATAGGCCATGAATTTGGAAGCTTTGTAGCGTCTGGCAAGTCTTTTCATTCCAGAGAGCATCTGTTCGCGAATGGAAAGACCCCGGCGAGCAGCCCCTGTTCCGGAGCCGTAAGCGTTGCAATAAATACACCCGCCCCTTCCGCGGGTGCCGTCCCGGTTCGGACAGGTAAAACCGGCATCAATGGTAACCTTCTGGACTCTCTCTCCAAAATGCCCGCGTAAAAAGTCAGAGAAAGCGTGATATCGTTTTTTTTGCAAGATTTTCCGGGACACGTCTAAATTTTTACCGCCTTCCGGACATTGTGGGTAGAGAGAAATTACGGACTTATTACATCAAGATATTTTCTTCTGAAAAAAATTTCTTTCCAACAATCATCTCGCGCTCCTCTGCTGAATTTGGCGAGTAGCGAATGGCAAAAAATGAAGCAAGCAAGCTCCGGCCTTTACAGAAATACGGAAGACGTTTTGAGGGGTTCAGGAACAGGTGAACCAGGGGCGGAGCAAAACGCTTTCTCTGAGATAACCCTTCTCTCCACCGTAAACCAGGACACCTTTTCGGGCAGGATTGTTCTTTAATTTTAGGAGACCTTTGCAAAATAACTTGCAAAGGTCTCTAGTAAAGAATTTTTTATGGAGGCAGCTTTTCGATTTTGCGCCTGTCCCTGTAATAGCATTCTCTATCCAATAGAGGTTAAGCTTACAGCTACGCCAGGACACGAAGTTTTGATTGAGCAAAAAACAGACCCTGGATGTGTAGTTTCTCTAGTAAATATGGTCTCACCCCTTGATCCCCAAACCCTAGCCATCCCGGTAGGGATTATCCGGTAGGGATTATTTAGGAAAAACTTAACGTCTTTTCCGGGCTTCATCTCGCAAAGTTTGGAGGTTGAGGATTTCGGCCACCTCAAAACAGGGCGGCACAACACGCTGGCCATCCGGCCCCACCACAGGCCGCATGCGGATACAGGGCGGGAAATAGCCCATGCGGCCGTGGAGTTCCGCGATGAGGGCCACGGCGCTGAAGTTGAGGGAAGGAGGATTGACCAGGATGGGCCGGGTCTGCCACTCCTCGGGGGTTAGGCCTGCCGCGTCGGCCATGGCTGCGACTTGGGGCGCCAGGGGCTGCTGTGGGTCGATTTGGCTGTTGACGACGATCACGCGCTCGATCTTCTGGCCGGTCAGGGCCTCGATTTGCGCCAAATGCTCTTCGGTGAG
>CAZVXP010000012.1:0-39416 GCA_964630855.1 uncultured Thermodesulfobacteriota bacterium | reverse complement strand
ACCATGGGGCCTCAGGGGATGTATCTTCATCATCCGCAGATCAAACAAGTCTTCCCAGCCAAGGCCCGTGAGGTATATGATGTTTCCGGAGCCGGAGACACGGTGATTGCCACTTTGAGTGCCTTTTTCGCGGCGGGGCTTCCACTTGAAGAGGTAGTCAATCTGGCCAACACCGCCGCCGGTATAGTGGTGGGTAAGGTGGGAACCCAACCTATTTTTCTAGAAGAACTTTTAAACGCCATCGGCAAGGCTTGCTAAAGCTATTCATCATTTTTGGAGAAGGATCATGGCCTTATTGAAAGTAGTAGACGTTGAGCGGTGTGTGGGGTGTCAATTATGTATGTTTGCTTGTCAAAGGAGGCTCGGTTTAGGAGGGACCTCCCGAGCCGCTATTTTCCCCAAATCAAGAGGAGGACTCAGTCGGGGGCTGATGGTCATTGTCTGTCGTGGTTGTGAAGATCCCTCCTGTGCCGCTGTCTGTCCCACAGGGGCCCTGAAGCCCCGTAAAGGAGGCGGGGTCATCTTTTTGCCTCATCGTTGCATAGGTTGCGGTTTCTGTCAGGAGGCTTGCCCTTTGGGGGCTATCTTCTGGGATGAGGAAAGCAATAAACCCGTAGTCTGTATTCATTGCGGTATCTGTGCCCAGTATTGTCCTCATGGGGTGCTTGCCTTTGAAAAGGAGGATAAATAATGCTTGCCCAAGATCCCTTAAAAAATGTCCTCTATATCGATCTTTCCAAACGTAAATTTTGGATAGAACCGCGCCCTGAACTCTTTGAAGAATATCTCGGCGGGGTAGGTGTTGGAGCCGCTTTGTTGGAAGAGGAATGCCCTGAAGGAGTAGAGCCCTTCTCTCCCGAAGCCCCTATTATCTTGGCCGTGGGACCGATGGTGGGTTTTTATCCCATGGCCTCAAAGACAGCCGCCTTATTCAAGTCCCCGCACACCGGAAACCTTGGTGAAAGCCACGCCGGCGGTCGCAGTGCGGTGAGCATCCGTTTGGCCGGATTGGGAGCCATCGTCATAAAGGGGGCTAGTGATATCCCCGTCGCTATAAATATTAGCGAAAACAAGGTCTCTTTTATCGATGCCCGTGCCCTCTGGGGTCTTGGGGTCGGAGAAACTGGGCGCATCCTCCGAGAAAAGACCGGAAAGCCCGGGGCAAGGAGTATCTTTCGCATCGGTCTGGCCGGAGAAAATCTCTCTACCTTTGCCTGTGTGGTCACCGAGACCTATCGCCATTTTGGCCGTTTGGGCCTTGGGGCCGTCTTTGGAAGCAAGAAACTTAAGGCCTTAGTTATCACCGGACACAAAAGTCTTCCGGTAGCCGACAAAAAGGCCTATCACGAATGTTATGACAAGATCTTAAAACAGATCCTTGAGACAGATTCCCTGAAAAAATATCACGATTTAGGCACCGCGGTTAATGTTCTCAGTCTTAACCGAAAACGTTCCTTACCCACCAAAAATCTTACGCAGGCCTGGTTTGAAGAGGCGGAAAAGATCTCAGGGGAATATTTTGCCGAGCATCTCCTTGGCCGAAGACTGGCCTGTGCCCACTGTCCGGTGGCCTGCATTCATTTAGCAGCTCTACGTATTCCTTACGAAGACGAGCCTTATTTCTACAAAACAAGCTTTATCTCCTATGACTACGAATTAATTTATTCCCTCGGTTCCATGCTAGGTGTGGGTAAGGCCGAGGGGATCTTGAAAATACTGGCTAAGGTAGATGATCTGGGGCTTGATGCCATCAGCGCCGGGGTGGTGTTGGCCTGGGCCACCGAGGCCTTTGAAAAAGGCCTTATCGGTACCAAGGAAACTTTGGGGCTTAGTCCTACTTGGGGAGCCGTAGAGGTCTATCTTGAAATGTTAGAACGCCTTGCTCGCCAGAGTAATGAGTTTTATCAGACGCTAGCCAAAGGGGTAGAGCATGCCTCTCAGAGATACGGCGGGGAAGACTTTGCCTTGGCCTTCGGGAAGAATGAAATGCCTGGATATCATACGGGTTATGGGTGTCATTTGGGCTTTCTGACCGGGGCCAGGCACAGCCATCTTGATTCTGCCGGCTATAGCTATGACCAAAAACTAAACGTCCCTGAAATCGGGCCAGAAAAATTGGCCGAGCTTCTGTTTGAAGAAGAGGCCTATCGTCAAATCCTCTCTTCCATCATAATTTGCTTCTTTGCCCGGAGCATCTATAAATACGAAGTGATCTCCGAGGCCTTGAAGGCCATCGGCTATGATTTTTCTCCAGAAGATCTCAAAGCCCTGGGCCAAAGGATCTTACGACGGAAATATCACTTCAAGTTGAGAGAAGGATTTTCCTTTGAAGATTTACGTATACCCAAACGCATTCTCAAGACGATCTCCCCCCATGGGCAGCTCAACGAAGAATTTCTACGCCGGGGAATCGAAACTTATAAGGAAATCCTCTTAAAAGAAAGGCTTTAGCTTAGTGGTTTATGCCGCTTAGCCCGGAATTCATCAAAGAGGCCCCCGAAGCCCCTGGGGTCTATCTCTTCAAGGGTGAAAAAGGAGAAATTTTATACGTAGGCAAGGCCAAGAACTTAAAAAAGCGGCTTTCCAACTATTTACGCCAGGATTTTTCACAGACACCGAAGACCAGGGCCCTCCTGGCCAAAGCGGCTGAAGTAGAGATCATCGTGGCCCGTAGCGAAAAAGAGGCCCTACTCCTTGAGGCCAATCTCATCAAGAAATATCGCCCTCGGTACAACGTTATCCTTCGCGATGATAAGGCCTATCCTCTGCTTCGGATCTCGCTTCATGAAAAATTTCCCGGGATCAAGGTGGTAAGACGCCGACGTAAAGACAAGGCCCTTTATTTCGGCCCTTACCCCTCGGCTGGAGCGGTAAGGGAAACCTTGCGCTTTCTAGGACGTATCTTCCCTTTAAGGCGTTGCTCTATGGCTGAGTTCAAACGGCGAGAAAGGCCTTGTCTTTATTATCAGATCCGACGCTGTCCGGCCCCTTGTGTGGGAAAGATCTCTGAGGAGGAATACCGCCAGATAGTAAACGGGGCCATCATGTTCTTGCGTGGCAAAGCTGGTCCTCTGCTCAAAAGACTTCGGGCCGAGATGGAAGCCTGTGCCGAAAGGCTTGAATTTGAACGGGCGGCGGTCCTGCGTGATCGAATCCGGGCCATAGAAAAGACTCTTGAAGCCCAGGTGGTGGCCCTTCCCGAAGAACGGGATTTGGACGTCTTCGCTATAGCCATCCAAGGAGAAAAGATCTCTGGATGCGTCCTCTTTGTGAGGAGCGGGGCCTTGATCGGCAAAAAGAACTTTCATCTGAGCCGAGCAGACCTCGATGAACCAGCCCTTTTTTCTCTTCTTTTAAGGCAGTTTTACGACGAGGGGAAATACATTCCCGATGAAATCTTGCTCCCCAGAGAACCAGAAGACCAAGAGTTTCTCTCTGAGTGGCTCAGCGAATTGGCCGGTAAGAAAGTAGAAATCAAGATACCAAAGCGCGGGGCCAGGCGAAACCTTATGGAAATGGCCAAAAAAAATGCCCTTGAAGCCTTAGCCGCCCGTCTCAAAGGCGAGCGTCCCTATGAAGAGTTGGCCGAAGAGATGACCACACGCCTCCGCCTCCCCAGAGTTCCCCGTCGGGTAGAAGGAATAGATATCTCCAATATTAAAGGAAAAATACCGGTAGGGGTAACGATCTCTTTTCTTGATGGGGCACCGGATAAAGGGGCCTATCGGCGATACCACATCAAGGGGGTCTCTCAACCCAATGACTACGCCATGATGTTTGAAGTCCTGCGTCGTAGGCTCACCCGCGGGGTAGAAGAGAATAATCTACCTGATCTTCTAGTGATCGATGGAGGTAAGGGACAACTCCAGATGGCCCTTACCGTCTTAGAAGAACTAGGCCTTCGAGGAGAAATAGGCGTATGTGCCATTGCCAAGGAACGCGAAAAGGAGGGAGATAAAATCTATATCCCCGGGCGCAAAAATCCGGTGAACCTAGCCAGGCACCATGAAATCCTACGTTTTTTACAGCGGGTTCGAGACGAGGCCCACCGCTTTGCCGTCACCTTTCATCGGAGGACCCGTTCAAAAAGGGCCCTGGTTTCTTCCCTTGATCAAATTCCTGGGGTAGGGCCCAAGAGACGCCAAACCTTATTGAGATATTTTGGCGACCTAGAAGCCATCAAGAAGGCCTCCATAGAAGAGATCGCCCGCCTCCCGGGACTTAACCGCAAAGTAGCCCAGGAAATCAAAAAATATCTCTCCGAAGAGGGATAGGTTAAGGTTTTGGAGTAATCAAAGAGAGATCGAGAGGAAGTAGTCGAGTGTAACGACCTGAGGAAATTTTGATCATCAGTTGCCCCATTTCTTCAAGGGATTGGCCGGGTATCCACTCAGAAATTTCTTCTTTTTCTTCATTATAAGTTTCGATCAAAGAAAGTTTGACCTTACCCAATTTATACACTGGTTTTTCGGGAAAATTTTCTAATATTTCCCAGGGATTTTCCGGAAGACGTTGGCCGGTATAAGGTATTTCACTATATAGAAGCTGATCTCTTTTCTCTTTATACATGACCAAATTTTGTCCACCCGGGCCAAAGTCCGTCAAAAAAGCGAGTAAACCGTCCTTCCAATAAAAGAAAAAAATATTTCTTCCATTGTAATTTACCTGTTGGGAAGAAATATGATCAAGTTGTAAACGTAAACCCTGACTTATTTTCAAAAACTGATTAAAATTTTGTTTTTGTTTGATATCAAAGAAACTTTTGGCGACTTGTCCATAAATTTCATAAAGAAGTAAAAGCAAAAGCGTAGATATAGCCGTCGCAATTAACAATTCTAATAATGTAAAACCTCCCTTTTTCACTTGGCTAATCTTCTTTTCAGATCCTCTATTTTGGTTTTAAATTCTTGCATTACTAATTCAGCTTCTTGATAATTTCTTACTACTCGGGGAGTAATAGCTACCAATAATTCCGTACGATCTCTTGTATTTTTACGCCAACGAAATAGATTTCCTAATCCAGGAATACTCTTTAATATTGGAACACCCGTCTCACCAACTTCTTTTCTATTATCTATCAGTCCTCCTAAAATAACGGTTTGATTGTTCTTAACTACCAAAGAAGTTTCAATTTTTCGCTTTATGATTAAAGGAGTATTTTCAAGGCCTAAATAATTCCTTTGAGCTGAACTAATTTCTTGAACAATATCGAGTTTTACTAAACCACTAGAATTAATATGTGGTTTTACTGTCAGAATAATACCTGTATCTCTATATTGTACAGTAGAAGTTATATTTGGTTCACTGGCCGAAGTATTAGTCACTTGTTGTGTAATTATTGGCACTTCCTGCCCTATCTGAATCTTTGCCTCTTTATTATCCGTAGCTAAAATAACCGGACTAGATAAAATATTTATTTGAGATATAGATTCAAGAGCAGAAATTAAAGCTCTTAAATCTCCTTTTCTATACAAAGCATATGTAAATCCTGTTATATTACCTATGCTTGCTGGAGAGGTATTTTCTTTCCCTAAAACAAGATGTCCTTCGTAAGGCTTACCTTCCAATTTTAATTGATTTTTTAAAAACCATTCAACACCATATTCTAACTCTTTATTTAAAGTTATTTCAGTAATTAACATTTCAATTACTACTTGACGAGGTGTTACATCTATCTTCTTCAATAAGTTTCTAATAGTCAAATAATCTTGTTTAGTGGCTTTTATAATCAAAAGATTGTTTGTTTTATCAGGAATAATACGAATTTCGCCACTAATATGCTGTTTCCCTTTTTGAGCTTTAACAATAGTTTTTCTATTAGAGGATGCACTTTCATAAAAAGTATCTTGTAATATCTTAGCTATTTCTTCAGCATCTCCATTTTCTACTTGATAAATAAATACTTCCTTTTCTACCAGTTCTCCACTATCAATTTCTTTTAACCAACGATAAATTCGATCTATACCTTCGCTGTGCCTAGCCACGATTAAAATAGCATTAATTTCTTTTAAAGGGATAAAATCTACATATTGATCTATATTTTGATTTTTAAGTGGCGAACTTTTGAAAATAGCCTTTAAATATTCAGTCAAAGTCTCTGCCTCTAATACTTTAGGCCTGTATAAGGCTAAATACATATTGGCTAATATATTCTCATCGAGCAAATTAAGAATACCTATTACCTTGTTAATATTTTCTGGGATATCTACTAAAATTATAGAATTTGTTGCTTTGTCAATTATCAATTTAGCCTGGACACTGGCCAAAGTTTTAACAACCTTGCTCAAATTTTCTACTTGAAGATATTTAGGTCTAAAAATGAAAAAAGAAATTTGCCCTGATATATTAGCTAACTTCGAGATAGGTATAATGCGATAAATATTTCCTTTATTAATCAAAGTCAGGTTATGCAGTTCCAATACCTTTTGTACGAGATCAAGAATTTCTGTTTTGGAAAATCGGCCTTTGATGTGTACGGTAACCTTGGCTTTTGCGGAAGGATCAACGGCGTAATTTTGATGCAAGGTTTCCTGAAACAGAAGTTGAAGAAAATCTAATAAATCCGCCCCTTCCAGATTGATTTCCAGACTTATCTTTTCCGCACCTCTCAAGATAAGGGGATTTTTGGCTATTTTGGAGGCCGGAGAAAGTCCTTTCTGAAGGACTAATAGATTGTTCTGAGATTTCTGAGAGGGAGGGGTGGAAAGGGCGATCTCCTCCGAAATAGCCTCGGAGGATTTGGCCGAAAGCGGGGCGCTAGCCTTTACCGATTTAAGTTCCTTTTTGGATATAGGTTGAGGAGAAGGAGGAGCTTCTCTTACTGTTTGACAACCGAGCATCAAGAAACTCAAAAGGATCAAAAATAAAATTTTTGATTTCATGATTCCTCCTCTCACCACCAGAACTCAAAAAGCTCCTCAAGACCCTTTGTCTTATACCGGAAAATTTCTAAATAATGAAACTGCTTATTCTGAAATTTGAGGCTCAATTGGACTCGATAGACCCCTCCTTCTTGCAAAGTCAGCCCCTCGGGCTCTTCTTTTTCGATTTCACGAAAAAAATCAGGACCTAGGCGACCTTGCCCTCCATAGATAGTGACCCATTGATAAACCCCAGGTTTAATCCAGTAGAGATAAGGATCAAAACCTCGTATCAAAACCGGTTCGGAAAAACATTTAAGGGGACCGTTGCGAGGTTCATACCCTAAAGAAAGATAAAAATCCCTCTCTGCCCCGTCTAAACGGTGAAAATCATCCTCGTCTCGCCAATCCAAGAGGCTTTCGGCCATGATTCGGGCCCGCCTCTCGGAAATTCCTATCCCAAGAAGAAAGGAAAAAAGGGTCTCTTCATCGACCTGATTGAGATCTAACCTTTCCTTTTCCGAAGAGACCGTCATCTGGACCTGTAAAGGCCCGATTTTTTGATCAGCAATCTTCAATTCGATAGTTTTGGGAAAATGTCCTTCTTCCTTTAGACGACGAAGACCTTCCTGCCAGAGAATATTTTTCAAAGACAAGGCCAACAAATAGATTCTCTTTTGTTCAAGGGTGGCGTAGATAAGTCTTCGCTCCCTTTGACCTTCCAGATGAAGGACTCCTACCATAAAAGAAAGCCCAAGCAAGAGGGCCAAGGTAAAGGCTAAGATATAGCCCTGTCTATTCAGCACGAACCTCCATAAAAAGTTGACTTTTAGGGATTAACCAAAGAATCCTCTTCCCGGTTTGATGATCTATTAACTCTATCTCTCCACCGCTACTAGCGCCGTTAGCCAGAAATAAAAGCCCTTCTTTTTCTCCTTCCAACTTTAAAAGGCCGCGGGCTTTGATCTCAAAATTCTCTGGAATAGACGGCCCGGACCACTTCCTTTCTCCTTCTAAGGAAACGGCGTAAAGAGACCTCCCCTCAGGGGAGAAGATGAGCAAGATATTTTGATGCTTAATCAGGGCCTGAAGACGTATATTTTGAACAAAAGTTAGGGCTTTTTGAGGAAAATCCGGTCTATGAGGGAGAAAACGGGATAGTCGAGGAAAAACAAGCCCCAGGATGAGCCCCAAAATGACTAAGACCACGATTAATTCCAGGAGAGTAAAGGCCCTCTTAAGCGACCATGGCACCTCAAAACTCCGAAATTTGATCCTCCAACTCCTTTGAGCCGGCTAGGATCAAAATGATCCTCCCCTGCCGTCGATCACGGCCAAGGATAATCTCCCACAGACTACCTTGCCAGGAAACCTCTCCACCATCTAGGACCAACGAACCCTCCCAAGGTTTTATCTTATTAATAACCTTGATTTCTTCTTGTTTAGAGTCGATAAAATCTTTGAACCCCTCGGGATCGTTTAAGCTTTGAAAGATTTGAGGAAGGGGTTTATTCTCTTTGAGTTCATTCTTGAGATAATCTAAGAGAGGATTAACTTGATCAGAAAACGTAAGTATTTGGCGATAGGCCCTATTGCCTGAATAATAATGAGAAAGCACATAGAGGAGCCATCCAGCCACCAAAGAAGCAATGACCAAGGCCACCAGGACCTCCAAGAGGGTAAAACCAAGCGAGAGGTAAATAATTTGACGGCTAAATCGGTTTTTCCCCTGACTCGAGTTATTTGGCATCATAGCGGCCCTATTTTAGCATTTTTTTTCCTCCTCAGTTTAGGAATTTCGTGGGCCTTCGATTATCAGAAGGCCGTAGAAAAAAATCTCTTTTCCCCTGAGCGGCGCTATGAACCCTATCTTCCGGAACAAGAGGGAGCCGGAGGGGTAAAAAGAGAGATTTTGAAACGAAGTCTGATCTTAAGAGGAACATTTGATAACGGTCATAAACGTTTGGCTATTATAGAAGTTACCCCTTTGGCCAAAAGAGAACTTCATTTAGAAGAAAAAAAGAGGACTCTTGTCTTAGGTGAAGGAGAATCTTTAGGTGAGTGTAAAGTAATAGAAATTTTGCCTGAAAAGGTTATTTTGGGTGGGTACTGCCAGGGGCTTACCCTTTCTCTTCAAGAATCACCGGAAAGGGGAAAAGTCTTATCTCCTCAAAAGAAGGAGGTTGTTCCCAAACCGCCCAAAAGACCTAGGAAAAGGCCTGTGATTCTTCGACGAAAGTAAATTATGCTTTTTAAAATTGATTTTAGATTAATAAAAGCCAAATGTTTAGCAAACAGAAGTAAAATATTTCTGATATCTTTACCAATTCTATTTGCTATATTTGTCTTTATAGAGTTTACTTTACCTGCCTGGTATAATCTTTCCTCTAAAAAGGAAATTTTACAAGAAAAAATTGCACTTTTTTCTCGTTATCAAAAGAAGATATCTAAATACAAACCAAATTTAAAAAAAGATAAAATAGTATTTTCTCGACTTAATCAGAAAATATTTATAGGCCCAGACCCTTATGTTATCGTATCTGAAATAGAAAATATAATCAAAAATATTCCAGAAATTACTATGCGAAGCTTTCGTATTTCAAAACATGAATCTCTCGGCAATCAAATAGAAAAAATTAAAATAGCTTTGGTATTACAAGGTGATATAAAAGGCTTACTCGATTTTCTTTCTTCGTTAAGAAAGGAAAATAAGCCACTTAAAATTAAACGTTTAGTAGTCTCAAGTACTCGCTATCGAGGCATTTATCGTTTAAACATTAATCTTGAAGTAGAAGCCCTTTACGCCACAAAGGCCTTTTAGAAGGGGTTTTAATCTTGGTTCAATTGGTCAATTTACTAAAAGAGTTGATCAGACCGGCTTCTGTTGGTGTCTTTTACGATGGAGAGCGTATCTTCTTGGCTGAAGATGCCGCTCATCCCGGACGCCGCCCGGCAAGGGCCTTTATTGCCGTTTCTCACCGAGAGCTCTTCTTTCATACCTTTAAAGTCTCCAAAGATTTAGACTTTCATGATAAACAATCAGCCGCCAAGCTCGAGGCCCAACGTATCTTTTCTCTCTTAAAGGGGCGCCCTCCTCAGGAGATCGTCTGTGCCGTTTTAGAAAAGAAACCAGACGAACTTGTCATCGCCTTCCAAGAAGAGAGCTATTTTGAAAAGCTTTTGTCCCGTTTACCAAAGGGCCTGATCCCTTGCGGGATTATGCCGGCCATGACTGCGGTGGCCAGCTTTTTCTTCCGAAAAAAAGGTCTCCTTCCAGATGGTCTATATTATTTAAAGACTGGAAAATCTTACGAAGGGTTTATTTCTCTAGGGGGGAAGCCGGTAGATTTCTTACCCTCCTCTAGTGGAGCGGCTCAATCCTATTTGAAAGGCTGGCAAGGGGCTATCTATACCGAAGAGGGGAAGGCCGAAAGATATCTGGCTGAAGGGGCCCGTTTGATCTCAAAATTGCCCGTATCATGGGCGGTTACTTTCGAGAAATATCCCCTTCGATTCCGACCTCGTTTTTCAAGTGCTTTGGCGGCCCTTTGGCT
Source organism: uncultured Thermodesulfobacteriota bacterium (assembly GCA_964630855.1). Taxonomy (GTDB): domain Bacteria; phylum Desulfobacterota; class Thermodesulfobacteria; order Thermodesulfobacteriales; family Thermodesulfatatoraceae; genus JAADCO01. The sequence continues at coordinate 29,002 of CAZVXP010000012.1, read as the reverse complement.
GTTACCGGTGGCCTTTTTTATCCTAGCCGAGGTCTTAAACTTTCAGGTAACCAAAATAGAAAAAAAGACCATGCAAGTCGATCTCAAGCTGCAACAAATTACCCAGGAAATATCTCGAATAGAAGAATTTCGTCGCAAAGAACAGGCAGCCCAAAAGTTAGAAAAACTTTTAAAGGAATTTGAAACAGAAAACGTCAATCTGGTGCCGATCATCATTCGGCTCACCCAGATTATTCCAGAACACACCTGGGTGAGGAAACTGGAGTTTCGTGCCCCTTATGAACTACGACTGTGGGCCGAGGGCAAAAACGCCCTGGAAGTCTTAAAACTTATAGACCAGGACCCTTGGTTTGAAGAGGTCAAGTTTTTGACCACCGTAATGAAAAATTCACGAACCGGGAAAGAGATCTTTTCTCTGGTTTTAAAGATCAGACCAGACCTTATCCCCCGGGAGTAGGCGGTAGTGCTTTATCGCTACGTAGCCACCTCTTCAGATGGAACCATAAAAAGAGGAGAAATAGAGGCCCTGAATGAAGCCGAGGCCCTAGAAAGTCTTAGGGCCATGGATCTCCTCCCGGTTCGGCTTGAACCAGTAAAAAGACGCTTCCGGTTAAAATTAAAGAGATCAGATCGAGCCCAAGACATCCTTCTCTTTACCGAACAGTTAGAACGTCTTCTTAAGGCTGGAATCCCTATTGATCGATCCCTACACATTTTGACCAGGGTTTTTGCGGCCACAAGAAAGGAATTTCTCAAAGATTTGAGCGATCAATTAAAACGTAGCCTTGAGGAAGGCCAAAGTCTGGCTCAAGCCTTGGCAGAAACCAACACCTTCCCCGAATTTTATGTCAGCCTCATCCGTGCCGGGGAAATAAGCGGGGCCCTAGAGACTATTTTGCAGGATTTAGCCCGTTATTTACGTGAACAGCGCCAATTCCAGCAGGATCTACTATCAGCCCTATTGTATCCCTCCTTTCTTTTGATCTTTGGTCTTTTTGCTGTCCAGACCATTCTGGTCTTTGTCCTCCCCCGTTTTGGACTCATCTTCGATCAGATGGGGGTTGAACCACCGGCCTTTACCCGATTCTTACTGGCCGCCGGCCAATTTTGGCGGACATGGGGCTGGTTAGTGCTGGTCATCTTTCTAATCACCTTTCTGAGTATACGTTTTTTGATCACCCGTCCTTCCTCTCGCTGCCAATTAGAAAACTTTTTGCTGAAAATCCCTTTCTTAGGCCGGGTCCTTTTTATGGCCGATATGGCCCGGGCCTTTCGAGGCTTGGCGGTCATGGTCAAAGGCGGAGTTTCTATCCCAAAGGCAGTCCAGTTGGCCAGCACTATTCCCACTTTTCTCTTTTTTAGAAATTTTTTGAGTCAGGTGACCGACCTCTTAAAAGAGGGCCAAAGACTAAGCTCTCTTTTTCAAAGGTTCCCCGGACAATTCGATTTTGTGGCCAATTTCATCGCCTTGGGAGAAGAAACCGGTAACATGGCCCAAGCCTTTGCGGATATAGCCTATTTGTGCGAAGAAGAGGTCCAAGTAAGTACCAAACGCTTCCTTATTATTATTGAACCAGCAACCATCCTCTTCTTTGGGCTTTTGTTAGGGACTATAATTGTCTCTATCTTGATGGCCATCTTCGATGTACAAACGGGTCTTTAATAAGGAGGACGATGAATGTCAAAACGTATGTCTAAGAAAGGATTTACTCTATTGGAATTATTAGTGGTTTTGATCATCTTGGGGCTTTTGGCGGCCTTGGTCGGTCCCCGCTTGGTCGGAAGAGTAGGCAAGGCCAAAACCGAGATCGCCAAGAGTCAAATCGCCCTTCTTGAGTCTGCCTTAGATCAATATCGCTTAGATATGGGACGTTATCCCACCACTGAAGAGGGGCTTGAGGCCTTGATTAATCCCCCAGCAGGAGAAGACCAAAACTGGCAGGGACCTTATCTTAAAAAGAAAAAGATCCCCAAGGACCCTTGGGGGAGGCCTTATCATTATCGTTGCCCCGGAGAACACGGCGATTTTGACCTTTGGAGCTACGGGGCCGACGGAGAACCTGGTGGTGAAGGTGAAAACGCTGATATCACTAATTGGGACTGATGAAGCGTTTTGATAAATCTCTCCTCGAAGAACAGGAAGAAAATATCTCTTTAGTAGAGGGATTTAAGGCTACTTTTTTAAAAGCGGTCAAGGCCTTTCCTTTTTATCTCAATGGTGACAAACTCTATCTCCTTCTCCCTTCGGAAGAGAACATTTTTGTGGCGGATCTCCTTGAAAAACAGGTAGGCAAACCCGCTGAAGTCTTTCTGGCAGACGAAGATCTGATCTTCGAACTCATCCAAAAATTTTACGAACTCCCTCCGGAAAGGGAATTCGAGAGCGAGGCCGAAGAGGAGATCTCTGAAGACCTAAAGCTCCTCAAGGATTTGGCCTCTGAGGCCCCGGTAGTCCGTCTGGTCAATCGCATCATTCGTGAGGCCGTAGAGATGCGGGCTACAGACATCCATTTCGAGACCCTTCGCGACGGATTACGAGTGCGTTACCGGATAGACGGACTCCTTCACGAAATAGCCACTCATCCCAAAAAATTAGCTGCCCCTGTAATTTCCAGATTAAAATTGATGGCCAACCTGAATATCGCCGAGCATCGGCTTCCGCAAGACGGACGGATTCGTTTCCGCGTCGGAGGTGAAGACTTTGATATCCGCGTCTCGACTATTCCTACGGTTCACGGCGAAGGAGTCGTCTTGAGGCTCCTTGTCCGACAGAAAAACCTCCTCTCTTTGGAAAACCTGGGACTAGAGGAAGATCATTATCGGCTCTTTCTGGATCTAATCAAACATCCCAACGGGATCATCTTAGTCACCGGGCCTACGGGTTCGGGAAAGACAACCACTCTCTATGCCGCCCTTTCGGTCTTGAATCAGCCGGATAAAAAGATCATCACCATCGAAGATCCGGTGGAATATCAATTACCGGGGATAAGTCAAATTCAAGTCAAGCCAGATATCGGCCTTACCTTTGCCACCGCCCTACGTTCTATCCTTCGCCATGACCCGGATATCATCTTGGTGGGCGAGATCAGAGACCTTGAAACAGCAGAGATAGCTATCCAAGCCGCCCTAACCGGTCATTTGGTCTTTTCCACTTTGCATACCAGAGATGCCTTGGGGGCCGCTGTGCGTCTTTCTGACATGGGGGTTGAACCTTATCTGATCGCTGCTTCCACCGTAGGCTTTGTCGCCCAACGGTTGGTAAGGGTCCTTTGTCCCTATTGTGCCGAAGCCACCGTACCTCCGCTTGAATTTCTGACCGCTGTGGAAAATCTAAATCTCAATCTAACCCATATCGTTTACCGAAGGCCTAAAGGATGCCCCAAATGTGCTGGAACAGGGTTTTATGGAAGGACGGCTATTTACGAAATTTATCCTATGGATAGCGAGCTGCGGAGGCTCATTTTGCATTCCGAGACCGAAGAACAACTCAAGAAATGGGCCAAGGAAAGGAGTTTTGTCTCTCTTTTCCAAGATGGCTTACGAAAGGTGGCTAAGGGAATCACTTCTTTTGAAGAAGTGTTAAGGGTCACGAGTCGTTAAAGTTTGGGATCTATTCTCATTTACCTTGTAAAGATCCCACAAACAAAGAAAGGGGGATGAAAAATGGGAGAGATAGTCCAGGTAAAGGCCCGAGAGATACTTGATTCAAGAGGCAATCCCACCATAGAGGTGGAAGTATGGTTAGATTCTGGCCTATATGGGCGGGCCGCCGTTCCTTCCGGGGCTTCGACCGGAACCCATGAGGCCCTGGAACTACGTGACAAAGACCCCAAACGCTATCACGGCAAAGGGGTGCTTAACGCCGTTCGTAACGTAAACGATATCATCGGTCCAGAACTGGTCGGATTTGAGTCTACGGCCCAAGCCGAGATCGACCAACTCCTCATCGAACTTGATGGGACGGAAAACAAGAGGCGCTTAGGGGCCAACGCCATTTTGGGGGTTTCTATGGCTGTGGCCCAGGCCTCGGCCAAAGAGGCCGGTCTTCCCCTCTTTGCCTATCTCGGAGGCGTAGGGGCCAAGGTCCTCCCTGTCCCACAAATGAACGTTATCAATGGAGGGGTCCATGCGGATAACAAACTCGATATTCAGGAATTTATGATCGTTCCTCTGGGGGCACCGAGTTTCAGGGAGGCCCTGCGTTATGGTTCCGAAACCTATCACGCCTTAAAGAAGGTCCTTAAAGAAAAGGGCTATCGTACCTCGGTAGGAGATGAAGGTGGTTTTGCCCCGGAGGTTGAGAGTACAAAGGAGGCCCTAGAAATCTTGGTCAAGGCCATTGAAGAAGCAGGTTATAAGCCCGGCGAAGATATTGCCTTGGCCATCGATGCAGCAGCCAGTGAATTTTTTAAAGACGGAAAATACGTTATGGAAGGCGAGGGCAAGACCCTTTCGGCCGAAGAATTAACCGCCTTTTATAAGGAATTGATCGAACAATTTCCCATCGTTTCTATTGAAGACGGTTGCGCCGAAGATGATTGGGAAGGTTGGAAAATCCTTAACCAGGAACTGGGAGCGCGAGTCCAGTTAGTAGGCGATGATATCTTTGTCACCAATATCAAACGTCTTTCTCGGGGCATTGAAGAAAAGATCGCCAACGCCATCCTGATCAAGCTCAATCAGATCGGTACGGTCACCGAGACCTTAGAGGCCGTGGCCATGGCCCAGAGATCAGCCTGGAAGACGGTAATCTCTCATCGCTCCGGTGAGACAGAGGATACTTTTATCGCCGATCTTGCTGTAGCGGTAAACAGCGGCCAAATCAAGACCGGAGCCCCTTGCCGTACAGAACGGGTGGCCAAGTACAATCAGCTCTTACGCATCGAGGAAGATCTCGGCGCAGCGGCAGTCTTTGCCGGGGCCAAGGCCTTCAAATAGTCTAAAAGCGGGCCGACTTTGGCCCGCTTTATCATCTTTCCACCCGAATGAGGATTTTTCCAACCCGGGCGCCAAGATACGCCCCAATAAGGGTATAGATAAAACCCTTTACCACCAAGGAAAGGAGAATATACCAGCCCGGGAAAAAGAGCCTAAAGAAGGTCATGTGTAGGAGCAAAGAGACGGCGGTATTTATGGCATCGGCCAGAGACAGGGCCAGGACCAAGGGCCAGACCGATGGCCGACCGTGACCAACGGTACCGAAGAGTATCAAAGCCATCTCAAGAACAAAGAGCCTTGTCCCCACAAAGAAAGGATCGGTGATCCTGAAACCGCCAAAGAGGAAACCTCCCATAAGATAAGTGATGACCCCGGAAAGGGTGATCACACCGGTCTGCGGGATGAGATAAAGGACAGCAGTAAGGACTAAATAGTGCGCCACCTCGGTAACCAAACCGCCTACCAAGATATTAAAAGGGCCAAACAAGGCGTAAAGGATATTGGAAGCCACACCACCCAAGAAATCTAACCCAAAGCCTACGGCCCCGGTGAGGGCAATGAGGGTGAGTTCCCGTAGACGAAAACGCCGAATCATCCTTTTTAAATTCAAAAGGACGAACAGACTGTAGCCACTACCTAGGATAAGCACCACCAAAAGAGCCAAGGAGAGGGAAACCTTTCCCCGAACAACGCCTATATGTCTCCGAAAAATCAAAATGGGCTTTTTACTACCAAAGGGATAGACCGTGACCACTGCCTGATATTCCCCAGGAGGGATACCCTTATCCAAAAAAATGGGGAGCACGGCCTTGGCCTCACCTTGTGGAGGGAGATCTATAAGGGCCAAAGGCTGTTTAAAACCGTGTTCAGAAAAACGTTTGGGATAGAATCCAGACACAGGTCTTTTGGTCTTTAGATCCAAAAAATCGGCCTTAAGCAACAAAGTGAGCGGCATGTTGAGGTGGTTCTCGAGGATCAGAGTCTCATAGGCAAAGGGATCATAGCGGCTAAAACCCTTGGCCTTGATCCCCAGGGCATAACCTAATTTTTGCCAGAAAGGATTGGGAGCTACGAGGGTCCCCTCTAAGCGGTGCTGTTCAATGAAACCAAAAGCATCGGTCGGTAAGCGCCAGGCCTTGAGGCTTATCGCCCGGGAGAGGGCCACCTTGCGAAATTGGAAACGCAAAGAGATCTTAAGGTCTACGGGTCCGGTCAAGTTTAGAGGAAGTTCTTTGATCTCCTTGCCGGTGAAACAGAGTCTTCGGACAAAGAATTTGCGGGCAAATTCACCCTTAAGCAAGGCCTTTTCTCCGGCAAAATCCACTCGTAGCGGAATCTGGGCTACATTTTCGAGGAGAAGCCCCACCTCCTGACAGGCCTCTTCACCAGCCAGATCCAAAATCGGAAGGGTAAGGGAAGATTGGCCATCTTCAAGCCAGATCTCGTAAGGCCTTTGTCCTAAAGGGGCAAAGATCTTCAGCCTGACCACCAAAGGTCTTGCCGGAGCCTTTATTTCATAGCTCTTTCCTTTGATCACCACTCGATAGCGTGCCCCTGGCTGCCAGCGAAAAAAGAGCATCTCTTCCTCCGCGGCAAAAGGAGGATAGGCCAAGAGAAGATGTCCCTTAGCATCGAAGAGCTTGAGCGTACTATGCGGAGGCAGGTCTTCTATCTGTAACCCCCAAGGTTCAAACCGAAAGACCGGTGGTTTGACCGAGGAAGAGGTACAGGAGGCAACTAAAACCAAACCAAGAAGACAAACAAACCATTTCATGTAGGCCTTCAACTCCGTGGATCGTAATAGGGCACCTCCCACTTCTCTTTGAAGCCCAGGGCCACGGCCCGCAAGAGAAGGGCCTTGGGGTCGCGGGAAAAGGTCTGAAGCCCTCGGTAATAGTCGGGAAGCTTGGCCATTTTCCCAGAAAGCGCCGCGGTGACCGCCGCTGCCTGAAGCAATAGGGCCTCGCCTAAGGTCTCCCGGGGAATTATGCCCCAGGCCGCCTGATCCAAAAGGTGTATGTAGGCCAGGACCTGGCTTACCAGTAGAGTGTCGGAGAGCACGGCAAAACGATTCTTGTACAACCAGGAATAAAGAGGATCTTTTAAGATATGGGCCAAGGCCTGAAAAAAGGTTTCTTCACCCAGACCGAAACGCTCAAGCAATCGGGGCACATAGCGAATGGTCTCTGGGGTACATTTGTTTTGACGGGCTAGGGCCTGGCGCACGGCTTGCCGCACGGCTCGGGCCACGAGTTCTCCGAGTTTTACGTGTTTGCCGGCCCCGCGCAGCGGCATCTGGCCGGTACGGCGGCAGGCCACGGCGATCTGGTCTGTCCCGGTGCCGGTGGCCAGGCCTGAAGAATAACGGGAAGGTACGTTTAGCTCCTGGAGTACCGTGGTCTTGGCCTCGGTGGCCATCTTTACCGCGCGGACCAAGGCGCAAGGAGCCAGTTCCTGATTGATAAAGAGCATAATGTTGATAGTGCCTTGGGTGTCTGATGGAGGAGAGTTGTCTTCGCAAGAGACCTTCAAAAAGCGCCCTTCCCATTCATAGACCTGGGCCGGGTCTCCGGCGCGGCCTGCGTTGGTCTCTACCCCGGCCGTAGCCACACAAAAGACCAAAAGACGGTCTGTACCTGGAAGGGAGAATTCTTCCTGGGCCAAACCGGCCAGCGTCATATTGGCCGCTGTGCCCAAAAGGGCCGTCTCCTCTGGGGGTAGCCCGTGGTATTCACAGACCAGACGATGGTAGCCCTCTGGGTCCCGCACTGCCAAACACTTGCCATGTCCTTTATCCGAACAGGGTTTGGGTTCACAGGCCTGGTGGTTGGCCACGTAGGAGAGATCTTCGCGAATCCCACCGTTTACCCGACAGGTAGAAATTACCAAATGGGGTTCGCTAAACCTCCCGTAGATAATCTTCTCGCCACGATAAATCTCTAGAGCTGCATATGGTTTCACGATTTTTACCGCCTGAGACATGGTTTCTAACCCTTTCTGAATTCTTTTTCTGGAAGAACCCCAGGCTCTCTCGTATGAGGCAATCAAGGGCCGCGGCCTTTGGTGAAAGCCAGGCCCGGGAGGGACAACGCCCAGGACATTCTCCCTGGAGCCCACACCCCTCACAGGGGTCAGGCAAGGCCTTGGGAAGAAAATCTTGGCCGACATAGCCCATGAAAAAGGTCTTTTCCCCCACGAGGCTGGCACAAGGATAGACCTGCCCCTGCGGGGTAACTACTACGGCTTTTCCCTTTTGGGCGGCACAATAGGGGCCTCTAGAGCGGGGCTGGGTTTCTCGCCAAATCAGAACACGACCTCGGGCCTTGAGCCAGGCCAAGACTTTAAAGATTTGCCCAAGCCCTTGCCTAAACTCTTCCTCTGAAGGCAGATCATCTACACGCGCCCGCCCTACCGGGCGCAAAACATCTAGCCCAAAACTGGCCACCGCATGGAATTGGGCCAGAAAAAGTACCGTCTCCCCCAGCCGATAAGCGTTCTTCTTGGTCACCGTCACCGTTACCCCACAAGCCAACCCCTCTTCTGTCAACAGGCGTAACCCCCTTACTACCGTCTGGGTCGCACCACGCAAGGACTCGTTAATGTCCAAAGGACCATCAAGACTAAGCCCCAGGCCCACCTTAAGAGTGGCCAAGGCGCGAAGGAGCCGGGTATGTAGTAAGGTCCCGTTGGTCTGCAAAGAGATACGCACTCTAGGGAAACGTTGCCTCAAGGACTTGACCACCCTTAGCAAAAATTCCGGCCTCAGGGTGGGCTCCCCTCCAGAAAGCACTATTTCTTGGGGTGCTTTGGTAAGGTTATATAAGGTTGCCTCAAAGACCTCCCAGGGCATATCTTCGCCTTTTGGGCCACAGCCCAGGTAACAATAACGGCAGGAAAGATTACAGCGGGTGGTCAAAAGCAAGACCAAGAGCTCGGCCCCGATCATTCCACCTGGGCCTCCATCTTGAGATAAAGGTCTTTTAAGTCTTCGAGCATTTCTGGAGGAGGTTCCTTCCAAAGGCCCCGTTTAGCGGCCTCAAGCAGGCGTTCGGTAATATTGAGAAGGGCGTAAGGATTGTGTTTCTGAAAAAAGTCCTGCATCTCCGGGTCCAGGGCGTAGGTCTCGGCAAGTTTCTCGTACATCCAATCTTCAAGTACCTCAGTGGTAGCATCCCATTGAAAACAAATATCTATTAGGCGTGAAAGATCTCCGGCTCCTTTATAGCCATGGCGTTTCATCCCTTCGATCCACCGGGGGTTTAAAACCCTCACCCGAAAGATAAAGCGGGCCTCTTCCGCGGTGGTGCGCACCTTCGGGGCCCTGGGGTCCGACGCATCACCAGTATAGGAAACCGGTCTCTTGCCCCGGGCCACAAACACTGCCGTGTTCAGACCCCCGTGGTAGGCATTGAAATCGTCTGAAGAAAAGATGTCCATCTCCCGGGTGTCTTCGTTTTTTACCGTAACCTCTATGCGAGAAAGAACGCGCCTAAACTCCTCTTTGGCCTCAGTACCATAGATCCCTTGGCCGTAGGCATAACCTCCCCAGTTGATATAGATTTCTCCTAAATCTTCGGGCTTGTCCCATTTGCCAGAGTCAAAAACTTCGGGAAGTCCTGCCCCGTAGGTGCCTGGTCGGTCGGAAAACACCCTTAGGCTGGCCAATCTAAAGGCATGTTTAGGATCATGCCCTTTGGCCTTGAGTCGTTGTACCTCTTCGGCCACGTGGGCGGCAACGAAGTTTTTGTCTGGAGGTTCATCAAGCAGGGCCACTATGTGTACGGCCTGATCCAAGAGTTCGAGCAAGTTTCTAAAGGCATCCCGGAAAAAGCCACTGGTGCGCAAGGTCACGTCGATGCGCGGGCGTCCTAACTCTTCTAAAGGGATTACTTCTAGCCCCTCTACGCGCTGGTTGGTCGGATGCCACACCGGTCGGACGCCCAAGAGATAGAGGGCTTCGGCCACATCGTCACCCCGGGTGCGCATGGTGGGTGAGCCCCAGATCACCATGGCCAGGGCCTTGGGATACGCACCGTAATCACGTAAATGCCGGGCAAGCAGGGCCTGGGCCTGTTTTACCCCTTGCTCCCAGGCCTCAGGCGTAGGGATCTTCAGGGGATCCACAGAATAAAAATTGCGCCCGGTAGGGAGTACATCGATAGCCCCACGGGTAGGAGCTCCTGAAGGTCCAGGCAGGACAAATCCACCTGAAAGCCCTTCTAGACACAAGTCCATTTCCTCTTGCACACCCCGTAGGCGCGGGACAAGTTCTTCCTGAACAAAGGAAACCACCTGCGCGAGTTCTCGATCTTCGGGAAGTTGGTCTTTTTCTATGGCCTGGCGTAACATCTCTTCTACTTTGTGTACCCTTTCCAGAGGGGAAAGCTCTGGGGCCAGGCGTTTGAGCACTTCGTGCGGGGAAGGCCTTCCCGCTATAGGCACTTTGACCATATAGCCCAGGGTGGAATAAAACCTTTTCCCTTGCGGAGGGTTACCCAAGACGTGTAATCCATCGTTCACCTGGGTTTCGGCGACCTCTTCCAGGTAATCGTGTACCGCCGCGACAAAGGCCTCGGGTTCGGTCAGGGTCTCCTTTTGGGTGAGCTTTAGGTCGTCGTCAAGCCGGGCCTTTTCTACCAGGCTCCAGATTTTTTCCAGCAAGATCTGGGCTTTTGGGGGATCTTCATGCTTGAGCACCTGCCATTCAGCAATCTTTTCTGCGATCTCTTCGAGCTCTCCGTAACGCCCAGCGGCCATCTGCGGAGGGATCATGTGGTCGATGATGGCACAATAGCTTCGACGCTTGGCCTGGGTGCCTTCACCAGGGTCGTTTACGATGTAAGGATAGACGTTAGGAAGCTCCCTTATAGCCTGATCTGGATAACAGTTTTCAGATAGCGCCACGGCCTTTCCCGGAAGCCACTCCAGAGAACCGTGTTTCCCCACGTGCACTACGGCGTGTGCCCCGAACTCCTCAGTCAACCAGCGGTAAAAGAACAAGTAGTGATGTGTAGGGGAAAGATCCGGATCGTGCAGATTTAATTGGGCTGGGGAAAGGTTCTCAAGCTTTTCCAGATGTCCTCGCGGGGGCTGAAGGGTAAGGAAGATGTTTCCGTTCACTATCCCGCCAAAGAGCACCTGGTCTTTATAAACGAACAGTTTTCCTGGAGGAGGCCCCCAATCGCTTTCCACGGCTTGGCGAACTTTTTCCGGTCGCTCGGCATGCCATTGCTGAGCTTTCTTGCAGGAAAGCCTTCCCGCCGCCCGTTTAGCCATCTCCGCCGCCGAGAGATAACGCCGATCAGAAATAAGCCTGGAAAGCATCTCCTGCGCCAGCTCTTCACCATTTCTATAAAGTCGATCAATTCGGTAGCCTTCTTCTTTAAGACGCCTTAAAAGGCGCACTACTGATTCGAAGCTATCAAGCCCAAAGGCACAACCCATACGGTCGGCCCGCGGGGGATAATGGTGAAAGATGATGGCCACCCGGCGTTCAGAAGGCGGGGTAAGCCTAAGCCTTGCCCAGTTAAGGGCCAGGCGAGAGAGTTTGCCTACTCGCTCTGGTATAGGGACATACTTTCTGATCCTCGTGCCAAGGGCTGGGTCTTTCTCGAGCTCTTCCCGAGCAGCGATGAGCATGGTGATGAGGCAGCCGTCAAATTCGGGCTGAGCCACGGATATACAAAGTTCCATGGGGGAAAGGCCAAAGTTTTCCTCTTCCCACACCGCCCGAGGTGAAAAGCTCATGAGCCCCTGTAGCACGGGCACCCCAAGGGAGGGGTAAATCTCTCTGGTCTCCGGCCAGAGGAGGGTCTGGGAGAAGGGCTGGAGGTTTATCAGAGAGTGAATGATTGTCTGCCCATGGGGCCTAAAGAATTTCTCCGCCACCTGGGTGGGGTTTAAGGCCTTCTCCCCGGCTTCAACAAAGCGCCGATGGAATACCGGGAGGGCTATCCCGCCCAGACCTTCGATGGCCTCCACTAGGGCCTCTACCGGGGCCAGATCTCCGTTTACCCAATAGCCCTGGTAAAACCAGATGCCGATGATCGGACGACGGGTAGGGGAACAGATAAATTTTTCGCTGATTTCGCCTCTTCCCATTCGACCAGACCCCTGAACCCAATCTAGATACTGGCAAACATCCTCAAAAACCCCACCCACAGGGTGATAAATCCCTTCGGTGAGAAGGGGCATTGGAGGGGAAGGCGAAAGATCTTTGCCAGTAATAGCGACATAAAGATCAAGGAGGAAATTTTGAAGATTTTCTGCGCCACCATATTTGAGATAAAGTACTCGTCTCTCAAAGGCCTTATCCTTGGGCCTAGTAAACTCTGCCACTAAGGCCAGGTCTTCGTCGCTTCCCCCCACGGGTTGCACGTGGACGATCTTGGCCTGTTTAGCCGCCGATAACACCCTGTCTAAGCCCGGGAGGGACTTACGTCCTCCGTGAGGTAAGAGCACCAAGACTTGGGCTCTAGCAGCCAGAGCAGCTAGCCTTTCTTCCTGGCGGGAATCAAAAATATCCGCTGCCGTACGGGCCACTATCTCCAGAGACAGTCCGCTTTGTTGCACGGCACGTAAGGCCTTGGCCAAAGCGGACAATTCCATACCAGAGGCGGTGTAATAGAGAATAAGCATCGTTCCCTTGTCCTTATTTTACGCCTCGTTAGATGGCTTCCGTCTGGGAAGACCTGGCCGCGGATCTGATTTCATCGCGCCTGAGGCTCCAACAAATTAAATTCTTTTTATGCACTTCTTTTGCCGTAAAAGGCCAGCGGTTAAATCTGAAATCTCTTTGAAGCGCAATTCATGGACTAAATAATCCGGCTCAAGGTCTTCCAAAAATTTTCGTAAATCCACTCCGTCAAAGGGTAGATGCGGATCCATAAGGAGCACCCTTTCCCGGGCAAGGACATAACGTTTTAACGGATCAGGCTCGGCCAAAACGGCCTTGTAGCCCTTTTCATCGGGTACAAAAAGATGGGCATTTGGTGAAAAATTAAGATGTACCACCTTAATCAGCCCTCGATACTCCTTTGGCCAAAGGGCAAGTCTTTCTTCGAGAAGAGAAAGGGCCTGTGTCAGGGGCACAGGCCCGTTTGCAGGGTAGAGGAGGTAAGAGGCGTTTAACAGGTGGCCGGTATCTAAAACCAACCCTAATTTATTTGTCGGTATATCCAACCTGGAGAAAAAATATTCTATTTCCCAGTCTTCCATGAGTTGTAGCCCGGGCCACCAAAGATTCTCAAAGAGGAACTGAGGCCATCCTCGAGCCTTTATCCGGACCAAGGCCTTATTCAAAAGCTCGGCCACCGCTGAAAGGACTGTCTTTTTGTCATAACGAAAGTTCAGAGAAAAGACTTCTTCTGTTCCACAATGACTGGCATGGATCACCACATATTCTGGTCTTAAAGAAAGAGCCGCCTCCAGCCAAGAGGCCACACGTTCTATGAAGTCTTCTTGCCTCGGTCCACCAAAAAAACGTTCAAGATTCTCCTCACCGGGAAATATCTGATGAAGATACTCCTTGTCCCCAAACCAAAAGGGCAACCAGACCGGTTGAAAGGGAAGATGCACCCCTACAATATATTCTTTTAGAGATTCAGGAATTTCTCCTACGGGAAGGAGCTCTATCCCCGACAGACCGAAGAGGTGCAGCAGAGGCCCCAGTTCCCCCTTTTCCAAAAGACAAAGATCTTTGTGATGTGTAGAAAAGGCCAGGAGTTCACGCATGGTCAACTGAGGGCGGCACACGCCGCCCTGTTTATCTAAAAACTCTTGACTTTTATTCCGGCCATTAGGGCTAATCCGGGGGCCCTATAACCTGCAGCCCACTCATACTTGACGTCGAAAAGATTTTCGACCCTTAAGAAGAAATTAAGGTACTTATTTGCTGCATAGGAAACGGTTAGATCAACGCGACTATAATCCGGCATATAATGTGAAAAGTCATAAGCTGGTCTACGACTCGCGTATTTATAGTAAACGTTGGCAGTAAAAGGCTGCCATTTAAAGTATGCTCGCAGACCGATTTGGTGATAAGGTACTAGGGCTAGACGACCGTGACCATTTTCTTGGCCTTCGGTATAAGTGTAATTCCCAGAAAGGTTAAACCAAGAAAGAGGCTTTAAATCAAAAACAAATTCTATACCAGTAGCATTGGCTCCTCCAGAGTTATAATAGTGCCATGTAGAATAGTTAAAACCTATACGTTCTTCATAATGAGTATTAAACCATACTAAAGACCAACGGAGCTTATCCTGCCATAAAATTTGTTCTATACCTATATCTCCTCCAGTGCTCTTTTCCGGATCTAAATTGGGATTTCCATACTGGGGATCATAAAGATTAAAGAGAGAAGGGGCTCGAAAACCGGTAGCCAGATTAGCCTTAAATTTAAGACCATAAGGAAGAAAATATGCTACTCCGATCTTATACGTCGCATGAGTACCAAATTCTTCGTGGTCATCTATACGACCTCCTATATTAATGGCAAATTTTTTATTAAATAATTGCAAAAAAAGATTGGTAAAATAAGAAGTAGTAGAAACGTCATCTCTATAACTCTTAGTACCCCAAGCAGAGGCCCTATAAAAATCGCCTTTTTCTTTATAGTACTCAATTCCACAAGTAAGAATAGCCCAATCCTGATAATAAAAATCGTTTTGAAAAACTAAAGGATAGACCTTACCTCGATATAGACCCTCGCTATAACTATCTGTTACCGTACTCCCATCAGGACGATAACCTAATATGCCATCATCAGGGTCCCAATAGGCTCGACGAGTAAAAGTATAGGCCAGTGTCAAAGCACTATGCCACCAAGGAGTAGGAGTCAAATTAAACTTCAATTGGGAAATAAGTGCTGTTTGACGGCGCTCCGCATGAGGATCATCATAAGCTTTAAAACTGACCCAATCCCATTCTCCATAATTAAGAAAACCGTAGGTGTAACGAAAATTAAAGTCTATTTTCAAATTATTTAATACATCGTTACTAATATTCTTGAAAGGTTTACCATTTAAATTAGCATCAAAGGAGTTTTCTCTGAATTTACTATGCTCATAAAGGCCATCGGTATCGGTCCCAGCCCAGCCCAAATAATAGCCTAAATCTTTGAGACTCCCTTTTACGTTAGCTGTTCCATGCCAAGTATCATAACGCCCGTAATATCCCTTTGCCTCAACCCGGAAAGGACCGCCTCCTCGGGGAGTAACAATATTAATAGCCCCGGTCATGGCGTTGGAACCATAAAGAGAACTTTGAGGCCCCCGCACAATTTCGATCTTTTCGATATTGTCCGCATCGATCCAGCTCCAAAGATCACCAAAATCATTGGCCGGATTGGTAGGATCATAAACCCTGATCCCATTAAACAGCACCGCTACGTCTTGGTTCTTACCACCTCGAAGACGCAAATAACCCCATTGTCCTAACCAGCCATTGTGTTTGATAGAAATCGAGGGATAGGTCTCAAACACCTGATAGAGTCCTTCAACTTCCCTTTGATCGATGTCTTTTCGTTCAATTACGGTTACGGAATCTGGCAATTTTTGTAATTCAATTGGAGTCCTGGTGGCGGTGACTACGACCTCACCTAGTTCTGTGGCCTCCTCGGCCCAGACCAATACGGGAAAACAGATCAAAACCAATAGGCAAATAAAGACCACTCTCTTCATAATTGCCCTCCTCCTTCAAAATTTTTTCTGAAGGAGGAGACTTCAGGGGGGTTTCCCGAAAGGTGCCTTTCGGGAAACGAGGCAGTTAGCCCCGAAGCCTCGCTCCCAACACCTTCTCGGGCCGGTCTCCCGGCTTCCGGATCGTCCTACTCACCGCGCCTTCCCAAGGCCTTCGACTATTGCCTCCGGCCCCAGTGGCCTGTCACCCGAAGGGAGGACCTCCGGGCCTAGCGGCTTTCGTCCCCGGTCACGGTTGCGGGCCAGCGCCGGATTCTCACCGGCTTCCCGTGCACCCGAGAAGGGGATCCTTGCCTAAATATCAAAACTAACTACTTCTGTCAAAAGGGGATTTTTACCCAGTCGGCGGGGCGTAAAACCCCGCCGATTGTCTTATTTGAGATCGATGATCAGGCTTGAAGTATTGACCAGAATGGGTTGATATTCATCTTCAGGAAGGTGGAAAAATTTGCCCACTGAACTCGGAACCTGGGCATAGAAAAGATTGGCTTGAATGGTGATCGGTCCCTTGGCTTCAGACGGAATAGACCAAGTATAAGTCTCTATTTTGGTCTCCCGCGGACCAAGGCGATAATCTACCAGGTCATTCTTGGCTGTGTACCATTGACAGATTGTCATCCGACCTTTGGGATCGAAGAACGGTCGCCGAAATATCCTGGCACCAGCGGGAATATCGCCATCTCTTTTAAGGCCTTTGAAATTTTTAATACCCATAATTTCACCAATAGCTTGATAAGCAAGGGCCTTAGGGTCAGCAATGGTGTACTCCTCCCCTCTAAAACCCTTTTTATCTACCTTGAGAGACCAACTCTTCCCGGTAGCATCTATGGCCCAGACCTCTAGCCAAAGCATACGCTCTTCACTCGAACCGGAGGGAATCATGTGCCCTACTTTGCCGTTAAATAATTCCACCCGAATCTTGACCGTAGACCCCTTAGAGACCGTGAGTTTGTCGGCATATAAGGCCAGATCAACTGCTCCGGCCAACTTAGAAGGACTATGGGAGCCATGAAAGACATGATGGTAGATGTCCTTTCTAAACGGCGCCATATTGGCGGCCTTACCCGGGGCCTTATACATATGACAATCCTGACAAACTACCCCTTTTCGGGCGTAAGGACCGCGTTTCCATTCGCGGTAGGTTTCTTTTACCCAAGCCCCATAAGGACTAGCCTCATCATGACAGGTGGCACAAAATTCGGCAGATTTAATAAAATTTGAGTGAACTACCTGGTGAGACATCGGTCTAGCATCTTTTCTGGGGCCTACCTTGACCTTACCAGGTTCGATGAGATAGCTAAAATTAAAGGGCTCTTTTTGAGCCGTGCCTCGGATATTGTGACAGATCTCACAGCTTACCCCCTCATTGGCCCTAGATCCTTGGGCCGGTGGTTTTGGAGGAATGTCTCCGGAGAGGAAGGCCAAGGGGCCATGACAAGCAATACACCCTGCTTTAACCCCGGCCACTTTGGGCTCTTTCATGGCATGTGGAAGGGCAAGTTTAAAATACTCCACTTCATCCCATTTATGGGTAAAGGCCTGAGACATTAAGTTTTCACGCCATTCTTGAAAGATTTCACGGTGACAAACCCCGCATTTTTGGGGTTTGAGAAAATCAGCGTAGGAAAATTTTCCCATTTCAGCCCCATACGCCGGAAGGGTATAAATAAACAAAAAACCCAACCATACAGCCAAAATTCGATACATTTTAAGCCTCCTGCAAAAAATTAAGTTATAAAGCTTCCCAGGCTAAAATTTATAGAGGGACAAGGACTCCATTTTCCGTAGGCCTTAGAGCCTCTAAAGGAGTCCGTCCCTCTGTCCCTCAACTCCCAATAGGTTGGTTGGGCACAAAAGCCCCTGCCACCAGGGAGGATGGAGATGAGGGACAAAAATCTCAGCCCGGAGAGGAAAACATGTTCTTCATCGGCATAGATGTCTCTAAAAACTCTTTCAATTTCTGCATCCTCGATCAGGATCGGGGAATCCTCCGATCCCAAAACCTCCCTATGTCCAGAGAAGGCTTCGCCACGTTCTTGGAAATAGCTTCCCAATTTTCCCCTAACCTTATGGTCCTTGAATCTTCTGGCAGATTCCACATCCCGCTTTTTGCCTTCCTGCTCTCTCAAGGCCTCAACGTCTTCGTCCTCAATCCCAAAGTGGTTCACCGCTTCACTGCCTTCATCTCTGCCAACAATGCCTCCAAGTCTGACAAAAAGGACTCTTTCATCCTGGCCCTCTTTGCTCTCTCTAACCCCCACCTCCTCTCCCCTTCCGCTATCCCCTCTGAGGCCAAGCTCATCGCCAGACAAATCGAAAAACTCAAACAGGAAGTCGCCGAAGCCAAAACTCAAATCAAACAGGCCCTGGCTGTCCTCTTCCCCGAAGCTGAAACCAATTTCGTGGTCTTCTCTAGGACCTTCCTTGCCATCCTTTCTCTTTATCCCTCGGCTCACGCCATCGCCAAGGCCGGTAAAACCAAAATCGCTGAAATCATGCAAAGATCCGGTCCGGGCCGAAGGCTCTCCTTCTCGCCTTCCGATGTAGTTTCTCTGGCTCAAGACTCCATTGGTGTTTCCCATCCCGGATTCGAAGAAGTCCTCAGATTCTATGTGGAAAAGCTCCTTTTCCTGGAGCCCAGAATCCAAAAGCTCGAAAAGCTCCTGGAAGAAGAGATCGACAAGTCCCAAGGAGACCAACTTAGAAATCTTTCTTCCATAAAGGGAATCTCTCCAGGCCTTGCAGCCAGATTTCTGGCCGAGGTGGGAGAGATAAAGAGATTTGCTAGCGCCAAAAAGCTCATCAAATACGCGGGAACCGACCCTGTAACCAAACAATCCGGCAAATGGAAAGTGGAGATGAGTATTTCCAAGCAGGGTAACCCTCACCTGCGAAACATCCTGTTTCAGATGGCGGTGGGGGTAGTGAAATGGGAAGGGAGTTTTAGGGCCTATTTTGAGAAGAAATACGAACAATTCGGGAGCTACAAGAAGGCCATGATAGCCGTAGTGAATAAGCTTGTCCGGGTAATTTATGCCCTTTGCTCCAGAGGAGAAGTTTTTAATCCTGCTCGCTTGAGACCCGTTCCGGAGGTTTCCCATGACCACTAGCCCTTATTTCCTGATAGTTGACTCCTTAAATGAGGTTTGGGGTAAATCTCGGCCCTCAGACCATATTCAATATTTTTCATCCCACCTCCCCCATTTTTAAAATTATTTTATATCTAGGTTAGAGAAATTTTAAAATTGTGTCAACTCTATATTAAAAATCTTTTGGCTTCTAATCAGAAAGATAGGCTCAGCAACTTGAAAATGCATTGAAATTTAGCTTGGCGAACATCTTGGTGAATATTTGGTTGTATAAAAATAAAGGAGTCATTACAATTCCGATTGTTTTTGTAGGAAAAATCGATCCGGATTTTCATGGCTGTTTTCGAAATAGAAAGTAAGTCTTCAGAGTCATGGGCCCGAACAGGTTTCCTTTACACACGCCGGGGTGTGATCGAGACCCCGGTCTTTATGCCGGTAGGGACTCAAGCCTCGGTCAAGAGTCTTTCTCCTGAAGAAGTAGCCGGTCTCGGGGCCAGAATAATCTTGGCCAACACTTATCACCTCTTTTTGCGCCCAGGGCATGGCTTGATAGCCAGATTGGGAGGCTTACATCGATTTATGAATTGGCCCCGATCTATCCTGACTGATAGCGGAGGTTATCAGGTCTTTAGTTTGTCTCAATTTTGTCGAATTACCCCGGATGGGGCCTGTTTTAAGTCCCATTTAGACGGCCAAGAGTACATTCTTACCCCGGAACTTTCTTTAGAGATTCAAGCGGCCTTAGATTCAGATATCCGTATGGTCCTTGATACCTGCCTCCCTTATCCCTGTCCCTACGATGAGGCCAAACGCCTTACCGAGCTCACCACCGAGTGGGAGGTGCGCTCCAAGGAGGCTTGGGAGCGACTAGGACCTCAAGGCTCGCTCCTTTTTGGGATCGTGCAAGGAGGGATGTATCCAGACTTGAGGAAAAAAAGTGCCCAAGAAATCGTCGAGATTGGCTTCGAAGGCTATGCCATAGGGGGCCTTAGTGTGGGAGAACCCCAAGAGACCATGCTCAAGATGATCGAGATCACAACCAAGGCCCTGCCAAAAGATCGTCCAGTCTATCTCATGGGCGTTGGGACACCGGAAGACATCCTTGAGGCTGTTTGGCGCGGGGTAGATATGTTTGATTGTGTCCTCCCTACGCGCAATGCTAGACGAGGAACCCTCTTCACTTCTCATGGAAAGCTTGCTATAAAGCAGGCACGTTTTAAAGAGGATGAAAGACCGATTGATCCAGAGTGTGATTGTTACACGTGTCGAAATTATTCGCGGGCCTATCTCCGCCATCTCTTTATGGCCGGAGAACTCCTCTCATACCGCCTGAATACGATTCACAACCTCCGTTTTTACTTACGATTCATGGAGGAGATCCGGCGGGCCATTAGGGAGGATCGGTTAGGCGAATTTCGACGCAAATTTTACGAAAAAAAGGAGGAAAATACATGTTAGGAATTGCTTTTGCCATGGCTGGTCAAGCCCAACAAGGAGGAGGAAACCCCATCGTGGCCTTTTTGCCACTGATTTTGATCTTTATCATCTTTTATTTCCTCCTCATTCGTCCCCAACAAAAGAGGGCCAAAGAACACCAAAAATTTTTAGAAGGCCTAAAACGTGGAGATCGGGTCTTTACCTCTGGAGGCATCATTGGTCACGTAGTGCGGGTGGATAACAACGTCGTTACTTTGGAGATAGCCAATGACATCCACATCAAGGTGATCAAAAGCTATATCGCCGGACCGGTAAGCGTGATTTCAGAAGAGAAAAAATAAACCTTCGCCATGGGCCGGGCGCTTGCTGTTCTAGGAACCATGTCCTCGGTGGGCAAAAGCGTCCTGGCCGCCCTAATCTCTTACCATTTGGCTCAAAAGGGCCTTAAAGTCTCCCCTTTTAAGGCCCAAAATATGAGCCTCAATGCCTTTGCTACGCCAGAAGGAGAGATGGCCTATGCCCAAGCCTTCCAGGCTTGGGCTGCGGGTAGAGACCCTTCGGTTCGCATGAATCCCCTTCTCCTCAAACCCTTGGGGAACATGACCGCCGAATTGATCTTCCTCGGTCGTTCGCAAGGGATCTTACCTTCGGACAAATTCCGTCAGTACAAAGCCGCCTATAAAGAAAGGGTCTTTACCGTATTTGAAGGATTGCTCTCCGAAAACGACTGGGTGATCATCGAAGGGGCCGGTTCGGTGGCGGAACTCAATCTTTTAAGAGATGATTTTGTCAATTACGAACTCGTCCAGAGGTACCGGATCCCCTTTATCCTGGTAGGCGATATCGACCGAGGCGGTATCTTTGCCCAGATCTGGGGTACTTATGAATTGTTGCCGGGAATAAAAGACCTTTCTATCGGCTTTGTCATAAACAAATTTCGTGGAGCACCAAGCCTCTTTGAAGAAGGTGTACGTATCTTGGAGGAAAAGACCGGCAAACCCTGTCTAGGGCTCTTGCCCTACTTTTCCGAGAGCCTTTTTGAGGAAGATAGTGCCTCCCTTGGGCCACCGCGGGGGCGATTTAAGACCCAAGGGCTTCGCCTGGCGGTGGTTTATTACCCGCACATCTCTAATTATCTCGACCTTGATCCTTTACGGGCAGAAAAAGACCTAGAGATATTGCTCACCGATGACCCGCGGGAACTTGAACGGGCCCATGTGATCCTCCTCCCTGGGAGCAAGAACACTTTGGCCAGCCTTTATTATCTCCGTAAAAAGGGGCTCTATGAAAAGATTCGAGAACTGGCCAAGGAGAAGATAATTTTCGGCCTTTGCGGAGGGTTTCAACTCCTTGGACGGCTGATAAGGGACGAAGGAGTAGAAAACACAGGTGAAGAAATGGGCCTTGGTCTACTTCCTCATCAAACAATCTTTCACCCGGAGAAGATCGCTCAGGGCACCAAGCTCGTCCTTGAATTTCCTTTTTTTAGAGGTCCTGTTTCCGGCTTTGAAATCCGGTATGGACGAAGTTATCTCAAAGGCCGAGAAGTAAGGGCCTTACATCAGGGGTTGGTCTTTGGGACCTATCTTCACGGCGTGTTCTATCAGGATGAATTCCGCCATGCCTTCTTGTCCTTTGCCCGAAGATATTTTGGTTTAAAGGAATGTCCTTTGGTAAAATTCAAAGACTATCTCTTTGCCCGTCTCTCTTCTTTTGGCAAGCAACCAGCCCTGATTGATTTTCTAACCTGTTTAGAAAAAACTCTGTCGCTTTAAAAAATAAAAAGCCCCCACTAAGGGGGCTTTTTGTACCCATTTAAAGGGGAAAATTACTTAGTATGACACTGTTTACACCTGGTCGGGGCCTTCTTACCTTCTTTCGCAGCCGCCCGGTGGCAACCGATGCAGTTCTTATGAAAGGCCTTCTTTGCGGAATTGAGCGAAGCCTTCGGGAAGTTCTTATTGTGGCACTGATCACACTTTTCGATCTTCATCCCTTCTTTGTAAGGACTATGATTCTTTCCGTGATGGCACTCACCGCACTTGGAAAACTTCTGGTGCTCTTTGTGGTTAAAGATGATCTTGGTCCCGAACGCCTTTGCCTTAGGGGCCTGAAGGATGATCTTATCCGGACCCGTATCGGCGGCCAAAGCCACGGAGATACTAAACACCAATCCCACCACCAAGGCCAAAATCAAACATACCACTTTACGCATACGCACACCTCCGTCCTTTTTGATTGTATTAACCTAAATCTTCTTTAAATCCCGGTCAAAGACTCCTTTGACCGCTTTCGAGAAACCTAGGGGAAAATAAACAGTATTTTCTAGCGCGCTACTCTTCTCTTGAAGAGCTTTGACCAGTTTTTTGCAAAATCAAAACATTATTTCACTTTAACATCCTACAAAAGCCGGGCCAGACCAAAACCGAGCCAGCACAAAGAACAGAAAATAAGGGTGAGCAAGATCTGAGACAAAAGATCTCCAGGAGCGATGAAAAGGGCGATCAAATAGGTCCCCCCTAAAAAATAGAACCAAAAACGCCTGAGGAGCCTGGCGGAGATTATCTCCAGTTTGACCAATACGGCCACAATCCCCGGTATTTGAGCGATCAAACCGGCCACAAGGAGCCCTTTACCTAGGAAAGAGAGATAGCTTTGAATCCGTAAGTACGGGACAAAACGTTGGTAACCTATGCCCAAGAAAAATTTCAAAAGGACCGGGAGGACCAAAAAATAGGCCGCACTTACCCCGAAGAGAAAGAGGACCACTACGGTTCCGAATACCTTACGAATCAAACGTTTTTCTTCCGGAAAGAGGGCCGGTGAAAAAAAGCGCCAGGCCTGAAAGAGAATAAAGGGTAAGGTACCGGCTAAGGCCAAAAAGAAGGTACTCTTTAAGGCAGCCATGATGGCCTCGGGCAGGGTGGTAAAGACTAAAGAAAGGTCCTTTTCAGGAAAGGCCCTTTGATAAGGCCAAAGGAGAAAGGGAAGAATCTTAGAAAAGAAGGCAAAGAGTAGCACCCACAGAGAGAAAAGGACCATCAAGGTGAGGAGGAGGCGCTTCCTCAACTCGTCAAAATGGGTCAAGACCGTAAATTTAGGTCTTTGATCCCTGTCCATCTACCGAAACTTTTTGAGCCTCTTTGGCTTCTTTAGGGCTCTTTTCCTGAGGAGAGGCCTCGGAAGAATCTGGCTCAGGGGCCGGTGGGACGTATACTTTTTTTAGTAATTCTTGACGCACCTTTTGAAGCTCATCTCGACTCTGCTCCAACTCTTCGGCCCCAAGTTCTTTTTTGAGTTCGTCTGCCGCACGGCGAAACTCATTGACCCATTTGGCCAGACTCCTGGCCACCTGAGGGAGTCTCTCTGGGCCCAAAACCAAAAGGGCAACGATAAAAATAACCACCAATTCGGGGAAACCTATGCCAAACATAGTCTATCCTTAGATTCTTGAATGCCTATTCTTTGTAGATCCTTAAGGCCCTCTGACCAATCAGGCAAAAGAGTTCATAACTAATAGTCCCGGCCCTTTCGGCCAATTCCTCTGCCGGGACTTCCCTCCGAGGGCCGCCTAACAAAATGACCTTTTCTCCCAAAGAAAGATCCTCCATTGAGGTTACATCCAAGAAGAGACATTTCATGGAGACTGCTCCGATTACCGGTACCCTTTGGCCCCTTACCACCGCAAAGCCTTTATTAGAAAGGGCTCTTAAATAGCCGTCCTCATACCCTACCGGAACCAAGGCTATTTTCATAGGCCTTTGGGCTTTAAACAAGGGACCATAGCCCAAATATTCTCCGGCTTTTATTTTCTTTATGGAAAGGATGCGGCTGTAGAAGGTCATCACCGGAGAAAGTTTTATTTTTTTTTCTCCTTCCGGGGCCGGATAAGCCCCAAATAGGGCTATCCCCGGACGAACCATATTGTAACGGGCTTGGGGAAGGAAGATTATGCCCCCGGAGTTGGCCAAGTGGAAAAATTTGGGCCTAAAACCCTCTCTCTTTAATCGGGTTCGAAAATATTCAAACCTGACCAGTTGTTCTTTGGTGATTGGATCTTTCGGTCTTTCGCTACAACAGAGATGGGACATGAGTCCCTCGAGTCTAAGCTGAGGGTATTTAAGGAGCAAACGTAGGGCCCTTTCGAATTCCTCTTCTTGTAGGCCAAAGCGATTCATCCCTGTATTTACTTTTAAATGGAGGACACAAGAGCTTCCCCGGGAGGTCGTGTAAGAGGCCAGGGCCTCAAGCTGCCAGAGATCGGTAATCACCGGGATAAACCGGTGATGAATGATCTCCGGCAACCAATGTCTTTCAAACCCGGAAATCAGGATTATAGGTAGGTCTAGGCCTGCTTCTCTTAAGCGCAGGGCCTCTGAAACCTCCGAGAGACCAAACCCATACACCCCTTCTTCTGCTAAGACCCTAGCCACCGGAAGGAGTCCATGTCCATAAGCATCGCTCTTAATGATAGGGAGCAGGGCGACTTCCGGAGCCAGGAGGTTCTTTAAAGCCTGTAGGTTCCGACGAAGGGCACCCAAATCTATCTCAACCCACCGAGACCAACGAATCTTCTTTCCCCCTTTTCAAAAACACCAAGAAGTCAAAGCATGTCGGCTCCACCTTTGTTCATTAATAATGCGTTTTTGACCTTGCGGTAAGGGGGGGCTGTTATTAGGCTAAAAATTTGAAAAAGTTTGTTTTTGTCTCAAAATTAGGCGGATAAGACTCAAGATCTATAAAATTTGTCCATGATCTAGAGAGGAGACCATGACCAGACCAAAGAATATGTTAGAAGTTCAAGACCTTTGGGTAGAGGTCGAAGGCAAAGAGGTCTTGAAAGGGGTTAGTCTGGCCATCCCGGTGGGAGAGACCCACATCCTTTTCGGTCGCAATGGTTCGGGGAAGACCTCTCTGCTGATGACCATCATGGGCTTTCCAGCCTATCGGGTTCGGCATGGACGGATCTATTTCAAAGGGGAAGACATAACCCATCTCCCACCTTATGAACGAGCTGAGCTTGGTATCGGCATTATGTTCCAGCGCCCCCCGACCATTCGCGGGGTCAAGCTGCGGGAGATGTTGCAACTCTGTGCCAAAGAAAACGGCTATCGTATCACCGAGCTCGCTCGGGAATTCGGTTTTGAGGATTTTCTGGATCGAGACGTAAACCTCGGCTTTTCCGGCGGAGAGCTCAAAAAGAGTGAACTTTTACAACTTCTGGCCCAATCCCCAGACCTCGTCCTCCTTGATGAACCGGAATCTGGGGTAGACGTAGAAAATCTGGAGATCATCGGCAAGATGATCCGCAAGCTCCTCCAGAAAAATGTCCATCGTCCTAGGAAAAAGAGCGGCCTTATTATCACTCATACCGGCTTTATTCTAAATTTCGTCCCCGCAGACCGAGGCTATGTCATGCTAGATGGTCGCATTTATTGCCAAGGCAACCCCCAGGAAATCTTTGAAGGGATTCAAAAACACGGTTACGAGGAGTGTCTAAAATGTCTGAGAAGAATGGAACTCGCGGAGCTAGTACAGAGTTAGATTTAGAACAGTTCATCTCTGCCAAGGAAGTTGAACCACCGAAGTCCATTGAAGAGCTAAGCCCCGAAGAAATCGAACATCTAAGAGAAGTGGGGATAGATCTATCTGGCCGCGGGCGTCTGGGAACCTTTTTTCAAGCAGACAGCAAGGTGATGACCTGCCAATGTCTACCTGAGGGGTTAGAGCTCCTCCCTATCACCGAGGCCCTTTCTCGCTATGACTGGCTCCGCGAAAATTATTACTGGAAGGCCGTCTCTCCGGGAAAGGATGTCTTTACCAAAATGACCGCCGAAGATCTAGACAACGGTTATTTCATTCGTGTCTATCCTGGGGAAAAGATCGTCTATCCTTTACAGGCCTGTCTTTATATTCGCACTGATAGAGTGGCTCAACGGGTTCATAACATCGTCATTGTCGAAGAGGGGGCAGAGCTCCATCTTATCACCGGTTGTACCTCAAGCCCCCACGCTATCTCCGGGCTCCATATAGGAATTTCCGAATTTTACATCAAAAGGGGTGGGAAACTGACCTATACCATGATCCACGAGTGGGGAGAAAAGATCCACGTTCGACCCCGGACCGGCATAATAGTAGAAAAAGAAGGGACTATGGTTTCCAATTATATTTCGCTTGATCGGGTGGCCTCGGTTCAATCCTATCCCATCTGTCGTCTCCTTGGCCCTCAAGCGGTAGCCCAGTTCAACTCGGTTATCGCCGCCCCGGAAGGGGCCCATCTGGACCTAGGGGCCTGGGTGGTCTTAGAGGCCTCTGGTAGCCGGGCTGAAATCATCTCCCGCACGGTATGTTACGGCGGTGAGGTCATTGCCAGGGGGCGCTTAGTAGGGAAGGCCCCGGAGATCAAGGCCCATCTTGAGTGCCAAGGGCTTATGCTTTCTGACAAAGGCTATATCTTGGCCATTCCCGAACTGGAGGCCCATGTGGCCAACGTAGAAATGTCCCACGAGGCGGCGGTGGGTAAAATCGCCCGGGAAGAGATCGAGTATCTTATGGCTCGAGGGCTGACCGAAGAGGAGGCCACCTCTTTGGTGGTAAGGGGGTTTTTAAACGTTCGCATCGAAGGCTTACCCCCCGAATTACAAGAACGCATCGATAAGGCCATCGAAGAATCCCGCCAGGGAATGTAGGTCAAAAGTCCTCTGAAATATTTCTCCACCAAGTGGGGATTTTTTCTCCAGTAATCCTTTCTTTTTCGATTGATTTGGGGCCGTTTTCTTTAGAAAATCCCCTTGGATGAAAACAAATTTAGTTGGAACGTTTCTTGCTGATTTTAAAATATCACCGAAAGCGGAGGTCCCTATGAGGTGTTTTTTAAGGCCTGAACAATCCTTTTTACTCGTTATTGATCCACAGGAAAAACTGATGGCCGTGATCCATGAGGCCGACCGAGTGGTCAAGAATATTTCCCTACTTATAAGATTGGCGGAGACCTTTGATTTCCCGATCATCCCGACCACCCAATATCAAAAGGGCTTAGGCCCCTACGTTCCAGAATTGGCCTCTCTCCTTGAAGGGGCACATTTTTTTGACAAGGTCGAATTCAGCGCCTTAAAGAACCCTGTTATTGCTGAGGCCATAGAAAGGCTCCAACTCAGGCGGAATACCATGATTATCTGCGGTGTGGAAACACATATCTGCGTCTACCAGACGGCCCTTTCTGCTCTATTAAAAGGTTTTCACGTAGTGGTGGCCGCGGATGCTACCTCTTCTCGTACCTCGGCCAATATGCAATATGGTCTTGAACGCCTTCGAGATTTGGGCGTCGAGGTCATGTCAACGGAAATGATCATTTACGAGATGTTAGAGCGGGCTGGGACGGCACAATTTAAGGCCCTTTTACCCTATTTGAAGTAATGCCTCTATTTATCGGGAAGAAAACGTCTAGATCCCTATTTTTTCTTGTGGACATTTTGAAAGATTTGACGTAGATAAGCTGACAATATGCCCAAAGCCGGTAATTTCGACTTTTTATCTTTCTCCAAATCAAAATCTCATTACAAGGAGGTATGTATGCGAAAATGGGTGAAGGGTTTGTGGGTATTGGTGTTAGGATTTTTGTTAGTCAGTCCTGTTTGGGCCAATGATGACCCAGCGGCCTTGCAGGCCCAAATCGAGGCCCTTAAAAAGCAGATGGCCGAGATGCAGGCTGAGATGCAGGCCAAGATCGAGGCCCTTCAGAAGAAATTAGAACAGGTTCAGAGCAAGGGCGTGGCCCCTCAGGTAGTGACCAATCAAGGAAATCCGGTCTTCAGCGGTCCCAATACCGAATGGATGCTCTACGGCAAGATCAAAGTGGATTTCAACTACGATACGGCACAGTTCGTGAAATACAATGATTTTGTAGGGGCTGTAGCCAATCCTTATCGTACCGAAAAAGCTATAGATTGGGATCAGGTTCAAAATGATGGTGATCCTTTAGTTGCAAAAACTTCTCATCGTGCTTACAAAAACGACTCCACCAACTTTAATCCGCGAGACACCCGTTTCGGTTTCTGGGCGGCCCACAAGGAAGGCGATTGGCTGGTCAAGGGCCGTTTTGAGATCGACTTTTACGGTGATAACAACGCCAACAATCTCCTCCCGCGGATGAGGCTTGCCTATGTCAACTTGACCAACGTCTCTACCAAGACCAGTGTCCTCATCGGCCAGGACTGGATTCCGGTGGCCAGGCTAAACCCCAGCACCCTTGACTTCGGTATCTTAACCGCGGCTGGTAACCTCTGGTGGCGGGTGCCGCAGATCACTGTGCGTCAGAAGGTAGGGAATAACCTGGAATTCCTGGTCTCAGCCATGAAACATCGTCGTTTGGATCCAGCCAGGGAAGACCGTATGCCCTGGCTCTTGGCCCGGGTGGCTTATACCGGAAGTCTGTCTGGTGCAGACTATATGTTCGCCCTGGGCGGCGGTTATCGGCATGCCAGCTACGGAGAAAATGATTCCTATGACATCGATCGCTACCTGGTGGTGGGTGAATGGAAGATCAGCCTGCTAGACAAGCGCCTCACCTTCAAGGGCGAGGCCTGGTGGGGCCAGGGTATCGGGGAATGCTTCCTCCGATACGAGTTGGATGGTTACGAGGATAATGATGTGTTTCATGTAGCCGAGGCCACCGGTATGTGGGCGGATCTGACCTATAAGTTTGCCCCGCGCTGGTCAGCCACTATAGGCTTTGGTATCGACAACCCAGTGGACGGGGATATGCCGGCCAAGGCTTCGATGAGTGACCGGCAGTTCACCCAAAATACCCAATATTTCGCCAATATCTGGTACAACATCACC
>CAZVXP010000011.1:0-5716 GCA_964630855.1 uncultured Thermodesulfobacteriota bacterium | reverse complement strand
CCATCTCATCCAGGCCCTCAAAGATGGAGATCCTTGGGTAAGGAGGAAGGCTATTGAAGCCTTAGGGGAGATAAAGGCCAAGGAGGCCATTCCTCATCTCATCCAGGCCCTCAAAGATGAGATTCGCTTTGTGAGGAGGAGAGCTGCTGAGGCTTTGAGGGAGCTTGGAGCCAAGGAGGCCATTCCCCATCTCATCCAGGCCCTCAAAGATGGAGATCCTTGGGTAAGGAGGAAGGCTATTGAAGCCTTAGGGGAGATAAAGGCCAAGGAGGCCATTCTCCATCTCATCCAGGCCCTCAAAGATGAGGATCCTGAGGTAAGGTGGAATGCAGCCTGGGCTTTAGGGAAGATGAAGGCCAAAGAGGCCATCCCTCATCTTATTGAGGTCCTCAAGGGTGAAGATCCTGAGGTTAGAAGAATGGCAGCTTGGGGCTTAGAGGAGATAGGGACAGAGAAAGCCATTTCAGCGCTTATCGAAGCCCTTAAGGATGAGAATGATGAGGTTAGGCGGAAGGCCTTTGAATCTATAACGAAGATGGTGAGCGATGATCCCTCTTTATTACAACCTATATGGTTTTATAAAGGTCTCTGTCTCATCATTTCTTTATCTTGCCGCATTCCCATCTACCGCAAAGATGGGCGGTGGTATTGTTTCGACCAAAAGACTCACCAGGAAATCCCGCTTGAAGGCGAGTGTCCACCCACGGGTGTAAATTAAGATGACCAAAAAGGAGCGGACACTCTGGCCTGTCCCCCTGTCACATATTTTCCACTACATCACATTAAATAAAAGGGCCAGGAAACATAAAAAGGGGACAGAGCCATGAACTTTAGAAATGTACTTTGGATAGGCTTTATTCTGATTTGTCTAACAACCCTTGCCATTCTGTTTGGAGGACTTCGTTATTACTTGACTTTTGTGTCCTTAATTTTTCTCTTTTCCGGTAGCCTTTTCCTCTTGAGAGGATTAATAATTCAGGCCTGGCAATATGCCTCTATTGGTATTTTGATGCTATTTTTGGGTTTTCTATCTCTGAACATTCTTGATCATAGTTTTTCACTGAATTTCAATATCCCACACTTTTCTTATTCTTTTCCCCTTGTTAATGTTGATTGGTCAAGGTCGCTTCTTGGCCATCTCTCTTGTAAGGACCTAGGAGTTTGTTCTACATTGTTGGTGCTAACCACAGGTATAATTCGTAAAAAAATAGACGAAGCCATTATATTGATAGCTTTTATTTGGATAACTCTATTTATCTATTTGAAAGTTGTAAGTGGTTTTTAAATTATTATTGCCAAATTTGGCGTAATCTTTATGTTAAAGAGTAATGTTGGTATTTGCTGCTGACCTTCATGGTGAATGGTTAGAACTTTATAACCGCCTGCCTACAGAAACTAAAGCGATTTTTGTGTGTGGTGATGCCGAACCTATTCGTTCGGAACAAGACCTAGAACTCATCCCCGCTCCTAAAAAGTACCTCAAACCGGGGAATTTTTGTATTTTCTGGGAAAAAAGTCGAGTCCCGGTTCCTACCTATGTGCTTCTGGGAAACCACGAACCCTATTTATGGCTTCATCCCTATGAAAAAGAAGGGCCCAAAGAGCTCATCCCAAATTTCTGGATCCTGGGGCGTTCCGGAGTAATCGAACTTTGCGGGGTTAAAATTGCCTACCTGAGCCGGGTGTTCTCCCCCAAGACCTATTTCGAAGGAGCAGTTTGGATCCAGAAAAGGACACTCGGATCAAGAAGTCTAAGCTTGCCGGGCGGTTCACGCCAGAGGATGTGGAAGCTTTAGTTTCCGCAGTAGCGGAAACAGGTGCGAAGGAACTTGAAAAAATAACCCTGGGTAGCCTGAACCACTCCTTTTTGAAAGGTCCTCTGTCAGGTTAAGTCTGAGCTAATGTACTCCTACTCTTAGTCTTGATCCGACAATATTATCTTTTCTATTTCTTTTAAGACATCCTTAATGGTGGCTCTGCTGCTTGGCAATACTTGTTCTCCAATATGTTTGTGATGAGGAAATGTCTCTATTTCCTTCCAGTGAGGGCTGTTATCCCACCTAATAATTGTTTTCCCCTCTTTATCCTGCCAGTGATAGGAATATTTTTGATAATTCATTGTATGAACTTCCGTAATATATAATAGACTTTTATCTATCAATTTAGCTTTTACCTTTAAAATGTTTACAGTTTCCTCCTCAACAAATTCTAAAATTTCTATCTCTGATACAATATTGCTCTTTTTGAGCAAGCTAATTATTTTATAAAACATTCTTTAATTCCTCATATTTCTCTTTCCACTCTTGGTATGCCTGTTGATAACCCTCCCAAACAATAAAATCGTCCCACCACTCAAAATTTTCTTCTTTACTTTCTAACTCTTTTCTAAAATTTTCTAGATTTTTACCATATTTAATCTCAAACTGTTTACATTTCGAATAGTAATATTCGAGTTTAGTCAAGGCTTTGTCTATCAACATATGGATTATCTCCTTGCTTTCCAGATCTTTGGCGACCTTTTTAGGAACTTTCAAGGTTATAATTTCCATTTGCATAATTATTCACCCCTTTTATCTTAAAATTTAGTTTTTTTGAATTTTAGTCCAAATTGAGAGAACATTAAAGCCCAAAAACTCCTTTTGCATTGGAGTATAATCCCTTCCCTTAAACAGTTGGTCTTGGACATCAAAGACAAAACTACCATAGGCCAAAGCTGCTCGGTGCTACGACCTCAAACCTAGTGAGATCGAAACTAAGGGGCCAAGAGAGTATCCAAAATATCGTAAAGTCGGTACCAGCCTCTGAAACTTGGCAGAGAGTTTAGATACTAAGTTTGGTACAAATAGAGTACACGTTGAAAAGGTGCATATTTAAAACTTTGATATACCAAAGGATTAAAGGGAACTAAAAGGGATTCCTAATCCCGGTGTCGCAGGTTCGAATCCTGCCGGGGGCACCATTGACTCTCAAAGCTTCTGGTGCGCAATCCTTTTTGTCCCGTAAACAATCCATACCTTTTTACTGAAGCTCCGAGTTTGTAGGAGATATAAACCCGTGGGAGATAGAAATTATGGACAAACCAAAAAGTTTTCTAAAGAGGTAAAGGAACGGGCGGTTCGGTTGGTGCTAGAAAACCAGCGGGAACATCCATCCCAATGGTCGGCCATTAGCTCTATTGCCGAGAAAATCGGCTGTTCTCCTGAATCCCTTCGCCGGTGGGTTCGCCGAAAAGAGATCGACCTAGGCAAACGTGATGGGATAACCAGCGAGGAACGGGCCAGGATCAAACAGCTTGAGCGCGAGAATCGAGAGCTTAGGCGGGCAAACGAGATTTTGCGAAAAGCAGCGGCTTTTTTCGCCCAGGCGGAGCTCGACCGCCTACCGAAGTGATGGTGGCCTTTATTGACGAGCATCGGAAGAGCTACGGAGTCGAGCCGATCTGCAAGATCCTGCCGATCGCTCCGTCGACTTACTACGAGTGGAAGTGTCGCGAGAGAGATCCTTCACTGCTTCCGGCCAGGATTCTTCGAGATGCCGAGATTAGTCGCCATATCGAGCGAGTCTGGGAAGAGAGCCGCAAGATTTACGGAGCGAGGAAGGTATGGCAACAACTTTTGAAGGAAGGGATAGGAGTAGCGCGGTGCACGGTAGAGAGGCTGATGAGACAGAATGGTTTTGCGGGAGTGGTGCGGGGAGGACGGAAACCTCGGACAACGGTTTCGGAAGAGGCCTATCGGCCTGGGGATCTTGTAAGGCGTAATTTTAGGGCAGAGAGACCGAATCGGCTGTGGGTGGCGGACTTGACGTATGTGCCCTGTGGCAAAGGGTTTGTTTACGTAGCCTTTGTAATCGATGTGTTTTCTAGGATGATAGTAGGCTGGCGGGTATCGCGGTGGCTTGGTACGGATTTGGCCCTGGAAGCTTTAGAACAAGCCCTTCAGGCCCGGAGTGTAGAGGAAGGGCTTATTCACCACAGCGATCGAGGGGTGCAGTATTTGTCGATCCGGTACACGGAGCGCTTAGCCGAAGCCAGGATAGAGCCATCGGTAGGCAGGGTGGGAGACTCATATGACAACGCTTTGGCCGAGACGGTGATAGGATTATACAAGACGGAGGTTATTCAACATTTAGGGCCGTGGGAAGAGATAGGTGGGGTAGAGTATGAGACGCTTTGCTGGGTGCACTGGTACAATCATCACCGGCTGATGGGACCGCTTGGTTACGTGTCTCCGGCGGAGTTTGAAGAGAGATATTATCGGAATCAGAAAGTGTCTGTTTTGGCAGCATGACTCACATAATAGAGCCTCCGGAAAACCCGGGGCGGTTCAGTGATCTCAAAATGCGATCTGTTTCAGAGGTGGTGCGATCAAAGTGCGGGGTACGAGTAAAACGCGCTTTCCTTACGGAGGCGAGCATTTCAGAAAAAATAACACAGCAACCCTGTTGCACGGGTGTGAGTCTTAAATTTTACGTCCTAATTTTATCCTTAGGTAGGGGATATGTTCCAATCGTTATCAATATAGATCTTTCCTAACTCTACCCGTCGCTAACTCCTCCCGTGGCACTAAAGTTTCCAGTTGCTTGCGGTATCTTCCCTTGTCTTTTGGTTTTATCCCGTCGGTGCTTCTTAACGCGCCTAACAAAATGCATTACGCAACGGCTACAGATGGGAAGCGCATGCGGAGGATACTCCTTCGGATACCAGCGAGAAAGGTAGAGCCTACCACAAAGGTAACATTTTGTTCTCACATTCCTACCTGCGTTTTTTGTTTTAAAAACAAAAAAAGGAGGATCGTATGAGAAATTTTATAGCTTTAAAAAAGCTTGTGGTTTATGGTTTAGTTGCATTGGCCGTTTCAGGTACTGCAGTAGGGTTTGATTTTAATAGTGTCCGGGAATGCGGCTATTTGGATAAAATTGGCCCTTTCTGGGATGTTAAAACCAAAGATGGAAAAATGCAAACCATGATGGATGTGGAGATTGCAATGTCAAACCCACTGCTGGCAGAGGACTACAAAGACGCTATTTTTGTGCGAAAGACTAAGGTGCTTCTTGTAGAAAACGGCAAAAAACAGAAGGTTTGTGTTCCTGTAGAAGCGGCTGAGGCAACAGAACTGCTTTGCGCTCCAACTGAAGCCTTTATAAAAGAATTTTTTATTGAGAATAAATAGGGGGTAAGGTTATGAGAAAAATAATAGTAAGGTTATCAGAATCAAAAGGGGCCCCTTGAGGGCCCCTTTTTAGTCAGACTAGAAGGGTATCTTTACAATACAGCCCCAAAGGGATTCACCTTTGGTACCTGTCTCGTAAAAAATCTCACCGAAAAGGTTTTGATCTGTGTAGTAGGCGGAAGCGGCCAATCCTAGGTGCAGGGCCGGCGCAAGAAAGGAGGCCTTGTTTTCGGGATCCATATAGCGAAGGCCTCCGTAGGTGTTTAATCCCAGGACTAACCCGCGATTGGAAAACGTTGTCTTTTCGGTCTTGAGGGAAAAATATTCTGCAATTTTGAAGAATCCACCTTCGCCAACGAAGGCTCCTTTGTTTCTTCCATACCAACCATCAATCCATACGCCTGGGATGAACTTCAAAAAATTGGGGGTAAAAAACACTCCTAGCGCTCCGGTTATGCCTAAACTGTCGCCAGTTTCCACAACACCAATTCCCCATTCCGTAGTCGCACCGGCCAGGCAAGGAACCAGAAGCCAGAGAACCAGAA
>CAZVXP010000010.1:0-7913 GCA_964630855.1 uncultured Thermodesulfobacteriota bacterium | reverse complement strand
ATGAAGAAATGGCGTCTGGTATTCATGGGGACCCCGGCTTTTGCGGTTCCTGTTCTGAAGGCTCTTATTCGCAGCGAAGATGAGGTGGTGGCGGTGGTTACCCAGCCAGACAAGCCGGCAGGACGAGGTAAACGATTGACTCCTCCTCCTGTCAAGTTGCTGGCCCAGCGCCATGGGCTTCCGGTTTTGCAACCCGAAAAGATAAGAGAAGAATCCTTTTTAAGGACGCTTAAAGATCTGGCCCCGGATGCCATTGTGGTGGCAGCTTACGGCAAGATCTTGCCCAAAGAGGTCTTGGAGATTCCTCCCCATGGTTGTCTCAACGTTCATGCTTCCCTTTTGCCAAAATTTCGGGGAGCAGCTCCCATCAATTGGGCCATCATTTCCGGGGAAAAGGAAACAGGGGTTACCATTATGTTGATGGACGAGGGCATGGATACCGGGGACATTATTCTTCAAGAAGCCGTGCCCATCGGCCCGGAAGAAACCGCGGGTGAACTCCATGATTGTCTAGCAGAACTTGGGGCCCGCTTGATGGTGGAAGCCATTCGGGGTTTGAAGGAAGGGTATCTTTCACCTCGAAAACAGCCCGAAGAGGGAGTTTCTTACGCCCCTATGTTGCGCAAAGAAGACGGATGGCTCGATTTTTCACGCCCTGCTGAAGAGTTGGCCAATCTTATCCGAGGCCTCGATCCCTGGCCCAGTGCTTACACTCGCTTTCGGGGGA
Source organism: uncultured Thermodesulfobacteriota bacterium (assembly GCA_964630855.1). GTDB lineage: Bacteria > Desulfobacterota > Thermodesulfobacteria > Thermodesulfobacteriales > Thermodesulfatatoraceae > JAADCO01. The sequence goes on along the minus strand of CAZVXP010000010.1, from coordinate 7,186 downwards.
AGCTGCTCAAACTTTTCCGCCCCGAAGTAATTCCTGCAAAGGTTTCAGCCTCCCCGGGAGAAATTGTCTCCCTTGAAGACGGAATAGTCCTTGCCACCGGCAAGGGTTTGCTTAAGGTCAAAGAAGTACAGCCAGAGGGCAAAAAGAGGATGAGCGCCGCAGAGTTCGTTCGCGGCTATCGCCCTCAAACAGGTGAAAAACTCCCCTCTTAAGGGAGGTTTCGACCGGTGGTCGTCATGGCCAACTGACAGTGAAGGATCCCCTTCAAGGCCTTAATCCGGTCTGCCAAGTCCTGGATGTCTTTCGCGCGCCCTTTGACAATCACTACTTCCAGACAATGGTCATGATCCAGGTGAATGTGTTGCGTTGAAATGATCTGTTCGTGATGATCGTGCTGGATGTCAATAAGCTTGTCTGTTAACTCTCGCTTATGATGATCATAAACATAAGTGATAGTTCCAATTACTTCCTTGTCACTCTCTCTCCATTCTTCTTCTACCAGCTTTTCTCTTATCAAATCACGAATGGCTTCGGAACGGTTGGTGTAATGTTTACGTGCGATGTAACGGTCAAATACTTCCAACAATTTTACCGGCATGGAAACACCGAAACGATAAAGCTCACCCATCCCTCACCTCCTCGTCCACAAAATTATAACTTCTTATCGCAAAGATGGAAATCATTTTTTTCTCAAAACTCTTTTTGTCCCCTGAAAACTTGAAAGTCCATCTTCCTTTTGTTATCCCTGGGCGAAACTTTTGGGGAGGCCGTCATGGAAGAAAAGGAGCGAATCCGGAGTCAGATCCTCCGCGCTCTTAAACGTCGTCCGATGAGTTTCTGGGAATTGATCAATCATCAGGATGCTCATCTGGTGACCTTTTTCGAGGTAATTAAAGAGCTGTTAGATGAAGGCGTGGTCGTTCAAGAAGGAAAGATCCTCAAGCTGGCTAGAGAAATAGAAGATATCAGACCTCTTGAAGATACTTTATGCCATTGTTGTGGCCTGGGAGTAGAGATCAGGGGGTTTTTTCAAGAAGTCTATCAGAGGTTTCTTGAAATAAGTCAGCAAAGACCTCTGCCCACCAGCGATTATGATCAGGGTTTTATTCGCCCCATAGATACGGTCAAAAGAGTGGCTTATCTCTACCAAAGAGGAGATCTGGAAAATGTTGAGATTTTCGTTTTGGGAGATGACGATCTCTTCTCCATCGCGGCCACTCTTACTGGAATGCCCAAACGCGTGGTGGTGGTAGAAATAGACGCTCGTCTCAACCAATTTTTGCGAGATTACGCCCGGGAATACGGTGTCAAACAGCTGGAAGTTTATGATTACAACGTGATTGAAGAGCTACCTTCTCAGTTCCGAAGATCCTTTGATGTCTTTGTCACCGATCCGGTGGAGACCAAAAAAGGACTCAAGTTATTCGTTGGACGGTGTTTGGAATCTCTTAAGGGCCCTGGTTCAGCGGGTTACATGGGTTTTACCCACCGCGAGGCTTCTTTGCGCAAGTGGTTTGATTTCGAGCGTTTTATCTTGAGTGCGGGGCTAGTCATCACGGACATCTTGCGAGACTTTACCACCTATCCTGAACGAGAGAACCGTTGGGAAGATTTCTATCGCACGTACGAGATCATGAAAAAGATGGAACTACCCATGCCAGAAGTCGATTGGTACAAGTCGTGCTTCGTCCGGTTTGAAGTCATCGAGGGTCCAGATCTTCCACCCTTTGAAAAACCAAAAGATTTGAAGGAGCTCTATTTTGACGAAGAGTCCTGGGCCACGCCTTTGCCTTCCTTTATGGAGGAATGATTTGCCTGGTGAATCCGGCCCCAATAGCAGAAGAAGAGGATTCCAATTGCGGGCCGGGTTTGAGAAAATTTCTTAATGTTTGATATCTCTTTCAAAGAAGCCGTCTGTCTCATAAACGAAAACATCGCTTGCCTTCCGCCGGTCTGCCTCCCGGTCTGGGAAGCAGACGGTCTGGTGCTGGCCCAGCCGGTCTATGCCCGTTTCGACGTGCCGTCCCGAGCCGTGTCTCTGAAAGACGGTTTTGCCGTCCGTTCCCAAGACGTGGCCCGGGCTGGCCCGGAGTCTCCGGTCTGTTTGCGTCTCAAAGGGGTTGCGTACGCGGGAGAGAACGAGAGAAAGTCTCTTGGCCCCGGTGAAACCATCCGGGTGACCACCGGAGCTCTCCTCCCGGAAGGGGCTGAAGCCGTGTTGGCCGAAGAATTTGCCCGGCTGGAGGGAGAAAAGGTCTTTGCTTTGGCAGACGCCGCTGCTGGACGAAACGTGCTCAAAGCCGGAGCCGAGATTAGGGCGGGGAAAAGACTCTTTGAGTCAGGCACTCTTCTCCATCCTCCGGACTTGGGTCTTATCGCTTCGGCTGGAATCGTCTCGCTAAAGGTCTATCCCCGACCCAAGGTGTTGGTCCTGGCCACCGGAGACGAGATCGTTCCGGTAGGGGCTCCGGTGACTGAAGGGAAGATTGTGGCCAGCAATCTCCTCACGATCTACGCCTGGCTCAGACGCTTTGGCTGTGAGGTGGAAAGCAAGATCGTGGCCGACGAGGAAGAAGCCCTCTGCCAGGCCATAACACAGGGGATTCCCCGTTTTGATGCCCTGGTCACAAGTGGGGGAGCCTGGAAGGGAGAGCGCGACCTCATCGTGCGGGTGCTTGATCAGCTGGGCTGGGAAAAGGTCTTTCATCGCCTGCGTCTGGGCCCGGGCAAGGCGCTGGCTTTTGGTCTCCTGAGGGGCCGACCGGTGTTTTGCCTGCCCGGAGGACCACCTTCCAACCAGGCGGCCTTCCTTCTGCTGGCTCTTCCCGGCCTGTTGCGCCTGGCAGGCCTTGCTTCCCCCTTTCCGGTCCTCGAGGTCTCTCTGGCCAAAGAGGTAAGGGGTGAGGCCTCCTGGACCCAGGTCTTTTTTGGGCTCCTTGAAAGGCGAGGGGACCTCCTTGTCTTTGATCCCCTGATCCCGAAAAGCCGGCTCCAATATCTCTCTTCAGCTCAAGCCCTCTTGCTTTTGCCTGAAGGGGAGGAGAAAATCCCTGTGGGAGCCACGGTGAGGGTGATGGTGATCAAACAAGGAGGCCTGACATCTGATGCTTACCATCTCCCTTGAGACCCTGGTTAAGACCCCTCAGGAGGAGACCACACGCCCCGAAGAGGTGGTCTATGAGGTGCCTTACAAGATATACCTCAACGAGGAACCCGTGGGTTCTTCCATGGTTTTACCTACGGGCCTTGAGGAATTTGGGGTAGGGTTTCTCTTTGCCCAGGGATATTTTTCCCGGCCCGAAGAAGTCAAGGAGGTCCGGCTCTGTCACGAAAAGGGTGGCATCTTTGTTTATGCCGATCTTGAGCGTCTTGAGCGTAAGGAGTGGATCATCACCTCGGGCTGCGGCGGGACTGGAAAGATCTCCCGAGACTTCCTGGAGAAGGATTTTGAACCCCTGGCTGAATATCAGATGAGCCTCTCTGAGATCAGGGAGTTTATTCTGGCCACTTTGGCGTCTTCGGAGCTTCAGCGGCGCACCCATTGTGTGCACGCCTGTGGCTTTTGGTCCGAAGGGCGTCTCAAGCTCTTCTACGAAGACGTCGGCCGCCACAACGCCGTGGACAAGGTGGTGGGGGCCATCCTGCTCGGCAAGGCTCGTCCGGAGGGAGCGATCTACACCACAGGGCGTCTTACCTCAGACATGGTCCTCAAGTGTGCCCGTATCGGGATCCCCATCGTCATTTCGCGTACCGCCACTTCCACCCTGGGGCTCGCCATCGCCAGAAAGGCCGGTCTCACCCTTATTTGTTACGCCCGGCCCGAGAAGATAAACGTCTTCCACGCCCCGGAAAGGATCATCTAGATCTTGGCTCCCAGGGCTTTGGCCTTTTTTAGATATTCATCCCTTTTGGCCAGGTTACCCAGGGCCTCGTAACACGCCGCGGCCCGCAACATGGCTTCGGCTGAATTCTCAAAGGCTAAGAGATGCTCCAAGGCTTCCCTGAAACGGCCAAGCTGCATGTAGTTCACCGCTTGACAGACGTTTAACTCTTCACTGTGGGGATAGTGTCGCAGTCCTTGCTCAAGGATTTCTATGGATTTCTGGAAGGCCCTTTGTTGTTGGTAGATGATACCCAGTCCCAGGTAGGCGTGATGATCGGGATGGTATTTCAAGGCGCGGCGAAAGAGCCTTTCAGCTAGCCGGTCTTTCTCAGGGATGTCCCTTTCTGCCAACTCACCGTAACGCAAGGTGATGGCCAATCGGGTGAGGAAATCAGCGTGCAGGGGATAGAGTTCTCTTCGATCCACCAGGTCCAGTGTCTCCACGAAGCGGGGGAAGTTTTTGTCGAAAGTTTCGTGCAGGCGTCGGCCGAAGCGACGTACCCTTTCGGCAGGAAGACCAGGGTCGGTTTCGTGATACATGATATCTTCGATCCGTTCGAGCCAGAGGTCATCCGTGGCCCCGGTGCGTCGTTTGAATTCCTCATAAAGGGCCGTGCCAGGATAGAGGTCCAAGATGTAGCAAATCATGCTCAGGGGTTTGATCTCCTTGATGAGTTTTACGCTGGCTTCAATGGTTTTTTTGCTCTCTCCCGGACAACCGTAGATGAAATAGGCCCGCGGCACCACTCCGTAACGGCGACAGATTTCAAAGGCTTTTTTGATGGCCCCGGTGGAGATCTTTTTGTTTAGGACTTTGTTGCGGATCTTCTCCGAACCGCTTTCTACTCCGAAACTGATCTGGAGACACCCAGCCCGGCGCATCCAGTAGACGATCTCCTCATCAATGGCATCCACTCGGGAGATGGCCTGCCAGGTGATCCGAAGTCCCCTTTTGAGGATCTCTTCGCAGATACGAATGACTCTTTCCTTGCGCAAGGTAAAGGTGTCATCTGAGACATAGAAGAAACTTACCCCCCGGCGAGAGAGCCTTTCCAGCTGTTCCACGAAGTATTCCGGAGAATGAAAACGGACGCGTCGCTTCCAGAAAGTCGGAGAGCCGCAAAAGACGCAGTTCCAAGGACATCCTCGCGAGGAGATCACGTGCTGGAAGGTATAGTACCGTGCCGGGTCAGGGAGCTGGTCGATCTCTGAGATGAAGTCTGCCTCAGGCGTAGCCATGGGGCCGCTTTCCGTACGCAAAGCTATTCCAGGAAGTTTCTGGAGCTCCACGCTCGGGGCCTTGGCTGCCAGTGCGTCAAGCAATCTCCCAAAGCTTTCCTCACCTTCTCCACGGACCACGAAATCTATCTCGGGAAAATGGGTAAGGAGATGTTCCCAGAGGAAAGTAGCCCCCACGCCTCCGAAGACGATCTTGGTCTCGGGAAGGAGCCTTTTGGCCAGACGGGCGAGATCTATACCTCCCCAGCGGTTGGCGTTGAAGATGGAAAATCCGATCACATCTGGCCTCAAGGCCCGGAAGGTCCTTTCCGCCAGGTGGAAATCTTTCAGATTGTACCAGTTGAGGATCTCGACCTGATAGCCCTTTTCCTTCAGTAGGGCTGCAAGATAAAAAATTCCTATAGGAAGAGGTCTTACATCGTAGTCTTTAGGCCTTTCTTCAAGAAACGGGGGATAGACCAAAAGGACTCTCATCGAAGAGATGATTATACCGGAAAGCCTTGAAGCGAGAAGTATTTTTCATTTTTCTCGCCTCCCGGTTCGATACGAGTATTGAGGTGGAGGCCGATGAAGATAGATCCAGCCTATCTTCGTTTTCGCATTCAGCAAATCGAACAGGAGAAGGCTCGTCTGTCTCAAGCCGGAGCAGGTGGCAGAGGGCTTGGAAGCAAGGAATTTGAGCGAGTCAAGGTCGAAGAGGAGGCCTTGCTTCAGGAGCTTCGGGCCAGAGATCGAGAGGTCCGGGCACACGAAGAAGCCCATCTCTTGGCGGCGGGTCCTTACGCGAGAAGTGGTCCACGTTTTGAAACGGTTCGAGGGCCTGATGGCCGCGAATACGCGGTGGCTGGAGAAGTTGAGATCGACACTTCGCCTGTGCCGGGAGACCCGGAGAAGACCCTCGAGAAGGCCCGCGTGGTTAAGCGGGCGGCCCTGGCTCCAACCCATCCCTCGGCCCAGGACCTGAAGGTAGCAGCTCAGGCCGATCGGCTGGCCCAGGAAGCCCTCTTCGAATTGATGAAACAACGACTCGCATCTGAAACCCAGAGCAATTCTTTCCGTCCTTCCCACCGCGAGGTGGCTCATTCCTACCAGGCCTTCGCCACTCAGTCTTTTGAAGGGCTTGACCTTTAACTTTCTTTTTTCTCTAAGAAGGGTTTCACCAGATCAATGGGGATGGGAAAGAGGGTGACAGAGTTGTTCTCAGCCGCCACCTCGCGCAGGGTCTGAAGATAACGCAGCTGGATGGTGATGGGAGATTCGGCCATGATGCGAGCGGCTTCGGCCAGTTTCTGGGCGGCTTGAAGTTCTCCTTCGGCGTTAATGATCTTGGAGCGTCTCTCTCGTTCGGCCTCGGCCTGTTTGGCCATGGCTCGCTTCATCTCGTCCGGGAGGTCGATTTCTTTGATTTCCACCTTCGAGACCTTTACCCCCCAGGGCTCGGTGTCAGCATCCAGGATCTCCTGGATACGGGCGTTGAGTTTCTCTCTTTCTGAGAGGAGTTCGTCGAGCTCGGCCTGGCCGCAGATGCTCCGCAGGGTAGTTTGGGCCAGCTGGCTGGTGGCAAAGTAGTAGTTTTCCACCTGCACCACGGCTTTGGCAGCGTCGAGCACCCGGAAATAGACCACCGCCGAAACGGAGACCGAGACATTGTCCCTGGTGATCACCTCTTGGGGAGGGACATCGAGCGTGACGGTCCGCAGGTCAACCTTGATCATGCGATCGATGACTGGGATGAGGATGATCAACCCCGGTCCTTTGACACCGATGAGCCTTCCCAGGCGAAAGACCACCGCTCTTTCGTATTCCTTGAGCACGCGGATGGCGGAAGCCAGAAACAAAACGGCCAAAATGATGATGAAAGAAAAAGGAATGGCCATGTTTTCCTCCTCATCTGATTCGTTTCTCAGAAGATTAGCCTTCCTCTCGACTTTTTACCACCCTGAACCTTCTAACATTCAGAAACCCACCAGAGCCCATTTTTGTCCAGCCTAATCGGGAGAAAGATCACAAGCCCCCGGCCTTGCCTGGACGGAAAACAAAAATTTTTGATCTGTGCGGGTTTTT
>CAZVXP010000009.1:0-44986 GCA_964630855.1 uncultured Thermodesulfobacteriota bacterium | reverse complement strand
GAGATGGTGATGCCTGGGGACAACGTGGAGCTTGAGGTGCAGTTGATCAAGCCGGTGGCGATGGAAGAGGGTTTGAGGTTTGCGATCAGAGAAGGTGGACGGACGGTAGGTGCCGGTGTCGTCACCAAGATTCTGGAATAGCTTTAGGAGGCTTGAGGTCCGGTCATGATAGTCCCGACCCAGAGGATTCGCATAAAATTGAAGGCTTTTGATCACAAGGTCCTGGATCGTTCGGTAGCGGAGATTGTTCGGACGGCGCGGGATACAGGGGCAAGGGTAGTGGGTCCCATACCGCTTCCCACAAAGATCAACCGATGGACGGTGCTGCGTTCGCCTCATATTGATAAGAATTCCCGAGAACAGTTTGAGATTCGGACCCACAAGCGCTTGCTCGATATCCTGGAACCCACCCAGCAGACTATTGACGCGCTGATGCAGTTAGAGCTCCCGGCGGGTGTGGAAGTGGAAATTAAGCTCTAAGAGGTGAAGAGGGATGGCCATGGTGGAAGGACTGATTGGTAAAAAACTTGGGATGACCCGTATCTTCACATCGGATGGAGAGGTAGTGCCTGTTACGGTGCTTGAAGTTGGGCCCTGCACGGTGGTGCAAGTAAAGACGGTAGAACGGGATGGTTATAACGCCGTGCAATTGGGTTTCAAACCCAAGAAGTTCTCCAAGCTCACTAAGCCTATGCGAGGGCACTACGCCAAGGCGGGTTTGGATCACGGATTTTACGTGTTACGGGAATTCAAGGTGGAGGATCCGGCGGTCTTTTCTCCGGGGCAGGTGATTACTTTGGAGAACCTCTCCCTCGAACCCGGCCAGAAGGTGAAGGTCCGTGGTCGAAGCAAGGGGCGTGGTTTCACCGGTGCCATCAAAAGATGGGGTTTTCAGCGTCAACCCATGAGTCACGGTGCCAAGCAAGTGCATCGTAAGCCAGGTTCTAGTGGTGCCAGTACTTTTCCAGGTCGGGTCATCAAGGGCAAGAGGATGCCAGGACACTATGGTAACGAGACGGTCACCATCAGGAACTTGACCATCGTGGACCTCAAGCCTGAGAAGAACCTCCTCTTAGTAAAGGGGGCGGTTCCGGGGTCGGTCAACAGTTACGTCTACGTTTACTTTAACAAGTAGCGGGAGTGAGAAGATGGCCACGGTGGCGGTGGTAAACCACAAGAATGAGAGGGTAGGTGAAGTGGAGCTTCCAGAAAATATCTTCAATGTCCCGGTCAAAGTGGGGCTGCTTCATGAAGTAGTCCGTTGGCAGATGGCCCGTTGGCGTGCGGGGACGGCGTGTACCAAGACGCGGGGTGAAGTCCGAGGTGGTGGGCGCAAACCCTGGCGCCAGAAGGGGACCGGGCGAGCACGGCAGGGAAGCATTCGGGCCCCGCACTGGGTTGGAGGAGGGGTGGTCTTCGGGCCCAAACCTCGGAGCTATGAATTCAAGGTGAATAAAAAGCAGCGGCGTTTGGCCTTGAAGATGGCCCTCTCCGCCCGGGCCCAGGAGGGCAAACTTTTGGTAGTAGATGATTTTGGACTCTCGGAGATTAAGACCAAAAAGTTTCTGGAATTTTTGAAAAATCTTGGCGTAGAAGACGCTCTGGTGGTGGTCCCGGAGCGTGACGAAGTAGTGGAGAGGAGTGCCAGGAATTTACCCACGGTTAAGGTCCTCGCGGTAGAGGGGTTAAACGTTTATGACATTTTGGACTACGAGTATCTCATCGTAAAGCGAGAGGCCTTGCCAAAAATTGAGGAGAGGCTTTCAAAATGAAGGACCCGAGAACCATTATTTTGCAACCGGTAATCACCGAGAAGTCCATGTATTTGAAGGAGAAGAACAACCAGGTGACCTTCTGGGTCCATCCGGAAGCCAACAAGATTGAGATCAAAAAGGCGGTAGAAGAGCTCTTTAACGTGAAGGTGGAAAAGGTCCAGACCATTCGCGTAAAGGGCAAGCCCAAGAGGATTTACCGCTATGAAGGTCGCCGGCCGGTGCGAAAGAAAGCAATCGTTAGGCTGGCGCCTGGAGAGACGATCGAATTCTTTGAGACGGTTTAAGGGGTTTGAGCGATGCCTATTAAAAAGTGTAAGCCTACTTCTCCTGGTCGTCGGTTCATGAGTTTTGTTATCGATCCGGATCTGACGCCGGACAAGGAGCCGGAAAAGTCGCTCCTTGAGCCTCTGCCAAAGACGGGCGGGAGAAATACTTACGGCCGGGTTACGGTTCGTTTCCGGGGAGGCGGACACAAGCGTCTCTATCGCGTGATTGACTTCAAGCGAAACAAAGATGGGGTTCCGGCCAAGGTGGCAGCTATCGAATACGATCCGAATCGTTCGGCCAATATCGCCCTTTTGCACTATGCTGATGGTGAGAAGCGTTATATCTTGGCTCCCCTCGGACTCAAAGTGGGTGACGTGGTGATGTCCGGGGAGGAAGTTGAAGTCAAGGTGGGCAACTGTATGCCCCTTAAGAACATCCCTCTGGGTACTATTGTGCACAACATAGAGCTTCGTCCTGGCAAGGGTGGGCAGATGGCCCGCGCTGCTGGTACTTTTGCCCAGGTGATGGCCAAAGAAGGTGGTTATGTACACTTGAGACTGCCTTCGGGTGAGATCCGCATGGTGCACGAAAATTGCCGGGCAACTATCGGTCAGGTGGGCAACATCGACCATGAAAACGTCACCCTGGGCAAGGCAGGACGCTCTCGGTGGTTGGGGCGTCGACCTCATGTGCGTGGTGTGGCTATGAATCCGGTGGATCATCCCATGGGCGGTGGTGAAGGTCGGACCCATGGTGGCCGTCATCCCTGTTCACCGTGGGGGCAGCTGGCCAAAGGACTCAAGACCCGTGGCAAAAAGCCTTCTGATAAATTTATCGTGAGAAGACGCAAGGGCTAAGGGGTGTAAAAGATGCCAAGATCCAAGAAGAAAGGGCCCTTTGTAGACGAACACTTGCTCAAAAAGGTTCGCAAGGCCATAGAGACGGGAGACAAGAAGGTCATCAAGACCTGGAGCCGGCGTTCGGTGATTTTGCCCGAGTTTGTAGGCCTAACTTTTGCAGTCCACAACGGGCACAAGTTTATTCCGGTCTACGTCACAGAGAATATGGTGGGCCACAAACTCGGGGAGTTTGCCCCCACCCGTACTTATCGGGGGCATGCCGGAGACAAAGGTAAGGTTAAAGGAAAGAAGAAATAGGAGTTGAGTTATGGAAGCGCGAGCGGTGGCTAAGTACGTGCGCATTTCCCCTTACAAGGCGCGTTTGGTGGTGGATCTTATCCGAGGGAAACCGGTATCAGAGGCCTTGAACATCTTGAATTTTACTCCCAAGAAGGCGGCACGCCTGGTGAAGAAGGTGTTGGAGTCGGCCATTGCCAACGCGGAACACAACTATCAGATGGATCCTGACCGGCTTTACGTAAAGCGAGCTTACGTGGACGAGGGGCCGCGGTTAAAACGCATCTGGCCGCGAGCTTTCGGACGGGCCAGTCGGATCCTCAAACGTACGAGCCACATCACTATTGTGGTTGAAGAGAAGCCTTAAGCAGGAGGGTGAGCATTGGGTCAGAAAGTAAACCCCATCGGGCTTAGGATAGGGATTACGCGGACCTGGGATTCTCGGTGGTTTGCCAAGAACGAGTTTCCCAAATTGGTTCATGAAGATTACAAGATCCGGCGTTATATCAAAGAGCGTTTGAAACACGCAGGGATTGCCAGGATAGAGATCGAACGGGCGGCGAACAAGGTGCGCATCATTATTCATACGGCTCGACCTGGCATCGTAATTGGTAAGAAAGGGGCTGAGATAGAGGCCCTTAAGAAGGCCTTGGAAGAGCTGACCGAGGGTAAAGAAATTCACATTGATATCATCGAGGTTCGTCGTCCGGAACTTGACGCCCAGTTGGTAGCGGAAAACATTGCCACCCAGCTTGAAAGACGTGTTTCCTTCCGGCGGGCGATGAAGCGAGCGGTGGCCTTGGCCATGCGTTTTGGGGCGCAAGGAATTCGGGTGCAATGTGCTGGACGGCTCGGTGGGGCAGAGATCGCCCGAAGGGAATGGTATCGTGAAGGAAGGGTGCCTCTTCATACGCTGCGGGCAGACATCGATTATGGCTTCTCAGAGGCTATCACCAAATACGGGGTTATAGGGGTCAAGGTTTGGATCTTCAAGGGAGAAGTCTTACCTGAGAAGGGTGAGATGCCGCCGGTAAGTCTTTAGGAGGAATGGGAGATGCTTCTTCAGCCGCGAAAGGTCAAGTATCGTAAACAGCAAAAGGGCCGTAACCGGGGGAAGGCCTGGCGAGGGAACGCGGTCTCTTTTGGGGAGTTTGGGTTGCGGGCCCTAGAGCACGCCTGGCTTACCTCTCAGCAGATCGAAGCGGGACGAGTGGCTATTGTGCGCTGTGCCAAAAAAGGGGCCAAAGTCTGGATTCGGGTCTTCCCTGACAAGCCCATCACGAAGAAACCAGCCGAAACCCGAATGGGGAAAGGTAAGGGCAACGTGGAAGGCTGGGTAGCGGTGATCAAGCCGGGACGTATCATCTACGAGATCGAAGGGGTTCCTGAGGAAGTGGCCCGCGAGGCCTTGCGTTTGGCCGCAGCAAAGCTCCCCTTCAAATGTAAGATTGTCTCGCGGGAGGATCGCTTATGAAAGCGGAAGAATTGCGCCGTTTGTCCACCGTGGAGCTTCAGGAAAAACTGCGCGAATTGCGAGAAGAGTTGTTTAACCTGCGTTTTCAGAAGTCTATTCATCAGCTTGAAAATCCCATGCGCATTCGCGAGGTAAAGCGCGATATCGCCCGGGTACTCACCGTCATCCGGGAAAAAGAACTAGGGATTCGTTAATCTTTAAAAGGGTAGCGGTATGAAGGAGAACAAGCCGAACCGGAAACAGTTTGTAGGAATAGTAGTTAGTGACAAGATGGACAAGACCGTGGTGGTCATGGTGGAGCGGCTGGTGCAACATCCGCTCTATAAAAAATACGTCCGGCGGCGTAAAAAGTTTATGGCGCACGACGAGGACAACGCCTGTCGTATTGGGGATAAGGTCTTGATTGAGGAGACGCGCCCGCTTTCCAAACACAAGCGCTGGCGGGTGCGTCAGATCCTTGAGCGGGCCAAGGTTCTCGACAAGGCGGAGCAGCCTCAAGAAGCGCAAGGATAAGAGGTGGTGAGGGACCATGATTCAGCAACAAACTTATCTCAACGTGGCTGATAACTCCGGAGCAAAGAAAATCATGTGTATCCGGGTGCTTGGAGGCTCCGGTCGTCGCTACGCTCGTATTGGAGACGTGATCATCGCCTCGGTGAAGGAGGCCCTGCCAAACTCTAAGGTAAAGGCGGGAGACGTGGTGCGAGCGGTGGTGGTACGAACCAAGAAAGAGCAGCCCCGCTCCGACGGAACGTTGATCAAGTTTGACGAAAACGCCGCGGTTCTCATCAATCAATGGGGTGAACCGGTAGGGACCCGTATTTTTGGTCCGGTAGGTCGTGAGTTGCGGGCCAAACACTTCATGAAGATCATTTCTTTGGCGCCAGAAGTGCTGTGAGGGGAGAGCCATGCCACTTTTTAGAAGTAAAGCCAAAAGGGGAGTCAAACCACATCAGGTAAAGCTTCACATTCGGAAGAACGACCAGGTGGTCGTAATTGCCGGAAAAGACAAGGGCAAGATTGGGCGGGTGCTTCAGGTCTTTCCCAGGCGACAGCGGGCCATTGTGGAAGGAGTAAATATTGTGAAGCGTCATATGCGTCCTACCCCTTATGCGGAGGGAGGAATCGTTGAGAAACCAGCACCGGTACATGTTTCCAATCTAATGGTGTTCTGTCCCAAATGTACGCGTGGTGTAAGAGTCGGACGTAAGATCTTGGAAGACGGGACCAAGGTTCGCGTGTGCAAAAAATGCGGAGAGATAATAGAGGCGAAGGAGTAGGAAGGTCATGTCCTGGCTCAAACAGTATTACGAGGAAGAAGTGATGCCCCAGCTGATGGAAAAATTTGGTTATACCAATCGTTTGGAAGTGCCGCGCCTCGAGAAGATTGTCCTCAACATGGGGCTTGGGGAGGCGGTCCAAAATCCAAAGATCATCGACCAGGCGGTGGAAGAGCTGGCCATAATATCTGGTCAGCGCCCCAGTATTCGCCGGGCGAGGAAGTCCATTGCAGCTTTTAAGTTGCGAGAGGGCATGCCCATCGGGGTAATGGTCACCTTGAGGCGGCAACGTATGTATGACTTTTTTACCCGTCTGGTTAACGTGGCCCTGCCGCGGGTGCGAGATTTCCGAGGCGTGCCAACGAGAGGATTTGATGGTCGGGGTAACTACACTTTAGGCATTACGGATCACACTATCTTTCCCGAGGTGGACCCCAACAAAGTGGAGAAGATTAAGGGTATGAACATCACTTTCGTTACCTCGGCTGAGACGGACGAGGAAGCCTTTGAGTTACTCAAGCTCCTCGGAATGCCTTTCAAAAGGAGATAGAACATGCCTCGCAAAGCGCAAATTGTAAAGGCCCTCAAGGAACCCAAGTTCAAGGTACGTAAAAGGAACCGTTGCTCTATTTGTGGGCGTCCGCGGGCTTACATCCGGCGTTTTGGCCTGTGCCGGATCTGTTTTCGTAAGCTTGCCTCTGAAGGCAAGATTCCAGGTGTAAGAAAAGCTAGTTGGTAGGGGTGTGCGCCATGATGACAGATCCTATTGCTGATATGTTGGCCCGCATCAGAAACGCCTCCATGGTGCGGCACAAGACGGTAGAGATTCCGGCTTCCAAGATGAAGCTGGCCATCGCCAAGATCCTCAAGGAAGAGGGTTACATAGAGGACTATCGCTTTCTTCAGGAGGGTCCTCAGGGCAAGATCGAGATCGTGCTCAAATATGACGAAAACAAACGGCCCGTAATTGCTGGGATGCGTAAGATTTCCAAACCCGGCCGACGGGTCTACGTAAAAAAGGACGAACTACCTAAGGTGGTGGGAGGCTACGGGATTGCTATTATTTCCACCTCTCAAGGCATTATGACAGATCATGAGGCCCGGCGGCGGGGTATTGGCGGCGAAGTGATTTGTGAAGTTTGGTAGCGAGGTGAAGGAATATGCTTTCGCGAATCGGTAGGAGACCAGTCCCTATTCCACAGGGAGTTAAGGTAGAGATAAAAGATGGAATAATCAGCGTCCAGGGGCCCAAAGGTCGCCTAGAGAAGCCCATTCCTCCGCTGGTAGAGGTAAAAGTGGAAGGAAATGAGATCCGGGTTCTCCCAGCTCAGGCACAAAAACGTTTGGCCAAAAAGGTTAAGGCCTTCCACGGATTGGCCCGGGCCTTGATTAACAACCTAGTTACTGGAGTGAGCCAGGGTTTTACTCGGTCTCTGGATATCGTAGGGTTGGGATATCGGGCTGAACTCAAGGGTAACACCCTGGTTCTCAACGTTGGTTATTCTCATCTGGTGGAGTTCGAGCTCCCTCCAGGGATTAACGCCAAGGTGGAGCGTGGAGCAGGAGAGGTCCAGTTTCGGATTATCCTGGAGGGTATAGATAAGGAACTTGTGGGGCAGACGGCGGCCAATATCAGGAAGATTAGACCTCCGGAGCCTTACAAGGGAAAAGGTATCCGATATAGCGATGAGAAGATCCTGCGGAAAGCCGGCAAGGGCGGCAAGAAATAGTTGAAGGGGTAGCGGAACCATGGGGAAGACGAGCAAGAAACTCCTTAGGCGTTTGCGGAGAAAACGCCGGGTTCGTAAGAAGATTTTCGGGACACCGGAACGGCCGAGACTTTCGGTTTTTCGGTCTTGTAAGCACATCTACGCGCAAATTATTGATGATACCACCGGGCGCACCTTGGTAGCGGCTTCTTCGCTCACCCCGGAGATCCGGCAGAAGTGGTCGGATCTCAAGAAAGAAGGTGGTAAGACGGCGGTGGCCAAAGCGGTGGGAGAGCTTTTGGGGCAACGAGCAGTTTCGGCGGGTATCAAAAAGGTGGCCTTTGATCGTGGAGGTTATAAATATCACGGCCGGGTGAAGGCCCTGGCTGATGGAGCCCGGTCAGCAGGCTTAGAGTTTTAAGGGAGGGAAGAGCCTTGGTGGCATCGCCAAAAGAGTCAGAACAGCTCATTGAGAAGATTATCTTTATCAATCGGGTGGCCAAAGTCCACAAAGGTGGTCGGCGGTTCCGTTTCTCCGCCATCGTGGTGGTAGGTGACGGGGCTGGTCGTGTGGGCTACGGATTGGGCAAGGCACCAGAGGTGCCGGATGCCATCCGGAAGGCCCTGGAAAAGGCCCGAAAAAACATGATCCAGGTGCCGGTGAAGGAAGGGACCATTCCCCATCCTATTATTGGGGAATACGGGGCAGCCAAGGTGCTTCTTAAGCCAGGCCCTCCTGGCACCGGTGTTATTGCTGGTTCCACGGTACGGGCCATCATGGATGCCGTAGGGATCCGGGATGTGGTGACCAAGTGTATTCGGAGCACCAATCCGCACAACGTGGTCAAGGCCACTTTTCGGGCCCTGGAATCTTTACAGAGTCCGGAATACGTGGCCAAGAAACGAGGGATATCCTTAGAGGAAGCGGGTGAAAGCCATGGCGAAGCAGCTTAAGATCACCCTCATTAGAAGCAAGCATGGTTGGTCCAAGAAACAACGTGCGACCATTGCGGGCTTGGGATTGCGGCGTATTCGACACACGGTTATTCGGCCAGACAACCCTGCTATTCGAGGGATGATAGAGAAGGTCAAACATTTAGTTCAGGTGGAGGAAATCGATGGCTGAAGGGATCAGCCTTTCCAATTTGAAACCGTTTCCGGGTTCGAAAAAGAAGGTCAAACGTGTGGGGCGTGGTCCGGGTTCGGGGCACGGCAAGACGGCCTGTCGAGGGCACAAGGGGCAGAAAGCCCGGACAGGGGGTGGTGTCCCGCCGTGGTTTGAAGGTGGGCAGATGCCCATTTTGAGGCGTCTCCCAAAACGGGGTTTCAAGAACCCCTTCCGGGTGGAGTATGTTGTATTAAACGTGTCAGATCTGGAGAAGAAGTTTTCGGCAGGAGAGGAAGTGACCCCGGAGGTCTTGCGAGAGCGCAGGCTGCTCAAAGGTCAGCCTCGTCCGGTGAAACTCTTGGGTGACGGCGAGATCAAGATAGCGCTCAAAGTAAAGGTGCACGCCGTTTCCAGGTCGGCCAAAGAGAAGATCGAAGCCGCAGGGGGTTCGGTAGAGATAATTCCCCTTTAGGAGCCAACCGTGTTTAAACCACAAGGGATCGAAAGTTTTGCCAATATTCCGGAGCTGCGTAGGCGGCTCCTTTTTCTTTTAGGGGCCCTGGCGGTTTATCGGATTGCTGTCCAGATCCCTACACCGGGGATCAACGCGGACGCTTTAGTGGCCCTCTTTTCTCGCGCGGGAGGCACCATCTTTGGCTTCATTGACATGTTTTCTGGTGGAGCGCTGCGGAAGCTCTCTATTTGTGCCCTGGGTATAATGCCCTACATTAGTGCTTCCATTATTTTGCAGCTCCTAACGGTGGTGTTTCCCAGCATCAAAGAGATGCAGCGGGAAGGTCCGGAGGGACGCCGCAAGATTGCTTATTATACGCGTTATCTGACGGTGGCCATTTGTTTGGTGCAAGGCTTCGGGATCGCTATGGGGCTTGAGCGGATGACAGGGCCTAACGGGCAGCCTATCGTGATGTTTCCGGGTTGGGGGTTCCGTTTGCTCACCATGCTCACCCTCACTACAGGTACGGTTTTCCTTATGTGGCTTGGAGAGCAGATGACCGAGCACGGTATCGGTAACGGTATTTCCATGCTCATCTTTGCCGGTATCGTGGCCCGTCTTCCTTCGGCGGTAATGAACACCATTCGTTTTGTTAAGACCGGAGAGCTTTCAGCTGCCCTTTTGGTCTTCATCCTCATTTTGGTGGTGGCGGTGGTAGCCTTTACTGTCTTCATGGAACGGGCTCAACGACGCATTCCCATCCATTACGCTCGTCGACAGATGGGTCGTCAAATAGTGGGAGGGCAGAGTTCTTATTTGCCACTCAAGGTAAATATGGCCGGGGTGATTCCGCCTATTTTTGCCTCTTCGGTGCTCATGTTCCCGGCGACGGTGGCCACTTTTCTTCCCTTTGAAGGAGTGCAGAGGTTTTCTTCGCTCTTTCGTCCGGGGAATTTGATCTATGAGCTCCTCTACGTGATATTAATTATCTTTTTCTGCTACTTCTATACGGCCATCATCTTTAATCCTCAGGAGGTGGCTGATAATCTCCGAAAATACGGTGGATTTGTCCCAGGAATCCGACCAGGAAGGGCTACTGCCGAATTTCTCGATCGGGTGCTCACTAGGATCACCTTAATCGGTGCGCTGTACGTTTCGGCCATTTGCGTTTTGCCTTCGATTTTGATAGCGAAATTTAATGTCCCTTTTTATTTCGGGGGAACGGCTCTTTTGATAGTGGTTGGTGTGGCCATGGATACCATGGCGCAAATCGAATCCCATTTGTTGGCCAGACAGTATGAAGGTCTTTTGAAACAGGGCCGTTTTCGAGGCCGACGCTAAATCCTAGAAAGGAGGGGGTCATGAACATCGTATTTTTGGGTCCACCGGGGGCAGGTAAGGGTACACAGGCCAAGATGATCGCTGAAAAATATGGTATACCCCAGATCTCCACGGGTGATATGTTTCGGGAGCACCTTTCCAAGGGTACGGAGCTCGGGAAAAAGGCCAAAGAATACATGGAGAAGGGGCAGCTGGTGCCGGATGAGATCGTTCTGGGGATGGTAGAAGAAAGGCTTAAGCAGCCCGATTGTGAAAAGGGTTTTATTCTGGATGGATTTCCGCGGACGGTTCCGCAGGCCGAGGCGCTTGATAAGCTCCTTGAAAAGATGGGTAAAAAGATCGATTACGCCATCCTGATAGACGTGCCGGATGAGGAGCTTGTCAAGCGGCTCACCGGGCGTCGCACTTGCAAGAAGTGTGGCATGATGTATCATGTTATCTTCAAACCGCCTAAGGAAGATAATAAGTGTGATGTCTGTGGCGGTGAGCTTTATCAACGTCCGGATGATAACGAAGAGACGGTACGTAACCGTTTAAAGGTGTATCACGAGCAAACAGAGCCCATTATTGCTTATTACGAACAAAAGGGTGTTCTTCATCGCATTGATGGCATGGGCTCCATTGAAGAGATTTTCAATCGAATCGTTCAGGTCCTAGGATAGGATTTTGAGAAAGACAAAATTGTTGCCCAAAGCCAGGGGGTCTTCCAAGATAAAGTTGAGGGCCCCCTGGGAAATAGATTTATTGCGTAAAGCAAATGCTATCGTTGCAGAAGTTTTAGAAAACCTAAGGGAGATTATTGAACCCGGGGTTTCGGCCTGGGATCTTAATCGCATTGCCGAAGAGATTGTTCAAAAAAGGGGGGCCCGCCCGGCTTTTAAGGGTTATCGGGGCTACCCCTTTAGTTTGTGTGTCTCTGTGAACGAAGAGGTAGTTCACGGATTGCCTCTTAAGGAAAAGGTTCTCAAGGAAGGGGACATAGTGAGTCTTGATTTTGGAGCGGTATACGAGGGCTACATCGGAGATGCGGCGATCACGGTGGCCGTAGGTGAGATCTCAGAGGAGGCGCGCCGGTTGATGCAGGTTACGGAAGAAGCCCTTTATCGGGCTATTGATAAGGCCCGGGTTGGTTACCGCGTGCAGGATATCTCGGTGGCTATTCAGCGTCATGCTGAAGGTCACGGCTATAACGTCATTCGTGATTTTGTAGGTCATGGAGTAGGAGAATTATTGCACGAGCCCCCGGAGGTCCCCAACTATGGGCGACCCGGTAAGGGACCCAAGCTTATGGCGGGTATGGTATTGGCCATTGAACCCATGGTGGTGACAGGGAGTTATGAAGTGGAAGTGTTAGCCGATGGCTGGACGGCCGTCACCAAAGATCGAGGACTTGCCGCTCACTTTGAACATTCTGTAGCCATTACAGCCAGAGGTCCAGAGATTCTTTCTAAGATTTGAGGAGCGCCTATGCCAAAAGAAGATGCCATTCAGGTGGAAGGGACGGTCGTAGAAGCACTTCCCAACGCAATGTTTCGAGTAGAGCTAGAGACGGGTCACAAGGTCCTGGCCCATATTTCTGGGAAGATGCGGGTGCATTATATCCGTATCTTACCAGGGGACAAAGTGATCGTGGAACTTTCACCTTATGACCTTACTCGCGGGCGAATTGTTTATCGTGGTTCCAAAAAAGATCGTCGAAAGGGGTAGTACGATGAAGGTTCAGGCGTCGGTTAAAAAGCGTTGCCGGAAATGTAAGATTATCAAGCGAAAAGGGATTGTGCGGGTTATTTGTGAAAACCCGCGTCATAAGCAAAGACAAGGTTAAAGAGAAAGGAGGGCCTAGCCTTGCCACGTATTGCAGGAGTAGATATCCCGGACAACAAGCGTATAGAAATCGCCCTCACCTATATTTATGGTATTGGGCGCACTTTGGCTCAAAAGATCCTGACCAAGGCTGAAGTAGATTGGAACAAGAAGACCAAGGATCTCACTGAAGAAGAGCTAACGCGGATTCGTCACATTGTGGAACGGGAACACAAGGTGGAGGGTGATTTGCGGCGAGAAGTGGCCAGTAACATCAAGCGTCTCATGGACATGGGTTGTTATCGTGGTCTGCGCCACCGGATGGGTCTTCCGGTGCGTGGGCAACGTACGAGGAGTAACGCACGGACCAGGAAAGGTCCAAGGCCTTCTTCTTTGCGCAGGCGTAAAAAATAAGGGGTGAGGAGAGATGGCTAAGCGTCGGAGAGCCAGAGGAAAGAAAAGAGAGAAGAAAAATATTCCCGAAGGTATTGCCCACATCCATGCCACTTTCAACAACACGATTGTTACTATTACTGATAAGCAGGGTAATACGGTAGCGTGGGCCAGTGGAGGGACGGAAGGTTTCAAAGGATCCCGTAAAGGGACGCCTTACGCCGCGCAACTGGCTGCTCAAGCAGCTGCCCGGCGGGCCATGGAGCATGGAATGCGTCGGGTGGCGGTCTATGTAAAAGGGCCGGGGGCAGGGCGTGAAGCGGCCTTGCGAGCCCTCCAGGCGGCTGGTTTTCAAATCACTTTGATCAAAGATGTGACCCCTATTCCGCACGACGGTTGTCGTCCCCCAAAAAAGAGAAGGATTTAATCCCGAGAAGGAAGGAGGAAAGGAACCTTGGCAAGATATACCGGGCCTCGTTGTCGTTTGTGTCGCCGGGAAGGGATGAAGCTCTTCCTAAAGGGAGAGCGTTGTTATAGTGATAAGTGTGCCTTTGAGCGCCGGAGTTATCCTCCGGGACAACATGGTCAGGCCCAGATGCGGGCCAAGCGTTCGGACTACGGTATCCGTTTGCGTGAGAAACAGAAGGTCAAGCGGATCTACGGTGTGTCTGAAAAGCAGTTTAAACGTTATTTTGACCGGGCTGACCGAATGCGCGGCCAGACGGGTCACAATCTCCTTCAACTTTTGGAAAGACGGCTTGACAACGTGGTCTATCGGCTCGGTTTTGCTTCCTCTCGTATGCAGGCCCGGCAGATGATAGCCCACGGGCTTTTCAAGGTGAATGGTCGTACGGTGGATATTCCCTCCTATCAGGTGAAACCCGGTGACGTGATCGAACTAAAAGAAAAATATCGTCAGAACCAGTTTATTATCGATAACTTGGAAGCGGTGGTACGGCGGGGAATTCCGCAGTGGCTTGAGCTGGACAAAGACCAATTCAAGGGTGTGGTGAAGGCCCTGCCAACCCGCGAAGACGTAACGATGCCCATCCAGGAGCAGCTCATCGTCGAGTTCTACTCCCGGTAATCAGGAGAGGGTGAGAGTATGGCGGAGACCAAGGTACCAATCAGTCGCAACTGGCTGGAATTGATCAAACCGAAGGGAGTGCAGGTGGACGAAGACAGCCGGCCTCCCTTCTATGGCAAGTTTGTTATCGAGCCTCTGGAGCGGGGCTTTGGCGTGACGTTGGGCAACGCCCTGCGACGGGTTTTGCTCTCCTCTTTGCAGGGGGCGGCGATCACCTGGGTAAAGATCGACGGGGCTGCTCATGAATTCACCAGCCTTCCAGGCGTGGTGGAAGATGTCATTGACATTATTCTCAATCTCAAGGGCGTCAGGTTTCGACTCCTAGATGAAGAGCCCAAGGTTTTTCGCTTAGAGAAAGAAGGCGAAGGAGAGGTCAAGGCTGCGGATATTCAGACCGACGGCCAAGCCGAGATCGTAAATCCGGACCATCACATTGCCACCCTCACCAAAGGGGGCAAACTGAAGATGGAGCTCCACGTCCAGTGGGGCAAAGGTTATTTACCTGCAGATCCGGCCAAGGCTGAAGAGATTGGAGTTATTCCGGTAGATGCTATTTTCTCTCCGGTCAAGAAGGTCAATTTTACTGTGACGCAAGCCCGCGTAGGCCGTAGCAGTGATTTTGATCGCTTGGTGATGGAGATCTGGACTGATGGAACGGTGGATCCGGCGGATGCCTTGGCCTTTGCTGCTAAGATTCTAAAAGATCAGCTTACGGTCTTCATCAACTTCACCGAGGAAGAAGGAGAAGCCGAAGCCAAGGCCGAAGCAGAAAAGAAGCCGGAATATTATCAATATCTCGACAAGAAAATAGACGAGCTTGAGCTTTCCGTACGCTCAGCCAATTGTCTCAAGAACGCCAATATTCGTTACATTGGAGAGCTGGTTCAGAAGACCGAATCAGAAATGCTCAAGACCAAGAATTTTGGGCGTAAGAGTCTCAACGAGTTGAAGAAGATTCTCGAACAGATGGGACTCCAGTTCGGAATGCAGATTCCGGATTGGAAACCACCTGAGGAAGAGCCCAAAGAAGAAGCTCATTAGGGAGAGGAAAGATGAGGCACAGGAAGAGAAGTCGGCGTCTGGTGACCAAATGGGAGCACCGTAAGGCCCTGATTCGTAACCTCTTAATCGCCCTTTTCGTGCACGAACGCATCAAGACCACGGAAGCCAAGGCCAAGGAATTACGCCGATGGGCAGACAAGATGATCACCCTGGCCAAGAGGGGAGATCTGCACGCCCGGCGACAAGCCTTGTCCATTCTGCCCAACAAGGCCGTAGTGAGGAAGCTCTTTAGTGAGCTTAGGGAACGATATCTGGATCGTGAAAGCGGTTTCACCCGGATTGTGCGCCTTGGTCCTCGCCGTGGTGATGCAGCCATGATGGTCTTCATTGAGCTAGTTACCGACAAGCTTGAACACAAACGTTCCCCCAAGAAGATCAAGGAAGAGGCTGAAGCGCAGGCCATGGCCCCGGAGGTCAAGTCTGAGACCACCGACGTTGAGGAGGCGGCTCCAGCGGTTCAAGAGGGAGCCTCAAATGAAGCAGTTGCCACTGATTCCGGAGTTGAAAGCGAAGAAGAGATCGAAGCTACCAAAAAAGAAGAGGCCTCCCAGCCGCAAGCCGAAGGCGAGACCTCAAAAGCAGCTGAAGCAAGTCAAGTAGGGGAAGGTAGTTCGGAAGAAAAGACCGTCTCTCCTTCTCAAGATCAGAGTCCACCAAGGGAGACAGAAAAGAAAGACTGATAGAAAAGGCCCGGCTAAAGCCGGGCCTCTTTGTTTTTGGATATGTCGACCACTTTTAATCAACTCAAAGAAAGTCTTCCCCTTTATCTCTTTCGGGATCTGCTCGATCTGGTACGCACAGGTATTATCCTCCTTGAAGAAGATGGTCGCATTCTGGTGGCTAACCGTCACGCCAAGGATCTTCTGGGTGAGACTTTGCTTGAAGGGAAAAAGTTTGATCGCTTCCTTGAAGAGAAGGATCGGCGGGTCCTTTTTCCGAACATCCGTACCCTGGCCCAAACTGAGGGAAGCTACGAAGGACAAATTCTGCTGGTTCCAGCCCAGGGGGAACCCTTTGTGGCCCTGCTCAGCCTGGTTTATTACCAGCCCCAAGAGGAGCAGAAGGGTTTCTTGGTAGCTACTTTCCAGGACATTTCGGAGTTTAAGAACCTTGAGCGGGCCATGAGGGAGGCCAAGCATCTTGTTTTTCTAGGGAGAATGCTGGCAGACATCTCGCATCACGTGCGCAATCCCATCCTGGTAATTGGTGGTTTGGCTCGACGCCTCAGGGAGAAACCGACCAAGGTGGAATCCTACGCCTCAGCCATTATTTACCAATGCGAGAGATTAGAAGAGCTCCTTGAGGCCCTGGAAAGGTTTGTGCTCCTGCCAACGCCGCGCTTTAAATTGATCCAGGTCTCGGAAGTCCTGGATCTTGTTCGTGAGAGGTTCCGTCTCGAGCTCTCGGGAGATCCACCAGAGTTGAAACTCTGTTCTTCTTCCAAAGCGGAGCTAGCCGCCTTTTATACCGATCCGTCTCTGCTCCTTGAAGCCTTGAACGAAGTGATCAAAAACGCCCTTGAAGCCCACCAGCTGAAGGCTATCACCCAGCCGGTGGAACTGAGAGTCAGACTTGAAGGTCAGGGGGTGGTCTTCGAAGTGGCAGATTATGGCGATGGAATCAGCATAGAGTCTTTGCCTTTTGTTTTCAATCCTTTCTTTAGCACCAAACCCGGTCATCTTGGCATGGGGCTCACTTTGGCCTCTCGGATCGCCGAAGAACTAGACGGAAAACTGGAAGTAACTCACCTCTGTCAACCGACCATCGTTTCCTTGAAACTTCCCCTTGACAGACGCCGACGGGAAAGGCGAGAGCTGCTTTCCGATTATTCCCGGTAACGCAGGTATTGTTCGCGCAGCAGCCAGTAAAGCCCTCCCAAGACCAAGACCGCCAAGGAAAGGGCTGCGATTTTGGCAGGAGGCGTGGTCTTGAAATCGAGGATGATGAATTTGCGAGCCAGAGCCAGGAGGGCGATGAGGATAACAGTTTTTACCTGAACTAGGCCCTCTTTTCGCAAAGTAACTTTGAGAATAGAGTGTTTGAATTCTAGGGCGATGAGAAGGGTCATAATCATACCAAAAATCTTTTGGAATACCTTGTGATCAAGTGGGTCAAGGCCGGTTTTCCAGAGAAGAAGGACGGTCTCGCGGACAAGATTCAGGAGGGCGATGACAATGATACAAGCAATAATAGCCGTGAGGATGAGGCTTACTACTTCTTCGAATTTTTCGTAGAAGGTAAGGGTGTGCCATTCGTCCAGGAAACGTTTAAGGGCGGAACGATGGCTCATTTTGAGGCCCCTAGCGCTTCTTCCAATTCTTTGAGCAGTACAGGTTGGGTACCCACCTTACCAACCACGATTCCAGCGGCCCGGTTGGCTATCTCTACCACTTGTTCTACGGGGAAACCGGCAGCGTAGAAGGCAGCGAGGGTGGCTACCACCGTGTCTCCCGCTCCAGAAACGTCGTATACTTCAAGGGCCCGGGCGGCAAAGTGTCCTCTTACCTCGGGATGGTGGAGATACATTCCCTCTGGTCCCATGGTAACCAAAAGAAAGTCAAAATTATACCGCTGGCAAAGGACCTGACATATTTCCGGGATTTCCGCCTGATAAAGACCCTCTGCCTTGGCTACTTCTTGTAGTTCTCGCAGGTTGGGAGTAACGCAGGTGGCCCCCCGATAGCGGGACCAATCGAGCCCTTTGGGATCAACCATGACAGGCAGTCTTCTTCGACGAGCCTGGTCAATAACATATTGTACGAGCTCGCCGCCATTGAAGACCCCTTTGGCATAGTCAGAAATGATGACCCCTTTTACGTGGGGCCAAAGATCTTCCAGACGCTTTTTTAGTTCGTTTTCGGTTTTCTGGGACAGGGGGGCCTTTTCTTCCACGTCGATCCTGAGGAGTTGCTGGGAATGAGCGATGATCCGGGTCTTCACCGTGGTGGGACGGGCTTCGTCCGTTATCAGGGCGCAGAGGCCAATGCCCTTTTCTTCGGCCAGCCGACGGAAATCTTCTCCTTCTGGGTCAGGACCCACCACGCCAGCCAGCTCAACCTTCACTCCAAGTCCACGTAGGTTATGGGCTACATTCGCAGCCCCTCCCAGACTTTGGGTTACCTGACGCAAGTTGAATACTGGTACCGGGGCTTCAGGGGAGATGCGTTCCACCTCGCCCCAGAAATAGCGGTCAAGCATGACATCGCCTATTACCAGGAAAGAAAGCCCAGCTAGACGAGTGGCAAGCATCATCAGGCCTTGGTCTCTTCCTCAGAGCTCTGTTGGAAAGCAGGGATGCCTGCTAGTTCCCGGATTTTGGTCTCGATTTCGGTTGCAAGCTCGGGTTTTTCTTCTAGGGTGCGCCGGACGTTTTCTCGTCCTTGGCCCAGACGCTCTCCTTGGTAGGAATACCAGGCCCCACTCTTTTCGATGATTCCCATCTTGACCCCGAGATCAAGCAATTCGGTATAGCGAGAAATTCCTTCTCCGTAGTAGATGTCAAATTCAGCCTCCTTAAAAGGTGGGGCCATCTTGTTCTTTACCACTTTGACTCGCACCCGGTTGCCCACGGGTTCACTGCCATCTTTGATGGTGCCAATGCGTCGGATATCAAGGCGCAGGGAGGCGTAGAACTTGAGCGCGTTCCCTCCCGGAGTGGTTTCTGGATTGCCATAGCCCCCCATCCCGATTTTCAGACGGATTTGGTTGATGAAGATGACCGAGGTGTTGGTGCGTGAAATGGCAGCGGTGAGTTTGCGCATGGCTTTGGACATGAGCCGGGCCTGAAGTCCTACCTGCATGTCCTCCATGGTACCTTCTATTTCGGCTTGGGGGACCAAAGCGGCTACGGAATCTACGACGATGACATCCACGCCTCCGCTTCGAGCCAGGACTTCGGCGATCTCCAAGGCCTGTTCTCCGGTGTCGGGTTGGGAGACTAGAAGGTCTTCTACGTTGACCCCAAGTTTTTGGGCGTAGTGAACATCAAGGGCGTGTTCGGCGTCAATAAAGGCCGCGGTGCCTCCGTTCTTCTGGGCTTCCGCAATGACGTGCAAAGCCAGGGTTGTCTTTCCGGAAGACTCGGGACCAAAGATCTCGGTGATGCGTCCTTTCGGAATACCACCGATACCCGTGGCTATGTCGAGTCCCAGAGAACCGGAAGGGATGACTGCCACGTCACGGATCTTGGGGGTTTCCCCCAGGCGCATGATGGTACCGCGCCCAAATTGTTTCTCGATCTGGGAAATGGCCGCTTCGATGGCTCGTTTTTTATCGATATTAGCCATTAATTTTCGCCTCCTTGTCGGTTCTTGGACGGATTTGGGCTAATTGTAACCGTTTTTGTTTGGCTTTGTAAGGACTTTAGCACCCATGGCAAGAGAAAGAAGGCCGGAAAAGCCAGAAGAAAGGTATAGAAAAAGAAAGTGGCGTATCCCCAGCGTTCAGCTCCGAAGCCGCTCAATGCTCCAGCCAGTGTCCGACTAAAACTGAAAAGGGTGGCCAGCAGGGCATATTGGCTGGCACTCATTTCTTTCCGACAAAGGCGCATAAGAAAGGCCAGAAAAGCTGCGGTACCGAGCCCGCCGGTAAAACTTTCTGTAACGGAGGCCAGGTAAACGGCCAAATGTCCTCGATGAGGTAGAGCAGCGTAGGCGTAACCCAAATTAGAGAGGGCTTGGGCCGCTCCCAAGGTCCATAAGGCCTTGGAGAGTCCCAAAAGCTTGGTCAACCAGCCCCCTAAAAGGGAGCCCCAGATGCTGAAAATGGTTCCCAGGCTTCCAGAAATGAGGCCTATTTCAGCCCTGGAGAATCCGCGATCCACCCAGAAGGGATAGATCATGGGACCCATCATAGCGTCTGGTAGTTTGAAGAGTAGAACAAAAGGGATCACAGCCCAGATATAGGGCCGTGAAAGGAGATCGCGCCAGGGCTCAACGTAGGCTGTCAGGAGACTCGTCCCCTGTTTGGGACTTGGACGTTTGCAGGAAGGCCAAAGGAAGATGGCTGTTGCCAGAATGATGAAACCCAGACCCAGGGCCCAGAAAGTTGGTTTAAACCCCCAAAGTTGGCTTACAGCCACCAGCCCACCCCCGGAGACGATGAGGGCCACTCGATACGCTGACACCCGGACCCCATTGCCAGGTCCCAGTTCTTCTTCATCTAAGAGTTCGATGGTGTAGCCGTCCACCGCGATGTCCAGGGTGGCGGAAAAAAAGGCCATGAGGAGTACCAGGGGGAGATAAAAGGCGCTTTGAGGGTTGATTCCTGCCAGGAGGGAGACCGTAGCCCATAGACCAAAGAGGGCCGCAAGCATCCAGTGATATTTTCGTCCGTAGCGGTCCACAAGAGGGGCCCAGAGGGGCTTGAGAGTCCAGGCCAATCCTGCCAGGGAGAGCAATCCAATGCGAACCAGGTCTACCCCCTGGGTGCGCAGATACACGGGCAGAGCAATATAAATGAAGCCAAAAGGTAGCCCTTCAGCCAGATAAAGCAGGGCTACCAACAGGAGTTTGTTCCTGGTCTGCCTTGGGAGAGTGGAAAAAGCGTGATATTTTGATGTCATGGCTAGAATGTTTCTGGCGGCCAAGTGGGTGATTGAGGCCCTTGATCGTTACCATCATCGTCCCCCCCGGGCCACCATCATGGGCAAACGGATTATCTTTCCCAATTATCATTACTTAGCAGCTCTTCTCCACATCTATACCGGCACCTTCAACTTGCGGCAAATTGCTGAACTTTCTTCTTTACCTTACGAGGAATTGAGCTTTCATCGGGAACAGCTCGATTTCATGACCTTAGTGGATTATCTTAAGACACGCTTTTCAGAATGGTTTCGAGAATCCTTGATGATGCGTGATTTTTCTCTGCCTGAATACGCAGACATTGCTTGGGAATACACCAAACTTGACGAAATGGTCCAGTCTCAGATTAAGATCCCCCTTTTGGAGCGTCTCAAACATCTTATGCGGGCTTGTGAAGAAAAGCTGGCTGCAGGCAGCCAGCTCGATACCTACGATCTCAATGTCTTTCGTCGTCTGATGTCCTTTTTCATTCTGGCAGAAACCCTGCGTCCTACTTTGAGCAGTCGTTTGGTCAAGGAAAAGGCCCTTCCTGTGGCTGAAAAGAGCTTGGCAGAGATAGCGGCTTTTAGAGATTGGTCTTCGGAAGAGATGAGCGAGGAAATTCTTCTTCAAGAGCTGATGCATGACCTGAAGGAAGGGACCAAAGCCTATCTTTAGGGGGGTCATTTGGCCAAGAAACAAGCCCGAAGGGACAAAGACCTTAGCGCGGCGGAACGGGAAAGACTCCAGAAGATTCTAGAAATCCTCAAAAAGACTTATCCTGAGGCCAGGATTGCCCTCAAGTTTAGCAATCCACTCGAACTTCTGGTAGCCACCATCCTTTCTGCACAATGTACTGATGAGCGGGTAAACGAAGTTACCTCTTTGCTCTTCAAGAAATACCGCACAGCCAAAGATTACGCTGAAGCAGACCTTGAGGAGCTAGCAAGAGACATCCGACCAACGGGTTTCTACCAACAAAAGGCTCGCTATTTAAAAGAAGCCGCCCGCATGATCGTAGAGGAGTTTGGGGGAGAAGTCCCTCGCAACATGGATGATCTCTTGAAACTACCAGGGGTGGCCCGGAAAACCGCCAACATTGTGTTAGCCAACGCCTATGGTATCGTGGAGGGTATCCCGGTTGACACTCACGTGAGGCGTTTGGCCAGACGCCTGGGATTTACTGAAGAAAAAGATCCTAACAAGATCGAAAGGGATCTTATGAACATCATCCCCAAGGAAGACTGGGGTCTTATCCCTTATGTCTTTCAGCAGCATGGTCGTCAGATTTGCAAGGCCAAAAAGCCCCTTTGTCACCGCTGTCCGGTGGCCCATCTTTGTCCTTCGCGACAAACCTGATAGTCTTCCTTTGCCAGATCCTCTCGGGTTCTAAAGGAGGTTGCGAGATGAAAGAGATCGAAGCGCTCTTTACTCCTGAGACTCTAGAAGAGCTCCTTCCCCGAGAAAGGGTGGAATCCTTTTTTGAGGCCTTTTATTTTGGCGAGGAACCAGCCTATGATTTGGGTCTGGGTTTTGGTGGTTTGAGGGATAGGTTCCTGCGACTCGAACTCCTTCTCAAGGCTCGCCCTGGTAAATGTCTGGCTTGCAATCTGACCTGGGGGCTGCCGGAGGTCCTGGCTCGTCATCCCATGCTCGATCTGGCGGGGATGATTGAACGCCTTCAGGAGAAGCTGCCCTTTCGGATAGAAAGCTGGGAGTTAGGGCCTACGGAAGAGCGAAGTCCCGAATTACATGTTATTCCCCTTTTGATTAGACTGGCTAAATGAGATAAAGTTTTTTCTTTTTGAGCAGGGTCTCCGTAGGGCCGATCAGGGGTTCGAGCACTTCTTTGGTCCGTCTGACTACAAACTTGGCCAGCTCCACGCCCTCTTGGGCTCCTTCTTTGGAGGGGTTTTCGAGGAGTTCATTGATCCTCCTCCAGGCCTTATGGATCTCTTTGGCCAGCCAAGGCTCCACTGCCCGATCCAGTTCTTTGAAGATCCTTTCAAGAGGAGGTTTTTCCTTTGGAGCTTCGATCTGGACAATGGCCCACAGGGCCCGGGCCGCTCGCTCTACGGCTTCCCGGGCCAATTTGAGGGCTTTTTCTGGCTCGGTGGCCAGAGAGGTTTCAGCTGCGGCCAGTTGTTCCTCAGCGTAACGATAATAGGTCTTGGCTCGGATATAGTAAGGCATTACTCACCTTCGTCCTCGCCTCGCAAACGCCGGTAAAAATGTTCGGTCAGCTTCTGGTCGGCAATTTCACAGGTTTCAAAAAGGACCTCAAGCATATCGAGCATTTCGGCCTGACCATCAGCCGGGCGCTGATCAAAATCCTCAAAAAAGGCACCGCTTTCGATGTATTCTTTGAATTGTTGTAGCTTTTTCAAGGTAAGCATCACTCCACCCTTTCTACATAAGCCCCGGTTCTCGTGTCCACCTTGATGACGTCTCCTTCATTTATGAAAAGAGGCACTTTGATCACCGCACCAGTTTCCAGTTTGGCGGGCTTGGAACCTCCAGAGACCGTGTCTCCCCTTACTCCGGGTTCAGTCTCTACTACTTTGAGTTCGACGGTGATTGGAAGGTCAACGCCAATGGGGCGTCCCCTGTAGTAGAGGACCTTAACCACGATGTTTTCTTGAAGATATTTCCAAGCCTCTCCCAGCTGTTCCTTGTCGAGATAAACCTGATCGTAGTCTTCGAGATCCATGAAGACATAACGATCTCCCTCAGCATAAAGATATTGCATCTCTTTTTCTTCAAGATCCGGACGCTCGAATTTATCTCCAGAGCGGAAATTTACCTCGAGTACCCGGCCGGTGATGAGATCACGAAGCTTGGTGCGAACGGTAGCCTGGCCCTTAGCCACCTTGGAATGTTGAAACTCCAGTACTTCGTAAGGTTTTCCCTCCCATTCGATCTTCAACCCTCGGCGAAAGTCTGAGGTGGAAACCGACATAAAAACCTCCCCTGAAGACTTTAGTTTCCAAAGATAATTAGCCGTTCGCCATCTTTAATCAAGCCATATTTTTGACGGGCGATTTCTTCATAGGCCGAGGGGTCTTTCTTGAGACGGGTAATTTGGCGGGCAAGACGTTCCCTGGTGAGGAAGAGAGTTTGTTTTTCCCGGGAGAGTCTTTGAATTTGATGTTGAAAATAAAAATGGAGCCCAATACCCAATAAACACACGAAAGACAACAGAAAAAGAAACCACCGGCCAGGCAAAGCCAGTTTGATCCTCCTTCGGGGTCGAGCTCTTCGACGGGGGACATAGGCTTTCATAGTCTCACGAAAAAAGAGGGCCCGCTTTAGCGGGCCCCTTCAGCTCAATCAGAGTAATATTTGAAATGGTCTTTTTTCGTCATCTGGCGGAGACGCGAAAGAGCTTTCTTTTCTATCTGCCTGATACGTTCCCGAGAGACCCCAAAACGTTTCCCGATCTCTTCCAGGGTGTACTCACTTTCCTCACCGATTCCAAAACGCAACCGAATGATCTTTTCTTCTCGTGGCGAAAGCGTAGAGAGAAGGTTGCGGATCTTTTCGGAAAGATCCTTGTCTTTGACCTGTTCGTAGGGTGAAGGGCTGTCTTTGTTTTCGATGAAATCGCCAAGCGTGCTGTCTTCGTCTCCAATGGGAAGTTCCAAAGAGACCGGTTCTTTCGAGGCCTCGAAGATGGCCAAAATCTTGTCCTGAGGGATCCCTGTGCGCTCTGAGATTTCAGCTGGCGTAGGCTCCCGGCCCAACTCTTTTACCAATTCATAGAAGGCCTTGAAGAACTGGCTGCGCAACTCGAGAAAATGTACCGGCAAGCGAATAGTGCGCGTCTTATCCAGGATGGCCCGGGTAATGGCTTGCCTGATCCACCAGGAAGCGTAGGTGCTGAACTTATTGCCCTTGCTGTAGTCGAACCGGAAGACCGCCCTCATCAATCCCAGGTTACCTTCCTGGATAAGGTCTGCCAGTGAGAGACCCTGGCCCATGTAACGTTTGGCAATAGAGACCACCAGACGCAGATTGGCCTTGACCATTTCATCTTTGGCCTTTTCTACTTCTGCGGCTCGCGCTTCGATCTGTCGCCAGAGTTCAGCAATGGATTCGTCCTCAGGATATTTTTCGTGGATCTTGCGCACGGTGCGCAGCATATGGTTCAGATGGCTCTTCTTTGGTTTCAGACCCGGGTCCCGCTTCTTCCAGAGACGGATGGTCTCCCGTAATTCTTCCATTTCCGGAAGCTTGGAAGGGTGCTCCATGATGGCGTTTACAATGAACTGGAAACCCCCCCGGATGATCTTGGAGAGCTCCTCTTCACGCTCTGGAGTCAGGAGTTCGTATTTGCCCATCTCTCGCAAATAAGCCGAGGTAACCTCTTCCGATTCGCTTTCCACCGGAGCAGGTTCAGACTCTTCCTGGGTGACCACCGCCTCTATCTTTTTCTCCGGAGAGCGTTCAGGCCACTCTGGATGCTCCCGTTCGAAAAGTTCCTTTTCATCGAGGACCTCTATGTTATTCTTGTAGAGAAAATCGAAGATTTCTTCGATTTTCTTGGGGTCCCCGTAGTCTTCGGGAAGGAGGTCGTTTAAGGTCTCGTAAGTAATGGCGCCGTCCTTTCCCGCTTCGAGGAGCTTTTCTCGCAAATCTTTCCCCTTTTTCTTCATCCTTTTCTCACCTGCCCTTTCGGCCTAAGTTTTGCTTAAAATTTGAACCTACAATATTTAACACCCTATTTCCTCTTCGGCAAGATTTCATAATTACTTTATCTACGCCGATCTTATTTGTAAAGATTTTAATCTAAAAAAATTTCGCTTCTTCTAGACAAGGCCGAAAGAAAGAGTAGATTTGGGAGCTAAAATCTGATGGAACAAGAAGGCGGGCGGGTCAAATTTCAAAATGACCGATCGGGAGCGAAGGCGTTTGGAAAAGATGCTCTTTTATGTGCTGGCTCGCCGACCAGACGAATTTGGTCTCATTTTGGATACTTCCGGTTTTGTCTCTCTCAAAGATCTCCATCGGGCCCTCCTGGAAGTAGATGGTTTTAAAGGTCTGCGTTTTAAGAAACTTTATGACTTCTTTTTGATTTTCAAGCCTGAGCGCTTCGAATTCCGCGAAGAAGAGACTCTGGTGCGTGTCCGACCCGAAGAGATGGATCCACGCATCCTCAAGCGCGAGGTAGCAGAAAACCCTCCCCGGGTCCTCTTTACTCCGGTGCGACCTAGGGCCTGGATACGCGTTTCTGGAGAAGGCCTAGCGGCAGAAAATATTGTTCTTACACCAGATGAAAATCTAGCCGAACGTCTGGCCAAACGCCGCGGTGCTTTGGTCATCCGGGTCGATTCTCATCGGGCCATGGAACAGGGGGCGATCTTTGAGCGTTATCTTGAAAAGATCTATCTTTCTTCCTGGATCCCTTCTTCCGCCCTTTCCGGTCCTAGGGTGGACGAAGAATTTAGGGCTCGTTACGAGCGCAAGGCGAGGGAGAAACCCTTAGAATCCTGTTCAAAAGAGGTCAAAACCAGGCCTTTGGAAGAAGAGACGGTGGCTTTTCGTAAGATCACCAAAGGACGCAAAAAGGATCCGGCCTGGAAGAGGAGACGGCGAGAGAGGCGGCGCTTCTAACTTGCCGAGTTCTATCCTCTGCGTTAAAGGGGTAAGTCGCCCTGTTAAAAGGCTTGAGAGGAGGCACGGTGAGGGTCTTGGCTCTACTTCTAGGGGTGCTGGTCTTAGGGTGGGCCTCTGTTTGGGCTGAACCTTTAGACCTGACCAGGGCCAAGAAGATCGCTCTTGAGCGAAATCCACAGCTCCGGGCTGCTCAAGCCCAGATAGAGGCGGCACAGGCTGGGGTCAGAGTGGCTCGCAGCCGCTTCTTCCCACGGATCGACCTGCGAGAGGTATATCAAAGAAGCGACAGCCCGGTCTACGTCTTTTCAAGTAAGCTGGCTCAGCAATATTTTCGTGCCGAAGATTTTCAGCTGGACCGTCTCAATTATCCTTCTCCTCGGACAGACCTCGTAACGGAACTTTCTGTGACCCAGCCCATCTTCAACCGGGGCCGGGAAATTGTAGGCTATCGTAAGGCGCGCCTCCGAGAGGAGATGGCCCACCTGCTACGTGAAGGCCTGAAGCAAAGGATTCTTTTTGAAACGGAAAGGGCCTATCTCGAACTGCTTTTGGCTCGCAAGCGTACAGAAGTGGTTAAGGCAGCTCTGGACACCGCTAGAGCCAATCTTCAGACCGTAAAATCCAGGGTGGAGGCCGGCACGGCGTTACGCTCGGATTTGCTTCAAGCAGAAGTTTACGTGGCAGCTCTTGAGAGGGAATTCCTGGCGGCCAAGAACCAGGTAGAAGTGGCTCGTTCGCGGTTAAACGTGGTTCTCGGGATGCCGCTTGAGACGGTTTGGGAACCGAAAGAAGTCTCCTTTCCTTCAGATTTTGCCCTCGCCCCTTTGCCCGAGTGGCAAGAGAAAGCCCTCAAGTACCGGCCAGACCTTTTATTGGAAGAAACCAAATTGAAACTGGCTGGAGAAGAGGTACGAGGGGCCAAGTTTAATTTCTGGCCGGCTGTAAACTTGCGAGGCGTCTACGAATACCATTCCAACGGTGTTGGCGGAGTTTCCGGAGACGCCTTTACTGTTTGGGCCCAGTTTGATTTCAATCTTTTCAACGGATTTGGGGACCGTGCTCGCCTGGCGCAAGCTCGGGCTCAAGAAACCGCTCAAGCCGAAGAAGTGAGACATTATCGTCGGCGGATAAAACACGAGGTGGAAAAGGCCTATCTTGAAGTACTCACCGCCCGGAAACAGG
This sequence comes from uncultured Thermodesulfobacteriota bacterium, assembly GCA_964630855.1. Lineage (GTDB taxonomy): Bacteria > Desulfobacterota > Thermodesulfobacteria > Thermodesulfobacteriales > Thermodesulfatatoraceae > JAADCO01. Next base: position 17,738 of record CAZVXP010000009.1, on the reverse strand, counting down.
TTCAAGTAACCAAAGCGGCGGTGGCCCAGGCTGAGGAGGGTTTGCGTCTGGTAGAGAAGCGTTATCGGGAGGGTCTGACCATCATCGTTGAACTACTCGACGCTCAAACCGCCCTCAAGAGGGCCCGTCTCAACTATTTGGACGCTCTCTACGCCTTTCGCCTGGCCTTCTCTGAACTCCTCTTCCGTACCGGAAGTCTTGGGGAGGAAAAGAAATGAAAAAAATCCTTCTCTTCTTTTTGATGCTGAGCCTTTGTTCTTCCTGCCTCAAAAGAGAGCCCGAAACCAAAGGTCGAGAAATAAAAGAAGTGGAAGCTGAAACAATGGTGATCGTGCCAGAGAAGATCGTCACGGCCCGTGAGTTTTCCGGCCAGGTGCGGGCCAGAAATCAACTGACCCTCTCTTCTAAGGTTTCCGGTACCATCAAGGAGGTTTTTGTTCGGGAAGGGGAAGTCGTTTCAGCTGGCACCCCTCTCCTGCACATCGACGATCTTCCCATTCGTGAACAACTCAAGGCCCTTTCGGCTTCTCTGGCTGCGGTGAAAAAACAGAAAGAGGCGATTGCCGCCAGAGTGCGTTACGCTGCCTCTAATTACCAGCGCTTCAAGCGCCTTTTTGAAGAAAAGGCCGCTACTAAAGAAGAATTTGAACGCGTGGAAGCAGAATACAGGGCCCTTTTGGCCCAGGAGAAGGCCCTGAAGGCTCGGGCCAGAGAAATCGAGGCCAAGATGGCGGAAACCCGGAGCATCCTCCCTTACACTCTGATCAAGTCTCCGGTGAGGGCCTTGGTGGCCAAACGTTTTGCAGATAGGGGAAGTTTTGTGGGAGCTGGACAGCCCTTGATCCTGCTGGAGGATCTCTCATCGGGCTTTCAATTTGAAGTCTCCTTGGATGAGGCCCTGCTTCCTCGGGTCAAAATGGGGCAAGAATACTGGCTTTCCTTTCCAGCCCTGAATCAGGGACTGTGGGGTCGGGTCTCAGAAGTCATTCGACGGGTAGATCCGAAGACCCGCACCTTTCGGGTGAAGCTGGATCTGGTCTCTAGTGATCTGAGTCCGGGCCTTTACGGACGGCTCTATTTTCCTCTGGCCGTTCGTGAGGCCTTGCTTATCCCTTGGAAAGCGGTGGTGGCCAGGGGAGACCTAACCGGAGCGATGGTGCTTGAGTCCGATGGCACCGCTCGGTTTCGGGTCCTCCGTTTGGGCAAGAGTTTCAGGCGAGAGAAGGGCCGCTTCCTCCCGGCCCAGGCTCCTGAGGAGCTTGCCCTGGCCCGCAAGAGCCCCCTTTTCGTGGAGGTTCTCTCTGGACTTTCGGCTGGAGAAAAGATCGTGGTCTCAAACCTCGAAAAGGTTCACGACGGAGATCGGATCAAATAAGCCATGGATCTTCGACACGGTTTCATCGGACGCATTACCGCCTATTTTGTCGATTCAAAGCTCACCCCTATCATCATCCTGGCTACTGTTTTGTTGGGCATCTTTGCGGTTCTCAACACCCCTAGTGAAGAGGAACCTCAGATCGTCGTCCCGCTGATTGACGTCTTCGTAGAGATGCCAGGGGCCACGGCCAAGGAGATTGAAAACCGTGTGATCTATCCTATGGAAAAGCTCCTCTGGGAAATCCCTGGAGTAGAATACGTCTATTCCACGGCGATGAACGGCCGGGCCCTCACTGTGGTGCGTTTTTATGTGGGCGAGGACGTGGAAGAGAGTCTGGTCAAGACCTATGCCAAGCTTTATCAACACCTGGACTGGATCCCCCCGGGCTGTTCCATGCCCTTGCTCAAACCTCGCTCCATCGACGACGTTCCGATTGTGGTGCTCACTTTTTGGGGCCGGGGCTATGATGCATTCACCTTGCGCCGCATCGTCAAAGAAGTGGACGATGAGATACGGGAGATCCCGGGCATCTCGGAGACTTTCATTAAAGGTGGGTTGAGACGGGAGGTTCGCATTGAGCCTGATCCGGAAAAGATTTACGCCTTGGGACTTGATCCGATAGAGATCGCCGAGCTCATCCGCCAACAAAATCAAGCACGTGTCGTGGGTTCTTTTCGGGAGGGAAATTATCAATTTGTGGTACGTCTCTCCAATTTCTTCCGGGACGTGCGAGACCTGGAACAAACCGTTATCAAGACCGTGGCTGGCAAACCGGTCTATCTCCGCGATGTGGCGCGAATAATAGACGGACCGGAAGAGCCCGATAACTACGTCCTTTTTATTCCTGGCCCTGCGGCTGAAGAAAAGGGCATCAGAGCCGAGCCCGGGGAAGTTTTTCCCGCCGTTTCGCTCGCTATTGCCAAAAGAAAGGGACAAAATGCCACCAAGTTGGCCAACGAGATATTGGAAAAGATCGAACTCCTTAAAGGATATCTCATTCCTCGTGACGTTCAGGTCACGGTAACCAGAAACTATGGCGAAACTGCCAAGGAGAAGACCGATGAACTCCTGGAACATCTGATTATCGCTACGGTTTCGGTCGCGGTGCTCATCGGTCTTTTTCTTGGGGCCCGGGCCAGTCTGGTGGTTATGGTGGCCGTGCCCGTCACCTTGGCCATCACGCTAGCGGTCTACTGGCTCTATGGTTACACCTTGAACCGCGTCACCCTCTTTGCCCTCATCTTTTGCATCGGAATCCTGGTAGATGACCCCATCGTGGACGTAGAGAACATCGTTAGACATCTAAGACTTCCTGAGAACAGAGGACGACCCTTCAAAGACATCATCATTGAGGCGGTCAACGAGGTGCGGGCTCCTCTCATCCTGGCCACTTTTACGGTCATCGCGGCCATTGCTCCCATGGGATTTGTAAGAGGGCTCATGGGGCCCTATATGCGTCCCATGCCCGTAGGGGCCTCAGTGGCCATGATCCTTTCTATGATTGTGGCCTTCATCATCACCCCCTGGACAGCCTATCACTTTCTTTCCCGACGTCCTGGAGAAGAAGAAAAGGAAGGACTTATTACCCGCTACTATCGTTGGATGATGGGACATCTCATCCGGAGTGTAGCCTGGCGATGGGGATTTCTCTTTCTAGTAAGCCTGCTTTTTGTGCTCTCCTGTTCCCTTTTTTATTTCAAGGTGGTTCGAGTCAAGATGCTACCTTTTGACAATAAGAGCGAGTTCCAAATCATTCTGGACATGCCAGAGGGAACCCCCCTTGAGAAGACCGGGCGGGTGGCTGAGGCCTTGGGACGCAAGCTCCTCGAGGAACCATATGTCACGGATTTTGAGCTCTATGTGGGTACAGCAGCCCCTTTCAACTTTAACGGTCTCATCCGGCATTATTACCTTCGTGAAGGGGACAACGTTTGTGATATCCAGGTGAATCTGGTCCCTAAAGACATGAGATCTTTACAGAGCCATGAGATCGCCAAACGGGTGCGCCAGCTTCTTGAGCCGGTGGCCAAAGAACTCGGGGTAAAAACCCTTACGGTGGCGGAGATACCACCTGGGCCTCCAGTACTTCAGACTTTGGTGGCCGAGGTCTATGGGCCGGATTACGAAAAACAGATCGAGCTGGCTCGCAAAATCAAAGACATCTTTGCCCGGACGCCGGGTGTGGTGGATGTAGGCTGGTATATGACTGATCCCCAGGTGGAATGGCGTCTGGTGGTAGATCGAGACAAGGCCTTTCTTTCTGGGGTGAGTCCCCAGCGGGTTCTTCAGGTAGTGGAGGCCGCCCTTTCTGGGTATCCCGTGGGACTTTTTCACGATCCTGACGCGCGGGAAGACGTCTTACTCAAGGTGCGATATGCCCGGCAGGATCGTTCCTCCCTGCCAGATCTTTCGAGCCTCAAAGTCAAAAATCGTGAAGGAGAGATGGTTTCGGTGGCCGAGGTGGCCCATTGGGAAAAGAAGGTGGTGCCTCATCCCATCTATCACAAAAATCTCCATCCGGTGGTCTATGTGGTTGGTGATATGGCCGGGCTTGAGGAAAGCCCGATCTATGGCATCCTCAAAATCAACAGAATCCTCAAGGAACTGCCGGCCCCAGATGGCGGACACCTTGAGATCTATTACACGAAACTCCCTTTTTCTGAGAAGGAATGGGCGATCAAATGGGATGGTGAATGGCACGTCACCTACGAGGTCTTCCGTGATCTGGGCATCGCTTTTGGAGTTTGTTTGATCCTCATTTACATTTTGGTAGTGGCCTGGTTTAAAAGCTATACCGTGCCTTTGGTCATTCTGGCCCCCATCCCTCTTTCCCTTATCGGAATTGTCCCGGCTCACGCTCTGGCCAGGGCCTTTTTTACAGCCACCTCCATGATCGGGTTCATCGCCGGGGCAGGCATTGTGGTGCGCAATTCGATCATCCTTGCAGATTTCATCGAGCTCCGCCTACGGCAGGGTATGCCCCTTGAAGAGGCGGTCATCGACGCTGGTGCTATTCGCTTCCGCCCCATGTTGCTCACAGCTCTGGCCGTGGTAGTGGGCAGTTTCGTGATCCTCTTTGACCCCATTTTCAACGGTCTTGCTCTCTCACTGATGTCTGGCGAGGTGGCCTCTACCCTCTTTTCTCGTATGGTGGTGCCCATCCTCTACTATCTGGACCATCGGATCAAAAAGGAACGCCGTTTGGTTCTCTAATAGGTATCCGAGAGAAGATGCTGGTTGCCGAGATGGAGTCTCTTGAGCCCATAAGAGCGGGCGATTTCCAGGGCTATTTTGGCGTGCTTTGCCGAGGTGGTGGGCAGGTCATCCAGGTAGAATTGGGGATAGAAGGCCAGCAGGGCCCAGGGAATCTCTGGGTTAAGTTTTGCCAGGAAACTGGCCAGTGCGTCGATTTCTTCTTCGTCCACGTAACCTGGAACGAGAAGAGTAGAAGCTATTAAAGCCGGAGGATGAGGTCTTTCTTCAGCCAATTCCGCTAAAAAGGAGAAATTTTGAAGGGTTTGTTCGTTGGAGACCCCACAGAGGGTTCGATGGATCGGGAGACTCCAGGCCTTGAGATCAATTTTGACACAACCCCCAGAAGCCAAAGAAAGTTTCATCATTTCACGTATGATGGTTCTGGCTTCGGCACCGTTTGTTTCCCAACAAACACGTAAGATCTTGTTGGACAGCCTTTGGCGGAGTTTGCGCGAAAAATAAAGGGCGTGTATGGCCTGAGGACCAGGGTCTCCTCCAAAGTAGCAAACACAGGATACTAGAGAATTTGCTTCCTTAAGCATCTTTTTCGTGGGAACAGGCTGTTTTCTTGGAGCACGCTTGCGAAAGTGCCAATTTTGACAATAAAGGCAGTTGAAATTGCAGGCCTCGTAGAAGACCGCTAGGTTGAACCAACCCCTTTCCGGACCGGGTAGATAGGCAAATCTAGGATAGCCAGCCCCTGTGCCACCCGGGCAGACAAAATCTGCCACGCAATTGGTAGGTAGAGGGTCCAGATACCAAGAAACATGGGCTGCTTTAGGAGAGATCCCCCTGAGTCTTCCTTCTGCATTTTGCCAGATTCCACAGTAGCCTATTTCTCCCCTGGCTAACCGACATCGATGATGACAGAGGTTGCAGGAGACGCCGTCTCTGGACCTGGGAGCTTTTACAGGTAATCCAAAAAATTCCCTGGTACGGGCATGCAGACTTTCGATCTCGCTTTGTAGCTCGGGCCAATGATTCCGGAGGCAGTCAACGCAAAATCCGATGCGGTCAGAGATGGTGATGGCCTTTCGACCGCAGGAACGGCACGATCCCATAGAGCCAGTTTAACATAACACATTCTTTACTCGATAAGAATTTTGAGTCGAATTTGTTTTTTGGTGGAGGTGTGTGTGCGATATTTATTTCTCTTCTTCCTTTTCTTTCTTTTTTGGTCCGTAGCGGTAAGGGCCGAAACCCTCTTTTTGGGCGTCCAGCCTTGTTGGGATCCTGAGAAGAGTTTGGTCATGTTTCAGGAATTGGCGGATTATATGTCGAACAGTCTAAATATGCGGGTCAGACTGGTGGTTTATGATAACGCCGAACAATTTCACCACGATTTGTCCCGCATCCATTTTGCCCTTCAGGACGCCTACTCTACCTACATTCATCGTTATCCCGAAAGGTATGAGCCTGTAGCCATTGCCGTCACCAAAGAAGGGGAAGCTTCAGAAATTGGAGCCATCGTGGTGAGAAAAGAAAGCCCCGTGAAAAAGCTTCAGGACCTCAGGGGGAAAAGTTTTATTTTCGGCGCCCTGCACAACACCCCCAAATTTTTTTCTACCTGGATCCTTTTGAGGAAAAATGGTCTCGATCCTCTCAAAGATTTTCGCGAAATCGGTCTGGGAGGGGATTGTCTCTACAACGCCATGGCTGTTCTGGTGGGAGATTACGAAGCCGGGGCGGTATGTGCGGATTTTTTGAAAGAAAGGGAACACCAAAAGATATCGAGCCATTTGAGAGTTTTGGCCTACACCGATCCAGCTCCGGGATGGATGTTTACTTTGGCTCCTCGCTTGGGTCCGGAACTCCGAAAAAAAGTCGAGGAGGTCATCCTGAGACTTTCTCCCGGATCTCAAGAAGCCAAACATGTTCTCAAGCACACTCCCTGGTTGGGTTTTACTAAACCCAAAGGCAATGAATTAAAAAAGATCGAGCAGTTAGTTCATGAATATCGTATCCCTGAAACGCTTTAATTTATCACTTAGAAGTCAAATTATTATTTGGTTCTCATTTCTTGTTTTTCTTATTATTTTTGTTATTGCAGTAATTATCTTGTATTTTTCTAAAATGATAATTCTTGAAGAATGTCGTAAACAGGGCCTTTTGATAGCACATACTTTTGCTTCTCAGGCTAGACGTCCACTTTTAACTAATCATTTTTCACGTTTTGTTTTTCAAGTGAAAGATATCGTTGAACAAAAGCCGGTTCTTTATGCTATAGTCTATGATAAAAAGGGGATAGTTAAAGTTCATAGCGATTTTGAGCAAATTGGTAAACGTCTAGGAGTAGATCTAGTTTCTAAATTAATGGATGGAGGTTTGCTGATAGTAGAGAAAAAACAAAATGACAAGAGATATTATCAAATAGCTATTCCTGTAAAGGTTAAAGATCAATTTTTGGGTGTAGCAGAAATAGGCTATGATCTTTCTGATTTTTATCAAACATTTCATACATATACCTTTCTTGTTTTGATTGTTACTTCAGTAGGAAGCATATTTGGCTTATTTTTTTGTATCAAATTTGCCAATAAAATTGCAAAACCTCTTTTAGATTTACGTCAGGCAGCTCAATCTTTTGCTTCCGGAGATTTTGACATTCAAGTAAATATTAACAGGAGAGATGAAGTTGGAGAATTGGCTATAGCTTTCAATCGTATGGCACGGGCTCTCAAAAGAACAGTTTTAAATCTTCAAAAATCTTATATTTTTTCAAATCGTATTATTGCATCTATCTCTGATGTTCTTCTTGTTTGTGATGCTGAAGGTCAGATATCAAAAGTCAATTTAGCTGCTACGGAAATTATAGGTTTTCCTGGAATACAAATTAAGAAGAACTATCGTCTTCAAGATCTCTTATTAAATGAAGATATTGATATTCCACTTCATAAAGATCTCGAAATTATTAATCAGGAAGCTCGTCTTTTAACACGTAATGATTCGGTACCAATTCTTTATAGTTTACGTTATTTAGGGCGAAGAGAGAAGAAAGATCAGTTTGTTTTTACAGGACGTGTCATCAAAGAAATAAAAGAAAAAGAAGAGCAGCTAAGAAAAGAACATAAGAGATTAACTACAATTCTCGAATCGTTAGGGGAGGGCGTTATAGTAATAAATCGGCAGGGATTGATAGAACTAGTTAATCCGAAGGCGGAAGAAATTTTAGCTCTCTCTAAAGAAAATATTCTTGGTAAAAATATTGCGGAAATTTTACATTTGATAGAAGAGGAAAGCAGTAAACCTATAACTATTAGCTTGGAAAATCTGGATGAAATATGTCAGCGCAATCTAATATTACGTAATAATCACGGAGAAAATCGCATTGTAGTTCTCAATGCAGCTCCTATTCGTTTCATAGGTGAAAATAGAGGATGGGTCATTGCTATTTTAGATGTAACAGAAAAGGCTCGCCTAGAACGTGAAGTAATGAGGGCACAAAAAATAGAAGCTCTTGGTCTCCTAGCAGGGGGTATTGCTCACGATTTTAATAATATGCTTATGGGTATTCTTGGTTATATAAACCTTAGCCAAATTTATTGCGAAAAACAAGATAAGAAAAGAGTATCAGAATTTCTAACGAAAGCAGAGATGGCTGTAAAACAAGCCCGAGATCTTTCCCAACAACTTTTAACCTTTGCTAAAGGAGGAGTACCTCTAAAGGAACCGCTGGCTTTGCCAGAATTTATCAAAGAAATTGCTAAGTTTGTAGTACGCGGCAGTCATATTTTGGTCCAATTCGAAGTTGAAGAGCGCCTGTGGCCAATAGAAGCAGATCCGTCACAGATCAGTCAGGTTCTTAACAATTTGCTAATCAATGCCATTCAGGCTATGCCCCGAGGAGGTACCATCACGATACGGGCCAAAAATGTCTGGCTGGAGCAGGGAAATTCCAAACGACTTTCTCCCGGTAAGTACGTTCGCATAGAGGTGGAGGACCAAGGTCTTGGAATCCCAAAGCGCCTTCTGGATCGTATATTTGATCCGTACTTCACTACCAAAAAGGAAGGAAACGGTCTCGGCTTGGCCATCGTGCATTCCATCATTAAAAAGCACGGTGGCCAGATAGAGGTCTTTTCAAAAGAAGGTAAAGGAACAAAATTTGTTATCTATTTGCCGGCCACTGAAAAACGACCTCGCAAAAAAGAAGTTTCTTTCCTGTCCCCGATTTTTCCTGCAGGGGGTCGAGTACTCGTGCTTGATGACGACGAATTTGTACGAGAAGTGGTGAGTGAAATGTTGAAAGGTCTGGGGTTCCAGGTGGTAGGAGTGGGGAATGGAGAACAGATGCTTGAGCTCTACCGACAGGCTTACGAAGCAGGTGAACCGTATCTTTTGGTCCTCACCGATCTTACTTTGCCAGGCCAAAAAAGCGGTACCGATTATGCGAAAGAGCTTTTAGAAATCGATCCACACGCGGTGATTATTGCTATGAGCGGCTACGCCAACGACCCGGTAATGGCAGATCCGGAAGCCTATGGTTTTCGAGCGGCGGTCGCTAAACCCTTTCGCCTGGAAGATCTTCGTCGCGTTCTCACCGAGGTCCTTTCTTTTAAGGCCCGTTCTTAAAACCTTTTTTCCCAGGCTTTGATGAGGGCTGGCAACAAGAAGAGGTCGGCCAGAAGGGCCAGGAACATTACCAAGGCGCACAAAAGGCCAAACTGAACAGTGGGAATGAAACGCGAAGTGGTGAGGACCAGAAAGCCAATGATGAGCACCAAAGAGGTGGTGATGGCGGCCAGGCCTTTGCTGCGCAAAGTTTGACGTACCGCCTCCACTGGTGGAAAGGTCCTTCGTGCCCGCTGATAGCGCACCAAAAAGTGGATGGTATCATCAACCGCGATTCCAATGGCCACAGCAGAGATAGTGGCTGTAGCTGTATTCAAAGGGATACCGAAAAGGCCCATAATCCCGAGGTTGGCAAGCAACGGGAATAGGTTGGGGGCCACTGAGAGGAGTCCCAACTTGAAGGATCTCAATACTAGAAACATAAGTCCAAAAATGAGCACCGCCGCCAAGGCCAGACTTTCTACCTGGCAATTGACGATGTCATCAACTGTGCGGTTAACGAGGTAGGTTTTTCCGGTAATTCGGGCCTCAACGGCCTCTTTACCAAAGAGTTCGTTCAACTTGGCTTGGATAGCTCGCATTTTTTCGTTCAACACCGCAGAGTTGTGCACTGGGGTGCGAGCAGATATCCGTGCCCAAGTTTCGTCCTGACCAAGGAAATGTTCCAATTCGGTGCCACCGTAAAGCAACATGTATTGTGAGACCAAGGCCCTGGTTTTGGGTAGGCAGTAGTAGCGTTCGTCTTCTGCGTGAAAGGCCCGGTTCATGAGCTTGAAGAATTCCACCGGTGAAATTATTTCGGTGAAAACCGGATCTTTTCGTAGGAATTGGGAAAGCTCTTCGATCTTTTGGAGCCTTTGGGGATCAAGGAAGTCCCCCTCCTGGGCCTTGAGGGAGATCTCAATGGTATGGACGCCACCGAGCTTGTGATCGATAAAGCGGGCATCCTGATAGACTTTGGTAGAGTGATGAAAATACTCGATAATGTCGCTTTCCACTCGGAGTTGACGGACCCCGTAAAGGCTCAAGCCTGTAACGATTAAGAAACAGAGAAGGGAGACTTTCCACCAGCGCGGATAATTCCGGGCTAAGGGGTCTACTACCCGGCGCAGAGGTCCTTCCTTCCACGAACCACGACCAATCCAGGGCAGGAGGAAGACGAGCACGGTAAAGGTGAAGAAATATTCGATAAACATGGCAGCAGCAGCGGCAGCGCCGAATTCCCTGATGGAAGGAATTCGAGAAAGGAGCAGGGAGGCGAAACCAATGGCCGTGGTCAAACTGGTAAGAAAACAGGGACTCCAAGTCTCAGCCACTGCCAGGGCTACCCTTCGAGGGCCTGACGGGAGGCGGAAATAGGCGGTTACAACGTGAATGACGTCTGCCAGAGAAAGAGCCATGGTAAGAGGAGCCAGGATGGCGGTCATGGGGCTCAAGGCCCCACCGACTAGTTTTAAAGCGGCCATCGCGGAAAGTAGCGAAAGATCAAGGATGAGAGCCATAGCCAAGGTGGCCCTTAAAGAACGGAGGAAGAAATAGACCAGAAGACAAAGGGCCACGAAAGATACCGGAACAAAGACCAAGAGGTCCTGATTCATAAAAGCTGCCATTTTGACATTCACTAAAGGCCAACCTGACAAATGGACAGAAATTCCCGCCGGTGGCGGGTGTCCTTCCAGGAACCGACTCACCCTTTTGACCAGGCGATTTTCGAAATCCAGGTCCTCTCCCCGGTAGGCAGTGCGCAAGAGGATAATTGTAGCCTGGAGATCGTGAGAAACTAAGTTTCCATAGATGAGAGGATTTTTCCGGAGACGATCTTCAACCCAGGTGCGGACCTGGGGATCGCTCAGGTCGCGGTCACCAATGAGGGGCTCAACTACAAAGTCTTCTTCGCTCCCAAAAATGTCCTCCACGTTTGTCAGGGAAAGAACGTCTTCCACCTCGGGGAATTCTTCGAAGGCCTCGGTAAGAAGCCGGATGTAGGAGACGACTTGGGGTGAGAGGACGTCTTCGGCACCCAGGGCCACTACCAATGCGTCGTCAGCCCCAAATTCCTGCCGAAACTCTTCATAATAAGCCCAATCCTTGTCCCGGGGGATGATGGCGTCGGTAGAAGTAACAATGGGAAGGTGTAAGGCCTGCCAAGCGGCCAAGACCACAAATAGACCAACTACAAAGAGCCAGATCCGACGATGTTTGAGGACATATCTCTCGTACCAGTTCATTAGAAGTCAATCCTCGTGCCAAAATAGATTTGATCGTTGTGGTCATACGGATCAAAAAAAGTTCCCCGAGGACCGTCGATAAGATGAAGTCCCAAGAAGACCTCTACCGTGTCTTTAATTTTGTAAGCTATTTCGGGATTCAGATAATAGCTTCGGGTGGTGACGCCGTAGACGGTATCAGCCCGCAAGGTCAAAAAATCTCTCAAAAAACCCTTTGAGAGCCTCAAAAAGAAATAACTATCCAGCTTGGGGTCAAAAAGGATGTCGTGGGAATAATTCAGAATGCGTTGTGAAAGAAATTGAAGATTCAGATAAAGGCCGCCTTCAAAGCGGTAGTCGAAACCCACGATGGCTCGCAGATAGGGCTTGCGCACGGAGGTGAGGTCCTCTTTGAGGAAGACCCGGCTAGTATGGTAGGCCAGTTCGGCTCGAAGGCCGGCCCCCCGATAGGTGGTCTCCAAGGAAAAACCCAAGATGTTGTCTTGGGGGACCCTTGTTTCGATTCGATTTGAAAGTATCTGTAAGTGAGGCCATTGTTCTAGGAGATCTTGTAAGGGATCGGCCGGATGTTTTAAGACAAACCCTCCGACCGGAAAGCTCTTGACAAAGAGATAAAAGGAACGGTTGTGGGCATGCAGGAAGGAGAAGGCCAGGTCAAAGTCCCCCCAGGTCTTTTCCACGCGAAGACCGAACTCGGCGTTCCGTAGAGAGGGAACCAGTTTTTGGCGATCGAGATTTAAGGTGATGAGATGGGCAAAAGGACTTTGAGCAAGTTCGCGCCTCAGATGATCAAAGACCGCCCAGTCTGAGTCAAAATAATGACGACGCGGAGTAAGGGGAAAAAGTGTAAAAACAGTTTCCAGAGTATAGGAGGAGGCAAAATAACGAAATCTTAACCATGGCCAGGGACGACGTCTCTCAGGAGCCCTCAGAGTGAAAAGTTCTCTAAGGTCTTGCCGTGAAAGATTATCCAGCACGGAAATCTCGTCGGCCTTTCCCCAGCGTATGATCTGGTTTCCTATGGTGAGTTCGCAATTATCACCTTCAAAACGAAGGTAGGTCTCCCAGAGTAAAGGAGTGGTTTCTTCACGGTGATAGCCCCCGTTGTGAAAAGCCAGACGATCAATTTTGAGTCCCAAGTGTCCGGAAAGACGATCCGAGAGGAAAAAGCGGCTTTCAAGAAGGAAGAATTCGTGGTCAAGCCCTTCGTCTTCGTATGGGTTTTCTTCTTTTAGGTCCACCGCGGCCCGGGTAAAGAAATGGCCTTCCAGAGAGAGACTCGTTTGAGAAGAAAAGGCTTGACTTGCCACGGCCAACAAAAACAGGGTTACCAGCGTTCCAAATAACGCCTGGTAAACATCTTGGGATCGAGCCCCACGTCGAAACGAAGGTTTTCGATAATGAGATGGGAGGAGTGATTCTTCTTCAGATCCGTACATTTCCAATGTAAGATGGCCCAATAACCTTGAACCTTTCCCCATTTGACCGCCTCGAATTTTTTCCAAAGTTTTCCTTTCTTATCATAGAAATCTTCTTTGATGGGCAAAAAACCATCTTTGGTTATCCATCGTACCCAGTAAGAATAGGCTGAATCTTTTTTCTTTTTGGGCCAGGATTTTAGGATGTAGCAAGGGGTCCCGTTGACCTCTTCTTCTCCTAAAAGTTCGTGATGATAACGGCTTGGATGATGACGTTCCAGGTCTTCGTAGGTGAAATCCGAGTTTACGAAGCGATGGAAGCGGAAAGAACCGGCAATGCGTCGGGTGCGCTTTAGGGCTGGTAGATAAAGGAATTGTTCTTCTTTTCCGGTTTTGAGATCCGCCTTAGAGAGAAAGCCTGTTCCGGCGATGTCCTTGGGAGAGAGAAAGCGAATGAAAATGTAGCGATAATGTCCGTCGTCCCTGGTATAGAGGTTTAATTGGCGAATTCTCTTTTCACCTTTGGCATTGATCAAAATCATCTGGGCCTGGGCTGCAGAATCCGAACCCTCCGAGCGTTCAAAGGTTAGCCGAGCCACTTCCTCGGCGGTGATGGCTAAGATCTGTGAGACCAAGAGAAAAAAGAACAAGATTGAAATGCTCAGAAGACGACCCATCTCACCATCCCCCTTTGAGAGTTTTTTCCATTAATCGGATGACTTCAAATTTTTCTGAAACAAAAAGATCCCCCGGGCCTGGGGGAGTCGTTTCAGGAGACCCGGTAAATGACGCCAGCCTCCTACGTGAACCAAGGGCTTGTTTCCGGCCAAAAGCTCGATTCTGCGGGCTAGACGTTCCTCTCGTTCTTCGTCTTCAGGTAAAGAGATCCCATTGGTTAATACCAAACGAGCTAGGGCCATCTCTTTGGCTGGGGAATGGACCGGATTGCGGGCAATCTCTTCTAACCCCTCTAATGTGAGAAGTCCTTCAAGCTCCCTCAGATGGGTTCGGGCGAAACGATTAAGGTCAACAGGGACCCAAGGGATTCCCAGCTCTCGGGCTACCTCTTCTATTACTTCCGCCTCGTATGGTAGCTGAAGAGTGGTTTTCAAAAGGGAGAGCCCTGGGGCCCTTCTTAAAGATGGGGGAAGTTGAGATCTCAACCTCTCAAATCGCCCAAGCCATGCTTTTTCTTTCTTTCTCCTGAGGCGCCAGGAAAGGGGGCTTATTTCCAATGAGATGAAAGCGGGTTTTAGGAAAAACAGGATCTTTTTGAGGAGAGGAGCCAAACAAGGAACCCGGTGGATGGTACCGATCAAAAGGAGATCCCCTTCCGGAGGGGGCTCCTCCGGAAAAAAGGAAATTTGCTTTGCAAAGGAGAGATTGGCAGAATGCATGCAAATCCAAGTTTAACGGAGGTGCTCTTGGAAGCCAAAGAACGGCTCATCTTTCCTTTGGACTTCCCGCAGCTGGAGGAGGCCCGCCGTTGGGTAAGGGTTTTGAAAGAGGTGGTCGGAATCTTTAAGATAGGACTCGAACTTTACACCGCCTGTGGTCCTGTAGCCGTGGAAATGGTTCGGAGTGAGAGCAAGGCCGAGGTCTTTCTCGACTTAAAATTGCATGACATTCCAGTTACCATGGCCCGGGCGGCCCGCGTGGCAAGTCTTCAGGGGGTGGATTTCCTCACGGTTCATCTTCTGGCTGGTCGAGAGGGAGTGAAGAGGTGTGTGGAGGCGGCAGAGGGAGGAATGAAAATTCTAGGGGTTACCATTCTCACCTCTCACACAAGGGCAGACCTTATGGAAATCGGATACTCTCCGGAATTGTCGCGGGAAATTCCAGAGGCGGTGAAGAGATTGTCTTCCCTGGCTTATCGAACAGGCTGCTACGGGGTGGTTTGTTCTGGGAAAGAAGTCTCTTTGGTCAAAGAGGCCTTTCCACATCTGCGCACCATTGTTCCCGGAGTGCGACCGGAGTGGGCGGCTGATCCAGGAGATCAGGTTCGGATTACCACGCCAAAAGAGGCCATCCTGGCCGGAGCGGATTACTTGGTGGTGGGACGCCCCATCAGGGAGGCCGAAGATCCCGTGTTGGCAGCTCAAAAGATCATAGCAGAAATGAAGGAGGCCTTTTCCAAGCGTTATGGCCAATAGGACCGGCATCACCGATTTGCCACTCCACGGAGGGCACGCCCCTCGATGGCTGTTTGCCCGCATGGTCCGGCTCTCTCGGGCCTTGATTCGAGTAATCGTGTTGGAATTTGGACCGGAAGAGGTCTTGAGGCGCCTTTCGGATCCCTTTTGGTTTCAGGCTTTAGGTTGTGTGCTGGGGTTTGATTGGCATTCCTCAGGGCTGACCACCACGGTTTGTGGGGCCTTAAAAGAGGCCTTGCGTCCGATGTCAGCTGAAATGGGTCTTTTCGTTTGTGGGGGTAAGGCTCGGGCCTCTCGCCGTACTCCCGAGGAGATCCGTTTTTGGTTGGAAAACGCCGCTCTGCCTTCTTCCTTTTCTTCTTTGGTGGAGGCTAGCCGCCTGGCAGCCAAAGTAGACAACACCGCCCTGCAGGATGGCTATCAGCTCTATCATCACGTCTTTTTTTTCACAGCGAGTGGGAAATGGGCGGTCATTCAACAGGGGATGAACACCACCAGCCGTTACGCGCGCAGATACCACTGGTTAGGCGAAAGAGTAGAGAGTTTCGTATTAGAACCTCATGCTGGTATCGCCGCTGTTAAGAAAGAAAAAGAGGTTCTCAATCTGGTGGCCAGGGAAAGCCAGTCAGCTCAAAAAGCCATTACGAATCTGGCCCAACAGCACCCCGATGAAATATGGCGGGAGCTTGAAAGGGTGACCCGTTTAGTGCTACCTTCTCGACATTCCCTCACCGAGGCCGATCTTCACCCCCGAGGTCTACGAAAGGTGCTCCTGCGCACCTATGAAGAGGCCCCTCGGAACTTTGAGGACCTCTTGAAGGTCGAAGGCTTGGGCCCCAAATCTCTACGGGCTTTGGCTCTCCTTTCGGAGCTCGTTTATCAGGCCCCGGTGGCCCGCCAGGATCCGGCCCGTTTCGCTTTTGCCCATGGTGGCAAAGATGGGCATCCCTTCCCTGTTGACCGCCGTCTTTACGACCAAACCATTGCTTACCTGGAAGATCTCCTCTGCAAGGCCCGCCTAGGGATTACGGAAAAGAATCAGGCCTTTCGACGCCTGCATCAGCTTTTCTGAAAGACTTCTTAAAGCTGGTCAATCTTTCGGGCCTCACGTGATGTTAGAGGTTAAAAATGAAAGATTTAAGCCTTAAACAAAGAGTTAATAGAGATTTTCTGCCTTGACCGGGACCTGAAAATTTTTTAAAAGGTCGCCAGTCTAAAGCAGTTGGACAGGAGAGGCCGTGGCCCTAAAAGATCTGCTTCGCGAAAAACAAAAAGCCATTCTTAAAAAGTGGTACCATCTTATCCTCGATACTTATCCGCAGGAGGCAGCGGCCTTCTTCCGCAAGAATCGAGATCGATTTGAGAATCCCGTAGGGGCCCGCATTAGTGAAGGCATTGAAGGGATATTTGAACAGTTGACGGGTGAGCTGGATTCCGAGAAGCTTGATTACTTCGTGGATCGTATCGTCCGGGTAAGGGCGGTTCAGGACTTTTCTCCCTCGGAGGCTATCAAGTTTGTCCTCCTCCTTAAGAGAGCCATTCGAGAAGTTTTGGCCAAAGAGCTTGAAGATTCCTTCCTTTTACGTGAGTTTTTGGATCTTTCTGAAGAGATCGATCTGATAGCTTTTAAAGCATTTGACATTTATATGGGGTGTCGAGAAAGACTCTACCATCTTAAGGTAGAGGAATGGAAACGTAGGCTCTATATGCTCTTAAGAAGAGCTAATATGGTTTATGATCCACGAGAGGGTACCTTAATTGAAAACCAAACCTGAAGGTGAGTGAGGTAGCATAATGGGTGTCGTATTCTCATTTTTAGTCGTTATGGCCTTGGTTTTGGTTGTTTACTTGGGGGTAGGGGTGGCCGATTTACGTGGACTTTTCGGGGTGGTCATCCCCTATGCGGCTTTCTTTATTTTTCTCATCGGGATGGTTTACCGGCTGATTGACTGGGCCAAGGTACCGGTACCTTTCCGCATTGTGACCACTTGTGGGCAGCAGAAGTCCATGCGCTGGGTGAAGCGAAGCCGTCTGGAGTCTCCTTATAACAACTTTGAAGTGGTCTTGCGTATGCTTCTTGAAGTCTTTGCTTTTCGTTCTCTCTTTCGTAATCTCAAGGCAGAGCTCAAGGGGCCGAACTTAATCTACGGTTCTTATAAGTGGTTATGGTTGGGAGCCATTGCTTTTCATTATTGTTTTCTGACCATCCTTATTAGACATTTTCGATTTTTCTCTTATCCTGTCCCGAAGATAGTGCAAATTATTGATCAGATTGATAGTTTTTTCCATATTGGACTGCCCCATCTTTATATGACAGATGCTGTTATTCTGGCTGCTTTGACTTTTCTCTTTGTGCGTCGTTTAGCTGATCCGAAGCTTCGCTATATCTCTTTGGCTTCTGATTATATGCCCCTATTTTTTATTTATGGTTTGGTAATTTCTGGTATCCTAATGAGGCATTTCTTTAAAGTGGATGTCACGCAGGTAAAACAGTTTACTTTGGGGTTGGTGCATTTCCACCCGGTTCCTCCCAAGGTGGGGGTTATTTTCTATATCCATATTGGCTTCTTGAGTGCTTTGATGGCTTACTTCCCCTTTAGTAAGTTGGTACACATGTTAGGAGTTTTTCTTAGTCCTACCAGGAATTTGGCTAACAATAGCCGTGCAGTACGCCATGAACCAGCTCCTTGGTGGCAGAAGCCTAAGTTTAAGACTTACTGTGAGTGGCAGGAAATCT
>CAZVXP010000008.1:0-38488 GCA_964630855.1 uncultured Thermodesulfobacteriota bacterium | reverse complement strand
AATGTTAGAAAACATCCAGGCAGATTTTGAAAAGGATTGGCCTCACTATATGAAAATTGGCCTTAACCAAAGTCTTTTAGAGCGAGCCAGTGATTTTGCGAAAGCTTTTGCTCTGAAGGCCTATGATAGTGTTCACTTGGCGGCGGCAGATCTTTTATTAAAAAAGGCAAATGAAGAGGTAATCTTTGGTTGTTTTGATAAAAAACTTAATCAGGCGGCTAAAATTATTGGTTTTCCGTTGTTAAGTTAGGAGTAACCAATGCCTCTGAATCCGGTTCAGTTTGGTAAGGATGTTATAGATCAGTTTGGGCGTTATTTGCTTACCACCTTTCCGGTGGCTGATCCTAGGCTCCGTCAACAATTCAAAGAAGGGCTTTCCTTTGGGCTCGGCGGCAAGGAACGTCTGGCCAAAGGGCCGTATGTGTATCTGAGCCGTCCGTTTGTGGAAGGCCCGACGCTAAGAGAACTAATTGCGGACCCCTCTCTTGATCTGCATCCGGCTCTGGCTGGAATTTTCAATTTCGAAAGGCTTTACAAACACCAAGAGGAAGCTTTACAAGCCGCAAAAACTGGAAATCATGTGATTATCGCTACCGGGACAGGTTCCGGTAAAACCGAAGGCTTTCTCCTTCCCATCATTGATGAATGT
Organism: uncultured Thermodesulfobacteriota bacterium; assembly: GCA_964630855.1. GTDB lineage: Bacteria > Desulfobacterota > Thermodesulfobacteria > Thermodesulfobacteriales > Thermodesulfatatoraceae > JAADCO01. The sequence goes on along the minus strand of CAZVXP010000008.1, from coordinate 37,839 downwards.
CTTAAAGCCCGAGATCGGGGGGAGAGCAGGGGACCTATTGCTATCCTGATTTACCCCATGAACGCCCTGGTAAACGACCAGCTTGAACGCCTGAGGAAACTTCTTGCCGGAACGCGCATCACCTTCGGACGCTATACCGGAGAAACACCCGAAACCGAAGAAAATATTCCAAGGCTTCCCGAGCCCCGGCCTTATACCAGAGCCGAGCTTTTAAAGGCGCAAAAGCCGGGACAGATGCTTCCTCTTCCCTGGGAAGAGTGTTTCTCGCGAAAGGAAATTCTTGAGAGAAGACCTCAGATTCTTCTCACCAACTACAGTATGCTTGAATATCTCCTCCTGCGTCACAAAGATATTGAACTTTTCCTGGAGGCCCCTCTGAAATTTATCGTCTTAGACGAAATCCACACCCACACGGGTTCACGCGGATCGGAAATTGCCTGTCTCATACGTCGGGTACGAGGCATAACCGGTAAAACAAGGGATGAAGTTATCTGCATAGGAACCTCTGCCACCCTAAAAAGTGCCGATACCGGGGAGTCGGGAGAGAGAAATGGAGAATGGGAAGCAGAATTGAAACGATTTGCTGCCAATATTTTTGGTGTACCGGAGGATAAGCTCTATCTTGTTCAGGAAAGCTATCAGGAGAGAAAAGAAAAAGGTTCATTCAGGCCTCCGCCACCAGAAGACCCGCAGAGACTTTTTCATGAAATCCTCAAAAGCGTGCGCGAGGTGCAATTGCAGGATGAGGTGACCGAGGTATCCCCTCAAACTATAAAACTTGCCGAAAAACTGGTGAGTCTCAAGGCCCCAGAGGGGGAAGATACGCTCGCAGTTCTTTACAAACTTCTTTCTCAAAGCGAAATAATTTCTTTCCTTGAGGCAATTACCGAGACTCCACACCAACTCAAAGAAATTGTAAATGAATTTAAAAAGGCTTTTCCTGAAAGGAAAAGGCTTCCGGACGCCGCCCTTGAGGCCGAAATCCTGAGCTACCTGACTTTAGGGGCTCTTGCACGCCTTGATGATGAGCCTTTGCTAAGACCTAAGCTCCATTATTTCGTGCAGGGACTTCAAGGTGTTTACATCGCTTGGCAGGAAGATGGAGTCCCAAATATCTTTTTCGACCAGGCGATAAAGACGGATCGTGTTCTGTTTGAACTGAAGATCTGCCGCTCCTGCGGTCAACACTATGTCAGAGAAACATATTCTTCTCCCTTTGCGGTAGATCACGAAGGAGAAATATACGGAGTAAGAATTTTATCTGAGAATTCAGAAGATGCCGAAAGCCTTTATTTTACTGACGCTATCGTCCCGGGAGTGGAGGAAGAGGTCCCCGGGGAGTCGGGCTATCTTTGTCCCTACTGCGGAGCCATCCATGATCGGGATCTCTCGATCTGTCTTAACGAAAAGTGTCGCCGAGAGACTAAATTAATACCGATTATTTTCTTCCCCACACCTTTACACCACTGTGTTTCCTGTGGGGCGGCCAACCCGGATCGGAGCCCGGTCATCACTCCGGTAAAGTCGGCCGAGGTTTCCGATGTCATGATCTTGGCCCAGACCATGCTTTCGGCCATGCCGGAACCCAGCTTAAGAAAACTCATCGTCTTTGCAGACTCAAGACAAGAGGCCGCATTTCAGGCCGGCTGGATGGAAAATCGATCTCGGAGACACCGTTTAAGGCATCTTGTTTATCAAATCCTAAAAAGTGAACCGGAAAGGATTTTTTCTATTGATTCGCTACATGAAAAACTGATTGAAAAAGCCGCGGAGGAGGGACTTCTTCCCCGGGTGCGCTGGGGGCAGGAAGAGGAACACAAAAGGCTCCGCTGGTTCATCGTGGAAGAACTGGCGTCTTTGACCCGGCGTCAGATGCGCGGAAGCCTGGAGCAGCTAGGACTCTCGGCGGTTCTTTATGACGGTATAGAACCTGAAAATCTGACGGATCTTATCCACTGGCTGGAAAAGTTTGAGATAAGCACCGAAGACCTCGGAAACCTCATCCACGCTCTTCTCGATATTTACCGCATACAAGGTGTTTTAAGCGATCCTTTCCTTCAAAGGGGTTGGTCTTCACAGGATGCCGAAGTGCGAAAGGGGATAGTAAACATTACGGAATATTATTGTCCGCATGTTCTTGTCTTTCAAAAAGAGGGCGAAAGTAAATATCAAAAAGGATGGCTGGCCCAAAATGGTCGTTCTGCGGCCCAGGTCTTTTTGAAAAAGGTCTTTCCTACGCTGAAATCAGACGCAAGAGATCGCTTTCTCGAAGAACTCTGGGAATGGCTTATAGAAAAAGACCTTCTGGTCCCGGCGGAAATAAAAAGGAAACGGGCTGGAAGAATTGTCTCCGTTAGAGGCGGTTCAGGATACCAAATCAATTACAAAAGAATAGGAATTAAGCATAGTGAAGGGCGGTATGTTTGCCAGAGCTGTCGGCTGGCTCGTTCACGGCCTACGCCCGGAGGCGTCTGCCCGGCCTATCGTTGCAAAGGTCGTCTTATCTATCAGCATTGGGATGAAGAACATTACGATGTAGTCCAGTATACCAAACTCGACTTTGTCCCATTGATTCCTAGAGAACATTCGGCCCAGGTTCCTCAAGACGATCGTTTGAAGTATGAAAGAGAGTTTAAGGAAAAGGAGAGCACCGTTAATTGCCTGGTCGCCACCCCCACCCTTGAATTAGGTGTGGATATTGGACAGCTCGAAATGGTCCTGATGCGAAATGTGCCACCTTCTCCGGCAAGTTACGTTCAGCGAAGTGGTCGTGCAGGCCGGAGGCATCGCATAGGTGTGGTTTTCACTTATTGCCGAAACCGCTCCCATGACAAGTACTTTTACCGACATCCTGAACAAATGATATCGGGGAGAATTCTAGTACCCGCTTTTTCCATGCAGAACGAACCCTTAATTCGCAAACATATCTTTTCCACGGTTTTAAGCTTTTTGAGACAGAAAGAAGATACCGCTGAGATAATAAACGCCATTATTCCTTCTTTTATATGGCATTACTTTGGGCAAAAAGAAAACGGAAGAGAACGTTACCGCGACAAACCCGTAAAGGTAAAAACTCCGCTAAAGGAAGCCATCAGGAAGTACCGGGACGAAATATTGAACTTTCTAGAAACCATTTTTACAGACACCTGGCCAGAGGAATCAAGAAGCCTCGTCTCCCGGAAGAGCCTTGAAAAAGTCCTAAAAGATATGCCAGACGAGCTTCAAACTATTGTAGATGATCTCTTTGCTCGGGTTTCGGCTTATAAAAGAATCCTTAACGAATATGCGGAACTCGAAAGGAAAGGGGAACGCCTTTCTCCAGAAGATAAAAATAAAAGAAACCGATACGAAAAGGCGCTTGATCGACTGTGGATTGAGGAGCAGGAAAACTACGCCATCACCTATCTGGCCAAAAGGGGATTTTTACCAGGTTATGCCCTAACCAAAGATACCGTTCGAGCCCAATGCGCGGAACCTTATATTGATCTTCCGCGACCCACTTGTGTGGCCCTCCGGGAATTCGTACCGGCTAACCTTATTTACGCTAATCGGAATGAATTCCGAGTCGAAAGACTCAACTTTTATGTTTTACAAGCCCGAGACAAAAACTTCCGAAGCCAGATGGAAACCTTTTATGTTGACGGATCTTTTACCAAATTAGCTCAAGGAAGAAGAGAATTCGAAGGTGGAGGGGAGGAAACCATAACTCTTGGCTCCGTAAAGCTTGTGGATGTAGAGCTCGAGCCGCGAGGGAATATTGGCGACCAACAGGAGTATCCCAGACGTGTTTCATATCAGATACTGGGACTCTTGAGCCCTTATCATGCCGGAGGCTTTAAAGGACGTCTGGGTAAAATAGATTGTACTTACTATTACCAGGGTCAATTAAAGCTGGTTAATGTAGGCCCCTACCAACTCTTTGCCAAAGGAGGATACGGTTTTCCCATCTGTCCTGTTTGCGGCGAGCTTCGAAGCCCCTTTGCCAGCCAGGCGGAAATTGAAAGCTTCGCGGAGGGACACCGTAAAAAATGCGGTCGAGGAATCGAACGTCTATGTTTACACACCGAAGTACATTCGGATCTTTTAATCATCGGACCATTTGAAAGTGAGACAGATCCCTACCATGTGGCGGAAATAATTCGTATTGGAACCCGTCTGGTCCTTGATATGGGAGATCAAGAACTTGAAAATATAAGCATTAAAGATGACGCCGGTGGCACCAAACTAGTATTTTATGACCCAATCCCGGGAGGGACTGGATTTTTGCCGCTCATCTTGAGGTTTTGGTCGGACATAGTGCTTAGCGCTAAAGTTGCTATTGAACAATGTGATTGCGAAGAGGCCTGTTATAACTGCCTCCTGCACTATCGTAACCAGCCTTATCACAACCTTATGAGTCGCTCACGGGCCCTTGCTTTGATTGAGGACCTTTTACCGTGGCAAAAAGAACACGATATTCCGCCTAATTATGTTGAGGTTGATATTGAAGATGAAGAGCAACTTGAAAGTCCGGCGGAAGAAAGGTTTTTGAAGATTCTGAAAAAACGGGGCTTCCCTACGCCAGTTCCACAATTTGAGGTTGTTTTGGGTGGGACCCAAAAAACCATAGCCGATTTTGCCTATCCGGACCATAAAATTTTGATCTATATTGACGGACTCTCTGAAGGCATACACGGAAATCCTGTTCAACGACAAAAAGACAAGCTTTTAAGAGCCAAAGCCCAGGCCAAGGGATTCAAAATTCTAGAGATCCCCGCCGAGGCTCTCTCCGACAGAAGTATGCTTGCCGATTATTTGGATGTTTTGAGTGACTATCTTTCGTTTTCCTAAGATTTAACCTCACACGCGTTATTTTATAAATAGTGTTCCCCTGTTTTTTATCTCCCTAAGTTGGCCCTCTTTTGGGCTTTTTGTCATACTTCCCAAGGCCTCTGATATTTCAAGGTCGAGTTTGGCTCCAGAGGCGAGAAGCCGCAGTATTTTTGTTGCCACAAACCCTAGGGGATTTTGTCACCCTACATCGCAACTAGGGTTCCTTCTTAGGGTGACTATTGGGTGACCAAAATTTCGCTTTTTGAAGGGAAGCAAAGACAAAAAGACACAAGGAGATACAAAAAGAAACAAAAGAGTACAAAACTACTTGCTTCTCTAGATCCTTTGGGGGATAAGGGTTTTGGGAGAGGGGAACTTTAAAACCCTTGCTATTTCTGGTGCCCGGGGCCGGACTCGAACCGGCACGGGGAGCGACCCCAGGGGATTTTAAGTCCCCTGCGTCTACCAGTTCCGCCACCCGGGCCATAAGGCCTATCCCTTGACTCACAAGCACTTTACTAGGCACAAGCCCTTCCATCAAGGAGACCCTTCTGGAATGAACTCCATAACTCGGATCGACATTTCGTTTTGGGAATTAAACTTTGGCGGAGGGGGAGGGATTCGAACCCCCGAGGGAGGCTTTCACCCCCCTAGCCGATTTCGAGTCGGCCCCCTTCGACCACTCGGGCACCCCTCCGCTCACCGTCTGGTCCGAAAGAAATCGCGCAATAACAGGGCGGCTTCTTCGGCCAATAACCCGCTTTCCACCTCCAGACGATGATTAAGCCTTGGATCCTGGACCAGATTGTAAAGAGAACCGCACGCCCCACTCTTCGGGTCATGTGCTCCAAAGACCAGGCGTTTCAACCTAGCATATACTAAAGCACCGGCACACATGGGACAAGGCTCAAGGGTCACGTAAATGGTGCAACCAAGGAGTCGATAATTCCCTAGCTTTTGGGCGGCCTCGCGCAGGGCCAGGATCTCGGCGTGTGCCGAAGGATCTTTCAGGTGCACCGGTTGGTTGAAACCTTCTCCCAAAATCTTGCCTTCTGGAGAAACTACCACCGCCCCCACCGGCACCTCTTCCACCTTGGCAGCCCTTTGAGCAAGTTCCAAGGCCCTTTTCATGAAGATCAGATCTTTTTCCATAGGCCTTTTGCCAGAAAAGTGTTGAAAGAAAAGGACCAAGGGATACCCTCGGCCAGGGTTTCCAAAAATAGGCCCCGACCCAGGAGGCGTTTTTCAAAAGAACGCAGCACGTAATAAAGATAAGCCGCACTTGGCAGGAGCCCCAACCCCCAAGAAGGGAGGTATCCCAGGAAGCTCCCCGTCAATATCAAGAAAAGCAAAAGGATCAAAAGGCCACGTAGGACTAAATAGGTACGGTCTTCTCCCAAAAAAACCGGAAGGGTTTCCTTACCTACAAAACCGTCTCCCTGAAGTTCCAGAAGCTCAAGACAGACGGCCCTGAAAGCGGCCAGGATAAAGACCAGCGCCGCTGTCCAGAGATCTGCGGTCTTGGGTCCAAACCAAAGGGCTGGAATCAGGACAATGACTGAGGTCCAGCCCAAGGCGATGAAGAGGCTCCTAGCCCCGGGAAGACGTTGGATGGGAGCCAGATGGCGTCTGCCCATGAAAGGAAGACTGTAAAAGATGCTAGCCAAAACCAGGACCAAAAGAACGAAGAGGATCTTTTCCGAAAGGGTCGAAGCCATTAGGAGGCTCAGGATGAACCCTGTAGCCGAAGCAAACCCAAAAAGGAGACGATATTTTTCCAGGAAGGCCGCCCGAAAGGGGTCGTTCAACCGCAGGGCCTTGAGATCCACCAGACGGTTTATGGTATGGGCACTGAAGAGGAAACAGCCAGCCAGAAGGAGCAAAGTGGGGACCACAGGCCTGCCAGTCAGGAGGAGAGAGGAGGCAGAAAGCCACAAAGCCCCTAGGGCTAAAGCCAGGTTGCTCTCAAAGAGGAAGCGCAACCCCCTGCGTACCCATCGATGCCAGGAGGGCTCATAAGGGGAGGGGATCTGCTCCAGGGTGCGAATGACCTGATTGATGACCCAGTTGGGAGTGGAGGCACCGGCGGTGACCCCTATCTGTCGATATTTTCGAAGGGCTTCAAGATCCAGTTCTTCGGCGGTCTCCACCAGGAAGACATCACGACCCTCTTCCCGGGCAATCATAGCCAAACGGTTGGTGTTGGCACTGTGTTTCCCTCCCACCACTACAATGGCCTCACACTCCCGGCACAACCGTCGTACTTCCTGCTGGCGGTTGTGCGTGGCGTTACAAATGGTGTTATAAACTTTTCCTCCCGGGAAGCGTTTGAGGATCTCTTCGGAGATCAGGGCAAAGAATTCTTCGTCTTGGGTGGTTTGAGAGAGGACGACGTATTTTTCAAGGGGTGGCAACCTCTGTAAGTCTCGGAAATTGCTTACCACTATCCCCTGTTCACCAGCATAGCCAAGGATACCTTTTACTTCAGCGTGATCCGGATCTCCTACGATAACAACACGGTAACCTTCCTGACTGAAACGTCTGGCCAGGGCCTGAACCCTCAAAACCCTGGGACAGGTCCCATCGATAACTTCAAAACCAGCTTTTTTGAGACGCTCCTTTTCCTCTGGAGGGACACCATGGGCCCGAATGATGACCGTACCCTGGCCTTTTTCCGGGATTTCTTTGAGGACCTTGATACCCAAGACCTCAAGTAATTTCAGGGTCTGTGGGTTATGAATCAAGGGGCCGTAGGTGAAGACGGGTTTTTGGGCCTCTTGGGCCGCTTTTAAAGCCAAGCGGACGGCCCTCCTCACCCCCATGCAGAAACCGGCCTTTCGGGCCATGACCACTCTCATCCAATCCTCCTGATCTCCGCCTCAATCTGAGATATGAGACCTTCATCAGCAAAACTGAAATAACCACCTTTGGCAACAATGAGATGGTCGAGAAGATGAAGGTCGAGGAGCTTAGCTGCCAGGAACAGACGTTTAGTGAGGGCGATGTCGGCCTGAGAAGGGGAAGGTTCTCCAGAGGGGTGGTTGTGGGCCAGTACCAGAGCACTTGCCTGGTGATGAAAGGCGCGTTCCATCACTTCACGAGGGTAAACTACACTCCGATCCACGGTGCCCCGGGCCAATTCTTCCACTGCGAGGATGCGATGTCGGGCATCTAAATAAAGGACCTGAAAGACCTCCTTTTTGAGTGGTGCCAGACGGTGGACCAGGTATTCGTAGACCTCCCGGGAAGAGGAGACGTAAGGTCTGCCGGGCAGACGCTGGGCCAGGAAACGTCCTGCCACTTCCTGCACGAATTTGAGGGCCAAGGCATTCTTGGGGCCAAGACCCCGGATCTTGATGAGTTCTTCCAGAGGAGCTTCCAGCACTCCGGCCAGGGAGCCAAATCGGCGCAGGGCTTCCCGGGCCGCGGGTTTACAATCTTTGCGAGGGGTACCGAAGATAAGGAGCATTTCGAGCACCTCTTCATCGGTAAAGGCTGAAAGGCCATACTTCAAGAAACGTTCTCTCAAACGATCCCGATGGCCGGCCACCCGGCGCTTGAAATCTTCCATACTTTCTTTTTTCGGCTGAACTAGGCTTGAGAACGGAATCTGGTATGCTTTTTCCATGCTACTCTTGGCGATTGAGACCTCCTGTGACGAGACAGCTCTGGCCCTGGTGGAGGATGGGCGTCGGGTCCGGGCCAATCTTGTGGCCTCTCAGGTTGATCTCCATCGCCGCTTCGGGGGCATCGTGCCAGAACTAGCTTCCAGAAGGCACATGGAGGTCATCCTCCCTCTTGCCGAGGAGACCCTGCGGCGCAGTGGTCTTTCGCTTTCCGAAGTGGATGGCCTGTGCGTGACCAACGGTCCCGGGCTAGTAGGGGCCTTGGTCATTGGTGTTTCTTTTGCCAAGGCCCTTTCCTTTGGTACCGGTCTGCCATTGGCTGCAGTAGATCATCTGAACGCCCATTTCATGGCCATCTTTCTTGAAAAAGACCCTCCGGAGTTCCCGTTTGTGGCCCTGGTGGTCTCCGGAGGGCACACTAGTCTCTTCTTGGTGCGCAGTCCGCTCGAATATTACCTCCTCGGTCAAACACGAGATGACGCTGCAGGGGAAGCCTTTGACAAGGTGGCCAAACTTCTGGGACTCGGTTATCCGGGAGGGCGAATTATCAGTCGGCTGGCTGAAGCCGGTGACCCGGAGAGCATCCCCCTGCCACGACCTATGAAAGAAAAGGGGCTTGATTTTAGTTTTTCTGGTCTAAAGACAGCGGTGGTCAATTATGTGCGAGACCTTGAAAAGAAAGGTCTACGAATCCCGGTTCAGGATCTTTGTGCCAGTTTTGAATGGGCGGTGGTAGAAGTCTTGGTAGAGAAGTCTGCCGCGGCTTTGAAAATCACCGGAGTAAATCGTCTGGTGGTCGCCGGTGGGGTAGCGGCGAACAAACGACTACGCGAGACCTTGGCCCAGAAAGCGCAAGAGGAAGGATTTTCTTTATATTTGCCACGGCCTGAATATTGTACCGACAACGCAGCCATGGTGGCCGTGGTAGGGTACCACAAACTTAAAAAGGGTCTTTGGGCCGACTTAGAACTTGACGTCTATGCCAGAAGCGTTGTCCCGAGATACCGGGGTTGATTTCCCGGGGCCAGTCCGTCTCCTGAAACAGTACGGTCTCAGAGCCAAGAAGTCCCTTGGTCAGAACTTCCTGGTTGACCTCAACCTAGCGAGGAAGATCGTCTCCTTGGCGAATCTCTCTCCGGAGGCCACGGTGGTGGAGTTGGGCGTGGGGCTTGGTACCCTCACTCTGGCTTTGGCGGAAAGGGTCCATCGAGTCATCGGTTACGAACTCGACGAAAGATTGCTGTCCATCCTGCATCAGGAATCCTTCCTGCCCCAAAACGTGGAACTGAGACGAGGCGACATTCTCCAACTCGACTATCGAGCCCTCCATCAGGAGCTTGGTACCAGACTTATCTTGTTCGGTAACCTGCCTTATTATCTTTCAAGCCGGCTGCTTTATCGTCTCTTCGAGGAAAGGGCCTGGGTGGCTCGAGGGGTCTTCATGTTTCAGAAGGAAGTGGCTGAAAGACTGGTGGCTCCTCCAGGCTGCAAATCTTACGGGCCCCTTACTGTTCTCCTGGCACTTGCAGCGGAAATCAAATGGCTGCTTACCCTTCCGCCTACCCCTTTTTATCCTAGGCCGGAGGTCTCTTCGGCGGTGCTTGACATTCGTTTTCGCGCCGAACCCCTTCCTCAGGAAGAAGTCCTCAAATGTCTCCTCAAAGTGGCCTTTTCCACCAGGCGTAAGAAACTCTCGCGCAACCTCACGGCCCTTGGCCTTTCCAAGGAAGAAGCTGAAAGGCTCTTGCTGGAAAGTGGGCTCAAACCTGAGGTGCGGGCCGAAGAGGTCGCTCCAGAAATCTTCTTGGAACTGGCAGCCTGTCTCTCTTCCAAAAACAGGTTCGGCCATTTAAAATGCAGATAACCATGGCACGACGAAAAGCAGAAGTTTCCTTCGATCGCCTCCCTCCTCAAGACATAGAAGCAGAAAAGTGTGTCTTGGGGAGCATTTTTCTTGACAACGCGGCCATTTTAAAAGTAGTGGAGATTCTGCGTCCGGAGGACTTTTACCGGGCCGCTCACGGTTCCATTTATCGTACCATGCTTGACCTCTTCTCTCGTAATGAACCCATTGATCTCGTAACGGTTCACGCCGCCCTTAAAGACCGCGATCTTCTGGAACAGGTGGGTGGCGCCAGTTATCTGGCAGAACTGGCCCATTTCGTACCCACCGCAGCCAACGTGGTCTATTACGCCAACATCGTGCGGGAAAAATCGGTCCTACGAAGCCTTATCGCCGCCAGTACGGAAATAGCCAGCCGATGTTACGAGGCCGTAGAACCGGTAGATGAACTTCTTGAAGAGGCGGAACAAAAGATCTTTGAGATCAGGGCCCAGGGCAATCGAAAGAGTTTCTTCCCGCTGAAAGACGTCATCAAAGAAGCTGTCCTTCAAATCGAACATCTCCATCAGCGTCGGGAAGAAATTACCGGGGTGCCCACGGGTTTTTACGAATTTGATCGCATGACCGCCGGTCTTCAGAACTCCGATCTGATCATCGTGGCCGGACGCCCAAGTATGGGCAAGACCTCTTTTGCCCTAAACATTGCTCAACACGCTGCGATACACCGCAATATCCCGGTGGCCATTTTTTCACTTGAGATGTCGAAGGAGCAACTGGCTACGCGAATGCTTTGTGCTGAGGCCCGGGTGGATGCCCAAGGAGTACGCACGGGTCGTCTCTCCGAAGCCGATTGGCAGAGGCTTACTTATGCGGCCAATCGCCTCTCTCAAGCCCCCATCTTCATTGATGACACACCTGCCATCAGCGTGCTCGAACTTCGCGCCAAAGCCCGGCGGTTGATGGCGGAACACGGTCTGGGGTTGGTGATCATTGACTACTTACAACTCATGCGGGGTCGTGAACGCCGTGAGCGGCGTGAACAGGAAATTTCCGAAATCTCAAGCTCCCTCAAGGCCATGGCCAAGGAACTCAACGTACCGGTGGTGGCCCTCTCTCAGCTCAACCGGCGGGTAGAGGAACGTCCCGACAAGCGTCCTCAACTTTCTGACCTCCGGGAATCCGGGGCCATCGAACAAGACGCCGACGTCATTGTCTTTATCTATCGGGACGAAGTTTATAATAAGAATTCCCAAGAAAAAGGGATCGCCGAGCTCATCATCGGAAAACAAAGAAACGGCCCCACCGGCGTGGTTCGTCTCGGTTTTCAGGCCCAGTACTCCACTTTTGTCAATCTAGAGGAAGGGCACGTGGCTGAGGCCTTGGCTTAGGCCGCGAGTTTAGTGCGCAACTGACCACAAGCAGCAGAGATATCGCGACCGCGGCTCTTGCGCACCGTAGCCACGTAACCCTCGTTCAGAAGGATCTCCTGAAAGGCCAGGATCCGTTCTTCTGACGGACAACGAAAGGGAAGCTCGGGATGCTCGTTGAAAGGAATGAGATTGACCTTGGCCGGCAGTCCCCTCAGGAGTTGGGCGAGTTTAAGGGCGTCTTCTGGCGAAGCATTTATTCCTTCCAAAAGGACATATTCGAAGGTGAGACGCCATCCTTTCTTCAGAGGATAGCGGCGACAAGCGTCTAAAAGCTCTTTTAGTGGATAGCGACGATTGATGGGCATGAGTCGGGCGCGTGTCTCATCGTCGGCGGCGTGGAGCGAAATCGCCAATTTAACGCCTATCTCGCGGCCCAATCGTTCCATTTGAGGGACCAGACCCGCGGTGGAAACCGTTACCCGTCGGCCTGAAAAGTCAAAACCCCGGGGATGGAGGAGGTTCTTGAGGGCCTTCAAGACATTTTCATAATTGGCCAGAGGCTCTCCCATGCCCATGAAGACCAGGTTGCGTAAAGGCTTCTCTTCGGCCAGTCCTTCCCGATTGAGGATCTCTTTGGCCCGCAACACCTGAGCGGTGATTTCCCCTGGGCGTAGGTGACGTTTAAAACCCATGCGGGCCGTAAGACAAAAGGCGCATCCCAGGGCGCATCCTACCTGAGAGGAGACGCAGAGGGTGAAATGTTCCCTTTCGGGGATGATGACACTTTCAATGATCTCCCCGTCGGTTAGTTTCAGGGCAAGCTTTCGGGTCCCATCCTCTGAGACCTCTTCACGCACCACTTCGGGCAGAGTGATAGAAAATTCCTCTGCTAACTCCCGACGCAAGCCCTTGGGCAGGTCGGTCATCTCTTCAAAAGAGGTGATGCCCGGTGTCGCCAGCCAGCGAAAGACCTGACGTCCCCGGTAAGCTGGTAGCCCTCGCTTGGTAAAGAGGGCTTCCAATTCCTGAAGGCTGAGGTCTCTAAGATTTACGGAGTTCTTCAAGGAGTTTTTGGGCCTCCTCTTTTTCTGGAAAATTCAGAGGAGATTTTACAACGGTTTCAAGCTCCTTGACAGCTTCTTGCTTTTGGCCCTTTTTGGCTAGGGCAACAGCCAGGTGGTAGCGCGTGGGCAGGAAATCCGGGTGTTCTTGAAGGATTTCCCGAAAGACCGAAACTGCCAGGTCGTAGGAACCCCGTTTCACCAGCACCCAGCCAAAGGTGTCGAGTACAAAGGGGTTTTTGGGGGCTTGTTCTCGAGCCCTCTGGGCAAGGATGAAGGCCTCTTCCACTTCGCCTTTTTCCGCCAGCATCCAGGACAAGTTGTTCAGGGCCGGATAGAACTTGGGGTCAAGTTCAATCATCTCCCGATAAATTTTTTCCGCCTCGTTATCTCGATTGAGGGCCTGGAGGATGATGGCTTTGGTCATGAGGAGGTTCAGGTCTTCGGGGCGCTTCTCAAGTGCTTTGTTACACTCGGCTAGGGCCTGCTCAAGCTTTCCTTGACGGCCATAAAGGGCTATGAGAGCGGTATAAGCTGGCAAAAACTTAGGGTCTTCTTTGATGGCTTTTTTGAGGAGTTCTTCGGCTGCCGACGTCTCTCCTTCTCCTAGCTTCACCTGGGAGAGAAGGAAGTAGACCGGGGCTTTGCGTTTTACCTTGTGAAGGGTTTCCATACAGAGCTTTTCAGCTGCACCGTATTTTCTCTCCCGCAAATAGAAAGCCACCAGACGGGTAAGAGCCGGCAGGTAGGAAGGAGAAAGTTCCAAGGTCTTTTGGTATTCGGTCAGGGCCTCTTTGGTCTTTTTCTGGGCCTGGAGACAGGCACCTAGGACGAAGTGTACAGTTGGATTTTCCGGAAAGAGTTTGACCAGACGACGATAGATCTTTTCAGCTTGATCGTATTTCTTCTGCATCATCAGGGAAAGACCCAAAACGAGTCCCGCTTCAACGTTGCGAGGCGAGAGCCTCAAAACAGCCACCGCTTGTTTGGCTGCTTCTTCTGGTTCTCCTAGGGAGAGGAGCAATCTCGCATAAATTAAGCGGGTCTTGATGGCAAACGGGTTGTATTCGATGGCCTTTTCTAGGGCCTCCCGGGCTTCGGCTTTCTTCCCCTTGATCAGATAGGCTACACCCATGAAATGGTAGGCTTCAGCAAATCGTGGACGCCGTTTGGTCACGTATTCGAAGTCTTCGAGGGCTTCGTCGGTAAGGCCCTTGGAGAGCCTAATCTTGCCCCGAACCAAACGGGCGATAAGATGGCCAGGGTCTTTTTTCAGGACCTCCTCGACCAGTTTTTCCGCCTCTTCCGGATGGCCCAGGTCGAGTTCAAGATAGGCTAACTGCGCTTTCAGGTCCAAAGAATCCGGCCACTTTTTAAGGCTTTCTCGGGCCAGTTTTTCCGCCTCCTTCAGGCGGCCAACCTGACGATAAAAATCGATGAGTTCAAGACGTCCTCGGACGTCTTCGGGGTGCTTTTCGTTCCAGGTCTTCAGGAAGGCTTCGGCCTCCTTGAACTTGCCCTGTGAAAGGTAAAGGGCGGTGAGTTGATGGACAAAACGGAATTGTTTGGGGAACTTCTCAATCAGAGACTTCAACTCGGCTTCAGCCTCTTTGGTTTGACCTTGTTCGAGATACAGACGCAGGAGCATTTCGTGAAGGAAGATGTTGTCAGGGGCCTTGGACAGAGCTTCCTTGAGTTTGGCCAGAGCCAGGGAGGGTTTGCCCTTTTCCTTGTAAATTTGAGAGATGATTACCAGAGCTTCTACGTTTTCAGGATCAATTTTAAGGACCTTCTCACTGATCTTTAAAGCCTCGTCCAGCTTTTTCTGGCGGAGCCGCAACGTAGCCAGGGCATCTAGGGCCTTGATGTTTTCGGGTTCCTTTTCGAGCACGTAGTTGAGATGTTTTTCTGCCTCCTCATACTGGCGAGCGGCAATGAGGAGGGAGGCCAGTTTTATCCGGGCTTCCAGATTATCCGGGTCAACGTCTACGGTTTTGCGAAGCTCGGAGACGGCTCGCCGGAAGTCCCCCACTTTCAGGTAGATGTTGGCCAATTGATAATGGGCTTCCGGGTTCTTTGGATCAATTTGGATGACGTTGCGGAATTCAATAACCGCCTCTTGGAGCTTTCCTTCTTTGGCGTATGCCAGCCCCCTTTCCATGTGTTTGGCAATCTTCTCCTCAGGGGAGCTGCAACCCAAAAAACAAACCATCAACACGATAACAGCTGCCAAACGCCAGGTTTTCATAGACCACCTCTCAGACACCTTATTTTGGCCGGAATTTCTAAACTTATACGCGAAAAATAGGGGAAGGGAAAGTCGAAAACCAAAAGGGGCCCCAAATGGGGCCCCTCTTTAGAGTTCCAGAGGTTTAACCATGAGGACGTGTTCCAGGGAGCGCAATTTTTCGATGGTTTCTTGTGGAACCACACTATCGACTGAAAGAAGAATAACGTTGCATTTCTTGGCTGGTTCTTGCCCAACGTACATCCGGGCGATGTTCACCCCGGCCTCCCCGATGGTAAGACCGATGCGACCAATAACACCCGGCCGGTCTTCGTTCATGATGTAGAGCATGTGTCCTTCGGGCACGGCGTCCAGACGGAAGTCGTTGATTTGTACGATGCGGGGCTCCTTTTTACCAAAGATCGTCCCTGCCACTACGTTCTCTCCTCCCGGAAAACGAACCACCACTTTTATAAGATTAATAAAATCTTCAGCGGTCTCGGTTCGGCTCTCCGTCACCTTTATGCCTCTCTCCTTGGCCCTTATGGGGGCGTTGACATAGTTGACGTCCTCCCTGAGGGCCGGGGAGAGGAGTCCTTTGAGCAGGGCCACCGTCAGGGGTTTGGTATCAAGATGGGCCACGTCTCCCTGGTATTCGATATGGACTTCCTGGATGGGACCTTCGGCCAGCTGGGCCTGAAGGGCACCAAGTTTTTCCGCCAGGACCAGGTAAGGTTTCAGTACCGGCAAGAGTTCGGCAGAGACCGAAGGCATGTTAACAGCATTGCGCACCACGCCGTGTATCAGGAAGTCAACCACTTGAGAGGCTACTGCTAAGGCTACATTCTTCTGGGCCTCTACCGTAGAGGCCCCCAGGTGTGGCGTGCAGATAAAGTTCTCGAGCTGGAAGAGGGGATAATCCGGAGGGGGAGGCTCCTGTTCAAAGACATCAAGGGCCGCACCTGCTACCTTCCCCGAGACCATGGCCTGATAAAGGTCTTTTTCGTTGACGATCCCCCCACGAGCACAATGGATGAACATCACGCCATCTTTCATCTTGTCGAATTTTTCCTTGTTAATGAACCCGCGTGTCTCTTTGGTGAGAGGAACGTGAACGGTGATGAAGTCCGCCTGAGGCAGGAGTTCGTCAAGACTCATGAGTTCGATCCCCATTTTTTCGGCTTGTTCGGGGTTTACATAAGGGTCGTATGCGATGACTCGCATCTTCAGTCCGCGAGCCCGATCTGCCACCACGGAACCAATGCGTCCCAGACCGATGATGCCCAAGGTCTTACCGGTTATCTCGCGGCCCATGAACTTTTTCTTTTCCCACTTACCAGCTTTCATGGAAGCCGTGGCCTGCGGGATGTTGCGAGCCAGAGACATCATCATGGCGATGGTATGCTCGGCAGCAGAGACCGTGTTTCCTCCCGGACAATTCATGACCACGATACCCCGGCGATTGGCAGCTTCGATGTCCACGTTGTCCAGACCGGTACCAGCTCGCGCGATGAGACGGAGTTTGGGAGCGGCTTCGATCACATCAGCGGTCATCTTGGTGGCGCTACGAATGATGATGGCCTCAACGTCTTTTTGCAACTCTTCGATGAGTTCTTCCTTGGTCAAACCGGTCTTGACGATGACCTCAAGCCCGGCTTCCTGCAGAATCTTTATCCCCTCCTCGGCGATGGGGTCACTGACGAGGACTTTCATTTTTTCATGCCTCCTTCTCAAGGAAATACTTTTGGGCCGCAGCCACCGAAACCCCAAGGGGCACAGGATGCCCTAACTCGTTCAAGGCCATCTCCAAGGTGGCCAAGGCCGTAATGACATCTAGGGGGCCCTGGTAACCCAAATGGGCGATGCGGACCACTTTGCCCTTAAGTTTGGCCTGTCCGCCGGCCATGGTAACTCGGTATTTTTCACGCATCAATTTCATGAGTCTGGCCCCGTCTATTCCCTCTGGCACCTTAACGATAGTGAGGGCCTCGCAGGGCGTCTTGGCAAAAAGTTCAAGCCCCAGGGCCTCGATACCAGCTCGGCAGGCCCCTGAAAGACACGCATAGTGGGCAAAGAGCCTCTCAAGCCCTATCTCCCGAATACGGGAAAGCACTTCTGAGAGCCCATAAAGGAGGGAGACCGCCGGAGTGAAGGCGGTAGTCTGTTTGGCCAGGGCCTTTTTCTCCCGACGAAAATCAAAGTAATATCGGGGATTTTTTCCATTTTCAATTCTCTCCCAGGCCCTTTCGGAGAGGGCCACGAAAGAGAGCCCAGGGGGAAGGGCCAAACTCTTTTGAGAACCCGCCACCATGGCGTCGATTCCGAGTTCGTCAAAGGGCAGCGGATAGACTCCCAAGGCCGAAATGGCATCCACCACCAGGAGCACGTCTTTCTGGCGGGTGAGGGCTGCTATTTCGGCCACAGGGTGCTTCACACCAGTTGAAGTCTCATGGGCCTGGATGAGAACACCTTTCACTGCGGGGTGTTCTTCAAGGGCCCGGGCTACAGTCTCTACTGAGACCGCCTCTCCCCACTCCACGTCAAGATAGATGGGTTTAAGATTGTAAGTTTCAGCCAGTTCACCCCAGCGTTCACCAAACTTGCCCCCCCGCACCACGATGACCTCTTCCCCAGGGGAAAAGAGGTTGGCCACGCAGGCTTCCATGGCTCCGGTGCCGGAAGAGGCAAAGAAGATGACATCGCCCTTGGTCTGGAAGAGATAACGCAGGTCGTCCCTTATTTTTTCAAGGATGGCAGAGAATTCCGGCAGGCGATGGTGCATCACCGGCTTGGCCATGGCCAAGAGAGCCCGTGGAGGCACGGGGACCGGGCCAGGAGCCAGGAGGTGTTTCTTGTCTAGTAGATCCATTTTGAAAGAACCTCCCCAAAATTTTAGTGCTGATATTGCCCCAATGGTGTTAAATCTTCAAGCCGAAGACGACGAAATCTTCTAAAAGTTATTCAAAGGAGGTCAGCATGAGACGCTTCATCGCCTGGTTTTTGGTACTTGGTTTTGTGTTTTTGTTGGAAACGGCCTGGGCCTGTCCTACTCCTGAGGAATTGGGCAAAAATCTCAAGACACTCTTCGGTGAACAGCCTTTCAAAGTGGTGGAGGTACGTGCCACCCCGGTGAAAGGAATTTGTGAGGTCATCATTGAGAGCCGGGGACGTAAGAAGCTCACTTACGTGGACGAAAGCGGACAATTTCTCATCGTAGGACGGCTGATTGATATCAAGGCCAAAAAGGACCTTACGCAGGCCCGGATCGCGGAATTAAATCGTCTCTCCCCTGAACAGATGAAAAAGCTTGACAAGCTGGTGGCCTTTGTCGCCGGGGAAAAGGGGCCGGTCGTCTACCTGGTAACAGATCCGGATTGTCCCCATTGCAAAAGGGCCGAGAAAATCCTCCTCCCTTTGGTCAAGGAAGGCAAAATTCAGGTAAAGGTCATCCTTATGCCCCTTGAGGCCCTCCATCCGGAAGCCAAGGCCAAGGCCATCTCCATTATTTGTGAGAAAAAGGGACTTGAGGCCCTGATCTCAGGTTATAAAGGAAAACAGTGCGAGGCTGGAAAGAAAAAAGTTGAAGCTACGCTCCAAACCCTCCCGCAACTGGGCATCCGGGCTACGCCTACTTATATTTTCAGTGACGGCCGCGTAATGTCTGGGGTGTTGGAGGCCGAAAGACTCCTTTCTCTGGCGAGGTAAGGAAATGACCAAAGTAGTAGGGCTCAACGAAGCCGAAAAGGCGCTTCTACTTTACATAGCAAGGGAAAGTATTGCCAGCGCCCTTGAGGGGCGGGCGCCAAAATTGCCGTCCAAACTCCCCCCTAAACTTCTTGAGCCCTACGGGGCCTTTGTCACCTTACACAAGCACGGAGAGTTAAGGGGCTGCATTGGCACTTTTCACGCCGATGGGCCCCTTTATAAGATCGTCTTCGAAATGGCTCGCTCTGCCGCCTTCAACGACCCGCGCTTTCCGCCTCTGCGTCCGGAAGAATTGGAGGAAATAGACATTGAGATCTCGGTCCTTTCTCCCATGTGGCGGGCAAGCCCGGAAGAGGTGGAGGTTGGAGTCCACGGAATATACATCGTTCGAGGTTTAAACCGGGGGGTCCTTTTGCCGCAAGTGGCCGTAGAATTCGGCTGGGATCGAGAAACTTTCTTGGATCATACCTGTCTTAAGGCCGGACTTCCCCCAGGATGTTGGCGTGATCCGGAAACAGAGATCTATCTCTTTACCGCTGAGATTTTTGGTGAGAAAGAATTGGGCCTTGGTCCGGAACGGAGATCGCACTAGGGGCTTGACAAACTCGGTGAAAGCTTATATATCTCGCCCGCACTATAACTAA
The DNA here is from genome assembly GCA_964630855.1 of uncultured Thermodesulfobacteriota bacterium. Lineage (GTDB taxonomy): Bacteria > Desulfobacterota > Thermodesulfobacteria > Thermodesulfobacteriales > Thermodesulfatatoraceae > JAADCO01. Next base: position 18,551 of record CAZVXP010000008.1, on the reverse strand, counting down.
ACTTTTGGTTTAAAGAAGTTAATCAAGACCTGGACCGAGCCTGAAGAAAGGCACGGTTCAGGTTTTTAATTAGGCAACCCGGAAGATGCTCAAAATCGGCGAGAAGATTCGCAAGTTGCGGGTGGCGAATGATCTCACACAGGAAGAGCTCGCCAGCCGAGCCGGGTTGACTAAGGGTTACATTTCCCAGCTTGAGAGGGATTTGACACATCCCTCTATCGTGACATTGAAAGACATCTTAGACGTGCTGGGTACCGACCTGGCCACTTTTTTCAAAGAAGACGGCCAGGAGAGGGTGGTCTTTCGACAGGGGGACCGCCAAAAGATAGAAGGCAAGGGCATAGAATTCCTGGTGCCGGGTTCGGGCCGGCGCATCATGGAGCCGGTCCTGGTGACTCTTGAACCAGGGGAGCGCACGCTTCCCGACGCGCCCCACGAGGGCGAAGAGTTTGGTTTCGTGCTCAAAGGCACCATAGCCCTTTGGTTGGGTAGTCGGATGGAGAAGTTGCGCAAAGGCGAATGTTTCTACTTTCGGGCCGATCAGCGCCATTTCGTGGAGAACGTGGGGCGCTCCATGGCCCAAATCCTGTGGGTGGTTTCACCACCCACCTTCTAAAAACACAAGGGGGGACGGCCATGGAAAAGATTGAGTACGGTTTCGGGCAGCATCTCATCCTTGATGGTTACGGTTGCAACCGGGAAAAGCTCATGGACATCGACTACATCTACGATTTTTTGAGCAATTATCCGGCAGAGATCAACATGACCAAGATCATGCCCCCTTACGTCTTCAAGTACCACGCGCCAGTACCTGAAGATTGGGGGATTTCGGGTTTTGTGATCATCGCCGAAAGTCACATCAGTATTCACACCTTCCCTGAGAAGCTCTATTTGAGCCTCGATCTCTTTTCCTGCAAGCCCTTCGACGTGGATAAAGCCATCCGGGACATTACCCGGATGTTTGAGATCAAAAAAAGCGAGGTCAAACTTCTCGATCGGGGACACGAATTTCCGCGCTCCATCCGAACGGTAGAGCGGTTCATTCGGGCCGAACGCAATCAACTTACGGTCTAGGAATACGCTTTAATGAAGGAGGGCAGGCCGGGGCCTCCGAGGTTCCGGCCTTTTCTTGTGTCATGACCTTTCTTGGTCTTCCGGAAGATCCTTCACGGGCACGCGTGGTAATCCTGCCAGCCCCTTACGACGGGACGGCTTCCTACGTGCCTGGAGCGCGCTTCGGTCCACGACGAGTCTTGGAAGCCAGTCCCTATCTGGAGTTCTATGACGAAGAGACTGGAACCGAAGTCTATCGTCTGGCCCCTTTTTTGACCCTTCCAGAGCCAGAACTGCCACTCTCTCCGGAAAAGACCATCTTTGCCTTAAAAGAAGTTCTTCGTCCTCATCTCGAAAGGGGGCTTTTCCCGGTAACCATTGGGGGAGAACATACCGTCTCACTGGCCCCTATCTCACTTTTGGCTGGCCGCTACCCGGATCTGTGTGTTCTTCAGATCGACGCTCACGCTGATTTGAGGGACCAGTATCAGGGGAGTCCTTTCTCTCACGCCTGTGTTATGCGTCGGGTCTTGGAGTTCGGGGTTTGCCTCTTTCAGGTGGGCCTGCGGGCTCTTTCTCGTGAAGAAGCAGAATTTATTCGAAAGAATGGACACTTGGCTTTCTTTGCTAAAGAAACGATTCAGGATCCGGAGGCCGTAGGTCAAAAAATCCTCAAGGCCTTGGCTGGAAGGCCCCTTTACGTCACCATCGACCTGGATGGTCTCGATCCTTCCGAAGTCCCCGGGGTAGGGACCCCGGAGCCTGGAGGTCTGCGCTGGTACGATCTGTTGGCACTCTTGCGCGAAATATCCCGCGCCCAGGTAGTGGGGTTCGACGTGGTGGAGCTCGCCCCCCTTCCTCACGATCACGTCTCAGCCTTTTTGGCCGCAAGGCTTGTCTATAAGTTTCTGTCGTATTTATTTAGCTAACATGCCTTTGATAGAGATTCGAAACCTTTACTTTTCTTATGGAGAACAGCTCGTCCTCGAAGATATTAACCTTGACGTAAATGAGGGAGATTTCTTGGCCATCTTGGGGCCTAATGGGTCTGGGAAATCCACTCTTCTGCGTCTCATTTTGGGGCTCCTCAAGCCAGATCGAGGAAAGATCAGGCTCTTCGGCCAGGAATTGAGTCGCTTCCGGCAGTGGTGGCGTTTGGGATACGTTCCTCAGCGGGCTACGGCACGGGTGGACCCGGTCTTTCCGGTTTCCGTGGAAGAGGTCGTTTCCTTCGGTCTTCTGGCACGAAAGAGGTTTCCCCGTTTCCTGACCAAACGGGACCGGGAGGCCATCCTAGAGGCCTTACATCTGGTGGAGATGGAAAGCTTCCTGAAACGCAGGATCTCAAAGCTTTCCGGGGGCCAGCAACAGCGCGTATTCATCGCCCGGGCCATCGTCAGCGATCCGGAAGTACTCCTTCTCGACGAACCTACGACCGGGGTAGATGCCGCAACGCAAGAAAAGTTTTACGATCTCCTGGGTGAACTCAACGCCCGGGGGCTCACCATCGTGATCGTCACTCACGACATTGGAATCGTTAACCGCCATGTGAAACAGGTCGCCTGTCTGAATCGACGTCTCATCTATCACGGCACTCATGAAGAATTTTGTTCTTCTCCCAGGCTCCAGCAGATCATCGGCGACCATCATCTGGTGATTCACCGCCATTGACGATGTTGGTCTTGGAGCTTTTTCAATATCAATTCTTCCAACGGGCCTTCTTGGCGGGGCTCTTTTTGGCGGTAGCGGCTTCCATTCTGGGGCTCTTTCTCATTCTTCGCAAAGACGCCATGCTGGGGCATGGTTTGACGCACATCGCCTTCGCTGGAGTGGCGGTGGGACTTTTTCTGGACGTGGCTCCTTTTCCGGTAGCCCTTTTGATAGCAGCCCTGGCAGCCTTTGTGATCCTCAAGGTGCGCGAAAGGGCTGGTCTTTACGGAGACACGGCGGTAGCCATCCTTTCCAGCCTGGGCCTGGCTGTGGGGGTGATCCTGGCCACCCTTGGACGGAATTTTAACGTCAACCTCCTGAGTTTCCTTTTCGGGAACATCCTGGCGGTGAGTGACCTCGAGCTCTGGGGCTCGGTGTTTCTCGCTCTGTTCGTCTTCGTAAGTGTCTTATTTTTTTATCATGAGCTCCTTTTTGTTACCTTCGATGAAGAAAGTGCTCGGGCCAGTGGTCTGCCAGTGGCCCGACTTGATGCCCTCTTGGCGGTCCTGACGGCCATCACTGTGGTCATCGGAATGAAGATCGTGGGGCTTCTTCTAGTCTCAGCCCTCTTGGTGATCCCTGGAGCCGCTGCCCTTCAAGTAACAGATACCTTCCGGCGTTGCAGTTTATTAGCAGCTATTTTGGCCCTTATCAGCGTGAGCGGCGGACTCCTTTCGGCCGGTGTTTTCGATCTTCCCGCCTCCGGGGCTATCATCCTCTTCTCAGGTGTCCTTTTTGGAGGGTGTTTCCTGCTTGGACGCTTGCGGCGTTAATCAGGAGAGTTAACATACCTTGCCATGTCGGAACTCATCGACACACACGCCCATCTCAACCTTCCGAATTTCAAGAAAGATCTTGAAGAAGTGCTGTCCCGGGCCAGGGAGGCCGGGGTGGTAGCCATAGTGAACGTGGGCATAGATCTCAAGACTTCCATCAAGGCCCTTGAGCTCGCCCATGCCCACAAAGGCCTTTACGCCACCGCGGGTATTCATCCTCACGAGGTCAAAAAGGCCACGGAAGAGACCTATGAGGGCCTTAGGGCCCTCCTGGCTGATCCAAAGGTGGTGGCCGTAGGAGAGATTGGCCTCGATTACGCCAAGGAATACAGCCCTCGTCAGAGTCAGCGGGAACACTTCGTCTACCAATTGTCTTTGGCCCGAAAGCTCAAGAAACCAGTGGTCATCCATTCCCGGGAGGCTCCTGATATCATAACGGTATTGAGAGAAGAACTTCCCGATCGTTTTGTCTTCCATTGTTACGCTGGAAACAAAAAGGAGGCCCGGGAAATTCTGGATCTTGGGGGCTATATCTCTGTAACTGGGATCGTAACCTTTCCCAAGGCGGAAAACATTCGAGAAATCGTTCGTTACGTACCCCTTGAGCGACTCATGGCGGAGACAGATTGTCCCTTTCTCACGCCGGTTCCTCATCGCGGCAAACGCAACGAACCGGCCTTTGTACGTTACGTGGTAGAGAAAATAGCCGAATTAAAAGGGGTAAGTTTTGAGGAATGTGCCCGGATCACTACATCAAACGCCCGAGAATTTTTCGGAATCTGAGACCATTGGTCTTGGCCTCCCGGAGCCCTCGCCGAAGGGAACTTTTGGCCCGCCTGGGCCTGAGCTTTGAAATCCACCCTGCAGGCGTAAAAGAATCTCCTCCTTCACCTGGAGAAGCACCAGCGGACTACGCTTTATCTTTGGCTCATCTCAAGGCTCAGACTGTGGTCCTGCGTTTTCCAAAAAGAGCCGTTTTGGCTGCGGACACCATCGTGGTGGAAGGCGGAAAGATCCTCGGCAAACCCCGAGGGCGTTCTGAAGCCTACGAAATGTTGCAACGGCTTTCAGGGGGCTGGCATGAGGTGATCACGGCTTATTCCATCATGGTTGATTCACGGGAGCAAAACCGGGTGGTTAGGACGCAGGTCCTCTTCAAAGAATTGGCTCCAGAAGAAATAGAGGCCTACCTCGATACTGGTGAACCCTTTGACAAGGCCGGGGCTTACGCCATTCAGGGCCTTGCTTCCTATATGGTGAAGGAGGTGAAAGGTTCGGTGACAGGAGTGATCGGTCTTCCGTTGGCCGAAGTAGTAGAGGATCTGTTAAACTTGGGCATCATCGCCCTTGGGGAGGAATAAATGAAGGCCCATGGCAAACGCGGCCTGATGGCAGAGATTAACGTTACCCCTCTGGTAGACGTGATGCTGGTCTTGCTCATCATTTTCATGATTACCGCCCCCATGCTCTCTACAGGGCTCGAAGTGGATCTTCCGGAGACCAAGGCCGGGGAACTCAAAGCCGAGAAACCCCTCCTTATCGTCATCGATGCTGGAGGCCACATCTTCATAGAAGACAAAGAAATACCTCTCAGTCGTTTAGCCCTTTGGCTCAGGGAGGCCAAAAGATCGGGCCTCCTCAAAGGAGTGAATCTCAAAGCCGACCGTCGTTGCCCTTATGGTTTGGTGGCCAAGGTCTTGGGAGAGATTGAAGCAGCCGGCATCACGGAAATCGGTCTGGTAACCAAGCCGGAAAATGTCCGCTGAATGGCAAAAGGCCCTGTTTTTTTCCCTGCTTTTTCATTTCTCCCTCTTGGCAGGAGCATATTATTTCTCCCAGCCTAAAGAGGTGAAGTCTGTCCGGGTGATAAAACTCAGCTTGCGCCCGGCTTCTTTGCCTGCGGAAGTGAGCTCTAAAGGAGCCAGAAAAAAAGCTTCGATGGCCTCGGTTTCTAAGACCAGACCGAAAGCTAAAAAAACCAGGGCAAAAACCAAAACCAAAGTTGCTTCCCCCTCACGAATAAAACGAACGCCTCCCAAACTTCGCGAAAAGAAAATTCCAAAAACTATTTCTTCCCAAAGATCGCGGAAGATTGCCAGAGCCCGCCATCACCAGCAGAAAACTCCTACCACACAGGTGCCCTCTGGAAGGGAGGAGGAGCTTCTGGCCCGAAGACTTGCGGCCTTAAAGGAAAAGGCTGAAGAGAAGAAACTGGCTGAGAGGATCGCTGCCCTTCGAGGAAAGATGGTCAAAGGGGGAGGACTCCAGCTTGGAGAAAGCGATCTACCTCCGGGTTTGGCCAGGCGTCTTACGGCTCATCTCAAATCGTTTTGGGAGGTGCCTGAACTTTTGAAGGATCGACGAGACCTGGTAGCGGAGGTTGAGCTTGTCATCGAAGCCGATGGTCAGATTCGTTCCTGGCATTTTCGCCATCGGTCTGGTAATCGGCTCTACGATGAAGCGGTGGCTGCTTCCTTAAAAAGGGCCAATCCTTTGCCTGCTCCTGGAAAGGCCATCAAGCTTTCGGTAGTGTTTCGGATCCAAGACTGAATTCCTGGTATAAGGGCTCCAAACGTGTTATTTCAGGCCAAAGGTCAGGAAAGGGAGGTCTGATCTGGTGAAAAGCATCCTTTGGAGTCTTTTCTTTTTGGTTTTCCTATTCTCAGGGTGGGGCTGGGCAGAGCTGCGCTTGGAGGTTAGCGGGGCGGAGTTGGTTAAAATCCCCGTAGCCATACCAGATTTTGAAGGGCCGGCTCCGCTGGCCACGGAACTGGCCCGGGTAGCTCGCCAGGACCTAGAACTCCAGCTGGTCTTCCGTGTGTTGGGAGAAGGGCTCTCCCTTAAAGAGACCCGGCTCTTTTCCTCTCTCGGAATAAATTTTCTGATCTCTGGCCATCTTTTTCCAGCGGGGGATTACTTGAGACTTGAGTTCTATCTCACCGATGTCCTTCAAAATAGGATCGTCCTTTCCCGGGGTTATCGTGGTCCGCGGGCTTCGGGACGCTATATGGTACATCGTTTCTTGGACGAGGCTGTCCGACAGATGACCGGAGCCCCTGGGGTAGCCCTTTCACGGGTGGCTTTTGTACATCGCAAAAAGGGAGGAGACGAACTCGTCGTCCAAGATTTCGATGGTTACCGGGCTGTAGTGGCCCTATCGCAGGAGAGGCTAATCCTCTATCCCCGCCTTTCTCCTGATGGACGCCTGCTAGCCTTTGTCACCTATCGAACGGGGCGTCCTGAAATACATGTTCTGGATCTGGCTACCGGAAAGAGATGGCCCCTCTGTCGTTATCCAGGGCTTAATTCTGCTCCGGTCTGGCATCCTTCGGGGAAAAAGCTGGCGGTAACCTTGAGCAAAGATGGCTCCCTTGATCTTTATTTGGTTGATCTCAAAGGCCATATCCTGCGGCGCTTGACTCACGGAGAGGGAGTAAATACCGGAGGGAGCTTTTCTCCCGACGGAACCGAACTAGCCTTTGTTTCTGATAGGGGAGGCTCCCCTCAGATCTATATTTTAAACCTTGATACCGGAGGCGTGAGACGCCTCACTTTCAAAGGCAAATACAATGCCTGGCCCAGCTGGTCCCCCACTGGAGATCGAATCGCTTATGCCGGGCTGGTAAATGGTCAATTTGACCTGTTCACCATTGATCCAGAAGGAGGAGAACCGCTGCGGATTACCGAGGGAGGGGGTTTCGAAGCCCCCTGTTTCGCTCCCAATGGACGATTGATCTTGGCGCAAGGCCGAGGAGGTCTTTATTTGATCCTGGCCAATGGAGCCTCCAAAACCGTATATCGGGAGGGAAAGAAACTTCTCTTTCCTACTTGGTCTCGTTTGCATTGAGACAGGAGCTCATCTCTCCTAGGGCCTTAAGTTTGGGAAATTGTTTATAACGACGGATCAGCTGGCAGGCCTTTTTTTGTTCATCAAGTCGTAAATAAACCACAGTCAAATTGTAAGCAATTTCGGGATCTGATCTGAGAGAGAGCGCTTCCTCTAGGATTTCCCGAGCTTCGTCGAGCTGGCCCAGCAGGAGAAGTGAGGCCCCAAGGTTGTTGAGTACTTCCGGTTTTTGATGGAGTCCAGGATATTGTTTAAGATAATAGATAGCCTTTTTTAGATTGCCTTTTTGGCGAGCTTCTTCGGCTAAAAGGAGAAAACGTATTCCTCTTTCTCTCTTTATTGATATAGAACTTTTTTGTCTTTTTTTTAATGAACTTTTCTTGTCTGTTATCTTCTCTTCTTCTAAATTATGTTCTAAATTATGTTTCCTTTTGGTGAAATTTTTCGTTGAATGTCCTTTTTGTAATGCAAACTTATTATTTTTAATAGATTCTTTTTTTGTGTATCTATATTTTTGGGGTGGTTTTGTTTGTTCTGATTTCTTTTGAGTTAAATTTTTTTTCTTTTGTTTGTTTTTTGAATAATCGTGAGGAATTTTCTGTTTTATCATAGATTCATTAATTACTAATTCATTTTGATATGGAGGTTTAATAGGCATTGAAACGTTTCTTTCAAATGTGAATCCTGTAGAGAGATGCCATTCAACGACGTAGACAAGACTTATTCCTATAACAATAGCTAAAAAAAAGACAATTATTGGTAAAAAAAATTTTTCCTTTGTTTCTACTTTTTGTTTATTAAATAATAAGGAAGGTTTTTCTTTTTTTTGTTTCTTTTCTAGTTTTTTGAGGGCTTCATAAAGCTTACTCATATCAATGTCACCTTTAAAAGAATAACCAATTCAACTTTTTGTTCTATATTAGATTTACTTTTAAATAGATTTCCCACTCCTGGAATATTTGCCATTATAGGCAATTTTTGTTCACGATTTTCTTTTCGATTCATAATCAATCCTCCAATGACTACTAGATCATCTGGATGAACACGTATTACTGTACTTGTTTCTCGAAGATTGACTTGTGGTAGAGTTATTGTTACATCTTGTGCTACTTCTATAGTACGTAATTCTTCTACTTCACTTTTTATTGGTACTATATGAAGAGTAATTTCACCTTTAGCTGAAATATATGGTGTCACTCCAAAAAGAAGTCCATCAAAAACCGAACTTGTTTCAACATCTGTTTCTACAGTTGTAATATTATCTCCGCTAGTAATTTGTCTATCGATTTCGCGTATATAACTAATTGATCGGCCAACGCTAATTAGGGCTGGTTGTCCATGTAATACTCTTAGTCTAGGATTCGAAATAGTATTTATTTTTCCATAATTTTCTATCGCTTTTAAAATAGCATCAAAATATGGATATGCCGTAAAACGCAACACAAAAGCTTCAGAATTTTCCCATAAAAAACCTGCAGTACTTGAGACATAAATAGTATCTTTTAAATCATTTTGTAAAATAGCCTGCCAATTGATACCAAGTTCATGACTACGTGAAAGATTTACTTCTAAAATTTTTGCTTCAATAAGAACCTGTTTTTTATAGCGTTTTTCTAATTCTGAAACAAATTTTTTAATTCTATTAACATAAGGTGCCCTATCTCTTATCCAAAGTGTTCCTGTAATTGGATTTAAGCTCATTTGACCATTTTCTGAAAGCAAGTCTTTTATATTTTTTTCAATTAGTTGATAAAGATCTGTAGTTTTTGTCTTGGTGCCGCCTCCTAGTTCAAAACTTCCTTTAAGGGGACTAACAATTTCTTGTTGGCTTGAACCCCTGGTATTTTGTCCTCCAAGTACATCACCTCCAAGATGGAAATTTGTTCCACGTAAACCAAAAAGAAAACTTAAATCGAAAATTTTTTCTTGATAAGCTGTTATATAAATGATGCCAGATTTTATTTCGTATCCTAGATTTAATGCATTCAAAATAGCTTCAAGAGCATCTCTTAATGATAAATTATGAAATTCTATTGTTATCAATCTTTCATCAGGAGACAAAATTTCGTTGACTTCCGAATTAATGATAATATCGAGGCCAGCTTCCTTAGCAATAATTTGTAGAATAGCTTCAAAATCTTCCTGATTGATAGAAAGTGATATATATTTTGTATCTAAAGGAGAAATTTTTTTAAAAACTGGTTTCAAAGACATCGCTTTTGGTTTAACGGGTTTAGCCGGAAGAGAAATTTTATGATAATTCTCTGATTTCTGTGTATTAGTAGTTGCACAACTTGCCAACAAGATAATAATTAGCAAATTAAAGATATATTTCTTCACCCACATTAATTACTACCTCTTTCCCTTTCCAATAAATAATTACCTGTTTCTCTTTTATTCTTATAACTTTCCCCGCAAAAAATTTATCTCCTTCGCGATAAATATTGTTGTTTATTAGGCAAAAGTTTTTATTATCTATTCTAAGAATACTACTTAAATAAATTTTTACTTTTTGATCTTTTCTTTCTTTGCTTTGTAAAATTTCTCCAGAAAATGGATTATAATATAGCTGGTTTAATTGACGAATTTTTATTTTGTTTTGAATTTTGAAATCAAAATCAAATACTGGAATAACATTCTTGGAAGAAAATTGATTTTCCATTAAATCGTTTTTTTGGTTCCAATAAATAAATAATATTACTATTAAAGTCAAAATAAAAGGTAACCAAACAAACAAACATATTGTCAAATATCTGCTATAAGATGGCATTACCTTATAAAGATCTTTTTTCCTTTAATAATGATTGAAGGAACATTTTTTTCTTTTTGCTTTGATTTATAAGTCACTTCTTCAACAAAGAGATAACCATTTTCTACATAAAGTTTTTGAAATTTCTCCAGAAATTCCGAAAAAGGAATTACAGAAAGCTCCTGATAAATTTCGCTCTCTCTAATTTTAAATCGACTAGTAAAAAATTTTTGGTAAGGTTGTGAATTCAAGATTTTCTCTATTTTTTGCCAATTTGTTTTTTCTAAAATCAGAGTTTGATAATTATTTTGTAAAAGTCGATTCTTAAAATAAGAACTAATCAATAAATAAGAAGAAACAATTAATATAATGCCTATCAACCAGAAACCTATAATTTCGCGACGATATAGATATGCTAAGTGAATGTTAATTATTGATTGACGCATATTACAGAACCTCCGGAAAGGTAACATCTTATGTCAACCTGGCAATCACCATTTAAGTCAGAATTTCGAATATAATTTTCCCAAACAATCTTTGTATTACTGGAACAGGTATTGTCATTCAAAAAAATTCGCAACTGATCATTAGGATTAAGATCGGAAAGAATTTCTCTTTTTCCTATAGAAATGCAAGAAGTGTTTATTTGGTAATATATATCCGTTCCCGATGGAGTATAATTAAAAATTGTTCCTTGGTATATACTACAAGAATTCGTACTAACCGGGCAAGAAATCAGGCCTTTTAATTGATAAAGACTAACATACGCAGTAAGATCGTCATAATATTCTAATCTAAAGAAATCATTTGTATAATCATCAACTTTAACTTGTGGCTGATATGTTTTGATTAGATTAGATATAATATTGGTCTGAATATTTCGATTTTCTGAACCGCTAACCAAAACAAATGCTATATTATCATGACGAGTTTGATAAGAAGAACAAGAAGCATCTATACAATCCTCAAGCAATGACAAAGAAGTTGTAGTTGCTTGACAAATATCGGAGAGATTTACGGATAAATATAAAATTTCTCCTCCGAAAGAATCACTATTTCTTACACCTAAGACTGAAAGATCAGATGGTAAGGTTCTATAAGTAATAGCATAACCAATAATAGCTTCTTGTAAGCTTTCTAGTATTTTTCTACTTTTTGCCAATTTTTGCTGCTTAATAAGAGGTCCCATAATACCCATTCCTAAAGTCAAAAGTATCCCAACTACCACCAGCACGATAGCTAATTCTACGAGGCTAAAACCTTTACGGGACATGTGGTATAATTTCAAAAGTAAAAATTCCCCTTTTTTCTTTCTCTTCGTAGATTAATCGGCTTTTTTTAAGATCATTTTGAGAATCAAGTTTGTAAGAAAGTTCTCGAAAGGCGCGTTGGACTTCAGAAAAAGAACCAGGGCAAATTATTTCAAAAGTTAACTCAAAACCCGAGGGTTTCTTTTGAGCGTTGAAAGAACGAAGATGGGCCTTGGGAGGCAAATTTTGAGACAACCATGCCAGAAAAAGATCAAAACGGGGCTCTTGAGAAAAACGTTTTTCAATTTCTAGGAACTTAGAAAAATTGTTGGCTTGTCCGGTTAAGATTTTTTCAAAATGATATCGCATTCTTTCAACTTCTTGCTTTATTGGTTCAATTTTGCCATGTAATTCCCGATTTTCTCGGGAAAAATAAAACCAACCCATAAAATTTATCAAAGCCAGAAATAAAAAGCCCAAAGCGGCATAGCGAGCAGGGCGCAAATGTCTTGACCACAGGCGATGCTCTTCCGGGGTAAGATCAAAGCCTTTGGGGGCAAACAGGGCTCCGAAGAAAGCGGGTTCAAGGAAAAGGGCCTGATGATTCTCAAACGGGATTCCTTCCGGAATAACCGATTTAAGATGGGGCAAAGAAGGGATTATTTCCCTTTTGGGACCGAGGGGCAGGATTTTTTTGACCTCTTTTTTGAGGCCTCGATGAGCAAAATCCAAGGCCGCCAAAAGGGCTTCTTCTACTTTATGAGCGGTTAGTTCCTGAGAATCAGGGATGGCATAATAGCGTAGATAAAGAGGGTTTTCACCTTGACTGATCACCAACCAAAGGCCATCTTTCATTACTTCTACTAAAAGTACTATTTCTTGACTTATAAATTTGCTGAGACCTGCTAAGGCTATAGCATGATGTTGTATACCACACAATCTAACTTCTGAAGAAATTAATTGCTTAATTTCATCTTCTACGTGGCAAGAAAGTAAAGCCAAATAACTTACATCAACAAAAGTTCCTCTAATTTCTTCTAAACGATAAGCTAAACTAGAGATTTGTTCTGCAAGACCTAAATTTTTAAGTCGCTCATTTATTTGGAGAGCAATAATTTCTTGAGGACCACGGGTAAAAGTTTCTCGTTGAAAGTATATTTCTTTGTCTTCAATTAGTAATAGAACTTTTTCATTTTTAAGATCTCTAGCAGATATTTTTTGAGGTCCTTTTACACGAAATACTTTATCTATTTTTTGAAAAAGGTAACCATAAAAATGGCCATCTAGTGGTTTTATAACCCAAATTTTTTTCATTTATCCAAAAAGGAAACAAGCATAATGTAAATAAAAAAGAGAAATCTTATCAAAAAGGTTTCTAAATTTAGATTTAGAAGGTGGTCCAAATGTTGCTAAAGCTTCTTTCAAAATCTTTGGAGACAAAATATTTTGATTTTCAGCAGCCATTAAAAGTAAAGATCGATCCATAATTTTGTTTATCAAACGTGGAAATCCTTTAGTATATTTATGGAGATATTTAATTGCTCTTTTATCTAATATTACAGAGGAACTCCCAGCTTTAGATAAGCGGTAATTGACATAGGTTAAAATTTCTTCGCGATTAAGACCTTTTAATTCTTCCCATATTGTAATACGTTGAAAAAGTTGATATAGATTAGCAGAAAGGAGTTTGTGGGCTAATAATGGCTGTCCTGATAGTAAGATTTGGAGCAACTTATCTTTTTCACCTTCTAGATTACTAAGAAGTCTTAGCTCTTCAAGCGTTTCTAATGATAGATTTTGTGCTTCATCAATTACTACTAAAAGTCGTTTTCCATGTGCGGCTAATTGTAAAAGATAGTCTCGAAAAATTCGCCAAAGTATCTCTTTATTGCTTTTATAAGGCAGTTCCAAACCTAAATCTTCAAGAATTGCTTCAATAATTTCATATGGAGAAAGGTTGGTAGTCAATAAAACAGCTGTTTCTACTTCTGAAGGAAGACTTTGTAAAAGAAGCCTCAATAACATTGTTTTTCCGGTTCCTGGTTCGCCAACTAAAACCATAAATCCTTCTCTATTTTTGACACCATATGATAAAATTTCTAATATTTGTATATGTTTATCAGAAGGAAAAAAATATCGTGTATCTGGGGTAAGACGGAAGGGATGATCCTTTAATCCAAAGAAATCAGCATAAAAAGGCTTATTCATTAAAAACTCCCAATTTCTGTAACAAGATCATAAATTGGACCCAAAAGAGCAATAGCTAGCACCAAAAAGAAAAAGCCTACTACAATTATAAGAACAGGTTCTAATATTTTCCCAAGTATTTCTACAGCTTTTTCGAGAGAGTCATAATAATAATCAGACAAATAACGAAATTGTTCTGTAAGACGACCGGTCTCTTCTCCTATTTGGATCATCCGAAGCTCAAGAGGATTAAAAAAATTAATTTCTCTACATGCGATAGCTAAAGAGAATCCTTGAAGAATTTTTTTTCTAATATGTTTAGCAATTTTCATCAAGAGTGAACTACATTGACTTTCTTCAATAATTTTGAAAATACGAGGCAAATCTATACCAGCCTGCAAAAGGAGAGAAAGATACTCAAAGAAAAAAGCCATAATAGATAGACGTTTAATTTTTCCTAAAAAAGGAAGTTTTAAAATAAATTTTTCTAAAAAAATACGACCTGATGACAAACGACTAAGAAAAAATATAAAACAAGTAATTAAAAATACAGTTATAATAATAGGTGCACACAATTTGGGAGAAAAATTTACTAAATAGATAAGAATTTTGGTTGGCAATGGTAAATCTTTATTAAATTCTTGAAATAAATCTATCACTTTGGGTAAGACAACAAAAATCCAAAAAAATAGAGCTCCTCCCATAGAAAAAATAACAAAAAGAGGATATAACATAGCCCTCTTTGTATGGCTAATAATAGCATGGACTCTCATAATGTGTTCTGCGGCTTTATCAAGAGTTTCTTCTAATTTACCAGATTCTTCCCCAACTCTAATGAGAGCCTGTATAATAGGGGCAAAGAAAGACTTTTCATAATTTAAACTTTCGGAAAATGATAGACCTTCATTTAATCTACGAATAATACGATTTAATACTTGCTTGATTTTCTTTTGAGAAGAAAGGCGTTCTAGATCACGAAGACCTTCAATAAGAGGGACTCCGGAGCGTAAAAGTAAAGACAAATGGCGACAGAATTCAGCCAATTCTGGACGAGATAATTTTTGACGAAAATGGGGAAAAGGAATTGCACGACGATAAGCGAGAAGAATATAGCCTTGGTTTTGAAGATATCGAAATAATTCTCCTAAATCTTGAAATTCTCCTTTCTCTCTCCAAGTCTTTCCTGTTTGTGGATCAAAAGCTCGATAGATAAAAATCGCCATTTTAAGCAAGCACCCTTGATATTTCTTCTACCGTTGTCAAACCTGATAGAACTCTTTTGCGAGCTGTATCGAAAAAAGAAATAAATCTTTCTTCATTTGCTATCTGGCGTAAAATTAATGGATCTTTATCTTGAGCTATTTGACTTTTCAATTTTTCGGAAAATGGAAGGATCTCTACTAAAGCTAAACGTCCCAAAAATCCAGTTCCACGACAATTATCACATCCTGATCCTCTTAAATAAATTTCTTTCTTTGATAGATTAAATTTTTCTAAAAGAATTTCAGAAGGCTGATATTCCTCAAGACAGTAAGGACAAAGTTTTCTGACCAAACGCTGAGAAATAATGCCTAACACGGAAGTAGCTAATAAGCTATTTGATAATCCAAAATCTCTAAGACGAGGAATAGCAGAAATAGCATCATTAGCATGAAGAGTAGAAAGAATGAGATGTCCAGTAATTGCTGCTCTGACTGCCATAGAGGCAGTTTCTTCGTCTCTTATTTCTCCCACTAAAATAACATCAGGATCCTGGCGCAAAAAATGTCTAATTGCAGAAGCAAATGTATAGCCTATATCATCATTTATCTGTGTTTGTCTAATAAGAGGAAAATAGTATTCAATAGGATCTTCAGCTGTAATTACATTCTTGTGAAGAAGATCGATTTTGCGCAAAGCAGAATAAAGAGTAGTAGTCTTACCAGAGCCAGTAGGTCCTGTAACTAATATAATACCATAAGGACTCGCAAATAAATCTTCTAGAACTTCAATCTCTTCTTTTTCAAAGCCCAAAGAACTTAAATGTAAAACCGTTGACTTAACAGGTAAAATTCGGACTACCAAATTCTCTCCATAAGGAGCCTTTACAGTAGAAATTCTTAAATCGTATTCCTCACCTAAAAACTCAAAAGAGAGACGTCCATCCTGAGGAAGTCTTTGTTCCGCAATATCCATTCCAGCTCTGACTTTAATAGCGCTTACCAAGCGCTGATGTATTTTTTGAGGAAAAACAAACTGAAGCTCAAGCAGACCATCTATGCGGAAAAAAACTCTGGTAGTCCTGTCTGAAGGGGAAAGATGGAGATCCGTCGCCCGTTTGGTGATGGCCAGGATAAGGAGATGGCGCCAAAGTTCCTCAATAGGTGCTTCATATTGAGGGTTCTCTCGCAAACGTTCAAGATAAGTTTCTATTTCTTTTTCTGGAGGATTTTCAAGAAAATAATAAAACCATTCCGTTACCCGTTTGATTTCGTTTTTTGGAGCTACGTGAAAACGTGGTTTGAGTTTGAGGATACGTGTCAAACTCTCGATAGAAACCGCGTCAAAAGGATCTGCCAGGGCTAACAAAAGCTCATCTTCATCTATCCTAACCGGTAAAATGAGGCGTTCTCTGGCAAAGTTAGCTGGCACCTGAATAAGGGCTCGGGCTTCGGGCACTAATCCACGAAGATCTATAAAAGGGAACCCAGCCTGTTCGGCGAGAACTTGGGCTACTTCAAAATCTGTGACCAATCCAAGTCTGGTGAGGGTTTCCCCTAAACGTTCTCCGCTGGCCTTTTGTTCTTTGAGGGCAAAGCGAATGTGTTCTTCGCTAATAAAGCCCTTTTCTTTTAGGAGCTCTCCAATAGGACGTGTTTCTCTCATGTTTAATCCTCTTTTCCTTCTTTTTGTTCGGCTCAAAGGGATATTTTTTAAAGGCCTCTTGACACGGGGGAGTTGGTGGTTAGAGTGAGGGGGCTGTTTTTTGAGGAGTTCTTTTAGAACTTGACAGGAAGGCAAGAAGGGTTAATTTAGAAAAGCGGCGAAAAATTTGTTCTTTTAAAGTAAAATTTGCTCACTGTCGCGAGGGTTGACAGTTAGGATTTTGTGTGTCATATTAAAGGTTGCCTTGTTGAGGTGAGCCGATCTTTGAAAACTGAATAGCGGCAGCAGGCAGGCCTCTGTTAATTTAGGAAGCCTTGCCGGCTGGAATCTTAGTGATTCTTGAGCCGGTGCCTTTACGTTTTAACGTGAGGGTTTGATCCTGGCTCAGGGCGAACGCTGGCGGCGTGCCTAACACATGCAAGTCGAGGGGGAAACCGGTGCTTCGGCACCGGGAGTACACCGGCAGACGGGTGAGTAACGCGTGGGTAACCTACCTTGGGGTCTGGGATAACCTCTCGAAAGGGGGGCTAATACCGGATACGCTCTCTGCACGCGAGTGCAGGGAGGAAAGGGTGCCTCTGCATAGCAAGCACCTGCCCTGAGAGGGGCCCGCGTCCCATCAGCTAGTTGGTGGGGTAATGGCCCACCAAGGCTACGACGGGTAGCCGGCCTGAGAGGGTGGTCGGCCACACTGGCACTGAGACACGGGCCAGACTCCTACGGGAGGCAGCAGTGGGGAATATTGGGCAATGGGCGAGAGCCTGACCCAGCGACGCCGTGTGGGGGAAGAAGGCCTTCGGGTTGTAAACCCCTGTTGAGAGGGAAGAATGGCTTAGTGGTGAATAGCCACTGAGTTTGACGGTACCTTTCGAGGAAGCCCCGGCTAACTACGTGCCAGCAGCCGCGGTAACACGTAGGGGGCGAGCGTTGCGCGGAATTACTGGGCGTAAAGGGTGCGTAGGCGGCTTAGTAAGTCGGAGGTGAAAGCCCACGGCTCAACCGTGGAGGTGCTTTCGAAACTGCTAGGCTTGAGGCCAGGAGAGGCTGGCGGAATTCCCGGTGTAGCGGTGAAATGCGTAGATACCGGGAGGAACACCGGTGGCGAAGGCGACTGGCTGGTCTGGTACTGACGCTGAGGCACGAAAGCGTGGGGAGCAAACCGGATTAGATACCCGGGTAGTCCACGCCGTAAACGATGGATGCTAGGTGCGGGGGGCGACAGTTCTCCGTGCCGAAGCTAACGCGATAAGCATCCCGCCTGGGGAGTACGGCCGCAAGGTTGAAACTCAAAGGAATTGACGGGGGCCCGCACAAGCGGTGGAGCATGTGGTTTAATTCGACGCAACGCGAAGAACCTTACCGGGGTTTGACATGCAGGTGGTACTGAACCGAAAGGGGATGGACCCTTATCTTCGGATGAGGGAGCCTGCACAGGTGCTGCATGGCTGTCGTCAGCTCGTGCCGTGAGGTGTTCGGTTAAGTCCGGCAACGAGCGCAACCCCTGCCCTTAGTTGCCAACAGTTCGGCTGGGGACTCTAAGGGGACTGCCGGCGATAAGCCGGAGGAAGGTGGGGATGACGTCAAGTCATCATGGCCTTTATGCCCCGGGCTACACACGTGCTACAATGGCCAGGACAGAGGGAAGCGATACCGCGAGGTGGAGCAAATCCCAAAAACCTGGTCCCAGTTCGGATTGCAGTCTGCAACTCGACTGCATGAAGCCGGAATCGCTAGTAATCGCGGATCAGCAACGCCGCGGTGAATACGTTCCCGGGCCTTGTACACACCGCCCGTCACACCACGAAAGTCGGGTGTACCAGAAGTCGCTGACCCAACCCCGCAAGGGGAGGGAGGCGCCCAAGGTATGTTCGGCGATTGGGGTGAAGTCGTAACAAGGTAGCCGTAGGGGAACCTGCGGCTGGATCACCTCCTTTCTAAGGGAGTACCTTTAGAAAGTTTCAAACAGATCTGCGGCGCACCGCAAAACCAATAAGTCCAATCTCTCCGTCTCTTCTCTTTCTCCTAACAACCCAACAAGGGCCTATAGCTCAGCTGGTTAGAGCGCACGCCTGATAAGCGTGAGGCCGGTGGTTCAAATCCACCTAGGCCCACCA
>CAZVXP010000007.1:0-49908 GCA_964630855.1 uncultured Thermodesulfobacteriota bacterium | reverse complement strand
CGAATTTCCCAAAAGTCAGGTTCCCTTTCCTCGAGATCCTGTTCCGGGGCAAAACCCCGGGTGAAACTCCCTTCGTAACGGCTACCAGGAGAGCGAAGCTTCCAGAGGAGGTTTTCAGGTAAGAGAAGCTTCTTTACCTCTTCGTAGCGTTTCCTGATCTGCGGAGACAGGGGTTCTGGGCGGGCGGGTCTCAAACGGGAAAGTAAGCAGTAATGTGCTTCCGAGAGGCTGATCTTCTTTCGGCGTTGAGGATCCCATACCAGGACATGTCCTCTCCAGACAGCCACCAGCATCTCTTCTTTATTCAGCAGGTGGACCACAAAACGGGTTCCCGTGACCCCTGCCATACCAATGGGGGTTTCCACAACCAGGGGTTTGGCTGGATAATCCGGACGCACCAGGAGATAAATCTTCCCCTCCTGAAGCCGGATGAGGGTTCCTGGCACCTGTGATGAGGCCTGGTAGACCCGTCTTATTTCTGTAGAGATCTCTCCCAAACGAACCAGACTGTTTTCTTTGATCCGGACCAGAGCCTTCTTCTCGAAGAGAAGATCTGCAAAAGAGTCCTCAAGCGTCCTGACTTCAGCTTCCAGCGGAAGGTTCATCCATTTCCTGGCAGGCTCCCAACGGTCTTTGGCTGGCAGATAGACCAGGACCGAGCCTTTCAGGCGGACGATTGTGGCTTTGAAGGCTAGGGCCTTGTCCGTTCCGATCAGAAGTGCCAGCAGAATCAAAAGGATCAACTGTTTTTTCAATTCTTTCCCTCCTTCTCCAGGACCTTTACTAGGTGAGGATCAAAACGTTGGCCTGCTTCGGTGTGGATGATTTTCAAAATTCGTTCCTCAAGTTCTTCCCAATCCGGATATTCCTTTTCCAGCTGTTCCCAGGTTTCAACGAATCCTTCGGCCAGTGCCAGGATGCGAGCCCCGAGCGGGATCTCTTCTCCTCGCAAACCATCAGGATAACCCTTTCCGTCATATCGTTCGTGATGGTGTCGTATATAAACGACACTTTTTCGTAAAAAGGATACACTTCCCAGGATGTCTGCGGCCAGCACCGGATGCAGCTCCTGCCATGGTTCACGATTTGGGAGTTCGATTCGTCCCAGATCATGCAGCAGGGCGGCGTAGTGAAGGGCCCTTTTTTCTTCTTCGGGCAGGCTCAAAGCTTCGGCCAGGCGACCGGTGATTTCCGCCACTCGCAGGGAGTGTTCGTAAAGTTCTGGCGAACGTTCTTCCAGAAGACGCAAGTAACTCCTTATGAACTCCTTTTCACTCTTCTTTAGGCTCTGAAGCAGGAGTCGTTGGCGGAGCAGGAGGGCAATGGTCTCAAGCTCGATGGAGATCTCAGCCTTTCTCTGATAAGGGACCCCTTCAAGTACCAGGTAAAGCCTTTTTCCATCATCTACTCGGGCTTCACACTGGAGATTTCTCCGGTCTCTGAGCCTTTTTAAGGCGCGCTCGACCACATCCGCCGCATCTCCCGCCTTGAACGGGGTGTCTCGAAATGGCAGTTCGTAAGCCTCCAGTAGCTCTTTATTTATAAGATAAAGCCTTACCTTGTGGGCGTCATACTTGCTCAGGAAGTAAGAGGCCGCACCCTTCAGGGAAAAACGTTTGAGTAGTGCCTGCCAGTAGTGTTGATGTCTTCGTTCTCGCTGGGCGTTTTCCCAACGCTGATAGACCACGGCTCCTCCCCCAAAGAGCAAACTCAAGGTCCAAGCCCCAAGGTAAGGAGAAAAGCCAAGAAAGAGTCCGGTGGAGCGAAAAACAAAGAGTCCCCCCATCCAGATCAGGGCTGGGCATGGCAGGGCCAACCAGCTTCTCCAGGAAGCGCCAAAGACCAACCCAAAGCAAAGGCCAAAGAGGAGCAGGGAAAAAAAGAAGCGCCACTTCAGGGCTAGGGCGTAAAGGATATCTCCTTGCAACAGGGATTGGATGATGCTTGCGTGGATTTCCACACCTGCCAAAGACCCCTGGTCGATGTAAGGGGTAGGCCATTCATCCGAGATCCCTACCGCGGTGACCCCTATCAAGACCACGCGCCCTTTGAAGACCTCAGGAGGGATCTTTCCCGCCAGGAAGTCACATACCCGCAAAAAGGGAAAACTGCCTCTGGGACCGTAGTAACGAATAAAGAAGCTGCCATCTGGATTAAGAGGGATCTCAAAGACCGGGCTTTTCAGCTTGCGTGGTCCAAAGGAGACGTGAGAGAGTTTCTGGTCGTAAAAAGCCAGGGCCCCGGCTATTCCTAGAGCCGGTAAGGAGACTTTGGGGTCTGCCAGAAAAGCAGGTGCCCTTCGTACGATGCCATCTTCATCGAAGATGAGGGCGATGTGGCCCAGAGCAAAGGCTTTTTTTCGAAGGCTTGAGGCCGGAAGCACCAGTTTTGAGACCTCGATGCCCCTTTTGGAGAGAGAAAAACCCAGCACATCTTCGGTATAGGCGGCCAACACCACACGTGTTCCCTCAAAGGATTGGGCCAGGGTTTCATCCCCTGGACGAGCCGGAGAAAAGACAATGTCGAAGACGATCTCTTTGGCTCCCGCGGCCTTGAGTCGTTCTACTACCCGGGCGTGGGTCTTCCGGGGCCAGGGCCAGGGTCCAAGATTTTTAAGGCTGGCTTCATCTACGGAGAGAATTATCACCTTCGGGTCCTCAAGAGGAGGCAGGCGTTTGAGCCAGGAATCGTAGGTCCAGAAATCGATCTTTCGCAGGACAGAAGGGGGTAAGAAAACCAACCAGGTCAAGGAAACCACTCCTAAAATGACGGCTAACAGAGGGATCTTGTGACGGTGAAACCAGAGAGAGAATCGCGACAGGACAAAAAGGGAGCGTTTGATTTCTATTTGACGAAGTTCTTTTTTTCTCATAAGAGAGAATCTAAACCAGTTGCCCTGGAGTCAAAAGGGTGAGGAATTTTTGCAAGTTCCTTTTGGTCTTTTGGTTTGTCTCGTGGATACTGGTGACTTCCACAAAGGCGGGGCTCTATTTTACCCCACGGGCCAATTTCTCCCTCGAATACGATGATAACATCTATTTTACCCCTTCTGATGAGATCTCAGATCTCGTGCGCTATCTGGCCCCGGGTTTTTGGCTCTATTGGGGAAACAACGTCAATTATTTGGAGACAGACTATGAATATCAACGGGTTACCTATACTCACCATCCAGCCCAGAATTCAGACCGACATTACCTTTTTTGGCGAGGGCAAAAGGTTTGGTCCAATTGGCGTTTTACCCTGAGGGATAATTACATGCACTCCGAAGACCCTACCCGGCTTGAGTCTCTCATTGGTAACATCAATTATGCCCATTTGAAATACGATTATCATGAAGGCCGTTTTCATCTTGAGCGACGCTTTGGTGAAGAGAATCGGATCCGTCTAAGTTTCTACAATTTCATCTTCAAGAAACAGGAACCATACGATGAGAATACCATCAGCAACTATCCACGCTTCGAGCTCCTTTATTGGTTCTCCAAACCGTGGGGGCTTAAGCTTGAAATAGGTCAAAACTGGGCCCAGTTCGATTATCTGGATGATTTTCGGGAACTCATCTCCTCTATGGCCCTCAAACACCGTTTAAATCCCTGGCTGGAATGGCAGACCAGGTTTTCTTTCTCAGAGATGCGATTCTTGGGAACCAGGGCTGATTATCACCTTTATGATCTTGGTACAGGCCTTACGGCTCAGATAGCCCCCAGAACCGCACTCTCCGTGGGCCTGGGAGTCTTCAAACAGGCAGTCCGGGGAGAGAAAGACGACAAAGGTCTTAGTGCCTATTTCAACCTTTATCGGGAAACGGGGATCTATCGGCTCTATTTGGAGACCAGTTCTGGATACGACGAGATCTACTTCGACGGTGAGGACCTGGGTTTTTCACGTTATTCCGTGGTAGGGGGAAAGATAAGTGCTTTTCTTTCCCCGGCCTGGCGAATTAACCTGCGTTTTTTTCACCGGCGAGACCATTTCATTCAATCTTTAAACGATGTCATCGAGCGGACTTGGAGTATAAATGCCTATTGTTCTTGGAAGTTGTCCCCCCACTGGCAGTTGAGCTTTGGTTTACTCCATCTGGAGCGCGAGGCCAATCTATCCTCTTATGAATACCGCGACAACCGTCTCTGGTTACGTCTCAGCCTGTTCAAACGTCTGACCTTCTAGTCTTTTTCCGCCAATTTGGCCAGCGAAACGATTTTCTCTCCCGGAGTCAACATGAAGAGGCGTACACCCTGGGTGGCTCTTCCCTGAATGGGGATATCCTTTACCCGCAAACGGATGATCTTTCCCGCTGAGGATACCAGCATAATTTCATCTTCTTTCACCACTCTGGCACAGCCTACCAGGGCCCCGGTCTTTTCGTTCAGCCTCATGGCGATGATGCCCTTTCCTCCTCGGCTCTGAGTCCGGTATTCCTGGAGGCTAGTGCGTTTGCCATAACCCAATTCGCTTACCGTGAGGAGGTCCGCTTCGTCTTCTGGATCGAGAATCTCAAGCCCCACTACTTCGTCTCCAGCAGAAAGGTCGATTCCCTTTACGCCGGCTGCGGTACGTCCCATGGGGCGAACGTCCGTTTCGGAGAAACGAATAGCCTGGCCCTTTTGGGTTACCAGTAAAATGTCTTTATGACCATCGGTAAGGGCTGCGGCTACTAATTCGTCTCCTTCTTTCAGGGTAGCGGCCAGGATGCCTGTGCTCCGAGGATTTGAGAAGGCCGAAAGAGGGGTCTTTTTCACTAAACCCTGACGCGTAGCAAAAAAGACGAAGCGGTCTTCGGCAAAGCCCCGAACCGGAAGAATGGTGGCCAAGCGTTCCTCTTTGGCCAGTGGCAGGAGATTGCGGAGAGAAGTGCCCTTGGCGGTGCGACCGGCTTGAGGAATGTCGTATACCTTAAGCCAGTACACACGTCCCAGGTTGGTGAAACAGAGAAATTGGTCGTGGGTAGAGGCCACGTAAAGTTGGGTTACCATGTCTTCCTCCCCGGCCTCCACCCCCCTTTTACCCCGTCCACCGCGCCGTTGGCTTCGGTAGGTGGCAGCGGGAAGACGTTTGATATAGCCCCGATGGGTCACGGTAACGACCATGTCTTCTTCTGCCACCAGATCTTCCACGGAAAGTTCTTCGGTTTGTTCAATGATCTCGGTGCGCCTTGGGTCAGCATATTCCTCTTTAATGGCCAGAAGCTCGTCTTCGATGACTTTCATGAGGACGCTTTCATCCGCCAGTATCTTCTCAAACCAGGCGATCTGCCGTTTGAGTTCTTCGTGTTCGGATTTGATCTTTTCCTGTTCCAGCCCCGTGAGGCGCTGAAGCCGCATGTCCAGGATGGCTTGAGCTTGAACCGGGGTTAACCCGAAGCGATTAATCAGTCCTTCCTTGGCTTCTGCCGGGGTCTTGGAGGCCTTGATGAGGGCGATGACCTCATCAAGGTTGGCCAGG
Organism: uncultured Thermodesulfobacteriota bacterium; assembly: GCA_964630855.1. Classification (GTDB taxonomy): domain Bacteria; phylum Desulfobacterota; class Thermodesulfobacteria; order Thermodesulfobacteriales; family Thermodesulfatatoraceae; genus JAADCO01. Next base: position 44,469 of record CAZVXP010000007.1, on the reverse strand, counting down.
GCCACCATTAATCCTTCTAGGATGTGGGCCCTTTCGCGGGCCTTGCGTAAATCGTAAATGGTGCGTCTGGTCACTACGGTGCGGCGGTGGGCCAGGAAGTGTCCTAAAAGTTCGCGAAGATTGAGCTGCTCGGGGCGATTGTTCACCAGAGCCAGCATGATAATGCCGTAAGAGCTTTCGAGGGGGGTCTGTTTGTAGAGCTGGTTGAGGATGACTGGAGCAAAGTCCTGTTTCTCTCGTTTGAGTTCCACCACCACTCGGAGTCCTTCGCGGTCAGATTCGTCCCGCACCTCGGCGATACCATCGATTTTTTTATCTCGCACCAAGCCGGCGATACGTTCCACCAGTTTGGCTTTGTTAACCTGATAGGGAAGCTCCGTGATCACAATGGCGGTCTTTCCGCCTTCTCTTTCGATGTGAGCGCGAGCGCGCATTTTGATGAGGCCCTTTCCCGTGGCGTAGGCCTCTTTAAGCCCTTCGGTGCCATAGACGAAAGCTCCGGTGGGAAAATCCGGACCCTTGATGTACTTGAGCAGTTCGTCAAGCGTGATGTCAGGGTTGCGAATCATGGCCACCAAGGCGTCGATCACTTCTCCCAGGTTGTGGGGGGGGATGTTGGTGGCCATACCCACGGCGATCCCAGAGGATCCATTGATCAAAAGGTTTGGGATACGACATGGTAGAACCACGGGTTCCTTCAAAGTGTTGTCGTAGTTGGGCATGAAATCGACGGTCTCTTTCTCGAGGTCTTTCAGGAGTTCGTGGGCGATTTTGGCCATGCGGACCTCGGTATAGCGCATGGCTGCCGGAGCATCGCCGTCAATGGAACCGAAGTTGCCCTGCCCATCAACCAAGGGATAGCGCATGGTAAAGTCTTGGGCCATGCGCACCAAGGTGTCATAAACCGCCATGTCCCCGTGTGGATGGTATTTACCGATGACGTCTCCCACCACACGGGCGCTCTTCTTGTAAGGCTTGTTCCAGTCGTTCTTGAGTTCGTACATAGCGTAAAGGATGCGACGTTGGACGGGCTTTAGACCATCACGCACATCCGGAAGCGCCCGCCCCACGATAACGCTCATGGCATAGTCGAGATAAGACCTTTTCAACTCTTCTTCGATGGGTACCGGAATGACCTCCGCCACTCTTCCCTCCCGAGCAAAGACTTGCGAAAGCCTTTATACCACAAAAGAGCAGGAGCCTCGATGGCTGCTTTACATCCGCCACACCTTGGCTACTTTAAAGAAGATGGTTCGTTACCAGCAGGTTCCCGAGCATTGTCGCCCTTGTCTGGAAAGACTGGCCAAGCAGGCGATGGAACTGGCCTGCGGTGATGGACCGGAGAAGATAGAAAAGGCTCTGGCCTGGCTTTCTGAGCTCTATCATCCCGAAATACCTCCTCCCATCATAGCTTCTAAACTTCACCGGAGAATCAAGGCTTTTTGTGAGAATGAGGACCCCTACCGGCCCCTCAAAGAAAGGGAGATAGAGATCGCCCGTCGTATGGCCCAGCACTTGAGGTCTCGCTACGGCTCTTCCTTTGAAGAGCTCCTCCTTTTCTCCCTCCTTGGAAACGCCATCGATTTCTTCCGGTCCCCGGAAGAGATCGAAAAGGCCCTTGAACAGGGAGTAAAGCTGGCCATTGATCACCGCCCCAAGATAGCCTCTCTTCTGGCGCAGGCCAAACAACTCCTCTTTCTCACGGACAATGCCGGGGAAGTCTTTTTCGATCTACCCCTTCTCAAATGGTTGGCCCAAAAGGGGCCTCAAACTTTCTATGTTGTTAAACCCTCTCCCATCCAAAACGACCTCTCTCTCGCGGACCTCACCCACTTGCAACTCTCCCTCCCGGTACCAGTGGTGAATCCTGGAACCGAAATGGTTGGTCTTGATCTCAGGGAGGCTGCCCCGGAATTCCAGGCCCTTTTCTGGCAATCCGATTTGATTCTGGCCAAAGGGATGGGACATTTTGAGACCCTTAGCGAGGAATCTCACCCAGGACTCTGTTTCATCCTCTGTGCCAAGTGTTATCCGGTTTCCCGGGCCCTTCAGGTTGATTTGAATTCTTATGTCATCCTGAAGACTTAACAAAAAATTTTTCCGGCCGATAAAAAGACTTAGACCTTTCGATATTTTTAGATGTTTTCGGGGAGAAGGAGATGTTTGAGGCGGATTCCAAAAATCTCATTCCCGAAGCCACCGAAGCGCAGAGCTTCGAAAATCGACTCGAAGCCGAAAGAGAAGCCCTTTTAGCCTCCTGGATCGCCTTTTTAGAACTCCAAAAACAAAAGAAGGTTCCCCTTCCCCCTCATTATGCCGATGCTTTTTATGCTGCTACCAAGATCAAAAAGAAGGACAATTATATCCTTAATCTGCTCATTGAAGGCAAAGATATCTTCAATAACTTACTAGGTAAAATAAATCCAGAAGTGGCTAAAGATCTTGGCCTCGCCGAGGATATCAATCGTATTACGAATTATATTCGACGTATTGAGCAACTTGAAAAAGAACTTTCTTTTCTCAAGGAGAGTTTTCTTCGCGATCAACTGACTGGTCTTTGGAACAAACGAGGACTGGAGAAGTTCTTTGACGAAGTGGTCATGCCAAACATTTTTGAGGAAGATTTTTTACTTTGTTATTTCGATTTGGACAAATTCAAACAAATTAACGATCACTACGGACATAAAATCGGAGATCAAGTGCTTATTGCTTTTGCCAATTATCTCAAGGCTAATTTCAAGCCCAAAGATTTTCCGTGCAGGCTACATGGAGACGAATTTTGTGTGATCGTCGTAGGAGTAACCATAGATAAATTTCTTCCTTTTGCCCGTGAACTCCATCAACGTGGCTTCACAGTGAAGCTACCTGATGGCAAACGTCAAATGAGATTTTCCATTGGTCTCACCAATGTTATTGCCTCCGACAACCTGGAAAGAGTGCTCGAGAGAGCGGACTTTTCCATGTATTGGTGCAAAGAAAACGGCGATCTCAAGCCCGTGAGGATCTAGCTTCCGGCATCTTCCAGTTTGGCTCGTTGAAAACGTTTTTTGATGTGAGGGATGAGGCCGCCGTCTTTCAATAATTCTTGCATAAAAGACGGAATGGGTTGGCATCGATAAGTCTTTCCTGAAGTTAGATCCTTGATAATACCAGCCTGGGGATCGACTTCCACTTCGTGGCCGGCTTCTATTTCGCGGGCGGCTTCTGGGGCTTCGAGGATGAGAAGCCCGGTGTTGAAGGCGTTGCGGTAAAAAATGCGAGCAAAGCTTTCGGCAATAACACAAGCCACCCCGGCGGCTTTAATGGCAATGGGGGCGTGTTCCCGAGAGGAGCCGCAACCAAAATTCCGTCCGGCGACAATGATGTCTCCGGGCTTAACTTTTTTGGCAAATTCTGGATTGGCGGCTTCCATACAATGTTTGGCCAATTCTTTGGGATCTGAAGTGTTCAGATACCGCGCCGGAATGATGACGTCGGTATCCACGTTGTCTCCGAAACGCCAGACACGACCTTTGATCTTTTCCATTCTACTCCTCCTTCAGCCCGAGCTCTTCTGGACTAGCGATCCTGCCAAGGATAGCTGAAGCCGCTGCGATAGCTGGATTGGCCAAATAGACCTCGCTTTCGGGATGTCCCATACGTCCGACGAAATTGCGATTGGTGGTGGCAACCGCGCGTTCGCCTTTAGCCAGGATACCCATGTGTCCACCCAAACAGGGGCCACAAGTGGGGGGACTGACAATGGCGCCGGCTTCAAGGAAGACCCGAATGTAGCCCCGACGCAAGGCCTCCTGGTAGACTCGCGGGGTGGCGGGAATCACGATAGCACGCACGTTGGGATTCACCCTGTGTCCTCGCAAGACCTTGGCGGCTACAGCCAGATCTTCCAAACGTCCGTTGGTACAGGAGCCAATAACCACTTGATCTATGTCTATGTGTCCCACTTCGCTGATGGGTTTGGTGTTTGATGGGAGATGCGGGAAAGCCACTTGGGGTTCGATTTGCTGACAATCGTATTCCCGGATCTCCACGTAACGTGCACGGCGATCGCTTTTAAAAACTCTGGGTTCGCGCGAGGAGCGGGCTCGCACGTAACGCAAGGCCTTGGCGTCTGCCTCGATGAGCCCGACCTTTCCTCCTGCTTCGATGGCCATGTTGGCCATGGTGAACCTCTCGGCCATGGAAAGGCGTTTGATGACCTCTCCAGTAAATTCCATGGCCTTATAAAGAGCTCCGTCCACCCCGATGTCTCCGATAGTATAGAGAATGAGATCCTTTCCTGTTACCCAGGGCCGGCGTTTGCCCCGATAAACGAATTTGATGCTCTCTGGGACCCGGAACCAGGTCCTTCCGGTAATCCAAGTGGCAGCAAGATCTGTGGAGCCCACCCCTGTAGCAAAGGCTCCCAGGGCTCCGTAAGTACAGGTGTGGCTGTCTGCACCTATCACGATGTCTCCGGGGACCACGAGGCCCCGTTCGGGAAGCAGGACATGTTCGATGCCGCAGTTTCCTCCCTCGAAATAATGGATGATGCTCTGTTCTTTGGCAAATTCGCGACAAAGTCGCACCTGCTCCGCGCTCTGGATGTCCTTGTTGGGAGTGAAGTGGTCCATTACCAGAACCACTCTTCGACGGTCAAAGACCTTTGGAATTCCAGCCTCTCGGAAGATTTTGATGGCAATGGGGGCGGTTATGTCGTTGGCTAGGGCTAGATCTACAGGCACATCCACCAGTTGTCCGGGCTCTACGGCTTCCAGTTCCGCCTTGCTTGCCAGGATCTTCTCCGCGAGGGTCATGGCACGTTTCATGAAAGACCTCCTTTCAGGACTGGCGAAATAATTATTACCTCTGCGGCAAGAACTCAAGGGCCAGGTTAATATTCCTGCATGGTCAAAGACATTTTGTGGGAAAAGAAGGCCAAACAGTTGAATTCCGAAAAAGCTCTCCGTCTTTTCGTCAAAAATTTTTTGAAAGAAAAACTAAAGGGTCTTCCCCCTGATTTTCGCCTGGGAATAAAAGTCCTGGATCCCAAGAAAAAGAAGGTGGCCATAAAGATCCCGGCCCATTCAGAGGGGAATCCCATTCGCATCGCTCAGATGGACCGATTGACCGAGGAATTGGAAAAAATGGGTCTTGAGGTGGAACTCTTTTATCTGGATGATATCTGGGAGACCGATTTTACTGGGGGACAGAAATGAAGAAGATTGTTTTGATATTTGTTTTCTGTGGTCTTTTTGTTGCCGCTTCGGCCGAGGCTTACAGAGGACAGCTCGGGATCCCTTTACAAAGACCCCGGGGTCATAAGCTTCGGGCTTGGTTCAAGAGAGACCTGTTGCCTTATGACCAGCGCTATCTGGTAGTCTCGGCCTTAAGAGAGATTCGATCCTACTTGGCACGGGCTGAAGCCCTGGGTCTTTCGTCCTCCCAGCAAGCAGCCCTCTCCGGTCTCAAGGAGAGCCTTGAAAAGGACATGGAAAGAACCATGGCGGAACTCCAAAGGCTATCAGCCTCTCTTCAGGAGGAGCTTCGAAATGAAGTTCCGGATCAGGGAGAGGTGATGAAGCTTTACCAGGAGATTGACACCTGTTGGGAGAGAATTACAAAAAAGGCCCTTCTTTGTCTCTTCAAGGCCCGGAAGTTGTTAAAACCGGCCCCGGCAACCCAGGGCCGGTTCGATTAATGTTTGAACACCCGCTGGCCAGTAAAGACCATAGCCACCGGTGGATCAGCTTCGTTGCAAGCCTCAATGGATTCCCAATCTCTCAGAGAACCCCCGGGCTGAATGATGGCAGAGATACCTTCCCGAATAGCCACATCCACGGCGTCGCGGAAGGGGAAAAAGGCGTCAGAGACCATTACGGAACCCGGCAGCCCTGCTTTAGCTGCTCGGGTTTCTTCATCGATTTCTATCTTTTGAGCTTCTGGACGCTTCCCCTGACGGATCTCGAGCTCAAGCTGCTTGTAAGGGATACCATAGCGATCGTAACAGAGAAGGTCTGCGTATTTGACATAGGCCTTGAAAATGGCAATTTCCGTCACTCCCACCCGGTCTTGCTCGCCGGTACCAATGGCTACGGTGCAGAGATCTTTGACGAAGAGGACGGAGTTGGAAGTGACTCCTATTTCTACTGCCCATCCGAAAATCATGTCCTCGATTTCCCGCTGGGTTGGTTCACGCTTGCAGCGGATCTCCGTGCCGTCTGGCTTCTTGGCCACGGCTGGTTTCAGGTCCTCAGGCCCTCGCACTTTATTTACCTGGGATTGCTGGACGATGATTCCACCATCGATGAGGCTCTTGAACTCTACTACTCGCTTTCCCCAGTATTCCTCCAGCTTGTCGATGCGTTTGATCCGGATGATCCTGAGGTTCTTGCGTTTTTTGAGGATCTCAACCGCTCCTTCTTCGTATTCTGGAGCTGCTACTACTTCGAAGTATTCCTTGCTGATAGCCTCGGCACAGGCCTTGTCCACCGGTCGGTTCAGGGCGATGGCTCCCCCAAAGGCGGCAATACGATCCGCTCGAAAGGCTCTGATAAAGGCCTCTTCAATGCTTTCTCCGTGAGCTACCCCACAAGGGTTGTTGTGTTTGACGATTACACAAGCTGGTTTGCGGGCCAGATAACGGAGGACGTTAAGCGAGTTGTCCACGTCAGTGAGGTTGGTTTTGCTGGGATGTTTGCCAAACTGGAGCATATCTTCCTCGGACAGGGAAGAGACAAGCCCCCATCCAGGTTCGATAAACTCACACTCACCGAGGATCAGGTTCCCGTTTACCAGCTCGTAGAGTGCGGCCTCTTGGTCGGGATTTTCACCATAGCGTAAACCCCGTTCTTCAATGACCCCGGGTTCTACTTCGATCTTCCAGGTCTTCTTCCTGTAGATCAGAGTCTGATCTCCAAAAGAGATCCTGATCTCCGGAGGGAAATGATCCCCAACGATGGTACGATACATCTTTTTGAGATCCTCGCTCACGGCGGCCCTCCTTAAAGGCGTTTTCTTAAAGCCCTACCCTAACGTTGCCCAAAGCTCAAATCAAATTTGAGAGACTAGCCCTCCAGACCCCAGCGTTTGAGTTTTTCCCGGAGGGTTTTACGGTCAATGCCCAGAACTTTGGCCGCTTTGCTCTTGTTGCCACCGCAGCGCTCAAGCACGTGGACGATATAGCGTCTTTCCACTTCCTCAAGGGGAAGGTTGTCTTCAAAAAAGGAAGTCTCTGGTTTTTTAAAACCAGCCAAGGTCAAGTCTTGGGGACCAATGATTTTTTCCCGGGCAAAGATCACCAAGCGTTCGATGGTGTTTTCAAGCTCCCGCACGTTGCCCGGCCACGTATGCGCCGAAAGCATCTTGAGGACTTCTTCGTCTAGATCATAGACGGGTTTGCGGTGTTTGCGGGCAAACTTTTTCAGGAAATAGCGGGCCAAGAGGGGAATGTCCTCCGGACGTTCCCGAAGAGGTGGAATGTAAATGGAGACCACGTTCAAGCGGTAGAAGAGATCGTTGCGAAAGGTGCCCTTTTTGATCTCGTCTTCGAGATTTTTGTTGGTGGCTGCGATGATGCGCACGTCGACACGTGTTACTCGGTGACTTCCTACCGGAGAGATTTCCTTTTCTTCCACGGCCTTAAGCAGCTTGGCTTGAATTTCCACGGAGATGTTACTGATTTCATCGAAGAAGATGGTGCCACCGTTGGCCAATTCGAACTTGCCAATCTTGTGAGTGGTGGCGCCGGTGAAGGCTCCTTTGACGTGGCCAAAAAGCTCACTTTCGAAGAGCGTGGGTACGAGAGTGCCACAATCCACAGCCACAAAAGGTCCGTTTCTTCTGGGGCTCAATTCGTGGATCTTGCGGGCCAGCAGCCCTTTGCCGGTGCCGGACTCTCCGGTGATGAGGACAGTAGAATCCGTGGGAGCAACCATCTCCGCCATTTCTAGCACTCGCCGAATGGCGGCACTCTTTCCAACGATGGTCACTTGACCTTCTTTTTCCGCTAAGGTACGGCGCAGGTAGAGGTTTTCCAGGGTGAGACGACGCCTCTCCAGGGCTTTTTTAACTGCAAGACGTAGTTCTTCCGGATTGAAGGGTTTTTGCAGGAAGTCGCTTGCCCCGCTCTTCATGGCTTCTACGGCGTTTTGTACCGTACCGTAAGCGGTAATGATGACCACTTCGGCGTGAGGATCGTCTTCTTTCACGTGTTTCAGGAGTTCCAGACCATTCATTCCCGGCATCTTGAGATCGAGGAGGATAACGTCAAACTCAAAACGAGAAATGAGGTCCAGGGCTTCTTCCGGGGTGCCAGCCAGCTCGGCTTCATATCCCGAGCGGGTGAGTACTTGGAAACAGGCGTCCCGAATGGCGGCGTCGTCGTCGATGATGAGAATACGCTCTCTATTCATGGGTTTCGTAGTGAAGGCGTGGAAGTTTGACTCGAAAGAGGGCTCCCTCACCAGGCTCACTCTCCACTTCTATTTCGCCACCGTGTCTCTTGACTATACCGTGACAAATGGCAAGTCCCAAGCCGGTGCCCTTTCCACCGGTTTTGGTAGTGAAGAAGGGTTCGAAGATTCGAGAGACCATCTCTTTGGGGATACCCGGACCGGTATCCTTCACTTCTAAGATGACCAGGTCGTCCTCTTCAGAGGCGTAAGTGCGCAGCGTGAGTACTCCACGCCCCTCCATGGCCTCCCCGGCGTTGATGATAAGGTTTAAGACCACCTGTTCCAGCTGACTTCGATTCCCCTGCACAAGGGGGATTTCGGAGGCCAGTTCCCAGTGGATGTCTATTTCCCGGAAAAGGCGATGGTCGGCGATGAGGGAGAACATGTCCTGAAGAACCCGGTTCAGATCAACCCATTCCTCAAGCCCGTCTTCCGGTCGTCCGAAATTAAGCAGGGCTTTGGCGATGATCCGACAGCGCGTGGCAAGTTTGATGATTTTGTCCACATATTCTAGAAGAGGACTTTCAGCTGGAAGGTCCTCTTTGAGGAGATTGCCATAGAGCATGATTCCTCCAAGGGGGTTGTTGATTTCGTGGGCGATCTCCCCAGCCAGCTTACCCATGGCAGTTAGTCTTTCCGCCTGCAACCACATCTTCTCCGTGGCCCTTCTCTCGCTTACGTCCCGGACCAGGAGTTGGGAGAGATCACCCCGGTAAGGGAGACGGATGACTTCAGCTTCAAAACTGCTACCATCCGGGCGATAGACCGACATCTCAAAGAGGCCAAATTCTTTGGGCAATTCCTCAAAGAGGCTCTCAAGTGAGGGGACTTCGTCTCCCAGCCGAAAAAGTTTCTTGAAGGCCGGATTGAAATAGACCAAGCGCCCGTGCCGAACCAGGGCCAGGGCGTCTTTTATTTCGGAAAAGATCTTGTAATCTTCCATAAAATCCCTGAGGTCCCTGATGGTTTTTGATTTTAACACCCTTTACCGCCACCTCGTAGAGAACGAGCCCTTAAGAGCGGCGTTGATCCTCTTTTTGGCAGGGCTTGGTTTTTTTCTGGCCAAAAAAATCATCGTGGAGACGGCCCACCGTTTCTCGGCCCGCACCAGCAACCGACTCGATGACCTCTTCTCTCAGTATCGGGTTTACAACTTGGCGGCTTACGCTGTTTCTCTCTTGATCCTCCACCTGGGTCTTGCTTTTCTGCCCACCCTGGCCCCGGTTGTAGATCGCCTGGTTTCCGTAGGATGGGTTATGATCGGGGCTTTGTTTATTGATCGTCTCCTTTCGGTAGGGGTGGCCCTTTATGAAAGGCATCCTATTGCCCGGGAACATCCCATCAAGGGATACGTTCAGATCGTCAAGATCTTTGTTTACGCCGCGGCGGTCATTATTGGCCTGGCCACATTGCTTCATCGTTCGCCCTGGGTCTTCCTCTCCGGCCTCGGAGCGGTTTCAGCCATCCTTCTCATCATCTTTCGGCACACCCTGCTCTCCTTTGTGGCCAGTTTCCAGATCGTCTCACAAGACCTCTTTCGCATTGGAGACTGGATCGAGATGCCAAAGTTTGGAGCTGATGGTGAGGTAGTGGACATTGCCCTTCATACCATCAAGGTCCAGAACTGGGATAAGACCATCGTAGTCATTCCCACCTACAAATTTCTGGAGGAATCTTTCAAGAACTGGCGAGGTATGGAGCTATCTGGAGGCCGTCGTATCAAGCGAGCTATCCTAGTGGACCAATCTACAGTAAAACTCCTCGACGAGGAACTTTTGGCCCGCCTTAAAAAGGTCCATCTTCTCCGCAACTACCTGGAAGAAAAATTGAAGGAGATCGAAACTTATAATCGGGAACACGGGATCGACACGGAAGCTTCTCCTCTCAACGGCCGACGTCTCACCAACCTTGGCACCTTTCGCATCTATATTGAAGAATACCTGCGTCATCATCCCAAGATCCGGAAGGACATGACGCTCATGGTACGTCAGTTAGCTCCCACTCCGCAGGGGCTCCCTTTGGAAGTCTATTGCTTTGTGGCAGACACCCGCTGGGTCCCATATGAACGCGTCCAGGCCGATATTTTCGACCACATCCTCTCCACTGCCGGGGAGTTTGATCTTCGCGTCTATCAAATGCCAACTGGCAACGACCTGAAAGAAGGACTCAAGGCCTTGGCTGGTGAGTTTAGCTCCTCTCCCTCGAAAAACCTCTGAGAGGGCAGGATTCACAGAGGGGCTTTCTGGGACGGCAAAAGTTTTTTCCCACAGCCACGAAAAGGGCGTGATATTCGTTGAATAGTCCCGGATCTGGAGGAAGATGCCTCATGAAAAGTTCCCGCAATTCTTCGTAGCTCATTTCTTCGGTAGCCAAACCGTGTCGCAGGAGGATGCGCCTGGTGTAGGCGTCAATGACGAAAGTGGGTAACCCACCGGCGTAGAGCAGGATGGAGTCTGCAGTCTCGGGGCCGATGCCCGAGATCGCCAGCAAGCGGCGGCGAGCTTCTTCCAGGCCTTCTCTAAAGAGCCTCTCCAGCTCTCCATCATATTCTTCTATCAAGAAACAAACAAAATTCTTGAGACGTCTGGCCTTCACCCGGAAGTAGCCAGCAGGCCGAATCAGTATAGCGAGCTCTTCCAAGGGTAATTCGTGGAGGGCCTGAGGCGTAAGCAGCCCTCGTTCCTTGAGGTTGGCAATGGCTCTTTCCACGTTTTGCCAGTTGGTGTTCTGGGTGAGGATGGCCCCCACACAGACTTCAAATGGTGTTTCCCCCGGCCACCAACCTTGGGGCCCTAAGGCTTGATACATACGTTCAAAAAGTTCTCGAAATATCATCAATTTTACTGAACAAGTTCAAGATTTGGATGATGGGTGTCGAAAATACTACTCAAAAGCAGCGGGAGGGGAAGATGGTCCTTAAAACTCTTTCTCCCCTCACCCGGATCGAAGGTCACCTTCGGGTCGAGACCGAAGTTAAGGACCGGAGGGTGGTCTCGGCCAGGTGTCGGGGAGAGATGTTCCGAGGGTTTGAAAATCTCCTCGTAGGCCGGCGTCCTCTTGATGCGCAGCGTATCACACAACGTATCTGCGGGGTTTGTCACGAGGTCCACGGTGTGGCCTCCGCCCGGGCCTTGGCTTCCCTTTATCAAATAGAGCCACCGCCCAATGGTAAGATCCTCCATGATCTGGTCTTGGCTATTCACATGGCCGAAGATCACCTTTTGCACTTTTATCACCTTTCCTTGCCGGATTACATCGATTTTGCCGCGGCTCTTTCCTACCGCGGACGAGATCCCTTCTTAAAAAACCTGCGGGAATGGATCAAGCTCAAGAAGCCCTGGCTTTATACGCGAAAGGTCCCAGGAGATTATCTCGACGAGCCAGAGGAGGCCCTTGCCTTCATTGCTCATTATGCCGAGGCCCTGACCAAAGTAGGCCGGGGCGCCCAGGCCCTCGCCGTGTTAGGAGGTAAGGCCCCGTTTGTTCACGCTATCTTTCCGGGAGGGCTGACCTGTGAACTGACGCCCGAAAAGCTCGGCCAGGTCTCGGTCATTGTAGACGAACTTTACCGTTTTGTCCTCGATTCTTATCTGCCAGACGTAAGACGTCTGGCCGGATTTTATCGGGAATATTTCCATATAGGTTCGGGCTATAGGAACCTTATCTCCTATGGAGGCTTTTCTTCCCTAGGGCGTCCTCTTTCAAGGCCCGGGGTGCTTGTGGATTTTAACGAGGGGCCTTTCTTTCCTGAAAAGATTACCGAACACGTAGCCCATTCGTACTATCGAGGCGAGGCCGAAGGTTTTACTCGTGGCCAGACTCAGCCCGATTACGACAAACCCGGGGCCTATTCCTGGATTAAGGCGCCACGTTATGATGGCCATCCCATGGAAACAGGCCCTCTTTCTAGGGTCTGGTTCTCAGACAGGGGACGCGAGCTCCTCCTGCAAGAACTGGCAGCCCTAGGACAGGGTCAGGAAGCCATTTTTTCCACCATGGGGCGTCATTTGGCGCGGGCAATAGAGACGAGACTCCTTCTGGAGTTTGCCAATCAGGCTCTGGAGGCCCTGGATTTGAACGAACCCACCATTTTGTCTTTCGATCCTGAGATGCCGGTTACCGGTGAAGGTTTGGGACTCTCCAACGCCGCCCGGGGAGAACTGCTCCATTACGTTGAGGCCCATAAGGGCCGGATTACGCGCTATCAGTGTGTGGTCCCCAGTACTTGGAATTTTTCTCCCCGAGACGAAAAAGGCCTTCCCGGACCAGTGGAAAAGGCTTTGGAAGGCACTCCGGTGCGCTTTTCAGAGGGACTGATCGAGGTAGGGCGGGTGATAAGAAGCTATGATCCGTGTCTGGCCTGTAGTGTCCATTAGGAGGTGTTAGACGTGCCGTTTTCTAGAAGAGAATTCCTCAAGTTTTGCGGTCGTCTTTCCCTGGCCCTTACTGGTACCAACTCCCTGGCGCCAGATTTGGCCCGGGCTTTCGTCCGAATAGCCAAAAAGGAACCTCCGGTGATCTGGCTGGCGGGCCAATCCTGTTCTGGAGATTCGGTTTCTCTGCTTTATTCGGATGCCCCAGGACTCATCCCCCTCTTGACTTCTCTGATTGATCTCAAGTTTCATCCCGTGCTCTCCGTGGCCCAAGGACAAGAGGTCTTGCGGATCTTGCGCGAACAGAGGGAAAACGGAGGCTACATTCTGTGTTTCGAGGGCTCTGTTCCCGTGGGTTTGAAAGGGGCCTGCCGGATCGAAGAAACCTTCTTGGCAGATTTTTTGGCTGAAATGGTGGAACCAGCCCTGGCCCTCATCGCTTGCGGCACGTGTGCCTCTTATGGCGGTATCCCCGCGGCTAATCCCGAAACCGGAGCGGTTAGTTTGCCTTCTTATTTGAAACAGTTGGGAATTCAAAAACCTGTTGTCCGGATTCCGGGATGTCCAATGAATGCCGTCCGCTTTACGGGAACGGTCCTTTATTTCGTAGCCTATGGCAAGTTGCCGCCCTTGGACGAAGAAGGTCGTCCCAGGTGGTACTACGACCAGGTGATTCACAGTAATTGTCAGCGTTTCCAATATTTTAACCAGGATCTCTACGTGACAGATTACGCTCGTCAAAAGAAGGAATGTCTCTTTCGTTTGGGATGTCGAGGTCCGCTAACCCGGGCTGATTGCCCTCTCAGGCGGTGGAATCGTCAAACTTCCTGGTGCGTTGAAGCAAACAGCCCTTGTGTGGGTTGTGCCCATCCAGCCTGGCCGTGGCCCAAGGAGGAGGGGATCTATTCCGATCCTCAGCGGGTGAAACCTCTCTTTGAGATCGTCAAACCAGGAGGAAAGGATGGCTCTCAGGTTAAGTCATAAGATTATTGCTCTGGTGGGGCTGGTGTGTTTGTGTTTCCTGCTTCTAAACGTTTATACTGAAAGCCGGGTCAAAGGTCTCTTACGTGAAACCATTCTCCTCAATATCCACAATCTTTCCTCCGTTGCAGTTCAAGGGGCCATCGATTCTTTGCGCAAGGGTAACATGAACAATTTTTCTCATTTGCTAGAAGTCATTTCCCAAGAAAAGGGCATCCTGGAGTTTTCTCTCGTCGACTCTGGAGGCCAGGTCCTCTATTCGTCTCGTCCTGAAGCCAAAGGTCAGAACTACAGCAAGCTTTTAACCCGAAAGATAACCCTCTTGCCAGAAGCCATCGTCAATGCCATTCCAGTGAAAACCACAGTTTATTGCACCAGATGTCATCTCAATTGGCATCCCGGGGAGATCAATTCCTATTTCCTTCTCTTCTATTCCAATTCTGCCCTTAAGATGCTTGAGAAGATCGCCCAAAAGCGTCTTCTACTCACTTTAGTGGTTGGGGTTTTGGCGCTCTGTTTGGCCCTTGGTTTTTATCATTTCAACATCGGCCGCCAGGTAAGGAGACTTTTTGAGGGCATAAAACGTATTTCAGCAGGAGATTTCAGCTATCGTTTTCGTGTTTCCGGGCAGGATGAGATGGCGGAGATGGCCCGCCATCTGAACGCTCTGGTGGATCGTCTTTCTGGTGACCTGCTGGCTCTGGCTGACCAAGCCACCAAGGTGGGAGAAATGACGAACAACGTGGTCCAGGAGGCCCAGATCATTGGTCAGGAGGCTCAAAAGCAAAAACAACTCACTGAGAAGGCGCTGGCTTCTTCGAGTCGTTTGGGAGCAGTCAAAGATGAGACCTTCCAGGCCGAGGAAGCGGTCAATCAAGTGCGAGATCTCCTTCACTCCGGAGAAGGCCTCCTCAAAGAGGTCAAGGAAGTGACTCAGCTCACGCTTCATACCGTTGAGGATGTCTGGCAGCGAGTCTCTCGCCTTCGAGAGCTCTCCGGTGAAATCGATCAGCTCAGTCAGACCATTAAAGACATTGCTGATCAGACCAATCTTTTGGCTTTAAACGCCACCATCGAAGCCGCCCGCGCGGGAGAGGCAGGTAAGGGCTTTGCCGTGGTGGCGGGTGAGGTCAAGGAGCTTTCTCGTCAAACCGAAACTGCCACCCGTCAGATCTTTGGTCTCATAGCGGAAATAACCAAAGAGGTACAAGAAAGCGCCGATCTAATGCAAAAGACCCTGGAAGAGACCCGTATCGAACGCGAAAAGGTAGAAGAAGTCGGCCAGTTTTTCAATGATATCTATCAGCAGATTCAGATCGTCTCTCAAACTATGACGGAAACCCGCGTCGTGGTGGAAGAAGTCTTGGTAGTCCTTCAGGAAGAGATGGAGGAAATCCATCAGGGGAGTCTGAGAAACGAGGAAATTTTGACCCATCTTAAGAGGGTTTCTACGGAGCTCAACCAGATGGTGGCTGAACTAGGGGATCTCATCGAGCGGGTGCGGCACAAGACAGCTTGATTTGCCTGAAGGGCCCTTTTGGGCTTAAGATCAAGGAGTGGTGATCGAAGAATTTCTGGCGTACCTCCGTTTGGAAAAAGGGGCTTCTTCTGAGACCATTCGGGCCTATCGGCAAGACCTGGAACAGCTGAAGCATTATCTGGGGAAAGATCCTGCTCAGGCCCGTTTGCCAGAGGTTCGCCTCTTTTTGGCACAGGTGGCGAAATCTTCCGCTCGAACCACCCTCTCCCGAAAGGTAGCAGCTTTCAGAAGTTACTTTCGTTTCCTGAAACGCCGGGGAGAGTTGGCTGATCACCGTCTCCTTTATCTGCGTGGGCCACGGGTGGAACAGCGTCTTCCACGCGTCCTTTCCGTGGACGAGGCCTTTGCCCTGGTAGAGGCCCCGTGTGGCAACTCTTTCAAGGCCCTGAGGGATAGGGCTCTTCTGGAGCTCCTCTACGGAGCTGGTCTTCGGGTTTCGGAACTAGCCTCCCTTAGGCTGGAGGCGATTTCTTTTGAGGTGATGGTGGTCCGTGTGAAAGGCAAAGGAGGCAAAGAGCGTCTGGCCCCTTTCGGTCAAAAGGCCAAAGAAGCTCTCCTGGATTATCTCCCTGCTCGAGAGGCCCTTCTGGAGAAACGCCGGATAGATACCCCTTATCTTTTTCTCAACGTACGCGGTGGGCCCCTTACGACCCGGAGTATCCATCGTCTTATCAAAGATTATGCTATAAAACTAGGGCTTCCAGGTGTCTCTCCTCACACTTTGCGTCACTCCTTTGCCACCCATCTCCTCGAATCCGGAGCTGATCTGAGAGCTATTCAGGAAATGCTCGGGCATGCCCGACTCTCCACCACGCAGCGTTACACACACCTTGATTTTTCCCATCTGGCCGCTATTTATGACCAGGCCCATCCCAGAGCAAGGAACCTTGCCAGCCCGGCCAGGGATATTAAAGAAAGGAAGAAAAAATGACGGAGTGCACATGTTAAAAGGGACCACGGTTTTGGCCGTGCGCAAAGGAGGGAAGGTGGTGGTAGCGGGAGATGGCCAGGTCTCCCTGGGAGACACCGTGCTCAAACATCGAGCACGCAAGGTGCGGCGTCTCTATCATGATCGGGTTTTGGTGGGTTTTGCAGGGGCCACGGCCGATGCTCTTACCCTGTTTGAGCGTTTAGAGAAAAAACTTGAACAATACGGTGGTCAGCTGGTTCGAGCGGCGGTGGAACTCGCCAAAGACTGGCGTACGGAGCGAACCCTCCGGCGTCTGGAAGCCATGCTTATCGCCTGTGATCGGCAACACATGCTCCTCCTTTCTGGAGCCGGAGACGTGATGGAGCCCGATGAGAACGTCTTAGCCATAGGTTCCGGGGGTGCTATGGCCCTGGCTGCGGCCAAAGCCCTTCTCAAGCACACCGACCTTCCAGCCAGAGAGGTAGCCCTTGAAGCCCTGAAGATTGCGGCTTCTATTTGCGTTTACACCAATGAAGAAGTGGTGGTGGAGGAACTCTAGGAGGTGCTTATGAAAGCTCTGGAAAGGCGAGAACTGACCCCGCGGGAGATCGTGGCGGAACTCAACAAATACATTGTTGGACAGGACAAGGCCAAGCGAGCGGTGGCTATTGCCCTGCGCAATCGCTGGCGGCGACAACAGGTGCCTCCGCCCCTCCAGGATGAGATCTATCCCAAAAACATTATCATGATAGGTCCCACCGGCGTGGGGAAGACTGAGATAGCCAGGCGTCTGGCCAAACTTTCGGGCTCACCTTTCCTAAAAGTTGAAGCCACCAAGTTCACCGAGGTGGGATATGTGGGACGAGACGTGGAATCCATGATCAGGGACTTGGTGCACATTGCGGTAGAAATGGTCCGGGCCGAGGAACAGAAACGTGTGCAGGAGAAGGCAGCTTATCTGGCGGAAGAACGGATTCTCGATCTCCTTTTGCCTCCCCTTTCTACAGAGAGCGAAACCGACATGTCTGCTACCAGAGAACGTCTTCGGGAAAAGTTGCGCCGCGGAGAGCTTGATGAAAAATACGTTGAGATAGAACTCTCTCAACGCCCCACCCCCATGGTAGAAGTCTTTGCCGCGGCAGGCCTTGAAGATCTGGAGCAGCAACTGCGGGACATGATGGGTAGCCTCTTTCCTAAACGTCCCAAAAGGAAGCGTATGAAGGTCAAAGAGGCCCTCGAACTCCTCAAGCAGGAAGAGGCTAACAAACTCATTGACATGGACAAGGTAACCAAGGAGGCCATCCGACGGGTGGAAACAAGTGGCATCATCTTTTTGGACGAAATTGACAAGATTGCCGCTCGGGCTGGTACGGGTAGCGGGCCGGATGTCTCTCGGGAAGGCGTGCAAAGGGATCTCTTACCTATCGTGGAAGGAACCACCGTCAATACCCGTTATGGAATGGTGCGCACGGATCACATCCTTTTCATCGCCAGTGGGGCCTTTCACGTGGCAAAACCTTCGGATCTTATTCCGGAACTCCAGGGGCGTTTCCCCATCCGCGTAGAGCTTGATCCTCTCACCGAAGAGGATTTTGTGCGTATCCTCACCGAGCCGGAAAATGCTCTCATCAAACAGTACAAAGCCCTTCTTGAGACCGAAGGAGTCACTCTCGAGTTCACCCCTGAAGGGGTGCAAGAAATCGCCCGCATCGCTTTCGAAGTCAACGAACGCACTGAAAACATTGGTGCTCGAAGACTCTACACCGTAATGGAAAGACTCCTTGAAGACATCTCCTTTGAGGCGCCGGACGTGGCCCCTACCAAAATTGTCATCACCGCGGAATACGTGCGTGAAAAACTGGCCGACATCGCCAAGGACCTGGATCTGAGCCGTTTCATCCTGTAGCTTCTCCTTTCCAAGAGCGGCCTCTTTTGGTATTGGAAAGACAATCTCCGCCAAAGGAGGCTGCAATGGAAGTTCAAGAACTTGTTCTGGAAATTGGCAAGAAAGCCAAGGAAGCGGCCCGTGAACTAGCCTATCTCTCCACGGACGTTAAGAATCAGGTCTTGAAGGCGGTAGCTGAAAGACTGCGAGCAGAAAGGGCCTTTTTACAGGAAGAAAACGAAAAGGATCTCGCAGCAGCCCATGAGAAAGGACTTTCAGCGGCTCTCATTGATCGCCTCACCCTTTCGGACAAGGTAATCGAGGGCATGGCTCAGGGGCTCGAAGAGGTAGCTGCTCTTCCGGATCCAGTAGGTGAAGTGGTCAAGATGTGGCGTCGTCCCAATGGTTTGTGGGTAGGGCGGATGCGTATTCCCCTGGGGGTCATAGGTATGATCTACGAGAGCCGTCCCAACGTGACCATTGATGCGGCTGGACTTTGCTTTAAGAGTGGCAACGCCGTCATCCTGCGAGGTGGGTCTGAGGCCATTAACTCTAACCTAGCCTTGGCTCGCCTCTTTCAAGAAGCTCTGGCAGCTACTGGAGCTCCTGAAGCAGCGGTGCAGGTTATCCCGGTGACCGATCGCTCGGCTGTTAACGAACTCTTAAAACTGGAAGACTACGTAGATCTCATCATCCCGCGCGGTGGAGAAGGGCTTATCCGCTTCGTGACTGAAAATTCGCGCATCCCCGTGCTCAAACACTACAAGGGGGTATGTCACGTTTTTGTAGATCGTTTTGCGGATCTCGAAAAAGCCCGCCGTATTTGTTTCAACGCCAAGGTCCAGCGTCCCGGAGTTTGCAACGCCATGGAGACCATGCTGGTCCATGAAGCTGTGGCCCGGGAATTCCTGCCCGAAATGTGCGAGGAATTTCGTCAGGCCGGGGTGGAAATTCGAGGCTGTGAAAAGACCAGAGAGCTGGTCCCTTGGGCCAAACCCGCCACCGAAGAAGACTGGGAAGCTGAATACCTTGATCTCATCCTGGCGGTCAGAGTAGTCAAAGACTTTGAAGGAGCCCTTGATCATATTGCCCGGTACGGGTCCAACCATACCGAAACCATCGTTACCGAAGACTATCACCGGGCTCTGCGCTTCCTACGGGAGGTGGACGCCTCAGTGGTTATGGTGAACGCCTCAACGCGCTTCAACGATGGGGGGCAGCTGGGGCTTGGGGCGGAAATAGGTATTTCCACCACCAAGCTTCACGCCTATGGTCCTATGGCCCTGGAGGAGCTCACCACCCTGAAGTTCATCGTCTTCGGTGAAGGTCAGATCAGGGAATAAGGAAGAGGGGGTCAGGACCCCCTCCTTGAGCCATGAGACGAAATGGTATCTTCGGCGGCACCTTTGATCCCATTCATCTGGGTCATCTTCGGGCTGCCGAAGAGGTGCGAGAGGCCTTAAGTCTCGAAGAGATCCTCTTCATCCCCGCCGGTCATCCCCCGCATAAACACCGGCCTGATCTCACTCCTTTTATCCTGCGTTTGGAGATGACCAGACTGGCTCTGGAGGGCGTTCCGGGTTTTCAAGTTTCGGATCTGGAAGGACGCCTGCCAGGGCCTTCCTACTCCGTAAACACCCTTGAGAGACTGCAACGTGAAAGGCCAGCGGAATATTTTTTCGTCCTGGGGCTTGACGCCTTCCTTGAGATTGAGACCTGGTATCAATATCACCGTCTGCTTGAACTGGCACATCTGGTGGTTATCACCCGGGGCCCGGGAGGCCGGGAGGTCTTCTGGCAGAAGGCTAAGGAAGCCTTCCCGGAGCTGATAGAAGAGGGCTCATATCTGCGCCGACCCCGGGCCTTCACCTTGCGTTTTTTGCCGGTAACCCGATTTGATGTCTCTTCCACCATGATCCGGCAAGCTGTACACCAGGGACGTTCTATTCGTTATCTGGTGCCAGAGGCGGTTCGCCGCTTCATCTTGAGGCACGGTCTCTATCGTTAGTTTTTGCTTGCCGCCAACAGTGGTTTGAGTAAATTTTTTCGCCGAATGCGGATTAAACGACTTGAAATTTACGGTTTCAAGTCCTTCCCCCAGCGGGTCATCCTTCCGTTTCCACCGGGCATCTCGGCCATTGTAGGTCCCAATGGTTCGGGTAAGAGCAACATCGTTGATGCCCTGCGCTGGATCTTGGGAGAGCAGAGTCCACGTCTTTTGAGAGTGCGAGAGATGACGGATCTCATCTTTGCCGGGGAGAACGGACGACGACCAGAGTTTGCCGAGGTGCGCCTGGTCTTGGAGAACGAAGAAGGGAAGGGGTCCGGAGAGTGGGCTTCTCAGCCGGAAATTTCGATAACGCGCCGTCTTTATCGGGATGGAGAGAGCGAATTTTTCATCAACAATCGTCCCTGTCGCCTAAAAGACATCATCTATCTCTTCTTGGATACTGGAGTCCACGCCAGAGGCTACGGCATCATTGATCAAGGCCAAGTAGGCCAATTTGTAGAGCAGTCCCCCAAAGAGAGAAGACGTTTCCTCGAAGAACTGGCAGGGATTGCCCGTTACAAACTCAAACGTGAAGAAACAGAGCGTCAGATTACACGAAGTCGTGAAAATCTAACCCGGGTAAAAGACATTTTGGGAGAAGTGGAAAGGCGGCTGGAAGAGCTGAGTAGTCAGGCTGAAAAGGCTCGAACCTTTCTGCGCCTCCAGGAGGAAATACGAGACCTGGAGCTGACCAGGTTGAACCGTCTCTTTTTGGAGGCCAAGGCTCGCCGGGAGGAGACCTTGGAGAAGGTCTCACGTCTCCGGGAAAAGGTGGCTGCCCTCAGGGAGGAAGAGAAGAGACTTCTGCCAGAAAAAGAGGAGAAGCAGGCGCGTCTTGAACTTTTGAGACCAGAACTCCAGGCCTTGGAAGCTGCTCTTCAGGAGGCAGAGGAGAACCTCAAAAAAAAGGAAG
Organism: uncultured Thermodesulfobacteriota bacterium; assembly: GCA_964630855.1. Lineage (GTDB taxonomy): Bacteria > Desulfobacterota > Thermodesulfobacteria > Thermodesulfobacteriales > Thermodesulfatatoraceae > JAADCO01. The sequence goes on along the minus strand of CAZVXP010000007.1, from coordinate 23,382 downwards.
GGGCTCTTTCCGAACTCCTCCGGGAGGAAGTACGTGTGGCCCGGGAGCTGGCCCAGCTTGAGGGACAGCTCTCCGCCCAAGCTGAACGTCTGAAAGGGGTGAGGCAGCGTCTGGAAGAGATCTCCCGGGAGAGAAAGGGAGCAGAAGAGGATATCAGGCGCCACACAGAGGAGCTCTCCAGACATCGAGAGGCCAATCAGCTCCTTTTTGAAAAGAAAAAAGAGATCGAAGAGGAGCTTCGTCGTCTCAAAGAAGAGTTCTTGGCCCTCAAACACGCTGAAGAGGCCATAAAAAGAGAAGAAGAACGCCGGCGCAAAGAGTTCAAAAATCAAGAAGACCAACAATCCTGTTTGATACAGGAGCGGGAGATCCTGAGGCGTAGACTGCAAGAACTCGAGAGAAAAAAGAAAAAGTTGATCGAGGAAAAGAACCACCTTTTACAAGAACAAAAACGGCGCGAAAAAGAAGTCCTCAATCTCTCAGCCCAATTGGAAGAGAAAGAAAGGCTATTTGAAACCTTGCGCGAAGAGACCAGCCTCTTGCGTCTCAAAGCCCGGGAACTGGCTGAAGAAGTCCGCTGGCTTCGGAGTTTGCTGAGCAAGAGTCGTTCTGAAGCCGCTCGGGTCTTGAAGGAAGCGGGTCTTGAGTTCCAGCTTCTTTTCGAAGCGGTTCAGCTCGAAGAAGAGGAAGAAAAACTGGCAGAAAAGGCCTTCCCAGCCCTTCTGGAAGCCTTCTGGTTGCCAGAGCCTGAGGTCCGGAAGGAGGCTCTCTCGCTCCTTCAGCACAAGAAACTTTCCGCCCTCATCTTCTGTGGTTCGGACCCCTCGGGTTTTCTTCGGCGGAGGATGTTGGGCCTCAAATGGCAGGAGGATTTACCTCCCGAGCCCGTGGGGCCAGTGGTTACTCCTCAAGGACTCTTCCTCGAAGCTGACGGCCTTTTGCACGTGCCAGGCGAAGCAGCCCCGGCTCTTCTCAGCCATCGACGCGAATTAAACACCAAAGAAAGGGCTTGGCAGAAGACCCGGGAAAGCCTTGCCTCCCGTGAAGAGGATCTCAAGAGGCTTGAGGCGGAGATTCGTCTCTGGCGTCAGAAAAAGGAAGAATATCTCAAGCGGACCAAAGGGATAACTATCCGGGTTCAGAAGATCGAGGAAAGGCTCCGGTCCCTGTCGCTTGAAGAAGAAAAACTGCGCCAGAAAAGCGATCTACTGCGAGAAAAGGAGGAGGAACTCCTTCGGAAACGCCGCGAGACGGAGGAAGAACTTCGCGATCTCGAGCGGGAACTCATGGTGCTTCGTGAGCGAAAGTCTCGGCTTGAACCCCGCTTGAAGCATCTTGAGGATGAGCTCCGCGTGCGCGAAAAAGAGATCAAAGCCGCCTTGGCCAAGGTGCGAGCTCTGGAACTGGCGGTTTCCGCTGTAAAGGAACGTCTCAAACAGGCTCTCAAAGAGCAGGAGCGCCTTCTAAAAGAAGAGAGCCGTCTGACCCGGGAACTCGAAAGGAAGCGTCAGGACCTGCAGCTCATCCGGGAAGAGCGGAATCAGCTAAGGGAAAAGCTGACTTGTCTTCGAACCGAACTTGAAGAGGCCAAAGAAGAAGTGAGCAAAAGGGCTCGAGAACTTGAGGCCAGCCGGCAAAGATACCAACGACTCGAGAAGGAGTGGCAAGCCCTCCTGAGCCAGAGCGAAGAGATAGCCGTCGAACTCGCGCGCCAACAAAGACGCCTCCATCGGTTGGAGGTGGACCTAGCTGAACTCGATCTTACCTTGAGACACCTTGGCGAACAGGCCCTTGAACGCTTCTCCCAGGAGCTTCCCCTTAAGCAGGAGCCGGTTCAAGGTCCTCTGGCGGAGATAGAAGACCAGCTTGAAAGAAAGAAAAAGGAGCTTGGGGATTTTGGTCCAGTAAATCTGGCGGCCATTGAAGAACTGAAAAAGACACAAGAGAGGAGACATTTCCTGCTTGAGCAAAAGACGGATCTCGAAAAGGCCCTAGCGGATCTCGAAGCGGCGGTTCAGCAGATCAACCGGACTTGTCGTGAGCGATTAACGCAGGCTTTGAAGACCGCCAACGAGAAATTAACGCTGGTGTTCCCCTTGCTCTTTCCGGGGGGCCAGGCGGAACTGCGTTTCACGGATTCTAGCGATCCCCTGGAGGCGGGGCTTGATCTCTGGGTACGATTACCTGGTAAACCTATCCGTCATCTGGCCATGCTCTCCGGAGGAGAGAAGGCCCTGACAGCTCTGGCAGTCCTTTGTGCCTTTTACCTGGTGAAACCCGGCCCTTTTTGCGTGCTAGATGAAGTGGATGCTCCTTTGGACGAGGCCAATACCGAGCGCTTCAATCATTTGCTGGAAGAGCTGGTCAAACACGCCCAAATTATCCTGGTCACGCACAATAAACGGGTGATGGAGGTGGCCCACGCGCTCTTTGGGGTCACCATGGAGGAAAAAGGGGTTTCCAAGATCGTAAGTGTCCGTCTCACCTAACAACCGTAGTCGTTGAGACTGTAACCGTGCCTTTGGAAGGCCTTCCGTAGTTTTAGTCTCTTTTCTGGACCGAGGCGGTAATAAAGCCGAAGGAAAGTGGTGGCGGAAGCCTGAGGACCACAAGCCGCTTCAAAGAGGGCCTCTTTTTCTTCCCTCTCAAGCCGGGCCTCCTGAAGGATTTCTCGGAGTTCTTTTTCCCGGCAGAGCCTTTGAGCCAACCTCTCTGAGCCCAGACCTTTGGCTCCAATGATGACCCACGGGCGATCGAGGTCAGAACGTGGAGGGCCTTTCTCCTCATAGAGATAGATCCCTCGCCCTCCGCACGAAACAAGTCCGGTAACCATCAGAAGGAAGATGAGTTTGAAGAGAGTCTGCATAAGGGAAACTTACCAATTTTTTGAGGCCAGAACAAAGCAGCCAAGAGAGCCAAAATTTGGTATGGGAAGAGGAAGTCTTGGCATGGGAGGCAGGTTTGCAACTTCATTTTCTTGGCACCGGTGGTTCCGAAGGGATTCCATGTTTGTGGTGTCGCTGTGAACATTGTCAGGAGGCCCGCCTTCAACCGGCCTTTCGACGCTTACCAACAGCGGTGCTTCTTCAAGAAGACGATCAAGCCCTTCTCATAGATGCCGGCACCGATATCAACCATCATCTGGAAAAGATCCATCTCTTGGGGGTGCTTCTCACTCATTGGCACACGGATCACTGGGTAGGGCTGCCGCGTCTGAGCTGGACCCCTCGACCCCTACCCTTTCTTTGTCCGGAACCTGAGAAGGCCAAGGAGTTCCTCAAAAAGGGCTTGGTTCCCCTGAAAGGAGCTCCTTTTTGCGCTGAAAACTGGGGTCCTTTCCGGCTCTATCCCCTTCCTCTCAACCACTCTGTTCTTACCTGGGGATATTTTATTGAACATACAAGCGGCCAAAAGGTTGCCTTACTCTGGGACACTAAAGGACTCCCTCCGGAGAGCTTGGCTTTTCTGCGTTATCGTAAGGTCCACCTGGCCGTAGTGGACGCTACTTACCCTCCGGGGACCCAGCCCAAGAATCACAACAACTTAGAGGAGGCCATTGCTTTGGGTCTGGAGGTGGCAGATGGAGTCTTACTTACCCATTTTTCTCATAAAAATTGGCCTCCTCAGCGGCTGGAGGAGTTCTTAAGCCTTCGTTACCCTTTTGACCCTGTTGCCTTAGCCTACGATGGATTGAAGCACGACTTGGACCAGCCCCTGGCACACTCTTTACGTGAAGGCGCCTTTCATCTGTTGAAGAGCTGACATTTTTTCGGCCGTAAAGATCGTCGAACCGGATGATGTCGTCTTCCTGGAGATATTCTCCGTTTTGGACTTCGATGATTTCAAGCGGGATCTTTCCAGGATTTTCCAGGCGGTGCAAAGTACACTTGGGGACGAAAACAGATTCGTTTTCATGGAGAAATTTTTCTTCGTTTCCAATACGTACCTTGGCGGTGCCGCGTACTACCACCCAGTGTTCGGAACGATGATGGTGCATCTGAAGACTCAAGCGTGCCCCAGGATGAACCACGATGCGTTTGATCTTGTAACGAGGTCCTTCCTCCAGCACGGTGTAACTTCCCCAGGGACGATAAGTGGTCACATGTTCGATGGCTTCTTTAAAATTTTCGGCCTTGAGCCGCTTAACCAGCTGGCTTACCTTCTGGGTCTCTCCCCTTTTTACAATGAGCAGGGCATCAGGAGTCTCCACTACCAGGTGGTCCTTGAGACCAATGGTGGCGATCAAACGCTGGTCTCCTAGAATGAAGGAATTTTCTGTGTCAATGGTTACGGCCCGGCCTTTGATCAGATTGCCAGCCTGGTCTTTGATTACACCAGCTTCCCTCTTCTGGCTGAGGATATCGAAGAGAGCATCCCAAGAACCGATGTCGTTCCAGTAAACCGACAAAGGTACCGTGGCCACGCGCTTGGAACGCTCCATCAAGGCGTAATCAATGGAGATGTCGGGCATCTGGAAGAAACGGTCCCTCATGACATTGAGGCCTTGCTCATAGAGTTCAAAGATTTCCCTGGCGTGCCGGGCGAGTTCTTCTTCAAAAGTTTGGCGGGAAAAAAGAAAGATACCAGCATTCCAATAATAGCCGCCTTCTGTGAGATACCTTTTGGCGGTCTCAAGATCGGGCTTTTCCGTAAAATGGGCCACCTGGTAGGCCTCGATCCCGGTTTGGAGTGGCTCACCCTGTTTGATATAACCATAGCCCGTTTCCGCTCGCCGGGGCTTGATCCCAAAAGTGACCAGATAACCCCTTTTGGCCACTTCTAGAGCTCCCTGTACCACGCGAGCGAATTCCTCGGCAGGTTCGATGAGATGGTCCGAAGGACAGACTAGAAAAATTTCCCCTGGAGGGCATCGAAGTTCTTCAGCAGCATAGCGCAGGGCATAGGCAATGGCAGGGGCCGTGTTGCGTCCCTCTGGTTCACAGAGCAAGTGAAATCCTTTTATTTGAGCGAGATGATTCCGGACATGGAACTTGTAATCCTCACACGTGATGACCATCAGGTCCGCGGGAGAGAGAAATTGCAAAAGCCGGTCAGTGGTCTGCTGGAGGAGGGAGCGCTCTCCGTTTAGTTTGAGGAACTGTTTGGGATACTCTTTGCGAGAAAGAGGCCAGAGACGGGTTCCAGAACCCCCAGCAAGTATGATGGCCTTCATCAGATCCTCCTTCTATCCGTTTTTGAGGGGAGGTTGACCGGTAGATTCAAGCACCGACTGCCAGAAACGGCTCCTGAGATTGATGCGCTTTCTTTTCTTGATGGCAGCGGAAAGGGGTACGTGCACGTAACGGTCGTTGAGATAGCTCACCATAAGACCGGTCTTTCCTGCCATAGCCGCATGAACCGCATACTGGCCTAAAAAGCCACAATAAATACGGTCATCCACGATGGCCGGTACACTACGGATGATGTAGCTCGGGTCAATGTAACGCAGGTAGATCTCGATCCCTTTTTGGGCGAAATATTCCTTGATCTTGTCTCGTAAGAACTTGCCGATGTCTCCCAATTTTAGGTTTCCAGAGGCGTCGTATTCGGGCTTTTCTGGTTGGACGTATTTTTGTCCGGCCCCTTCGGCTACCACGATGACAGCGTGCTTGCGGGCTGCCAGGCGCTTTTCAAGGACCGCTAACAGGCCCTGAGGCCCTTCCAGATCGAAGTCGTCTTCTGGAATGAGACAGAAGTTTACTTCCTTGCGAGCCAAGGTAGCGGCAGCGGCGATGAAACCCGAATAACGTCCCATGACCTTCACTAAACCCACACCGTTGGGAGCTGCCACGGCTTCGGTGTGAGCACAACGAATGGCTTGACAGGCCATTTCCACTGCGGTGTCAAAACCGAAAGTCTTGGAGATGAAATAGATATCGTTGTCAATGGTCTTGGGTACGGCCACCACGGCGATCTTGAGATGCCGTCGATTGATTTCCTCTTTGATCTTGCTGGCGGCTCGGAAGGTTCCATCACCTCCTATCATGAAAAGGAGCTGGACGTTCATGCGTTCCAAAGCGTCAACAATCTCATCAATGGGTTGATGACCCCGAGAGGTTCCCAGGATGGTGCCACCGAGTTCGTGGATGTTCGAGACCACCTCTGGTGTAAGTTCCAGGAGATCGTGCCCGTATCTTGGGATGAACCCCTGGAGTCCGTAGCGTATTCCGAAAATGTGGCGTATTCCGTAGGAATAATAAAGGGTAAAGACGACAGACCTGATGACGTCGTTGATCCCGGGACAGAGTCCACCACAGGTGACGATGGCTGCCCGGGTCTTAGACGGGTCGAAATAGATCTTAGGGCGTGGACCAGCAAGTTCCAAAGTAGGAGGGAGTTTGCCTTCGGCGATACATTTTTTGAGGTAATCTTCGGAGATGCGCAGGCTGACGCGCATCTCATCTGTTACATAACAGATCTCTTCCTTTCTCAGAGGATTTTCCACCTTACAGGGACCAAGGTTTTCTATGGAGAGGTCGAAATCTTCCGTGATCTCGTCAACCATTTCTAGGTAACACGGTTCCATTTTAAGCCCCCCTTTTGAACAAGATTATCGCCCTTTCCCCAAAATTTCTTTGAGGGCAGAAAGGGCATCTGGAAAGAGGAAACGATAACCCTCTTCCAATAGTCGTCTCGGTCGGGCCTTAACCCCTCCGGTGACCACTTTGGCCATTTCCCCAAAGATCAAGTGGAGGACAAAGGCTGGAGCTGGGAGAAAGGCTGGGCGCCTGAGTACCTGTCCCAAGAGTTTAGCAAAGTCTTTTTGGCGCAGGATACCAGGGGAGACAAAATTAAAGGCCCCCTTTAGCTCTTCTTTTGTGGCCAGGAAGAGGGCAGCTTCCGCCACGTCTTTGACGTGGACCCAGGGGAACCACTGTCGCCCCGAACCCACCGGGCCACCGAGTCCCAGACGGAAGGCCGGAAGCATCTTGGCCAGGGCCCCTCCGTTGCGTCCCAGGACCACGCCAAAGCGCATAACACACACCCTCAAACCGAACTTCTCACCAGCCATGGCCTCTTCCTCCCAGGCGCGACACACTTCTGCCAGAAAGTCACTGCCAGGTGGGCTTTCTTCGTCGATCTCTTCTTCTCCTCGATGGGAGCCGTAATACCCCACGGCTGAGGCGTTCAACAGGATGCGACCATGACCGCTGGCCAGGGCTTCCACCACGCGCCGGGTAGACTCCAAACGGGTGCGCAGGATCTCTTTCTTGTATTCCGGACTCCAGCGGGCAAAGATGTTAGCTCCCGTAAGGTTGACCGCCACCTGACAGGAAGCCGCTTCGCTTTGCCAGGGACCAGGTTGAGTTGGATCTCCAAGGACGACCTCAAGCCCTGAGGGCAAGGTCTCAATCTTTTTCTCGCTTCTCACCAGGGCTTTAACGGCCCATCCGGCCTCTAAAAAGCGCCTGATGACGTAAGGTCCAATAAAACCCGTTCCACCCGCGATAAAAAGCTTCAATCCCCTCCTCCCATCCCTATCCGCAGAAAGAGCTTGCTAACCGAGCTTTCGTGCATTTAAAATCTCCGCACTATGCTATCACAAATCTTGGGACCTTTGACACATTTCATCAAGAGTCTGTGTCTCTTACTGGCGGATATCGGCCCGTACTTCTTGATCGGTCTTTTTGTGGCGGGTCTGGTGCGTGTCTATCTCCCCCAGGAGAAGCTTCGGGTCCATCTTGGTGGGCGGGGCTGGCAAGCTATCTTAAAGGCCGCTGCCCTTGGTCTGCCTCTTCCCCTGTGTTCCTGTGGAGTCCTGCCAGTGGCCATCTCTCTCTATCGCCACGGTGCGAGTTTGCCTGCCACGCTGGCTTTTCTGGTGGCTACTCCCCAAACCGGAGCCGACGCCATCCTCGTCACCCTGGGACTTTTTGGCCCCCTTTTCACCCTGGCCTATGCCCTGGCCGCTCTCCTGGCCGGGGTCTTTTCGGGTTTTGTGGCTCGTCTCTTTCTGAAGGAAACGCCTGTTTCCGCCGCTTGCGAATGTGTTTCCTGCCTGGGACAGGTGGGGCGAGGCCTTCGCCAGATCGTCTGGTACGCTTACGGAGACCTTTTGAAAGAACTCTCCCGTCCTCTAGCCGTTGGTCTCCTCCTGGGGGCCCTTTTGGTGACCATTTTTCCTCCCGGTTTTCTGGGGGAACTCGTTCCCCGAGGCCCTTTTCAATATTTCGTCTTGCTCTCAGCTGGGGTGCCCCTTTACATGTGTTCTACGGGTTCGGTGCCTTTGGCCTACGCCCTTTATCTTCAGGGCTTCTCTCCTGGCAGCCTTTTAGTCTTTCTCATGACTGGCCCGGCCACAAACGTCACCTCACTGACCATCGTGCGCAAGGTGCTAGGTGGCCGACTTTTCTGGGTCTATCTTCTGAGTTTGATCCTTTTCGCCCTGCTGGCTGGGGTGCTCCTTGATCTGGCCAGTTTGAAGCTCCCATTCAGAGCCCCTTCTCCCCAGGCCGAAGAGGTCCACCCCCTAAAGGTGGTAGGTGGGGTCATTCTGGCCTTCCTGCTGTGTTATCATCTTCTGCGTCCCTTCTTTGGAGACGAGTGTCGGGAGTGCTAATCGATCTGGGCCAAACCTTCCAGTTTGCCAGCCCAGAAACTGGTGGCCCGGGGATAGATCTTGGCAAACTCCACGAAAAGGTGAGTGCCCCGTCTTTCTTTACGTCTGATTTCTACCCGTACCTGCGTGCGCCGGAAATGTGCCAGTAAGGCCTCAAGGGCCCTTTCCCGGCGTAACCTGATACGAAAGATCTCCTCTACCGTCCCCCCTTGGCTCACCCGGTCCAGCAAAGGGGCGATTTCTCCAAAGAGGCTTCGACCGAGCTCCTGAAAGAAAGACTGATCAAAGGGTTGACTCAGCTCCCAGCGACCAATGGCCAGCCTTACCAGACGATGCACGATGTAGTTTGCATCCAGTTCGCCGATATACGGAAAGGCCACCTTTAGGTCTCCCAGGTTGGAGGCCGAGGTGACGTACTTCAACACCCTGCCTCCTTTGGGGTGAGCCGGTTTGAGAACCACTCCCTCTCGCCCTTCCTGATCGTAACGCTTGAGCAGCTTCTCAAGGGCGGCTACTTCGTTTGGTTCGAAGGGACCGTTTATTTCGGGATGATGAAATTTGTAGGTTTCCAGGAGGGTGTACTTTTCCTGTGGGGTTACAAAGGTCTTCTTTTCCGTATCGAAGAGATCGAAGACGAAAAAATTTACGTCTTCCCGGACGTGAGGTGGCCATTCGGTTACAAAAGGGTTTTCAGGCCCTGCTACCTCACAGCAGACTACTAGATGTGGATTTTCTTCAAAGAACCTGGGCAGATGAGGGAGAAAATCTGGCCAGCGATCCGTGGCAAAAGGACAGACGTAGCCCCGTCTGGTGAAGGCAAATATCTGACCAAAGACGCGTGCCAGACGAACGTTGTAGCCTTCGATTTTCTCTTCGGCCCAAAAAGGCCCTCGCAGGTAACGAGGGATCCCGTTTCTGAGAACAAAGATGCGAGGGATGCTTGGAAAACCCGGGATAAAGAGCTCGGGGGTGAAAAGGGTACCAGGGGTCAAGCCCTTGAACTCACGACGTACCCGAAAGGCCGGCCCGGGTAGCCCTTCCACTGGTACGATCTTTCCTTGTTCAAGGGCCTCCTCCCATTTGGGCCAGGGCAAAAACTTCAGGGCAGGCAACCGATGGTAAAGTTCTTTCAGAAGGGTCTTTTGTTGCTTGAGTTCTTCGGGCATCATGCCTTAAAGATAAGGCGCCATCGAGGGAATGCCATTTGATAAAATTTTATCTTTCAGGGAACTCGATTAGAATCAGCGCGGGGGAGGCGTCTATGAATTTCGATTTAGCCTGTGAGGTCCTTTGGTCCTGGGCCCGAAATCACGTGGAGGCCTTGGAAATCTTCGCCTTCGAAAAAGGAGGCCTTAAGGTTGAGAAAAAGGACGGGCAACTTGAGACCTATCAGCCTTTTCGCGAAGAAGGGCTGGCGGTTCGCGTATTGACGAATCAAACCTTTGGCTTCTCCTACACCACAGAGTTTTCTCCAGAGGCCTTGGTGGAAACGGCAGAAAGGGCCCTTGAGATGGCAGGGGTGGTGGAACCCGAGCCCACCCTTTCTCTTCCAGGCCAGACCGAGTGGCCTGTCCTGGTCCCGGCAGAAACCCCTCTGCTTTCACCAGAAGAGGCCTTGGCGCGTCTCGGGCGCCTGGAAGAAGCCGCCTTTTCTTTCGATTCCCGTGTTAAGCGTATCCAGGAAGCCAGCTTGCAAGAGGTACAAGGGTCCTTCTTTCTGGCCAGTACCAACGGGCTTAAACTTTCCTGGCCTTTTAGGTCTCATACCTTGATAGCGGTTGTGGTGGCCGGGGAACAGGAGGCCCAGATGGGTTGGGAATGGCGAAGAGCGGTTTCCCCCGAACTGCTGGAGCCTGAAACCATCGGTCGGGAGGCTGCTCGACGGGCGGTAGCGAGACTGGGGGCCAAGACCATTTCGTCGCGCCGGCTCAAGATCCTCCTTCCGCCTCACGTGGCCGTTGATTTCCTGGAACTTGTCTCCGAGGCCCTTTGTGGAGATCGGGTCCTCAAGGGTAAGTCTCCCCTGGCCGGAAGAGTAGGAGAGGAGGTTTTTTCCTCTCTGGTAACCATCAGAGACCATGGCCTCCTACAAGACGGACTCGAGACCCGCCCCTTTGACGACGAAGGGGTCCCTCAGCGTGACAAGACCCTTGTGCGAGAGGGACGTCTGGAAGGATTTCTCTTCGACCATTACTGGGGGAACAAATCCGGCCAAGGTTCTACCGGAAACGCCAGGCGGCTCTCCTTCAAAAGCCCACCAGGAGTTTCTCCCACCAATCTCTTTCTTGTCCCGGGTGACACAAGCCCGGAAGAGATGAGAGAGGGTGAGGTGTTCGAGGTGTTGGAAGTCCTCGGGATGCACACCGCCAACCCGGTTTCCGGTGACTTTTCGGTGGGTGTGGCGGGACTCCATCACCGAGCTGGGGAATCCAGACCGGTGGCTGGTATGGCTTTAGCAGGCAATGTTTTCGAACTTTTTCGCCGGCTCGAAGCTGTGGGAGAAGACCTTACTTTTTACGGAGGACTTGGCTCTCCTTCCCTGCTGGTGGGAGAAATGGATCTTTCCGGAGGATAGGGCCGAGAGTCTTATTTCATTTTCGGGGGGACGTTGACGCCCGAGCAAAGCTCTGCTAAGCCTCCGGCGATTGCTCAAATTTTTTTCTGACAGGAGGAGTGTCATGGCCGTGGAAAGAACGCTCAGCATGATCAAACCAGACGGGGTTTCTCGCAACATCATTGGCGAGGTCCTGAGTTTTTTTGAAAAAGGCGGTCTCAGGATCGTGGCCATGAAGATGTTGCGCCTTACCAAGGAACAGGCCGAGGAGTTTTATATCGTTCACAAAGGAAAACCTTTTTATGATGAACTCACGGAGTACATGTCTTCGGGACCTATCGTGGCCCTGGTCTTGGAAGGCGAAGACGCCATCGCCAGATGCCGAAAGATCATGGGGGCCACAGATCCTGCTGAAGCCGAGGAAGGGACTATCCGGAAGACGTTTGCCCTGAGCAAGGGGGAGAACACGGTCCACGGTTCTGACAGTCCAGAATCTGCAGCCCGCGAGATTGCTTTCTTCTTCAGCGAACTTGAGATCTGTCCCCGTTCTTAAAAGGGAGGCCGGAAACCGGCCCCCCCTTTTCCTTCCGTTCAAAACTTGATACCTGACTTAAAGATCCGAGGCCTTCTCCATGAACGAAGAAGAGATCATTCGTTTCTTTGAGACCACGGCTTTTTCCTCTCCCGAAGTCGTCAAAGGTGTAGGAGACGACTGTGCCGTGGTGAACCTGGGAGAACGCTGGTTGCTTCTCACAAAGGACGCCCTGGTGGAGGGGATACATTTTTCCTGGTCTTATTTCTCCGCCTATTTTTTGGGACGAAAATTGGCAGCGGTGAACCTGAGTGACATCGCTGCCATGGGAGGGCGTCCCAGGTTTGCCCTCCTGACCCTGGCCTTACCCGAAGCCCCGGAAAGATCCTTCCTGGAGGATTTTTTCCAGGGGCTTTCTGAAAGGCTGGCTTCTTACGGGGCCATCTTGCTGGGCGGAGACACGGTTCGTCAGCCTTCCCGGGCACTTTTTGATTTGGCCCTCGTTGGGGAGGCTGCCCCAGGGGCGGTGGTCTTCCGAGAAGGGGCCCGGCCAGGAGATCTTCTCTTTGTCTCAAGACCTCTGGGAGCTTCGGCGGCGGCCCTCGAATTGCTACAAAGCGGGCAGAGACCACCCGAGGCCTGGCTCAAGGCCCATCTCGATCCGGAACCCGAGGTAGAACTTGGGCTTCTTCTAGCAGAAGAAGGTTTGGCCGAGGCCCTGATTGACATCTCCGATGGTCTCCTCTTAGATTTGGCCCGTCTCTGTCGGGCCAGCAAAGTGGGAGCCGAACTCGAAGAAAGCTCCATCCCGCAGGCGGTGACACCTCTTCGGGGCCTTTCGCATACACCTCTGGAATACGCTCTTTCAGGTGGGGAAGATTTTGCCCTGTTGTTTGCCGTTCGTCCCGAGAAGGAAAGGGCCCTGCAGGCCAGGTTGGCCGCTGTCAAGCGACAGCCTTATTGCATCGGTAGGTTGCTTCCTCAGGGGGAGGGCCTCAGGCTGCGCCGGTCTGATGGCCAAATAGAAGCCCTCTCCCCGCAAGGATTTGATCACTTTTCAGAATAGGGGCGGGCTGTGGACGATGAACAACCTTAACTCTTCGTGTCCGATGTTTCTGACAGCGTGCTCTTCTCCGGCGGGGACGAAAATGTAGTCTCCCGGACCAATCTTTTCCCAGTTTCCGTTGACATAGGCTTCTCCCTGGCCAGAGAGCACGTAGATTGAATCTACCTGCGAGTCATGAGTGTGAACAGGAATTTCGACCCCGGGTTCGAGACGTAACATAGAAACGCTTGCCCGATCAGTATCTTGAGAAGAGACCAGGATAGCAATCTTGACACCGGCAAACTTGGGATGGTCCTTGAACTGGATTTCTTCGTTCTTGATGAAGATAGCCATCACGTCCTCCTTTTCGAAGGCTTTTGCCCTCAAAAAATAGCACAAGATCTGCTAAGAAGAGGACATGCGAATCGTTGGTTCTGGGGCCCTGAATGTAGATTATTTTTACGGCGTTGAGGATTTGCGAAGTCTCTCTCCCTGGTCCAAAGGTCTTCAACCAGGTGGAGAGGTATGGGGGAGCCGAGAAGAGTTCGAACGCTTACGAAGCATTCTTGAAAAAGAAGGGGAGTTGCTGGCAGTCTGCGGGGGTGGTTCAGCAGCTAACACCATTTATGCCCTTTCTTTGTGGGGTTTTGAGACGGCCTTTATCGGTCTTCTGGGTCAAGATCAAGAGGCGGATCTTATAGTGAACGAGCTTGAGAGGGTCGATCTTTCGCGGGTGATCCAGCGTGGTCGGACAGCGTGCTGTCTCATCATTCTGGACGAGAAGAAAGACCGGGCCATCTTCGTGGCTCCCCATCCAGAGGAATCTTTGCTTGAAGACTGGATGGTTCAGACCCAAACCGGGGAGTGGCTCCATCTGAGTTCTCTGGTCACAAAGGAGGGGTTTTCCTTCCACCGGCGTCTTCGCGCGTCCCACCCGGGCCCCCTCTCCATAGATCCGGGAGAGCTCTATGCCAGCCGGGGATTGGCCTCCTTGGAACCCCTCCTTTCTGGGGCTGAGATCCTCTTTCTTACCGAACAGGAACTCCTCTTTTTGGGTGTTTCGCCTGAGTCCCTCCTGCGTTTGACCCGGCGTCTGGTAGTAAAGAAAGGCCAAAGGGGGGCCGAGATTTTGGGAGCAGGAGGAGGAAGATGGTCGGTGTCCCCGGTTCCCCCGACGGTTTGGGTGGATAACACCGGGGCCGGGGACGTTTTTGACGCCGGTTTTTTGGCTGGTCTCCTTTTGGGTTTGGGGGAGGTGGCAGCGGCTAGGTTGGCTGCCCAACTGGCCTCTCTTTCCCTCAGAGATTACGGACGGAAGGGTTTCCCCAGAAGGGAAGAGTTTGAGAAACTAATACAAGGGGTAAGGTATGATTCCGGCGGGTCTTGATCAGATCCTCTCCATCATGAGAGGGAAAGGACTTTTTGCGGATCTCTATTTTGAAGAGACACAGAGCACTTACATCGTCTTTGAAAACAACCGGCCCGAAAAAATTGTCTCGGGGGTAGATGCGGGCGTGGGACTTCGGTCTATCTATGGCAATTTCCACACCGCTTACGCCTACACCAATGATTCCAGCCGAGAAAATTTGATACTTCTAGCTCACGAACTAGCGAGATTGACCGGGGAGGAAGGGCGAGAAGTGACCATCTCTGACGTGAAAAAGGTCCCTCCTGTAGAGATTCGGCGTCCCCCTTTTGAAGAGAGTCTGGCTACCAAGGTGGAACTTGTCCGGCGGGCCAACCTTACGGCCCGGGGCATTTCTCCAGAGGTAGTGCAGGTTCAGGTGATCTACCAAGACGTTTACAAACGACTGGTGATCGTGAATTCCGAAGGTGAATGGGTGGAAGGGGAAAGGATTTACACCCTCCTGGCGGTGCAAGTGGTTGCCAGAAGGGGGGAGATTATCCAAACCGGTTATGAACCCATCGGGGGGGCGGTGGGGCTGGAGATTTTCGACAAGACCCCGCCTGAAGAGATCGCGGAGAAGGCTGCTCGGAGGGCCATACTCATGCTCAAGGCACGGAAGGCCCCCGGCGGGACCATGCCGGTGGTCCTCTCTTCAGAGGCCGGAGGTACCATGATTCACGAAGCCGTGGGACACGGCCTTGAGGCTGATCTGGCAGAAGAGGGTTTTTCGGTCTATGCCGGGCGCTTGGGGGAACAGGTGGCTTCCCCCCTTATCACCGTGGTGGATGATCCGACTCTGGTCTATCAGAGGGGATTTTACCAGTTCGATGACGAGGGTGTTCTCCCTGAAAAGACTGTTCTGATCGAGAATGGGGTCCTCAAGACCTTTCTCTATGATCGTCTCTCCGCCATGAAAGCCGGGCGAAGATCAAATGGTCACGGGCGACGGGAGTCTTATCGCTTCCGTCCCATTCCTCGCATGAGCAACACTTATATTGCCCCCGGAGAAACTCCTCCGGAGGCCATCATCCGAAGTGTAGAAAAGGGTCTTTTTGTAAAAAAGATGGGTGGTGGTCAGGTTGATACCATTTCTGGCAACTTTGTCTTTGAAGTGGCTGAAGGCTATCTCATTGAAAAGGGGCTTTTGGGAGAACCCGTGCGCGGAGCTACAATCTCTGGCAATGGTCCTCAGGTATTGCGTCTCATCGACATGGTGGGCAACGATCTTGGTTTTGCCATTGGAACCTGCGGCAAGGACGGACAAGGGGTGCCGGTTTCAGACGCCCAGCCTACTTTGCGAATCCCTGAAATCGTGGTAGGTGGAGCGGTGGAATAGCCATGTGCGGGATCATCGGAGTTTTCGGACACAAGGAAGCAGCCAAGATCGCCTATTTTGGCCTCTATGCCTTGCAACATCGAGGGCAGGAGAGCGCCGGGATTGTTACCTCGGATGGAAAGGAGGTGCGCGAACACCGGGCTCTGGGTCTGGTGGCAGACGCCTTTGATGAACTCATTCTGAATCAACTCAAAGGACACATTGCTGTAGGTCACGTACGTTATTCCACCACGGGTTCTACCACTATCAAAAACGCCCAGCCTTTTTTTGTGACTCACGGCCGTAGTACTTTTGCCCTGGCTCACAACGGCAACCTGGTAAATGCTCACCTTTTAAGGACCGAACTCGAACGTCAGGGCTCCCTTTTCCAAACCACCATGGACAGCGAGGTCATCGTTCATCTCCTGGCCAAGGCCCTGCGGAAGGGCTTGGTAGAAGCCATCCGAGAGACCATGGATCTCATCGAGGGGGCTTACTCCATCGTGCTCCTGGCTCAAGACAAACTGATCGCCTTCCGGGATCCTTACGGTTTTCGTCCGCTGGCCTTAGGAATGCTCAACGGGGGTTATATCGTAGCTTCTGAAACCTGTGCTTTTGATCTGGTGCAGGCTCAGTATTTGAGGGACGTACGCCCAGGGGAGATCCTGGTCATTGACGAAAATGGCCTTACCTCTTATGAGGGCAGCCGGGCCGATCGGCTGGCCCATTGTATTTTCGAGTTTATCTACTTCGCCCGTCCTGACAGCTACATTTATGGTGAAAACGTCTATGCTTTTCGAAAGCGACTTGGCATCGAATTGGCTCGGGAGTGCCGTCTGGAGGCCGATTTCGTCATGCCCATCCCGGACTCTGGCAACTACGCAGCCATTGGCTATGCTCAGGCAGCGGGGCTTCCCTTTGAGATGGGAATAATTCGCAACCATTACGTGGGTCGTACTTTTATCCAGCCTTCCCAGAGTATGCGGGATTTCTCCGTCCGTGTGAAACTCAATCCCGTGCGGGAGATTCTGCGAGGCAAGAAGGTAGCGGTGGTGGACGATTCCCTGGTGCGAGGGACTACTAGTCGCACCAGGGTACGAGCTATTCGGGAGGCAGGGGCACACGAGATCAACATGCTTATCAGTTGCCCGCCCATCAAGTTCCCTTGCTTTTACGGGATAGATTTCCCCACCCGTGGAGAACTTATTGCAGCCAAGCACTCGGTTGAAGAGATCAAACGTTATCTAGAGCTTGATCTCCTACATTATCTCTCTCTGGAAGGTCTGCTGCGGGCTGGACAGGGTGATGGAAAGCGTTTCTGTCTGGCCTGTTTTACGGGAAATTACCCGGTGCCGGTACAGGCTTCCCTCAGTAAGGATATCTTTGAAAGTTAGAGCTTGGCCAGTTTGGCCAGTCTTTTGCGAGCCTTTTTGGGGAGTTTTTTGGAAGGAGATGGAGGTGGGGAAAGAGGTTCGCCCTTCAGGTCTTCATAAAGGGCAGCTTCTAAACGTGCCAGAAACTCCCGTGAGGTGATAGAGATCGCTCCGTAAGTTTCTACGTAGCTCCGGATTTCCCGGTCGGAGGAAACGACCACGGCTCGCTCCCTTTCCTTGACGGCCACTTTCTTGAGATAGTCATCAGCTGTTTCTCCGGCGGCGGTAAAGATTACCTGAATACCCTTCACGTTGATTTTGCGCCGCGGTTCATCTTGTCCCCAGGCGTCAAAGACCACTGTGATCCGATGACGACGAAGTCTCTGGTAAATACGCAGTCGCTCAAGGAGGGCCCGGCGGGCTTCCTCGGGGTCTTCCTGCATCAGGAAAGACATCTCTGGGATCTGATGGAGCAAGTTGTAGCCGTCAATCAGGAGATGAAGGGCCATTTTATTCCCTCAATCTCTCCAGGAAGGCCTCGAATTGTTCGGAGGAATAGAATTCGATGGTCAAACGTCCCTTTTTCTTACCCCAGGAGAGTTTGACCTTGGTGCCAAGGAGCTCCTGAAGCTCCCTTTCCAGGGCCAGGAGATCCGGATCCGGCTGGGAGGAAGGGGTCTTTTTTTCTTCTTTGAGCCTTTTGACCAGGGCTTCGGTCTGCCGGACAGAGAGTCCTCGAATCACGATTTCGTCACGGACCCGACGCATCAAGCTTTCGTGTGGAAGGGAGAGAAGGGCTCTAGCGTGACCAGCTGAGAGGCGTCCCTCTAGTACGTCTTCTTGAATATCTGGAGGGAGTTTCAGGAGTCTGAGGGCATTGGCGATGGTGGAACGGTCCCTTCCTACCCTCTGGGCGATTTCTTCCTGGGTGAGTCCAAACTCCTCAAGGAGACGGGCATAGCCCCGGGCTTCTTCGATGGGATTCAAATCTTCACGCTGGAGATTTTCGATAAGGGCCAGTTCCAGGGCTTCCTGGGGGCTCAGATCGCGTACGATGACCGGCACACGTTCCAGTCCTGCCAGTTTGGCTGCCCGGAAGCGGCGTTCTCCGGCGACCAGCTCGTAGAGCCCAGGGGTAACCTCTCGTACCAGGAGGGGTTGAAGGATGCCCTTTTCTCGCACCGAGGCTGCCAGTTCTTCAAGGCCTTCGTCTTTTTTGAGGCGAGGTTGATAAGGTGAAGGCCTGATGGCTTCAAGCGGACAGAAAAAGACCTCCGGGGTTTCCTCTAGGGTGCCCTCTGGTAGTAGAGAGGAAAGACCGCGGCCTAGAGCTTTCTTTTCTTTGCCCAAGGCTTCCTCCTTGTGGGGTCTCTTCAAGCCCTAGCACGACTTTGTCCAGCTCTCAAGTTGAGTCTATTTTCTCGACTCAGTACCTCTCGGGCCAAGGCCATATAGGCCCGTGCTCCGCGTGAGGAAGGATCGTAGGCGAAGATGGGTTTTCCGTGGCTGGGGGCCTCGCTCAGGCGGACGTTCCTCGGGATGACGGTCTCGAAAACCGCACTTTTGAAATGTCGTCGCACTTCTGCTTCTACCTGTTTGGTGAGACGGTTGCGGGCGTCATACATGGTGAGCAGGATGCCGTAGAGAAAGAGACGCGGATTGAAGTTATGTTTGATACGTTTGATGGTGTTCACCAGGAGACTCAGCCCTTCCAAGGCGTAGTATTCACATTGAAGAGGAATGATGACGGCCTGAGCTGCAGTCAGGGCGTTGACTGTGAGCAACCCTAGGGAAGGGGGGCAGTCTATGAAGATGAATTGGTAATCGGTAGCCAGTTCGGCCAGGATACGGGCCAGAAGGTGTTCTTTGCCGCTTCGAGAGGCGAGCTCCAGTTCGCATCCGATGAGGTCGATAGAAGAAGGCAGGAGATGGAGACGCGGATAGGGGGTAGAGAAGAGGGCCTCTTGGGGCCGGGCCTCACCCAGGAGCACCTGGTAGAGATTGGGTTGGTGCCCTCGTCCTCCGAGACCGCTGGTGGCATTGGCCTGAGGATCAGCGTCAAGCACCAGGACTTTTTGTCCCAAAATGCCCAGAGCCGCCGCCAGGTTAATCGCGGTGGTGGTCTTTCCCACCCCTCCTTTTTGGTTGGCGATTGCTATGATACGCGGCATTGTTTCACGTGAAACGTTCCCGGAGTTGAATCAGGGCCGGGATTTTCCGGATCTTCTCCTCCGGAAGTTTTTCCCAAAGGATACCACGTGCACGACGTTTTGCCCCGAAACTTTGGATGATTTCCTCGGGAGTGACTATCAGGTCTACGGTAAAGTCATGTTCTTCTAGGGGGATTTCTTCCACGATTTGTAAGGGATGGACGGTGGTAAGGATGGGGGTTTCGGCTCTGAGACGTCCATATTCTTGGAGCAGGGCCAACTCGAGTTCGGAATATCCTCCCCCCTTGCCCAGACGTTCTCCCCGGCGGGTCACCGCCACGCAACCCGTGATGACGAGATCTATTTCAGGCATCTCTTCTGGAGAGACAGGCCTTCCGTATCTGAAAGCTCCCTTGATGGTGGCGGCTCGCATAGGATGGACCCTCAAGCCCTCTGGTTCAAGGCACAGGAAAGGTTTTTCACTCCGCAGTTTGGGGACGGCCATGAAAAGGGTTTTGCCCTGGCTAAGGGCAAGGACCCTCAGCGGGAACTGGGGGCTATCGGGATTGGCTTTGATGAAGCGGGCTTTGCGGAAGACTTCTAGAGAGGCGGCCTTTTCAGCCGCTGCCTCGGCTCCTACGAAGTTCGGAATGCGGCCAAAGGCCCCGGGGAAACGAGCTACTCCAGCTTCTGAGAGGAGAGTCCAAATTTTTTCGCGTAAAACCTTCTTTCGGATCTTGATCTCTGTTAATTTTTCTTTTGCCATGAGGAAACTCTGGCCTTTTCTCCTGGTTTTGGTCTTCTTAGCAGGTTGTGGACGCCGATCTCAACCAACTCTTTCCACCCTACCCCCAAAACCTCCTTCGGAAAAGCATCGTCTGCACGCGTCTTCCTCGCGTCCCTATCGGGTAAATGGCAAAACCTACTATCCTCTTTCTTCAGCGGAGGGTTATGTGGAGGAGGGTTATGCTTCTTGGTATGGGCCGGGTTTTCATGGCCGGCGCACGGCCAGCGGTGAAATTTATAACATGTACGCTTTCACCGCGGCCCACAAGATCCTCCCTCTGGGCACGGAGGTCCTGGTCATCAACCTGGAGAACGGCCGTCAGACCATCGTGCGAATCAACGATCGAGGCCCCTTTGTTAAAGGACGCATTATCGATTTGAGTTATGCTGCAGCCCGGGCCCTGGGAATGCATCGAAAAGGGGTGGCCCGGGTGCGTATTGTGGCCCTGGCGGAAGGACGGGTGGAAGAACGAAGGGTAGTGCTCAAGGATCCGGACCTGAAACGCGGGCGCTACTACGTCCAGATAGGGGCCTTTGCCAGTTATGCCAACGCCGTGAGACTCAAAGAAAAGCTGGCTAAGCGTTTCCGCACCGTGATCATCGAGCCCGTGAAGAAAGGGGCCCGGTCTTTCTATCGGGTCCAGGTCTATGTGGCTTCGGATCTAGCTACGGCTCGCCGCATACTGACCACTCTTGAGAAAGAGTTTCCCAACGCCATCCTTTTGGCCCGCTGAAATGGGTGACTTTTATCTTTTCGGGCCTATAATAGGCCTTCATGGAAGGTCCTGTAATAAGAGAGATCCTTTTGGAGCTTCCTTCCCCTTCCCTCGATGATCAACGGGCTGATGAGGCCCGCGTGCGCCAGGAGCTGACCAGGCATCTTGGTGAGCCGCCGCTCTTTACCCTTTCGGCCTTAAGGATCCTTCCCGAAGTCCTTCGGCCAGCGTTTCGTCTGAAAGCCCGGCTAGGGTTTGATGGCTTTCACTGGTGGGTTCTTGATTTTCTTAGATCCGACGAAGATCTTCCCCTTCTCGGCCTTGGGATCGATCTAGGTAGCACGGGTGTGGTTCTCTATCTTTATGACTTTAGGAAGGCGGAGGTGATCAGGAAACATTCTTTCAAAAATCCTCAGATCGCGTACGGAGAAGACATCCTTACCCGGCTCCATTACGCTGACAAGCCGGAGCGGCGTCGAGAACTTCACCAAATAACCCTCAAGACCCTGGCCCGAGAGGTTCGCTCCCTCCTCGGGCGTTTGCCACGACGCTCTCTTCTCTATTATGCCATTTGTGGCAACACCACCATGAGCCATTTCTTCTTGAATCTTGAGACGCGCCATCTTTATCGGGAGCCTTACATCCCGGCGGTGAGCTGGGTTGATACCCTCAAGGCCAGGGAGCTCGGACTGCCGGGTCACGAAGAGGCCTTTCTTTTTGTTTTTCCCAACCGCGGAAGTTATTTTGGAGGAGATCTCTTGGCTGGCATCCTGGCCAGTGGCATGCATCGGCGTGAGGAGATCTCTATCCTCATCGACGTGGGGACCAACGCCGAGGTGGTGGTGGGGAACAAAGACTTCCTTCTAGCCACCGCCGGGGCTGCAGGGCCGGCCCTAGAAGGGGGCATCCTGCGCTGTGGTATGCAAGCCGCTCCTGGGGCTATCGAACGCGTACGCATTGATCCTCAGAGTTTAGAGATCCAGATCAAGACCATCGGTGATGAAAAGCCCAGAGGCATCTGTGGTTCCGGTGTGATAGACCTTTTGGCCCAAATGTTTGTGGCGGGTCTTATCGATCAGCGCGGTAAATTTGTGCCGGAAAGATTGCCGGAGCGCTTCCGCGAGGTGGAAGGAGAACTGGCCTTCGTTTTGGTCCTTGAAGATGAGAGTGCCCACGGGAAGCCCATTTACGTAACCGAAGGAGAAATGAAAAGCGTTATCCGTTCCAAGGGGGCCATGTATACCATCCTTACGGTACTCTGTCAGAGCGTAGGTCTTTCTTTCGAAGACATCTCACACTTCTTCATTGCTGGCAGTTTCGGTAACTACATTGATCCGGAAATGGCGGTCACCATAGGGATGCTTCCCGATGTTCCTCTGGACCGTTTTGTGCCTTTGGGTAATGCGGCTGGGAAGGGAACGGTTGTCTTTTTAAAAGAAGCTTCCTCTTTTGAGGAATTGAAGAGGATTCTGGAGAATCTCACCTATCTGGAGATGAACGTGCGTACGGAGTTCATGAACCTTCTCACCGGGGCCCTTTTCTTGCCTCATACCGATCTTTCCCTCTTTCCGAACGTGGCTCGAAAGTTGAAACTCCGTTAGCGGTGCAGAAAAGGCCGGGCTGGGTAAGGACGGAAGCCTTCCCGGGCCAAGATTTCTTGGAGTTTGGCCACCTTGGCCTCCAACCCCTTTAGTCTTTGGATCTCACGGAAATAATGGAGCCCAAAGGTGAAATTTTGAAGATACCAAAAGAGCCAGAGGTCAAAACGTTTTTCTTGGAGTTCTTCGGGGAGGAACTCTTTCAGGAAGGAGGCCATTTTTTGAGGGGCTTTGTCTGGAGGCGGAGGTGGAGGAAGTTTCCCCTGCGTCCAGAAGGATTTGATGTCTCGGAAGATCCAGGGACGCAGGAGGGCGGCTCGTCCGATCATCACGCCGGCACAACCCGTTTCTTCGAGCATCCTTTGGGCCTCTTGAGGGCCGAAGACGTCGCCATTGCCCACCACGGGAATGGGAAGCTCTTCGACCAGCCAGCGAATTTCTTCCCAGCGAGCCGGGCGTTTGAATCCTTCTTGGGCGGTGCGAGGATGAAGGGTAAGGAGGTCGAGCCCGCTTTTGGTGAGTCGAGAGGCGAAATCCAGGAGTTTTTCTCGCTGATGTTCGAACCCGGAGCGAATTTTGGCACTTATGGGTTTGGAGGTATTTTCGCGGACTGCGCGTACTATTTCACAAGCTAGGGATGGTTCTTTCATCAGGGAGACCCCCCAGCCGTAACGCTGAATGGCTCCCCGGGCGCAACCGAAGTTCAGGTCATAACCGTCGAAATCAAACAGGGCTTCGAGACGTTCTACTGCCTGGGCAAAGAGTTCGGGATCCCGTCCCACGAGCTGGGCGACCAAGGGGCGATCTTTTCGTCCTGATCTAAGGTAAGGGTCTTTTCGTGGATTCTGGAAGACAATGGCCCTCACGTTAAGCATTTCGGTAAAGAAGAGGTCACAACCGGAGAACTCGGCCACCAGTTCTCGAAAGGGAGCGTGGGTGAGACCAGCCATGGGGGCCAAGGCCAGAAAGGGTCTTGGCAGGGCCGATTCCCAGTAAGATCGTGACATTGCAGGGGAAAATAGATCATGTAAAATGTCTAGCGTCAAAGCTAGAGGCCGAGGTGGCGGAACTGGCAGACGCGGCTGACTCAAAATCAGCTGGCCCGCGGGGCCGTGCGGGTTCGAGTCCCGCCCTCGGCACCATGAAGGGGCCCTCAAAGGGCCCCTTCTTTCAACAGCTCCTCGAGCTTCCCGACGACGACTGGATCGAACTTCCCCCTCTCGGCGTCTCCCTTGAGTATCTCGAGGACCTTCCACTTGTCCCAACCTTCCTTGTAAACCCTTTTCGCCGTAAGGGCGTCGTAGACGTCTGCAACCGCTATTATCTTCCCGAAGAGGCTTATCTC
>CAZVXP010000006.1:0-32973 GCA_964630855.1 uncultured Thermodesulfobacteriota bacterium | reverse complement strand
CATTAAACGAAGGAAATTGCCCACTCGAGCGGGAAGCCATCGAAGAACCCAGACAAAATTCAGGGAAAAGTTTATCCAAACTTCGACTGAAGGCAGATCTTTGGAGCCGGCGAGGGGACTTGAACCCCTGACCTGCGGATTACGAATCCGCTGCTCTACCAGCTGAGCTACGCCGGCAAATGTCTGGTCAGATCTTAACAAGGTTGTCTTCTTACTTCAAGAAGGGTGTATTGGTCCAGTGCCTTCGGCACTCAGGATAGTTTTCGATAAGGGACCAAGAGTGGTCTCCCAAAGCTCAAAAAGCATGTCAAAATTTCGGACTTTCTATTAGAGACTTTGGCAAAAATATCACATAAGCTTACAGCGATTCTTCGAGGTGGTCGCGATGGATGGCCAGAGCAATCGCCCTCTCTGCCTCTCGAAAAATGAGCTTTTTGTGTTCCAGGTCTCTAAGAAAGGCCTCCAGGCGATCTGAAGGCAGAACATCGAATCTCTCTCTTACCTCCCTGAGACTCCGAATATCTCTTAGGAAGAGATAAATTTCCCGGGATGCTCCAGAGAGGCGATGATGAAGGACCTGACCTGTGGGTAAGACCTGGCGGATGAGAATAAAGTGTTTACCGTCTCGATAACTCAAAAGAGGCCCTCTGGTTTTGGTGAGTTCAGTGTAACGATTTTTCCAGAGAGCGACCTTTTCCCTCACCGGTTTCCAGATCTTTTTCTGTTTCTTTCGATCTCCTCGATAGGCCCAGGCCAGGGGGACCAGCTTCTCTCGCACCCATTCCGGAAAAAGAGCCTGGTAATAAGGGTGAGGATAAACCGCCCGGAGGCCAAAGGCTTTCGGATTCCGAAAGACCGGGCTTCCGTAGCCCAGCCAAAAAGAAACAGTGTTCAGGGGGCGAAAAGGAAAGACGAAATCGAGATGTTTGAGGGTCTCCTGCACCTCTTCCTCGGTACTGCTGGGAAATTCGAGAATGAGGTTCC
Organism: uncultured Thermodesulfobacteriota bacterium; assembly: GCA_964630855.1. Lineage (GTDB taxonomy): Bacteria > Desulfobacterota > Thermodesulfobacteria > Thermodesulfobacteriales > Thermodesulfatatoraceae > JAADCO01. The sequence goes on along the minus strand of CAZVXP010000006.1, from coordinate 31,989 downwards.
CTTCAAGATGGAGACCAGCCTCTTCGCAGTGTCTCATGGCTGCCACGTTGTCGAGAGCCGTAGTGCCTTTGTTGAGTCTGCGAAGCAAAGAAGTGGAGAGCGCCTCGATCCCAATCTGGACCCAAGTAAGCCCTCCTTGACGTAGGAGATGATAGTCCTGTCGCCGGTAGACAGCTCGCAATTCGGCGAAAAAACGATAATCTACCCGGTCCCTGGCCAGGGCGGCGAAAAGGGCCAGAGAGTCTTTTACTGCTAGACAATTGTCCACGAAAGCAAAATCCAGGAGTCCGGCCCGGGCGTGTGCCCTCACTTCTTGAAGGACCCGAGGAAGTGGTTTTCGGCGAAAGCCTTTCCACTGAAGGTTGAGGTTGCAGAAACGACACTTGAACCACCAGCAGCCCCGCGAGGCCTCAAGACAGATAAGGGGGAAGAAGCGTTTTTCAGGGGGCAGGGAGGAAACTTCCCGAAGATAGTCTTCATAGATCGGAGAAGGTAGTTCCTCCGGGGCGAGCTCCTCACTTCCTCCCCCAATGATTCGGCCATCCTGGCGAAAGAACAACCCCTTTGAGGGCCTTTTTTCCCCAAGTAAGAGATGGCGCAGAAGACCCGTGAGAGGAATCTCCCCTTCTCCGTTAATAACGAAATCAATGAATGGGAAAAGGGCCAGCAAGCTTCGTCCCATTTCCTCCGCACATCCGGAGCCCCCAAAGATCACGGGGAGACGAGGATGGCGCTCTTTGAGCCACCTGGCAGCCCAGAGAGAGGAGGTGAGCTGGTTGAGACAGACCGAAAAACCTACCGCTTGATATTTTTCCCAGTTGATTCCACCCAAATAGTCTTCAAGAGCCCCCTTAATCTTTTGAATAAGCTCGGTGAAGTCAAAGGAGAAACCCCTGTTGCGGATAAGCTTTTGGAGAAGTCTCTCTATGTCGGGGGTTTTCTCAGGAAAAAGAAGCGCCGCGGTCAAGGCCTCGGCGACCCAAGAGGTCTCACTTAAGCGGTGGTAAAGCGTAAAGCCTATGGTCTGGGCCAGATGAAGATAAGGATGAAAGGTCTTTACTTCCAGCTCAGGCCAAACTTTACGAAGATGACCCTTTAGAACCCCTAGCTGAATGGAGGGACGATTGAAAAGGGGCCAGGGCATGGCCACGAGAGCGATCCTCATCTCTGCCTCCTCCTTCCAAACATAGCACAAAGACTTTGATGAAAGGGAACTTCCAAATTCCGGCCCCTTTGGGCTATATTAGGCCAAAGTTTTGAACGGGAGGACCCCATGAAGAAGGTCAGAGTGATCGTCACCGCAGGATATGGCACCAATTGCGAACGTGAGACCGCGTATGCCTGTCGAGAAGCTGGTGCTGACCAGGTGGACGTCATTCACCTCAGTGCCTTGATCCATGGAGAGAAACGTCTTGACGAATACGACCTCTTGTGTCTTCCTGGAGGATTTCTGGATGGAGACCATCTGGGCGCAGCCCAGGCCGGGGCTCATCGCTTCCGCTATGCCAGGATCAAGGACAGTAACGAACGCCTAATGGACCAGGTCTTGCGTTTCATTGAACGCGGCGGACTCATCATCGGTATCTGCAACGGATTTCAGCTCCTGGTTAAGTTGGGTCTGCTTCCGGGTTTTGATGGCCATTACGAAGAACGTCTAACCAGTCTTACCTACAATGATTCAGGGAGGTTCGAAGATCGATGGGTACACCTGGCCATTAATCCCAACTCTCCATGTCTCTTCACCCGGGGGTTGAAGCGTCTCTATCTCCCCGTACGCCATGGGGAAGGTAAATTTGTGGTCAAAGACGAAGAGGTACTCAGACGTCTTGAAGAGAACCAGCAAATCGTCTGTCAGTATGCCCATCCTGAAACCGGCTCCCCCACCTCAAAATATCCATACAACCCGAACGGCTCCGTCAAAGCCATCGCTGGCATCTGCGACCCGACCGGACGGATCTTTGGTCTCATGCCTCACCCCGAAGCCTTCAACCACTTCACCAATCATCCCCGTTGGACCCGCTACGAAGAGTTGCCAGATGAACCTGGTCTTGTGATCTTCAAAAACGCCATCTCCTATCTCAAAGGCTTAGAGGCCTAATGGTCACCCGTCCCGAAGAAAAGACGTCCTTTCCGGAAGAAGAAGCTCCCTACCAAGCCCTGGCCCGGGTCATCCTTTCCTTGCGCCGGCGGCTCATGGTGGGAGGTGTCATCTTCTTGCTCTCCTTGCTGGCCTTCTACGCTATCTCTCCCATGATTCTTGGCCACGTCCAAAAACATCTCCATCAATCGCTGGCCTTTTTCGGCGTGACCGAGCCTTTCCTGGCCCTCTTGAAGGTAGCGATCTTTTCCGCAGCCCTCCTCTTTGTTCCTTATCTCCTCTGGCTCCTCTGGTGCGGGCTTGCCAGGGTGTTCTCTTTCCGTCGCCGTACAGGATTGCTCTTCATCTTGGTGGGGATGTTCCTCTTCTACGGAGGGGTGACCTTCTGTTACTTCGTCACCCTACCCTATGGGGTGAAGTTTTTGCTCTCTTTTCAGAAAGAAGACATCGTTCCCACCATTTCGGTAGGACATTTTGTTAATTTCGTGGGACTTTTTCTCCTGGCCTTTGGAACCATCTTCGAACTTCCCCTGATAATGGTCATCTTAGCCAAGATAGGACTTCTGGACCCTTATACCGCCGGGCGTTTTCGGCGTCACGCCATCCTGGTAATCGCCATCCTGGCTGCCATCCTGACCCCCACCCCCGACGTCTTCAATATGGCCCTGATGGCTGTACCCCTTTATTTACTTTTCGAAATCGGACTGCTTTGTGCCAAACTGACTGTGCGCCGGAGCTAACCACTTTTACGCAAGACGCGCTTGTCTCCCACGCGGATGGTGACCTTTTCTCGATCCAGGTATTCCAGAAGAGGGATCAAATATTTCCGTGAAGCCCCTCCAGTGAGTTTGCGAAAGTCCCCTACCGCCATCTCTCCGTGTTTTTGAAGGAAATCACGCACCAATTTCTTGGCCTCCTCTAAAACCTGGGCGTGAAAAATGAGGTCATCCTTGAGTTTGACCAACCGTCCTTCCTGCAAAAGGAGGTTGAAGATTTCCACCGCCAAGGGAGCTTGGTCCCGAAAACGGGAAAGGACCTCGTCTTTGTCCGGGGGTTGAAAACCGGCACGCCGGAACTCTCGTTCCAGACGACGTTTGAGTTCCTCCTGTTCTTCAGCCAACACGATACGATGACTAGCCAGACGCACAATTTCACGTTCCTGAACGATGTGGCCCTTTCTGACCAGCTCGGCAAGCATCTCTTCAAAGACCCGTGGGTCCAGTCCCGAGGGTAATCTTTGTCTTAAATCTTCTTTGGGAAGCCCTGGTTTTAAGGGAAACTTTTCGTGATACCTGCGAAGCCTTTCAAGGATCTCGTCTTTGAGCTCTTCATAAATCTCACGCGCCAGAAAGAGGCGCCGTCCCTCAGTACGCACCTCCTTGACCAGAGCCCGTTCCTTGAGTCGCCGCAGTACTTCCTCTAGCCCTTCTCGAAAGAGAGAAACCCGCAGAGCAATCTCCTCAAGCGGCAGCCCCATCTCCCCGGCCTGTTTGAGATGGTAATGGATGATCTCCTCAAGGCTTCCATCTCGCAGGAGGGCCAATTCCTCAAGATGGCGCCGCTGAGAACGTTTGCGCTTGCGAGCCACCGGATTGAGCACCACCCCGCCACCCACCGTAATCATCGGAGAGTAGCTGCGGATCACGAAGTGATCTCCTCGCCAGCACACTACTGGTTCTTCTAGCCGGATCTGACACAACACCCGTTGTCCGGGTTCCACACGATCCGTACCAAAGAGAACCACCCGCCCAAGGACCTCGCTGGTTCCGATATGAAAGCGCACGCGCGTGTTGTGGAGCAGAGGTTTGGGAGCGCTTGAAAGATAACGAAGATCAAGGTCGAGGATAAGACTTGGCCTGAGGACTCCGGGATGGGCGACCACGTCTCCGCGCTCGACCTCTTCTTTCTCAAGTCCTTGGAGATTCAGGGCCGTACGCTGTCCGGCTTCGGCAAAGTCCCGATCTTCTCCATGAACCTGGATGCGCCTGATGCGAGCTACGTGCTCCCGCGGATAAACCAGGACCTCCTCTCCCACTTTAAGGCGACCAGAGATTGCTGTACCAGTGACCACCGTACCAAAACCTTTGATAACAAAAACCCGATCCACCGGGAGACGGAAGGGACCTTCGGCTGGACGGTCTGGCACCCTGGCCACCAATTCTTCAAGCACCCGGATCAGCTCGGGGATTCCTTCTCCCGTCACCGCTGAAACCGCTACCATGGGGGCGTTTTCAAGGAAGGTGCCCCGCAGGGCCTCGGCGATGTCTTCTTTCACCAGCTCGAGCCATTCCTCGTCCACCAGATCACGCTTGGTGACCACCACCACGCCATTTTTAACACCCAGAAGTTCGCAAATCTCAAGATGTTCCCTGGTTTGAGGCATGACCCCTTCGTCTGCTGCCACTACCAAAGCCACCAGGTCCACTCCGCTAGCTCCAGCTACCATGTTTTTTACGAACCGTTCGTGCCCGGGAACATCCACGATCCCCACCCGCACACCACTTGGTAAGGTAAGATGTGCGAATCCCAATTCGATGGTGATGCCCCTTTCCTTCTCCTCCTTGAGGCGATCGGTATCTATGCCGGTCAAGGCTTTAACAAGCGTGGTTTTCCCGTGATCAATGTGCCCTGCGGTGCCAAGGACAACTCTTTTCATCAGCTCACTCCACCAGCTGGATTTAATGCACCCTTCCCAAGAGGAGGTTTAGACGTCTGTTACACTCCGGACAAAATCGGAGGGGTTTTACATCTACTTCCATCACCGAGTTTGAAAAGTGCATGATGCATGGATTCTCGCAATGCTCAAGCCCAATGGCATGTCCCAGTTCGTGAAGGGACTCCTTCATGGCTCTTTCGTAAAGCAAGCGATCATTGCGTGGTAAACTGTAAAAGGTATTGTCCAAACGATGATAGGAGACCAGAGAAGTACCCTGTTTGAGGATGGAGATCCCAAAAACGTAGTTCATATCCATGGCATAAAGGTCCGCCTCTGTGACTCCCAGCTTTAGAGGAGAAGCAGCAACAACCTGATCCCTCAAGAAGCGGACCAAATCCTCGGCCCGAAACTGCCCTCGTACCGGATCGAAGAAGGTGGGAGGCAGGGGCTGTTGCTCTTCAAAAAAGACCTCCATCTGTAGGTGTTCGTAAATTCCTCCGGCGATAGCGTCGATTACGTCTTGTCTTACCTGTCCCAGGGGGATGAGGGAAACCGCTCGAAACATGGTCGGCCTCCTTTATGTTAGCTTTCCAATAATAACCCGAGTCTGTGCTACGCAAACACCTGAAGATGTCTTTTCGAAGAAGGCTTTTTCCGTTAGAAGTCAAAAGCCATGAGAGGCTTCCTCCTCTTCCTTTTGCTCCTCAGCCTGGTGGCTTGCCAGGAGACCGGAAAAAGCTCTCCGGTTACGACCAGGAAGTGTCAGGATTGCCACGAGGTAGAACTCGATCCCCCCCACACCATGGAGTGCCAGAAGTGTCACGGTGGTCAAAGCCCGGCCCAGAGCCCGGAGGAAGCCCATCAGGGGCTCCTTCCCGCCCCGGCTGACCCTGCCTCCTGGCAAAAGACCTGCGGTTCTTGTCATCCGAAAGAGACCAAGGCCACGGAGCAAAGTCTCCATTTCTCTCTCGCCCGAAAAATCAACATCGTGAGGGGGCTTTTCGACCTCCCTCCGTTGACTTCGGTGAAGGAGCTTCCAGAACCGGAGAAGATTCAAGGAACCGAAGATCTGGTAAACGACCTGCTGAGACGCCGATGTCTGAGATGCCATCTTTTCTACGAGGGAGATGACTATCCGGAGACGAAACACGGCCGCGGGTGCGCGGCCTGCCACCTCCTTTACGCCCAAGGAGGGCTTGTTGACCATCGTTTCCAGAAACCCAACGATCGGATGTGTCTGCATTGCCATTATGGAAACCGTGTAGGCTGGGATTACTACGGTCTTGCCGAACACGACTATCCTTACCAGTTTCGCAGTCCCCTCCTTGAAGGAGAACCGCCACCCCGCCCTTGGGGGATAGAGTTTCACGAGCTCACCCCAGATGTCCACCTCCAGGCGGGTATGAGCTGTCTTTCTTGTCATGGCAAGGAACTCATGTTCGGTGGTAAGCAGCCATCGTGTCGCTCGTGTCATGAGTTCGAAAGACCCAAAATCTATCATCGGCCTGAGGTGCTCTCCCAGGCCCGCTGCAGCGCCTGTCATGCGCGCTGGGCTTTTTGGGACGAAGGCCTCTATCTCGTGCTTCACGAGGCTCCAGACTGGGAGGAATGGTCAGAGCTTATGGTTCAGGGGTCTTCCGAGGTGGAGGAGGCCGTGGTCTCTTTCCTAACCCAAGGAAGGGCCCAGGCCGAAATGAAAGACAAGTTGTCAGGGCGGAAACGGCCGGGAATATGGCTCCTCACTCTCAAGAAACGACGTTTTGAAAGGGTTCATCTCGGCTGGGATCCAAAAGGCCGTTTGAGCGTGGTGAGACCTCTAGGAGACCTCTACTTAAGTTACGTCAACCACGAAGAAGAGATCATCTTCGATAATTTGGCCCCGGAAAAGGACCATCTCCTTCCTTACAGTCCGCATACTATCGGTGCAGCGGATTTCATTCGTACTCAGAAGGTCCTGAACCTCTTGGGGGTCAAACCTTGAAACGGGTGATCCTCTCTCGAGAAGGGATCCGGAGACTCCTTTCTGGAAGGCTCTGGATCAGCAGACAAGAGGTCGAGGAGGCCCCTGAACTTTCGGCCGGAGAACTAGCTCTGGTCTACACCCCCCAAGGGCAACCCCTGGCCACGGCTTATTTTAATCCCCAAAGTCGTATCTTTGGACGAGTCTTGGCCCGGGGAGAGGTCTCCATCAACGAAGACTTTTTCCGGAGACGCTTCAGGGAGGCCTTTTCCTTGAGAAAAAAACTTTTCGCCACAGAGACTTGCTTTCGACTGGTCCACGGAGAAGGAGATTTTTTGCCGGGACTCACCATCGACCTCTATCACGAGGTAGCGGTCATCCAAATCTCGACCGCCGGGATGGAAAGGTTGAAACCTTTTCTCCTAAAGGCCCTGAGGGAAGAGTTTCCCTTGCGAGGGCTCGTTTGGCGCAACGATCTCCCTGTGCGCCAGGAAGAGGGGCTTCCTCTTTATGTAAAGGCCGAAGGATTAAAAGGGCCCTTTTGGGTTCAGATCGACGGACTCTTCTTTCTGGTGGATCCCGTAAACGGCCAGAAGACCGGCTTCTTCCTTGACCAACGCGAAAACCGTCGGCGGCTCACCCGCTACGTGGAAGGAAAGGTCGTTTTGGACCTCTTTTGCTACACCGGAGCCTTTGCCCTGGTAGCTGCGGCTGCCGGGGCCAAAAAGGTCCTGGCAGTGGATCGTTCCGGAGCCGCCCTCGAAATAGCAGAAGAAAACGCCCGTCGTAACCAGCTCGCAGATCGAGTCACTTTTATTCAGGACGAAGTGGAACATTTTCTTTGTTACGCTCCAGAAGCCGAAACCATCGTCCTTGACCCACCAGCCTTTATCAAACACCATCGGGCCCGAAAAAAGGGCCGCAAACGTTACCGCACCCTGAACCGTAAGGCCCTGGACAAGCTCCTTCCAGGGGGCGTCCTCTTCACCTCCTCTTGTTCCCATTTTCTCTCTGTCGAAGACCTGAAAGCGGTGGTCCAAGAGGCAGCCACCGGAAGACCCCTAAGGCTCCTCGAAATTGGCCTACAGGCACCGGATCATCCCATACTGCTGGCCATGCCAGAGACCCTTTATCTAAAGGGCCTTTTCCTCGAGTTAGCCGAACGGTGAGAAATTGGTGAGTTTGGTGTGAGCCCCTCTTTGAAAAGATGGACAAAAACAAAGGAGGGGTTTTATGGAAGCTTTCACCGGAGTAACCAATCCTTACGCTCTGGCAGAAACCGTGGTCGGGAGACACATCAAATGGGATCAAGTAAGCGAGCCGGAAAAACTTCTATCCCGGATCCTTCGGATACCGGAGGAAACAATCTTTGATCTGACCCAAAACCCGATCCTGGCTCCCCAGCTGGAAGTGGGTCCCGAAGGAGAAGTGAGCCTCCTTTCTGAAAAGGAGGCTGAGAAGCGCCTCGAAACCTTCCTGGAGGTAGCAACCCTCAAGGCCGAAGAATCACCCTTGCGAACACCTTCACCCGAGAAGGTGTTAGAAGTGGCCAAAGATCTCCTCTTTGCCGGGGGAGCACCTGGTAAGCCCTGGAACCCTCCTAACGCCGTTTGGGTGGACAAAGGAGACTTCTTCGAAGACGTAGACGAATTCAACGATCCCATCCAAGGATATCTGGGAGATTGTTATTTCATCGCCGCCATGTCTTCGGTGGCCTGGGCCAGACCTTACGCCATTGTTAACGTCGTCAGGCCCTCATCGGTTGGAGACGAGAGCCCTATTCACCGCGTGGACTTCTTCAAGGACGGTCATCAACGCCAAAGTCTTGAGGTTACGGAAAAAGTACCGGTCAAAAAGGGTAATTTGCAATGGATCTACGCCCGCTCCAAAGACCGGGGCGAGATATGGCCCGCGGTCCTAGAGAAGGCCTATGCCAAATGGAAGACCGGGAATCCTACTGATCAGCCTGACTACACCAAAATTGCGGGGGGAGACCCGGTAAGGGCCTGTGCCGAACTCCTGGGTGGACGGAGGGAGTATTATCTCAACTCTCGCCATTCGGCCAGTGAACTCTGGCGCCTAGTACGGGCCAATTCCTTGAGCTATCGGACCGTGAATCCCATGGTGGCCTGGACCTACTGTCGCCCCCCGAAACACCTGGACTACCGCCGGGCCCACGTGGTGGCCTGTCACGCCTATTCGGTCCTGGGATGGGCCTATCGCAACCGCCAGAAATACATCGTCCTGCGCAATCCCTGGGGAACGCATCACGCCACCCTGGACACCCTTTCCGGTTATTGGTGGGCCTATTCCGGGTTCTGGCAGGCTGTCCCCCTCAACCGAGACGGAGTGTTTGCCATGCGTGCCGAGACCTTCAAGGAATACTTCGCAGGCCTTGGAGTCTGCAAATAAAGCATTTGAAAGGAGAACCCTTATGGAGAGGGAAGAACTCAAAGTAGGGATCGAGGTAGGACTTGGCTGGCTTCCAGATTATCCGGATCAGCGGGACTACACCGAAGAACATCCCGCGGTGGGAGATCTGGTCCAGCGGCTCAAGGTAGGCAAAGCCCGGGGGCTTCCCAGTCGGGTGGACCTGCGTCCTTGGTGTTCGCCCGTCGAAAACCAAGGACGCCTCGGCTCATGTACGGCCAACGCCGGCGTAGGGATCGTGGAATACTTCGAGATCCGTTCCTTTGGACGCTACATAGACGCCTCCCGCCTCTTCCTTTACAAGGCCACAAGAAACCTTCTGCACTGGACGGGAGACACCGGAGCCTTCATTCGCACCACCATGGCCGCCCTCGTCCTCTTCGGTGTACCCCCCGAAGAGTACTGGCCCTACACGGACCAGAAACCGGATTTTGATCGGGAACCTCCGGCCTTTTGTTACGCCTTTGCCCAAAACTATCAGACCATACGCTACTTTCGCCACGACCCACCGGGCACGGACCGTCAGAAATTACTCGATCGTGTAAAAAGATATCTGGCTGCTGGAGTCCCTGCCATCTTTGGTTTCACGGTTTACGCTTCCATCCGGCAGGCCCAGCAGGACGGGAAGATCCCCTACCCCTGTCCACGTGAGAGGGTGATAGGAGGCCACGCAGTGGTGGCCGTGGGCTACGACGACGAACTTGAGATCGAAAACAAAGCCTGTGGCAAACGTACCAAGGGGGCCCTTCTTATTCGCAATTCCTGGGGAACCAAATGGGGAGAGAAAGGCTATGGATGGCTGCCCTACGAATACGTGTGGCGTGGCCTGGCCAGAGACTGGTGGTCCATCCTCAAAAACGAATGGATCGACACCAATCAGTTCGGTCTCTGAACCGGAGGGAGGGCCCGGCCCTCCCTCCATAACCATTATGAGGAGGTTAAAAGATGAAATACTTCATTCTGATCCTGACCCTGTTGATTTCCGGAAGTGTGGCCCTGGCCCAGCAACCCCAGATACCCACCCTTCAAGTGTGCAACCCGACCCGGGTTTACGGCAAAGGAATGGTCAAGATCGAAAGTCGCAAAGACGTCCGCCATAACGGCACCTTTTACCTTTATATTCCCAAAAGAGACCCCATCACCTGTGATCCGCGGACGGGCTATCCCCGAGGGAAGGTCATTATCTCCCGCCTCTCCCTCTCGGATTCCATCGAGGGCGATATCATCAGTACCTACATCGAACAGGTTACGACTACCGGCAAACACACCCCGACCGTTTTCATCAAGGGAAGGTGCGTCGTAAAAGGCAGAAAATCGGTACCAGGATGTCGTTTTTGGTTGATGATCGCCGACAATCACAACGCACGGGGGAAGAGACCCCAGGATGTAGTGAGTTTCTTGGTTTTCGATGCCAGCGGCAGACGCATCTCTTACGCTACGGCTCCCCTTCTCGAAGGTAATTTTTGGATACAACCCACGGGTTACTGAGCTAGAACTTGGAGGAGCGACCCTTTTCTTCTATTTCGCTTTCTATCTTTCGAGCCTTGACAGCCAAATAATATGCAATGATTAAAACTAAGACGACGAAAGCTGTTACTATGACTTCATATAGCTCTTCCATGGAGAGGTGTTTAGCATATGAAGATTGAGCTTCTATAAATAGAAGCCGTCTAATGGCAGATATTATACCAATAATAATGAATGGACTCAGTAAAATGCGATTTTCTCTGATAAATTGTAAAATAGTCCAGACAATCTCTAGTATGATCAAAACCAATAATGTTTCATTGATGACGTGTAAAATTATTTTGGGTGTAGGAGTAGGTTTTATGAAATCAATAGCAATAATGGAGATGACGTAAGCACAAGCTAATAAAAGAATGACTACAATACAAACGTTAAAGAATGTTTCGATCTTTCTAAAGAAGCGCTCAGCTTTTAAATTAAAATCCTTTTCGTTATTCATTGGACCTCCTGAGAAACGAAATCAATTATAAGCCAGTCCTTTTCTCCTTTCCAGACAATTTTGAAACTTTTTGGCAGGCTTAAAGTTATTAAGACTGCTAATCCATAACAACTTTGATGAAAAAATTAACATGAGTTCATATTCTTTACATGTTGGAAACGAGTTCTTAAGTTTTATTTAGAAAAAGTGAAGGAGGTGTTTTGAGATGGTAGAGAAAAAGATTCAGATCGACCCGGAAAAACTTTGCAAAAAAATCGAACAGATTTACCCAGATATAGGAGTTTGTGGTATCAATCTCCAGGTAGAATGGGATGAAGAAGCCGGAAGTTGGGCAGTGATACTCGAAAAAGATGGCAAGATGTTGAAGACACACCTTGAACCGGAGGACATTGAGGCCTGCGAAAAGGGCCAGAAGTGTGTTGCCATTGGTCTTCAGATAGGGGAGCTCAAGAAGAATATAGGTCTCCTGTAAAAGGAGGGAAGGATGAAAATTACTCTGGTAGTTTCCAGCGGTGAACCAGAGGTAATATGGAACGCTTTCCGCTTGGCCAACCTCATGCTAAACAAGCTGGACGACGTGGTAATCTTTCTCCACGGACCGGCCGTAGAGTACGCCAGAGTCCATTCCGATCGCTTCCCTCTTCGGGAGCTCGCCAAGGTTTTCGTCTTAAACGAAGGGGTCCTTAGGGCTTGAGGCAAATCTATGGCTCTCCACGGGGTGGAGGAAGACGAGTTCTTGAAGAAAGGAAATCAGGAATTCCTCTATCAGTGCCTACGCGAAAGTGACCGGGTTATTTCGTTCTAAGATGATGTTTTGGTGGTTGGTGTTTTTGCTTTTTCTGACAGCCTGTGGGAGGCCCCAATACGTAGTCCGATATCAGTACTTGCCACCACAGAGTCCGGAAGCCCGTTCCTGTCTCAAGGATTGTGAGAGACGTTTTGAACGCTGCAAGGAGGAATGTCTCAAAAAACAAAATGAATGCCGTCGGCAAGCCCGAAGTCAGGCGGAAAAACTCTATCGTCGCTCATTGAAGACCTATCAGGAAGAATTAAATCTCTACCGAAAACGGTATCGTCTCTATCATCAGGAGCTTGTGGCCTGGAACGATTCCTTCCGTCGGCTTTACGAAGATTACCTCTTTTTCAAAAAGAACTGCCAAAAGGAGCGGGACGATTACGCCTGTCGAAGATATCGTGAGATCAGAAAACATCTCGATGCCCTTGAGACGCAAAGGCCCCTCAGGCCCAAAGAACCAAAAGCACCGGATCTAGAAAAGATAATGAAAGGTCTCCTTTCTTCTTGCCTCGAAGATTGTGGCTGTCAGGAGAAATACAATTACTGTTTCTTGAGTTGTGGAGGAAAGCTTCTACCGAAGAAGTTCTGCCTTGAGAATTGCCAAGATTCTCCACAGAAGGCCCCATGAAACACGATATCGAAATCAAAATTATTGGCATGAGTTGTAAACACTGTGCCAGGCGGGTGGCCGAAGCCCTCTCTGTCCTCCCGGGGGTAAGAGACATCCGAGTCGATCTCGACTCGGGAAAGGCCTTTTTCAAGAGCACCGAAGACCTTGACCCCTCCCAAATCTCCCGGGTCGTTGAAGAGGCCGGATATCGAGTGGAAAAGATATGGCTGACCCGCTGATCAAAGAGAGCCTTTTCCGGGTAGAAGGTCTTAGTTGCGCTGCCTGCGTCCGGCGGGTGGAAAAGGCCCTGGAAGGGCTTCCCGGAATGGAAGAAGTCGAGGTCAATCTAGCCGCCGGTCTGGCCAAGGTAAGATACGATCCCCGTCGGATCTCGCCCCAGGAAATGATCGAACGGGTCGAAAAGGAAGGCTACCGCCTCTTGCCCCTGGCTGAAGAGAAAATGCTTTATCTCAAGGTAGGTGGGATGAGTTGTGCGGCTTGCGTAGCCAGGCTCGAAAAGGCCCTTGGAAAAATAGCCGGAGTAAAGGAGGTCAACGCCAATCTGGCCAGCGGTATCGTAAGGATATGCTTTGATCCCTCACAAACAAGCCTTGCCAACCTAAGGCGGGTCATCGAGAACGAAGGTTACCGGTTTTTGGGCTTAACAGAAGGATCTCCCTCCCGGAAGGAAGAAGACCTCGGTCCCCTGAAACGAAAACTCCTCCTGGCCTGGTCCCTGGCCCCCATCATCTTCGTATTTTCCATGCCAGGAGTGTTTCCCTGGATTGGTCAACTTGCTCCGAAGACTCGTTTCCTGATCCTCTTTGGACTTACCACCCTGGTGGAGTTCGTCTCCGGGTCCGAATTCCTTTGGCGAGCCTTTATAGCCGCCCGACGTCGCCGGACCGACATGAACACGCTGGTCTCCTTGGGAACCCTTTCGGCCTATGGCTATTCGGTAGCTGTAACCTTCTTCCCCCGTCCGTTCCTGAGTGCTGGACTGCCGCTCCATGTCTATTACGACTCCGCCACCATGATTATCGCCTTTGTCCTGCTTGGACGCTATTTAGAAACCAGGGCCCGGGGGAAGGCCAGCGAAGCGGTAAGAAAACTCCTCTCTCTTGCCCCTCAAACCGCTAGAGTCCTTAAAGGAAAGAGCGAAGAAGAAGTTCCCGTTGAAGCACTCTTGCCAGGAGACCTGGTGATAGTGCGCCCCGGGGAACGCATAGCAGCCGACGGCGTTGTCGTGGAAGGAAAGAGCGCGGTGGACGAATCCATGCTCACCGGCGAAAGCTTTCCCGTAGAAAAGGGACCCGGGGACAGGGTCATCGGTGGGACCCTCAACCTCCATGGTGTTTTCAGATTCAGGGTAGAAAAAGTCGGGCAAGATACCGTGTTAGCCACCATCGCCCGTCTAGTGGAAGAAGCCCAGGGTTCGAAGACCCGTCTCCAACGTCTGGCTGATCGCGTAGCCGGCGTTTTTGTCCCCATCGTCCTGGCAGTGGCCTTTTTCACCTTCCTGATCTGGTATTTCATGGGTCCGGAGCCTCGTTTGACCAACGCCCTACTTTCTTTTGTTTCGGTTCTGGTCATTGCCTGCCCTTGCGCCATGGGGCTGGCCACTCCGGCGGCGGTGATGGTAGCCACCGGCCGAGCCGCTCAAGAAGGGCTCCTCATCAAAAACGCCCTGGCACTGGAGGAGGGTGCCAGGGTTCAAATATGTGTCTTCGATAAAACCGGCACCCTGACCCTTGGCCAACCAGAGGTGAAAGATCTCTTCCCTTCTGCCGGGAAAAAGATCGAGATCCTACTCAAGGTTGCAGGGGCTCTTGAAAGACACTCCGAACACCCCCTTTCCCGAGCCATCTTCAGGAAGGCCGAGGGATTCGGACCCTTCGAAGCCGAAGGGGTCCAGGCCCTGCCAGGACGGGGGATAAAGGGTCTCATCGAAGGCGAGACAGCCCTCATAGGAAAGGCCGATCTCTTTCAAGACTTCCAGCTCCCGGAGGAAGTCCAGCGGATGGCCCGATACCTGGCTCAGCGCGGACAAACCGTGGTCTGGGTGGCCTGGAAAGGTGAGATCCTGGGTATCATCGGTTTGGCAGATGTCCTGCGTCAGGAAGCCAAAGAGGTGGTCAACGAACTCAAGGCCCTAGGTCTTAAAGTCTTTCTCCTCACAGGTGACCAGGAACCCACCGCACGAACTCTGGCTGAAGAATTAGGCCTTGATGGGTTTTGGGCGGAGGTGCTCCCGGCAGAGAAGGCTCGAAAGATCCGGGAGTTGAAACAGAAAGGGCAGAAGGTCATGATGGTGGGCGACGGGGTAAACGACGCCCCGGCCCTGGCAGAAGCAGACTGCGGTCTTGCCCTGTCATCTGGTACGGACATTGCCCTTCACGCCGCTGACATGGCCCTGATGCATCCTGATCTGCGTGGCGTGACGAAGGCTATCAAGCTTTCACGGGCCACCCTGAGGATCATCAAACAAAATCTTTTCTGGGCTTTTGCATACAATGTGCTGGCCATTCCCTTGGCAGCAGGCCTCTTTTATCCTGCTTTTGGCTGGAGACTCAAACCCGCCGTGGCCGCGGCTGCAATGGCCCTGAGTTCGGTTTCCGTGGTCTCCAACGCCTTGAGGCTCAGAGGGGTTCCATTAGAAGGGAAAAGAGGGGGGCAAGGTCTCTTTCGGAGAGGTCAGCCCGGAGAGAGAGACGCAGTCGGGCTGTCCCCGGGGGGACGGTAGGAGGCCTGATGGCCGGGGCGTAAAAACCCGCCTCAAAAAGACGCTTTGCCAAAAGGAGAGCCTTTTCGTTTTCCCCCACTAGGAAGGGCACGATGGGCGTTTCCACAGAAAAGTCTTCCCGAAGATCCTCTAGTTTTTCTCGAAACCAGCGGGCCAGAGCTCGCAGACGCCTTCTCTTCTGAGGACTCTCAATGGCCCTCTTCAAACCCAGGTAAGAAGCCGCCACTACGAGAGGAGGAAGGGCGGTTGTGAAGATGAAGGGGCGCGCCTTGGTCACCAAATAATCCTTGATCTCCGGCCAGGTGATGAGAAAGGCCCCGTAACTCCCCAGGGCCTTACCAAAGGTGCCCAGGAGGAGGTCGATCTCGGAGAGGACACCGAGCTCCTCTCCTACTCCCAGACCTCGTTTTCCAAAAACGCCCACGGCGTGGGCTTCGTCTACCAAGAGTAAGGCCTCGTATCGCCTCTTCAAAGCGATAAGACCATGGAGATCCGGCACGTCACCATCCATACTGAAAACGGACTCGGTCACGATCAAGGCCCGCCGATAACGATGGCGGTGCTTCTGGAGCAATCTTTCCAGATGATCGAGGTCCAGGTGGGCATAACGATGAAAGTGAGCCCCGGAGAGCCGGAGACCATCAATGAGGCTGGCGTGGACCAACTTGTCAGCAAAGACGACGTCTTTGGGGCCACAAAGGGTGCTGATGATCGCTAGATTGGCCAGATAACCGCTGCTGAAGACGAGGGCCGGACGGCTGTAAAGACGTTCCAGCTCTTTCTCAAGCAGGATGTAAAGAGGATGATTGCCTGATAGAAGCCTTGCCGCACCAGCTCCGATCTTCTGCGCCAGGACCGTGGCCTCTTCGGAAGAGATTTCTTGGGCCAATCCCAGATAATCGTTGCTGGCCAGATTGAGGAGCCAGCGACCCCTTATCTTGAGACGAGGGCCCTCCAAAGCCTCAATGGGCGGCAGTCTCCTCCTCAGGCCCTCCCTGTCGAGCTCATCAAGCTCTTTTTTCAAGTCAACCAGAAGCTCCATGGCCTTCTCTTTTACTTCGTTCCGCCAAAACCTTCATCATCATCTTTCAATTTGGAATTTTTTCTATTTTAACAAAAATTTTTCTGCTATTATGCTTTAATGAGCCAATTGGAGTTTTCTTTTCTTATTTCGATTTTTTTCTTGCCATACGGGCTGATATTGTTATAATTATTTGCGAACCTAAATACCACAATAAAGGAGGTATCCATGTTTTGTAACCAGTGTGAACAGACCGCCAAAGGGGTAGCCTGCACCAAGATTGGCGTTTGTGGCAAAACACACGAGGTAGACGTCTTACAGGACCTGCTTATCTACGCCCTACAGGGTCTGGCTAAAGTGGCCCAAGCGGGTCGTCAGGCAGGCGTGGAAGACCGGGAAACAAACGTCTTTACCTGCGAGGCCCTCTTCTCTACCCTGACCAATGTCAACTTCGACGCCAGCCGGATAAAGGACTATCTATTCCAGGCTGTGGAACGCCGGGAAAGACTTCGCTCGGAAATCGCCGCCCAAGGGAAAGAGGCTCCCAAGGACGGCTCAGCAAGTTTTGATCCTCCCCGGGAACACGAAGCCCTCTTGAAAAAGGCCGAAGAAATAGAACCTCGGCCAGAAACCGCTCCCGATCCCGACATTTTCTCCTTGAAACTCACCACCATCTACGGGCTGAAAGGGATTGCAGCCTATGCCTATCACGCCGCCAAGCTGGGACAGGAAGACCCGGCGGTCTACGAATTCATGCACCGGGCCCTGGCCAATCTCGAAAGAAACGACCTCTCTCTGGAA
Source organism: uncultured Thermodesulfobacteriota bacterium (assembly GCA_964630855.1). Taxonomy (GTDB): domain Bacteria; phylum Desulfobacterota; class Thermodesulfobacteria; order Thermodesulfobacteriales; family Thermodesulfatatoraceae; genus JAADCO01. The sequence continues at coordinate 14,908 of CAZVXP010000006.1, read as the reverse complement.
GACTGGATCAACCTGGCCCTGGAATTGGGAAAGATCAACCTGCGCACCATGGAATTGCTCGATGCCGCCAACACCGGCACCTTCGGTCATCCTCAACCCACCAAAGTCCCTCTGGGGGCCAAAGCTGGACACGCCATCTTGGTTTCGGGCCATGACCTGAACGATCTTCATGCCCTCCTGAAACAAACCGAAGGACTAAACATAAACGTTTATACCCACGGCGAAATGCTCCCCGCCCATGGCTACCCTGAACTCAAGAAGTTTCCTCACCTTTATGGACACTACGGCACGGCCTGGCAGAACCAACAAAAGGAATTTCCGCACTTTCCTGGACCCATTGTAATGACGACCAACTGTCTCATGCCTCCTAAAGAAAGTTACAAAGATCGCGTCTTCACCATGGGACCGGTAGGTTTCCCTGGAGTAAAGCACATCAGAGGGCACGACTTCTCGGAAGTCATCAAGATGGCCCAGAACATGGAGGGGTTCAAGGAGGACCAAAACGGACGTTTCGTGTTCACCGGTTTTGCTAGGCAGACCGTCCTGTCAGTAGCGGACAAGGTGATCGAAGGTGTCAAATCCGGAGCCATAAAACATTTCTTCCTGGTAGGCGGCTGTGACGGAGCCAAGCCAGGTCGCAATTACTACACCCGTTTCGTGGAACTCACCCCCAAAGACACCGTCGTCTTGACCCTGGGCTGTGGCAAATTTCGCTTCTTTGACAAAGACTTGGGCACTATCGGAGACCTTCCTCGCCTCCTTGATATGGGCCAGTGCAACGACGCCTATTCCGCCATTCAGGTGGCCCTGGCCCTTTCAAAGGCCTTCGGCGTGGATGTGAACGAGCTTCCTCTGTCACTTATTGTCTCGTGGTACGAACAAAAGGCCGTGGCCATCCTCCTCACCCTGCTCTATCTCGGCATCAAAAACATCTATCTCGGACCCAGCCTACCGGCTTTTCTTTCCCCGAATGTGCTCAAGTTTTTGGCCGAAAAATACAATATCCATCCCATCTCAACTCCCGAAGAAGATCTCAAGGCCTGCCTCAAAGGCTAAAGTGAAGGCCTGGCCAGATGGCCAGGCCTCCCTCTCTGAGACACAGAGTTTTCCTGATATCGGGAAAATCTTAAAACAAAGGGTAACCACCTTTTGAGAGCCACGGTTTTTGAAGAGCTTGAAAAGGCCCCAAGGCGGACATTATCGTGGGAGTTGATTCCAAGGGATTCCGATACAGGGAGACACCGTGGACGGAAAAGCCTTTGGGCTCTGGCTCCTGACCCTTCTCTTCTGGGGTTCGGCCCCGCTTTTTGAAAAAATCGCCCTTCGAGGCACTGATCCCCTCCTGGCCCTCACGGTTCGAACGGGTCTTGCGGCTGTGGTGTTATTCTCACTCTCTTTGGTCACCGGGAAGATCACGGCTGTAGGAGATCTTGGCTGGCGAGAGGCCCTGGCCTTGGCAATGAGTGGCCTGGTGGCGGGGGTCTTCGGGATGTTTACTTATTTCTCCCTCCTAAAAACTGGAGCTGCCTCAAAGATCGTCCCCCTCACCGCAGCTTATCCTCTCGTAACCGCCCTGTTGGCCTTCGTGGTCTTGGGAGAGACGCTCAGTTTTGGACGACTTCTCGGGATCTTACTCACTATCCTGGGGCTTATCATCCTTCAGAGGAACCCATGAGGAAGATCCCCCACCCCTTTAAGAGGTGGGGGGCAATTCTTACACCCGGAAAACTCCCAGGAGTTGCTGCAATTCGTCGGAAATGCTTTTGAGCTTATGAGCCGCTTGTTTCATCTCTTCGGCTGCACTTGCCGCCTGCGTGTTGGCTTTGGCGATGTTTCCTCCTTTTTCTGCCAAACGTCGTACTTCCTCACTGGCCTTCTGAGCGTTGGCACTCACTTCTTCGCTGGTAGCCGTCTGTTCTTCGATGGCCGCAGCGATAGTGTCGGTAAGTTCTGTCACCCGATCGATAACCTCTACGATCTGACTGATGGCTTGTGAAGCCTCCCGACTACCCGTTCGGATCTCGTTGACGATACCTTCTATTTCTTCAATGGATTCACTGGTCTTGCGGGCCAGTTCCTTGACTTCGTTAGCCACCACGGCAAAACCCTTGCCCGCCTCCCCGGCCCGGGCGGCTTCGATGGTGGCGTTCAAAGCGAGCAGGTTGGTTTGTTCTGCGATGGATCCGATGAGTTGGCTGATCTCACCTATCCGCTCCGAGGCCCTGGAAAGATTGTTCATCACCTCTTGGGCCCGCGAGACTTCTTCTTTGGCCGAAAAAGCCGTTTCCCGGGCCTCTGCTGTGCTGCGCGAGATTTCACCAATGGCTGAATTCATTTGTTCGATGGCCGAGGCAATCTGGGCTACTTCCCCATCCGCCATCTGAGCGGTGTCTCTGACCTCTTCGGCCTCGAAGCGAGCTTGTTCTGCCACGTCACAGACCCGTCCGGCTTCTGAATCGATGTGAACGGCCTCGTTCGCCACGATCTCACCTTTTTCTTTGAGACGAGCAATCAATTTTCGCATCCTCAAACGAAAAGCATTAATAAAGGTTACCACTTCGTCTACTTCCGTAGAATTGGCTTTTTTATACACGTAGCAATCATCACAACGTTCAAGTCTCCCGCTCTTTATTGCCGGACAATTCACTTCCGGAGCATAACTTCCTGCTTCATACCAGCAGTGAGTTTCTTTACCATAAGAAGGGCAAGACGGATTATTGCATTGCATAATTTGAGAACAATTTATGGTTCGCAGTGCTAATTCACGAGTAAGATCTGTCTCTCCCTGTGCCATATCTTTTAGCTCATTAATAAGCAAAGAGAGAGGATGAATAACACGATGATGTGTAAACCATAAAACAAAAATAAAAATGGCCAATGCTATTAATAACGAAATCACAAAAATACGAATACTTTTTTGTGTAGCATTTTTGGCTTTAGATAGAGCTTTAGTTTCCGCAATTGTAAGAAGAGTCTCAGCTAATCTATCTGAGGTTTTTCGAATTCCTTCCAAATCTTTTCCAAAGAGATGATTCTTTTCTCGAAAATTTTTAACTAGAACTAACGTTTCTTCAGTTTTGGATAAAATATTTTCTATTTCTCGTTTAATGCGATCAACATCAGATTGGATCTTTACGAGACCATCTACTCGTGCAGCAAAGGCTTCGAAACCACTTCGTAGTTCCTGCATTTGCTTTTTAACAGCTTCCACAGAGACTTCCTCTGCCATAAATCTTGTTAGGCTCAAATAGAGATCAAAAAGGTTTCCCTGAATTTCTTCGTTAAAATACATATCTACATCAGCCCAGTGTTTGAAAGCTCGCAAGTCTCCTCGTCTAGCGGCTTCTTCCCGGTTGGGATCGATTTTGTTTTCCATTATTTCGTCACTTATGGCCTTTAACTGCGCAAAGTGTTCTTTGAGATTTTCAAGGGCCGCCTCTTTCTTGGCCCATATCGCAAAGAGGTCTCCCAGATCGGCCTCTCCCCTCTCTAAGGATTTGATAAGATTGTCGTACACCTGCCGAACTTCGTCTTTGTCTTGGAGATGAGCTTCGAAACGTTCGGCGTTGAGTTTCACTCGACCGAACAGTTCTTTCAAGCGCGGAATGTCTTCTTTTCTTTGATTGCGCAACCAGCTGGAAAGGGCCGTTTCAAAGTCAAGCAGGGGATCAAGGACCTGGGAAGTAACCTGGGCTTCAAGTTTCAAGAAGCCGTAAACGTGCTCCAGGGCCTGATCATGGGTTTTTAAGGAAAAAAAGCCGAAAATCCCCAAAAATACTAAAAGTAAAAACATTATTCCGGTATTCAAAAAACAAATCCTGCGAATGGTGAAACGAAAGACTTTTCGTTGTTTATGGGCCATGATTGCCTCCCCCCTCGTTTGGTGTGTTCACCGCGATTGATCGGAAGATTTGATGAAAACATTTAGATGAGGAGAGAACTTTGTTTCCTTGACAGGAGCGTACTTTACGCTTAATGAAGGCACATGTTTCTCCTTATGATACTGCTCCTCTGGTCTTCGGCGGCCCTGGCCTTGACCCCTTTCGAAGAGAACAACATCGCCGTCTACGAGCGAGCCAAGGAGGCTGTAGTTCATATCGAATGTCTTAAACGGCCTTCGTCCGCCAAAGTCCCGGTACCGGAGCGGGCCGTGGGTTCCGGTTTCTTTATTTCCGAAGACGGCCGGATCGTGACCAACTTTCACATTATCAAGGACGCTTATAGCATCTTGGTAAGTGACTACGCTGGTCATCGCTATCAAGGCCGCGTCCTGGGAACCGATCCCCCCACGGATCTCGCGGTCATCAAGATCGATCCCAAAGAGGCAAAGGTGCGCAAGTTAGTCTTCGGAGACAGTCGCAAGCTCCGCATCGGACAGAAAGTCCTGGCCATCGGCAACCCTTTTGGCCTTGACAACACCCTCACGGTAGGGGTTGTGAGTGCCCTGAACCGCAGTCTCCCAAGCCCCACCCTTGAGCTCTCCCACAACATCATTCAGACCGACGCGGCCATCAACCCCGGAAACTCTGGAGGCCCCCTTCTAAATTCTCAAGGCGAGGTAGTGGGCATCATTACCGCTGTTCTGAAACCAGGGGCTGAAAACATCGGCTTTGCCATCCCTTCGGAAGTGGCCACGCGCATCATCCCTCAACTCATCACTCAGGGATATGCTGTACGGCCTTTCGTAGGGATAAAGGGTATCGATCTCACTCCGAGACTGGCCAACCTGTTTGGTCTCAAACAGGAAGAAGGGGTCCTGGTGCAATCGGTGATCCCGAATTCCCCGGCAGACAAAGCTGGTATTCGAGGCGGAAGACGTCTCATCCTCATGGGAGAGGAGAAGATCGCCCTCGGAGGAGACATCGTTGTTGGAATAAACGGACACCCGGTCCGGAGAGTCCTCGACATCGTCCAGGAGCTCACCAAACACCACCCTGGAGATCGGATCCGCCTTACCATTCTACGTGAAGGCCAAAGGCTGGACGTCACCCTCACTCTCGGCCGTCTGACACCTTTTAACTTTGTAGCTCCATGAAACCCTATCTCTCGGTAGTCATCCCAGTTTACAATGAGGTCAAAAATATCCCCCTGCTCCTGGAGCAGCTGGAAAGGAGCCTTTCCTCGCTTGAACGCGATTTCGAAGTGGTGGTGGTGGACGACGGTTCCACCGATGGCACCACCGAGGTCTTGAAAAGCCTCAAACCTAGGTATCCCTGGCTCAAGGTGGTGATCCTGCGGCGCAATTTTGGCCAGAGTGCCGCTTTCACCGCGGGTCTGGATCATGCGGAAGGAGAAATAATCGTGACCATGGATGGTGACCTTCAGAACGACCCCAAAGATATCCCCAGACTCTTGGCCAAAATCGAAGAGGGCTACGACGTAGTTTCAGGATGGCGAAAGAACCGCAAGGACCCTTTTTTCTCACGTCGGCTCCCCTCCATCCTGGCCAACGCCCTCATCTCCCGTCTCACCCGGGTGAGGCTTCACGACTACGGTTGCTCTTTAAAGGCCTATCGCCGGGAGGTGATCGAAGGGCTCACCATCTACGGCGAACTTCATCGTTTCATCCCCGTCCTGGTGAGCTTCGGGGGAGCCAGGATCACCGAGATCGAGGTCAGACATCATCCCCGCCGTTTTGGACGTAGCAAATATGGCCTTTCAAGGGCCTATCGGGTGGTGCTTGACCTCCTGCTCATGCTCTTCTTTCGAAAGTTTGCCACCAAACCTCTTCACATCTTCGGCCTCACGGGGGGTCTCTTCTTGCTGTCCGGCATCCTCATCGAGCTCTATCTCACCGGATTGAAACTCCTCTATCACCAGCGCATCGGTCATCGGCCGCTGCTCCTCCTGGGGGTACTCCTCATCCTCACTGGCGTAAACCTGCTCGGGACCGGACTTCTGGCCGAACTCGTCATAAGGACCTACTACGAAGCCTCTGGAAAAAGGATCTACGCAGTCCGTGAGGTACTCAGGTGAAAAAGAAACTCTCTTTTGGAGTGAAACTGGCGGTAAGCGTAGGGCTTTTGGGCTATCTCTTCCGTCAGACGGATTTTAACCTCCTGTGGCAAACCTTCCGCGCGGTCTCCTGGCCACCTTTGTTAATCGCCATCCTATTTTTAGCCTTGTTTCAGGGTGTTTCGGCTTTGCGCTGGCAAATAGTAGCTTCGTTTCTCGGTTTTTCCAAACCTTACAAATATTTTCTAAACATTTATCTCATAGGGGTCTATTTCAACACCTTCCTTCCCGGCCTCTTAGGGGGAGATCTGGTTCGCGTCTTTTACCTTGTGCGCGACGGCTGTTCAAAGACCGTGGCCTCCTTCAGTATCCTCTACGATCGAGGCTTTGGCCTTCTTGGGGCCCTGCTCCTGCTCCTTGTTTTTTTACCTCTTGAAGGGGGGTTCCTCCCCCCTCTAGGGCAAAAAACCCTCCTCGTCCTCTCTGCCGTTCTCCTGGCCGGAGCTGTCTTGTTGGCAATCTTCTTGCGTTTTTTGAGACGCCGCATTTCGCACGAACTCTTTCAAACGGCTACACGCATCACTCGCCTCGAACGCTTCGTGATCCTCTTCCTTCTGGGCCTTATGGTCCAGGTCCTCTACAACATACATGTCTTCTTCTTGGGTCAAAGCCTGGGGTTGGAAGTTTCTTGGCCCAAATACTTCCTCATCATCCCCTTGATGGGCATCCTGGCTTCCCTCCCTATCAGTCTGGGAGGTTTTGGCGTCCGCGAAGGAACCCTTTCCTACCTGCTGGGGCTTCTGGGCTATCCTACAGAGGTAGGGGTAGCGCTGGGTTTCCTCACTTATGGAGTGAATCTCCTGGCCGGATTTTGCGGCTGGGTATGCTACTTACGAAGCGGACGAAAAGAGGGTAAAGAGGAGGAATGGAACTCCGCGACTTCCTAAATATCTTCGTCCCTCTTTTTATCATCGTCGATCCCATAGGGTGTATCCCTCTCTTTTTGGGGCTCACGGAAGACCTTCCAGAGAGGAAGAAAAGGGAACTGGCGGCCAAAGCCTCTCTAGTGGCTGCTGGTGTGATGGCAGCCTTTGCCCTTGTGGGAGACCGTCTGCTCCTTTATTTCGACATCTCCGTAGCCTCTTTCAGGGTAGCCGGGGGATTCATCCTCTTTATCATTGCCCTCCAAATGATCCAGGCTGAAATGAGTCCCACCAAGACCCGCCCTGAAGAGGAGGAAGAGAGCCGTCTGAAAGAAGACATCGCGGTGGTACCCCTTGGAGTCCCCATCCTGGCGGGTCCCGGGGCCATAACCACCGTGCTGGTACTCACCGCAGGAGAACGGAGTCTTGGTGTGCGTCTGGAGGTGATCCTGGCCGCGGTACTCGTTTCTTTCCTCACTTTTGTCATCTTTTATCATGCCGCTCGTATCTCTCGTTTTCTCGGGCGTACAGGCACCAATCTCTTCGTTCGGCTTACGGGCTTGATTCTTGCCGTGATTTCCGTTGAATATATGGCCAAGGGCCTTGGGGAGCTTTTCCCCGGCTGGCTCACTCCTTAGGAGGCCTCAAATGAATATCGCCGTGATCAAAGACGAGATCTTTCTCAAACATTATCCGGGAGACTGGCATCCCGAGCGTCCGGAAAGACTGGAGCGCATCTACGCCCGGCTTGAAGAACCCGACCTTGCCGAACTCGTCAAAGTCCTGAGCCCAAGAGAAGCTACTTTTGAAGAACTTACTTGGAATCACGCTCCAGAATACGTCAAGACCATTCAACAGACCGCAGGGCAAGATCACGTCCAGCTCGATCCTGATACTGCTACCTCTCCGGACTCTTACGAAGCCGCTATCAAGGCGGTAGGAGCCCAGTTCGTAGGCTTGGATGCCATTTTCAAAGGACAGGTGGGACAGGTCTTTGCCCTGGTACGCCCTCCTGGACACCACGCTGAATACAACCGGGCCATGGGCTTCTGCCTCTTCAACAACGTGGCCCTGGCCGCTCACTACGCCCTGCGCCGACTTTCCTGCGAACGGGTCCTAATCATCGACTGGGATCTCCATCACGGAAATGGTACCCAGTGGTCCTTTTATGAAGACCCACGTGTGGTCTATTTCTCCACGCATCAGTTTCCTTACTACCCCGGCACCGGACGGGTAGAGGAGATCGGACGCGGCGAAGGAACGGGTTTTACGGTAAATGTACCCCTCACCGCAGGCTGTGGTGACCTGGAATACGCTGCCGTTTTCAACCGCGTGCTGATCCCCCTCGTCAGAGAATTCAAGCCCCAGGTCATCCTGGTCTCTGCGGGTTTTGACCTCTACTTCGGTGATCCTCTGGGAGGGATGTCCGTCACTCCCGTAGGAGTGGCCTATCTCATGCGTGTGGTCAAGAAACTGGCCAACGAGCATTGCCAGGGCCGGATCCTGCTCACCCTTGAAGGGGGCTATAGCCTTCAGGGCCTTTCGGATTGCACCGCAGCGGTCATCCTGGAACTGGCTGGGCGTTCCATCATTCCACCCGATCGGGCCGAAGAGCTTGAGAACTCCAGGGTGGATCTTGAAGTCTTCAAACGTCTCTCTGCGGTACTCGGCAAGTTCTGGCCTGGAATCGGAGAATGATCCTGAGTCCTCAGGAAATCGAAGCCGAAAGTTTCCGCATCATCCGCGAAGAATTCTCTCGCCGGGGTTACCGCTTCCCGGCTGACATCCTTCCTTTGATCATGCGTGTGGTCCACGCCACCGGAGACTTCGATCTGGCCCAAGATCTGGTCTTTCATCCCCGCGCGGTGGAAGCCGGTGTGGCGGCTCTCCTTTCCGGAGCTAGATTGGTCACAGACGTCCGCATGGTAGCCGCTGGCATCAACCGCTCCTTGACAGAGCGATTCGGTAACGAGATCGTATGTCACCTCGGAGACCAGGACGTAATTCAGAAGGCCAGAGAAAGCGGTCTCACCAGGACCTACCTGGCCATCTGTAAAGGGCTTATGGCCGATGGAGAGAAGGTTCTCGTCATTGGCAACGCTCCCACGGCCCTTTTGGCCGTGTTGGAGCACCTGGAGAAGGGCCAACCCCCTCCCGCCCTGATTGTAGGCGTACCGGTGGGCTTTGTAGGAGCTGCCGAATACAAGGAAAGACTCCTTGCTTACGAGGTCCCTTACATCACGCTTCGCGGCCCCAGAGGTGGCAGCCCGGTGGCCGTGGCCCTGGTCAACGCCCTCCTTCGTCTGGCTTATCAGAGATGCGTTTGCCACGTCACGTAAAAGGGCGCCTCGGTTATACCACCGGGGCTTGTGCCGCCGCTGCCCTGAAGGGGGCTCTGCTGGCCCTCAAACAAAGGCCCTCAAAAGAAGTGATCATCAAACTTCCGGCAGGGATGAAGGCCTCTTTTGTTCTCCACTATCTTGCTCAAAACGGGGACACCGCCGAGGCCTCGGTCATCAAGGACGCTGGGGACGACCCCGATGTCACCCACGGAGCTGAAATCCGCGTTAGGGTGAGGCAGAAACCCGGCAGGGGCAACCTGTATTTCAGGGCTGGGGAGGGAGTGGGAGTGGTTACTAAACCCGGGCTCGGACTACCTGTGGGAGAGCCGGCCATCACCAAGATTCCGCGACTGATGATGTTCCGGGTGGCAGAAGAGATCCTGGGCGAAGAACTCGGCCATTGCGATCTCGAGATAACCGTAAGCATTCCAGGAGGAGAAGAACTGGCTCGCCACACTCTAAACGCCCGTCTGGGCATCAAAGGAGGGCTTTCCATCCTGGGAACCAAGGGCATCGTGATCCCCTATTCCACCGCCGCTTACAAGGCCACCATTGCCAAGTCCTTTCTTGTGGCCCGCGCCCTTAAGATCTCCCACCTCGTCCTCACTACCGGTGGACGTACCGAAGCCTTTGCCATGAAACTCTTTCCTTCTCTGCCGGAAGAATCCTTCGTCCAGATCGGCGATTACGTGGGTTTTGCCCTGAAAACCGCCCGGGCCCTGGGCTTTTCGGAGACCACTTTCGTGATGATGATCGGGAAACTCACCAAGGTAGCAGCTGGGCTTCCTCAAACGCACGCCAAGCACGGAGAGGTTCCTCTTTCTCTTCTACGAGACCTGGCGGCTGAGAGCGGTTGCCCCGGAGCCCTGCTGGATCGCATCTCCCAGGCCCACACCGCTCGCGGATTCCTGGAGAACTTGACCCATCTTGCCCCTCAAATCGTCTGGGATTTTGGCCAGAGGCTCTGTCAAAAGGCCGTGGAATCCCTTTTGAAGATGATTCAGGAAGGCCCGCTTGCCATAGAAGTGGTGTTACTCGATTTCGAAGGCCTTCCACTGGCCCAAAGCAGAGGCTCTCTTGGGGGACGGGAAAAAGTCGGGAGGAGAAGCAAGAAGTGATTTACGTCATCGGTCTTCATCACCTGGAAGATCTTGGCCCAAGGCTTCGGGAGCTCATTTCCAGGGCTGAGGTCCTCGCTGGGGGAAAGAGGCACTTGGCCCTTTTAGCCTCTCATCCCGCTGAAAAAATCCTCCTCTCTCCACTGGAGAAGGCCCTTGGAGAGATACGAAAGAAAAAAGAAGCCCGGGTAGTGATCCTGACCAGTGGGGACCCCCTCTTTTTTGGTCTGGGCCGCCGGCTCCTCGAAGAGTTTCCTCCAGAAGACCTGGTTTTCTATCCGGCTCCTACGGCCATGCAACTTGCCTTTGCCAGACTACGTCTGAGCTGGGAGGATGCTCGTTTCATCTCTTTCCATGGACGCAGCCCTCAAAACGTCCATTTGGAGATCGCACCCTATCAGAAGGTGGCTTTCTTCACCGACCCCCAGAACACTCCTTCTCGTATCGCATCTTATCTGCTGGAGAAGGGAATCTCCGGGAAGGCCTTTGTTTGTGAAAATCTGGGACTGGCTGAGGAGCGGATCGTAGGCCTTCCCCTAGAAGAAGTCAGAGGGAAAAGATTTTCAGCCCTCAATCTTATGGTCCTGCTTAAAGAAGCTCAACCGCGAAGGCTCCTCTTTGGTTTGCCCGAAGAGCACTATCAGCACGAAAGAGGCCTTATCACCAAGGCTGAAGTACGAGCCGTGGTTATCTCGGCCCTTGCTCCCTTTCCAGAAGCCACGGTTTGGGACCTTGGAGCTGGCTCCGGGGCCGTTGGACTCGAACTGGCAGGGCTAGCTTTTAGAGGCCAGACCTTTCTCGTAGAAAAAGAGGCTTCCAGGGTAAAATTGCTTCGCAAAAATTTGTTCCTAACGAAGCTTGATAACGTCGAAATAATAGAAAGCTCCATAAAAGAAGCCCTCCCTTCTCTTCCCTCTCCGGACCTCATCTTCGTGGGCGGAGGGTTTGGAGATCTCATCGAAGAGGCCTCCTCTTTTTTGCGTTCTCTCAAGAAAGACACCCGTTTGGTCGCCACTTTCGTCGTCTTCGAGCATCTCCTGAAGGCCCTGGATTTTTGCCAGACTTTGGGTTTTAAGACCTCCTTTTCGGCCCTTTTTTTGGCCAGGGGAAAGGTCTTTCCAGATGGCGGGCGCGGGCTTCTTTCTCAAAACCCTGTTTTCATCCTCAAGGCCTGGAGGCAAAGATGAACAAGGTCTATCTGGTAGGTGCCGGACCCGGCGATCCGGAACTCCTTACTCGTAAGGCCTGGCGTCTCTTGAACGAAGCCACTCTAGTAGTCTATGCCGGCTCCCTGGTTCCGGAAGACATCCTTTCTTCGATAAAGGCCCGAAAAATAGACAGCTCCCCCCTTACGCTTGAAGAAATCGTTGGATACTTGAAGCACGGTTATCAGGCGGGGGAGTTGGTGGTTCGTCTTCACTCCGGAGACCCCACCCTATACGGAGCCATCCAAGAAGAAATGCAAAGGCTCAAAGAGCTGGGTGTTCCTTTTGAGATCGTCCCCGGCGTTTCTTCCTTCCTGGCCGGAGCGGCAGCTTTGTCCTGTGAGCTGACAGTTCCAGAGATAACGCAAACTGTTATCTTGACCAGGGCCGAAGGTCGAACGCCGGTGCCGGAGGACCTCAGCGAACTGGCCAGGCACCAGGCCACTATGGTGCTTTTCTTGAGCGCCTCACTGGTAGAAAAGGTGGTTAAAGCACTGCTCAAGGGAGGATACCCTCCAGAGACCCCAGCCGCTTGCGTCTATCGGGTGGGCTGGCCTGAAGAAAAAGTCATCAGGAGCTCGCTTGCCAATCTGGCTTCCAGGATGACAGAAGCCGGCATAAAGAAGCAGGCCTTGATCTACGTAGGCTGGGCCCTTGACCCTCCCAGAAAGACGCGCTCCAAGCTCTATGATCCGGGTTTTTCCCATGGAGCCCGCCATAGAAAGGATGATACCACAGACACTCTTTAAAAAAGCCATCACAAAGACCGAAAAGAGAAGCGTCTATGGAAAACATCGAAAAGTGCCTTCAAAAGGTGGAAAGATACCTGGGGCAACATCCAGACACCGACGACGAAACTGTCACCCTCTTACGGGAACTTTATCGGGTATGTCGTCAGCTTCATGATCAGGCTACCATAGATTTTCTCACGGGGCTTTACAACCGCCGCGCTTTTGAACAACAGCTCGAACTGGCGGTAGAAAGGGCACGGCGAGAAAGAAGCATCTTTTCCCTCATCCTTGCAGATCTGGATCACTTCAAGCGCATAAATGATTTGTACGGACACCTGGTGGGAGACGAAGTATTACGCAAGGTGGGTCAGCTGATCCGTTCCACCTTTCGCAAGGTGGATTTTCCAGCCCGCTACGGAGGGGAGGAATTTGCCGTTATCCTCCCTGGTACAGGGTTCGAAGGGGCCCTCTCTGCAGCCTGGCGTCTGAAAAAGCGCGTTGAAGAGACCAATTTTGGCGATCCGGCACAGCCCATTCGCCTCACCACCAGCATAGGCCTGGGGACGTATCGCCCTCTGGAAGGATTGAACGCCAAGGAATTCTTGGAAAAAGTGGACCACTTTCTATACGCCGCCAAAAACCGCGGACGAAACGTCATCGTTTATGAAAGTGACCGGTCTTTTCCGGAAAGACACCTCGAAGGTCTTTCCCATGAAGAAAAAAAGACCCTTATGGAAGGGGTGAGATCATATGATGATTAGCATCACGAGCGGTAAGGGAGGGGTGGGCAAAACTTCTCTGGCAGTAAATCTGGCTCTGGCCTTTTCGCCGGAACACAAGGTCCTCCTGGTGGACGCCGATCTGGGACTGGCCAACGTAGACATCATGCTCTCCATCATGCCCAAATACACCGTGCGGCACGTATTGCTTGAAGGTCGTTCCATTCGGGAAGCCGTAGTGGATAGCGGCTACGGATTCGATGTCCTGCCAGCGGCTTCCGGGGTGTCCGAACTGGCTCAACCAGATTCGGACATGAAAGAAGTTCTGGAATTGGGACTGCGTCACCTAGCGGAGCATTATGATCTGGTGCTTTTTGATACCGGTGCCGGCATCAGTCCGGTAGTTCTCTGGTTCAATTGTTTGGCCCATTGGAGCCTTGTGGTTTTCACACCCGAGCCAACCTCCATTACGGATGCTTACGCCTTGATCAAGGTTCTTTACCGAGACTATGGCCAAAAGAATTTTCTCCTGGTAGCCAACCAAGCCAATGGTAAAGAGGGAGAACAATATTTCGCCCATCTCGAACGGGTAATAGGCCATTATCTCGGACTCTCACCGATTTACTTAGGAGCCATTCCCAAGGACCTGGCCATAGAAAGAAGCATTCGAGCCCAAAAACCCCTTCTAGCTGAGACCAGAGAGACCAAAGCTGCCAGGGCTATCCTTGAACTGGCTACCCGTCTCAAAGATTTCCTCGTTCAGCCCCAAGAAAGCGCTGCTCTTTGACTTCCTTGAGTCCGGCTTTGAGAATAAAATGCTCCCATGGCTTTGCCGGGTAAGGTTTCTCTCCTTGAACTTGCAAAAGAAAAGAGACACCATCTACCCAACGGGCGTTTTATCAATCCCTGGTTTGGCCAGGAAGCCCCTGCCCTTTCCAAAATCATCAAATGGAAAGTTTCTCACCTTCGAGAGCGTTCTCGAGCGTTTATCCCGGTCATCACCCCTTCTTCGGAAATCCTGACCGAGCACGATGGACCCCTGGTCTGTTTTTTAGGGCATGGAAGTGTCTTCTTAAAATTTGGCGGGAAAACCCTCCTTCTCGATCCAATCCTGGGCCATATTGGAGGTTTCGTAAAGCGTCACGTCCCTCCTCCCCTGAGGCCTGAAGATCTTCCTCCCATAGACTTCGTGGTTTACAGCCATGCTCATCGAGACCACTTCGACCTAGTGACCTTGGTTTCCTTAAAACCCAACCCCCCTACCCTTATTACTCCGCTTAATTTTCGAAAATATTTAGCAAACTCTTACTCCGTAATGGAACTGGACTGGTTTGAAACTTTCGAGACCTCAAGTTTGAGATTTACGGCTGTCCCTGTCCAGCACTGGTCCAAAAGGGGACTGAGAGATACTAATTTGGCTTTATGGGCTGGGTTTATCATAGAAAGTGATGGATTTAGGCTGTTTTTTGGGGGAGATAGTGGATATTTCTTCGGTTTTCGAGAGATAGGTGATTATTTTGGTCCTTTTGATTTGGCTCTTTTACCAGCAGGGGCCTTTTTACCACGCTGGTTGATGGCTCCGTTTCACATGAGCCCGGAAGAAGCCGTTCGAGCTGGAGAAGATTTGAAGGCCAGATTTGTCATTCCCATTCATTGGGGAGCTTATCGGCTGGGAGACGAAGAGTTAGATGATCCACCCAAACTTTTCAAACGTTTGGCTTTAAAGAGCCAAGTAAAGCCCCTTATCCTTTATCCTGGAGAAACTGTAACTTTCGAAAAACAAAAACCTATCTTTCTTTCTTATTGAACCCATTCCACCCCCAATAAAACGGCCAACGAACTCGGATTCAGCAAGACACCGGACGATGTTTACGTCTTTTTCGAATTTCCATTCCTTTTAGTTAGGCTGATAACT
>CAZVXP010000005.1:0-43119 GCA_964630855.1 uncultured Thermodesulfobacteriota bacterium | reverse complement strand
TGAATTTCTCTCAGTAGGCTGGCTCTAACAAAACTGAACATTCGTGTCAAACATTCTTGATAGACGTAAAAGAGATTTAGGTAACAAAAATGGGGCAAAAATTGCGGGAAAAATTGGAGAATCTGCCGAAAATGGATTTTTCGATCTCGTTATCTCTCGCTAACGCCCCGAAAAAAAGGCCTTTCGACTCTTTATGAAACCGAGACTTCTTCTCAAAAGCTATCATCAAATTAACAAAGGTTGCATCTCCTGAAAAATGAGGCTTTGATTGAAAGCATTCGAGGAGGTGCCAAGATGAAGAGGATCATCCCCCTTCTTTTCATCTTTCTTATCTTTTTGGTGCAAGGAGCATGGAGCATGGAAATCGCCCCGGGCATACACAAAACCGTTCTGGAGAACGGACTCACCATCATAGTGGAAGAGAATCATCGGGCCCCGGTGGTGGCGGTGCAGGTGTGGGTCAAGGCCGGCAGCGCTTATGAAAAAGATCAGGAGGCCGGTATCACCCATCTCATTGAGCACATGATCTTCAAGGGCACAGAAAAAAGAGGTCCTGGAGAGATCGCTGCCACCATTGAAGGCCTGGGGGGAAGCATCAACGCCTTCACCTCTTACGATTACACCTGTTATCACGTCACCGGGCCCGCTGACATCATGGAAACCGCCCTCGACGTGCTCTCGGACGCGATCTTTCACTCCAAATTCGATCCCCAAGAATTGGAACGCGAGAAACAAGTGGTGCTGGAAGAGATGCGCATGAGAGAGGATCGTCCTCCCATAGCCTTGGCTGAGGCCGTGATGTCCAAGGCTTATCTCAAGTATCCTTACCGGCGTCCCATTATTGGTTATCCTCAAACGGTGAAGGCTATCACGCGCCAAGATATTCTCGATTACATGGCCCGCCGTTATCGGCCATGCTACATGGCCGTAGTTATCGTGGGAGACGTAGAAGCCGAGACCGCTCTCAGCAAAGCTGCGGCCTATTTCGGACAGGTCCCGGCCAAGCCTCCGGAGAAGTTTGTTTTCCCCAAGGAGCCCCCAAAAACGGCACCGGTTCTGGTCACCCTGGAACGAAACGTTCAGGAAGGCTATTTTCACCTGGCCCTTCCGGGCCCCAACCTCCTCTCACCAGAAGCACCTGCCATGGACGTCTTGGCCGCCCTCGTCGGCCAGGGAGAATCTTCGCGTCTTTACCGGCGTCTGCGCCGAGAAAAGGGCTTGGTCCATACCATTTCTGCTTACGCCTTTACCCCTCAAGGACCGGGACTTTTTGAGGTGGCCGGCACCGCCCCGCCGGAAAACCTACGTGAAGTCATCAAAGAGATCCTAGTGGAGGTCTTTCGCCTCAAATACGACCCCATCCTTCCTGAAGAACTGAAGAAGGCCCGCACCATGGTGGCCTCTAGTTTCGTATATAGCCGGGAGACCATGCAGGGTGAAGCTCGTAAACTGGGCACCTTTCAGATGATCGCCGGAGACCCACTCAAGTCTCGTGCTTATTACGAAGCCATCAAAAAGGTAAGCGCTGAAGACATTCGGTCCGTAGCGGAAAAATATTTCAGTCCCAAAGCCGTGGTGGCGGGGCTCCTGGCCCAGGGAGTGGGAGAAATCATCTCCTCAGAAGACCTAAAAGACCTGGTAGAAGAAGCCCAGCTCGAGGCCTCAGGCGTCAAACCCGGAGAGGAACGGTGGATCACCCCCACCCTAAAGAAAAAACTAGCAAATGGTCTCACCGTGCTCATCACTCCACAGAGAGACGTCCCTGCTGTGGCCATGACCCTTATTTTCCCTGGTGGGTTGCGCTTTGAAACCAAAGAGACCAACGGCCTCTTTCGTACCATGGTGGCCACCTGGACCAAAGGGACCCCCAGGCACAGTGCCGAAATGCTGGCTGCCACTATCGAGGCCATGGGCGGACAACTGGAAGGCTTTTCCGGACGAAACACCTTCGGTCTGGAAGCCAACTTCCTCTCCGATTACTTTCAGGAGGGATTAAAACTCTTTGCCGAGGTGGCCCTGGAACCAACCTTCAGCGCCGAAGAGCTGGATAAAGTTCGGCCTGAGCTCCTCTCTGCCATCGCTCGCCAGGAGGACGATCCCCTTCAGCTCACCCTCCGTGAGTTCTACCGGCTACTTTTCTCTCCTCATCCTTACGGTCTAAACGTGCTGGGAGATCCAGAAGTCATCAAAAATCTCACCCGCGAAGACCTCCAGAAGGCCTATCATCGCTTTGTACGGCCTGACAAAGGAGTGCTTGCCATTGTGGGAGACGTGGATGAAAAGAAGACCCTGGCCCTGGTGGAAGAACTGTTCTCCGGCTGGAAGGCCCCCGAGGAACCCTATCCCAAAGACCAGGAAGTGCCCCCTTTGCTTGAACCGCGCATTTCCACCATCAACATGGAGAGGGAGCAGGTCCATCTTATCTTGGGTTTCCGGGCGCCAAGCATCTTTGACGAAGATCGGTTCCCTATGGAGGTGTTGAATGCCATTCTAGCCGGTCAGGGTGGGCGCCTCTTTAGCGTACTGAGGGATCAGGAGGCCCTGGCTTACAATGTGACTTCCTTCCTCACACTCGGCGTCAACACCGGAGGCCTTGGCTTCTACATCGCCACGGCTCCTGAGAAAAGGCGTCAGGCGCTTTCCGGACTCTGGCGAGAGATTACCCGACTCAACCAAGAAGGGGTATCTGAAGAGGAAGTGCGCCGGGCCCAGCGCTGGTTGGTGGGTCGCTATCAAACCGGCCTCCAGACCAACAGCGCCCAGGCCATGGAACAGGCCCTTAACGAGGTCCTCGGCCTGGGATACCGATTTGGGTTGCGTTACATACAGAAGATCCAGGAGGTCAGCCCGGAAGACATAAACAGGGTCGCTAAGAAGTATCTCGAAAATCAGGCTTACGTCCTGGTCACGGTGGGGCCGGTTTCCGGGACGGAGTAGTCAGTTTTTTCCCCAACCCAAGAAACGCAAGATGTCGTGCCAGGAGCCCTGGTAATCCGGGAAGAACACCTCATGGATAGATTGACTGATGGCAAAGAAAACGGCCATCCAAAGAGCCAGCTTGATCCCGGTTTTCAAAGAAAAGGTCTTCTTGAACATCTTGCGGAAGAGACCGTGGAAGAAAAAAGTCAGGGCCCCGCTGTAGAAGAAAAAACCAAAAATCCAGCGAAAGGACTCATAAAAAGTGCGCTCCAGGTTGGAAGGATAATACCGAATTCCGAAAAGGACGCACAGAAGTACCGCCAGTGAAAGATTAAGCTTTTCCCGTCGGTCAAAGGCTGGCCACTCCATGCCCCAATAAGACCACAGCTTGCAAGCTAGAACAATCCTTCCCTTTCCCTGATCTCCTGCTCCACTTTTTGCTGGAGGGCTTTAAGACGGGGGGTCAATTCCACCGGGAAGAAGGTTTCGCTGGGGCGAATACTCCGCAAAGGTTCTGGCAGCATAGCTAGAGCCTGGGTCGCCCTTTGTCGGATCTCGGCAAGGGAGTCTTTTCTTATCTTTTGCCCCCCTTTCATTGCGGGTTCGAGAAGCGGGACGGCTTCCGGCACTTCCTCCTCGCGCAAACCTATCAAGTCGCGTTCGAAGTGTTCTTCTTGAAACCTGAAGACTTGTTTCTGGCCGGTCAGGGTCTTCTTCCCCGTGGAGAGCTTGGTCACCGGGCGTCCGTCGTAAACCACCAGTTTGTAAGCGGCGTCAAGATAGGGAGCATCAGCTGAAACTCCCATCTTGGTACCCACTCCAAAGGCATCAATGGGAGCACCGGCCTCCAAGAGATCGGCGATTCGATATTCGTCCAGTCCGCCGCTGACGAAGATTTTCACATATTGCAAACCAGCTGCGTCCAGGCGGCGACGAACCTCTTGGGCCAGGGAGACCAGGTCTCCACTGTCAAGACGCACACCCTTCAGGCGATGGCCTTGGGCCTCAAGCCTTTGGGCTACCTCAATGGCCTTTTCCACCGCGGCCAGCGTGTCATAAGTATCAAGCAGGAGAACGGTGTTCTCTGGGAAGATCTCGGCAAAGGCGTAAAAGGCCTCTATTTCTCGAGGGAAGCTCTCGATGAAGGAATGGGCCATGGTCCCGGTAACCGGGATGCCATAAAGTTTGCCAGCCAAGGTGTTACTGGTGGCCACAAAACCCGCTAGGTACGAAGCCCGTGCCACCTTCAAGGCGGCGTCGATCCCCTGGGTACGGCGTGCAGCAAAGTCCACCAGAGAGCGTCCTTTGGCGGCTAACATGCAACGTGCAGCCTTGCTGGCCACCAAGGAGCCGAAATTCAAGGCGTTGATCACAAAGGTTTCTATCAGCTGGGCCTCGATGATAGGGGCTGTGACTTCCAGCACCGGTTCTCCGGCGAAAAAGACGGTGCCCT
Organism: uncultured Thermodesulfobacteriota bacterium; assembly: GCA_964630855.1. Taxonomy (GTDB): domain Bacteria; phylum Desulfobacterota; class Thermodesulfobacteria; order Thermodesulfobacteriales; family Thermodesulfatatoraceae; genus JAADCO01. The sequence goes on along the minus strand of CAZVXP010000005.1, from coordinate 38,747 downwards.
CCGGCATGGCGAAGACTTCACCGCTAAAACGTAAGCCCCGCAGATAGTCTAGGAAATCCGGCTTGAAAAGACCCAGGGAATCGAGATAAGCTAGATCCTCCTCGGTAAAACGAAAGTTTTCCAGAAAAGTCAGCACTTCTTCGAGACCGCAGGCTACAAAGAAACGCCAGTTGGGAGGATAGCGGCGCACGAAAAGAGAAAAGGTGGCAGGGGCGAACATCTCACGCTCGAAATAGACCGCAGCCATGGTGAGTTCATAGAGGTCAGTGAAAAGAGGCGAGAGGGGTCTCATTTTATCTCCGCCCGATAAATCCTTTCCATGCGCTTGAGCGCAAACCGATGCATCTCCTGGTCGAAGTCTCCCACTGCCTCGGAGATCACGGTGATCTGAAAATCGCGGAAAAAGGCGTCTGCCGCGGTATCCATGACGCAAATGCTGGTGCAGACCCCGGTAAGGACGACCCTTTTGACCCCCAGGTCCCGTAAAATTTCCTCAAGATTGGTCCGAAAGAAACCAGAAAAGCGGGTCTTGGGTACCACGAAATCCCCTTCTTTGGGAATCAACTCTTCGATCACCTCCGCTCCCCAGGTCCCGGCCACGGCGTGTTTGGGAAAGGCCAAAAATTCAGGGTCGTCTTCGCGATGGCGATCACAGAGATAGATCACCGGTTTCCCGTCCTGACGGAAACGTTCCAGGTGCTTGGCCAGCGGAGAGATGATCTGACGCACTTCCTCTCCGCAATAAAGGGCCCCCTTGGGATGCAGGAAATCGTTTATCATGTCAATAATGAGAAGTGCCTCCATAGCTATCCTCCCGACTCGGGCCAAATCACTAGCCAAAAATCTCTCACCTGACAAGGATTCTCACTTTTTTCACGATCTCTGGAGAACGGCTCGACTCAGTTTAAAAGATGCTTTCCGCAGAATTTGATTGATTCTGAGAGCAAAATTTGGCATAGAGATCTCGATGAGAGTTATCGTGGCAGATCATCGTCGTTGTCTGGCATGTCACTCCTGTGAGTTAGCTTGTGCCGTGGCTCACTCCGAAACACAGGATCTCGCAAAGGCGGTCCTCGCCAGAGAGAAACCTTCCAAACGCATCTTTGTAGAAGCTGTAGGAGAAAAAGCCATACCCCTGAGTTGTCGTCAATGTCAAAAGGCCCTGTGTGTCAGGGCTTGCCCCACCCACGCCCTGGTGCGTGATCCAGTAACCGGGGCTATCGTTGTCCAGGCGGAACGTTGTATCGGATGTTATTCCTGCGTCCTGGCCTGTCCTTTTGGGGTTATAGAGCTGATCTCGGGTCAAATAGTGAAATGTGATCTCTGTGATGGAGACCCGGCTTGCGTTAAGGCTTGCCCCACCAGGGCCCTGCGTTTGATCCGTCCTGAAGAGCTGGTCTCAAGACGTCGGCAACTCGCCGCCAGCAGGTTCCTGAAATTTAAGGCCCGGAGGGAAGATGAAGGATCGGACTCTAAGCTTTGATCCGGCAGCCCGTCAGATGGTGCAACGGGCCCAAAGAGAGGGTCTCGAACTCATATGGGACCGCCTTGAGGCTCAACAACCCCAGTGTGGTTTTGGTCGTCTGGGGCTTTGTTGTCGTCATTGTGTGATGGGGCCCTGTCGTATCGATCCCTTTGGGAACGGCCCTGAGAAAGGGGTTTGCGGGGCCACGGCTGAGACCATGGTGGCCCGACACCTGGCCCGGATGATCGCCGCCGGGGCTGCGGCTCATTCCGATCACGGACGCCGTCCGGCCTTGCTCCTGCGTGAAGTAGCGGAAGGCCGCAACCAGGAATACCAAATAAAAGATCCTGCCAAACTGGTCTCTGTGGCCAAAAGGCTGGGGCTTGAAGTCGAAGGACGCCCTCCTCAGGAGCTGGCCAAGGAAGTAGCAGAGATAGCCCTTCAGGACTTTGGCAAACAGGATGAATCCCCCCTCAGGTTCCTGACAGCCTACGCCCCCAAAAGTCGGCTGGCTCGCTGGCAAAAATTGGAAGAGACCCCTCTGCCTGCTGGTGGAAAGATCCGAATCATCCCCCGCAATATCGACCGCGAAGTGGTGGATATCATGCATCGGACCACCATGGGGGTGGATCACGAACCTCTCTCTTTGCTGGTACAGGGAGTGCGTTGCGCTTTGGCTGATGGCTGGGGTGGTTCCCTTATCGCCACAGAATTCCAGGACATTCTCTTCGGAACCCCTCGTCCTAGGACCATCCGAGCCAACCTGGGGGTACTGGAAAAGGATTACGTAAACATCGTGGTCCACGGTCACGAACCGGTCCTCTCGGAGATGCTGGTCCAGGTGGCCTTGAGCCCTGAAATGCAAGAGAAGGCCAAGGCTGTAGGGGCCAAAGGGATAAACCTCGTGGGACTCTGTTGCACAGGGAACGAAATCCTCATGCGGCAAGGGGTACCAGTAGCAGGGAACGAACTGCATTCCGAGCTGGTGCTCACCACTGGTGCGGTGGAGGCCATGGTGGTGGACGTACAGTGCATCTATCCGGCTCTTCCAGAACTGGCCCGTTGTTTTCACACCAAATTCATCTCCACCTCAGAACAGGCCCGTTTCCCAGGGGCCATTCACCTGGAGTTCCACGAAGATCGAGCCGAAGAGGTGGCCCGTGAGATTGTGCTCCTGGCGGTTGAGAATTTCAAATCCCGCGATCAGGCCCGGGTAGAAATTCCGGATATAGCTGAAGAAGCCCTGGTGGGTTTCAGTGTGGAGGCCCTCCTGGAAGCCCTAGGAGGGACGGTGAATCCGGTGATCGAGGCCGTTAAAGCGGGAAAAATCAAAGGCTTTGCAGGTATCGTGGGCTGTAACAACCCCAAAGTCACCCAGGATCTCTTTCACGTAAAATTGACCCGAGAACTTATTGGCCGGGACATCCTGGTTGTTGGGACCGGTTGCTGGGCCATTGCCGCGGCCAAACACGGTCTCATGAAACCAGCGGCCCAAGATCTCTGCGGACCAGGACTGAAAGAGGTATGTCAGGCCCTAGGCCTTCCCCCGGCCCTCCATCTTGGTTCCTGTGTGGATTGTAGCCGCATCCTGGTCCTCCTGGCTGCTATAGCAGACACCCTGGGCGCAGACGTTTCGGATCTCCCTGTGGTAGGGTCTGCCCCGGAATGGACCACTGAAAAGGCGGTTTCCATCGGAGTCTATTTCGTGGCCTCCGGGGTCCCGGTACACCTCTGGCCAGAACCCCCTATCCTCGGGGCCTCACGGGTCACCGAAATCCTCACCCGGGGTCTGAAAGACATCCTCGGGGGTTGGTTTTTCGTAGAAGGTGACCCCCAGAAAGCCGCCGATCAAATGGAGGCCATCGTCCTTGAACGCCGCCGTCTCCTAGGGCTTGAAGACTGATCCCTGTTGAACCCCTGGTAACGACTCACTATACTGGCCTCGTGTCTGCCAAGAGACGCTCCTTCATCAAGATGACAGGTGGCCTGTTTTTACTGGGCTTGGGCGGAATGGGGCTTTTTTCGGTCAGCAAAATCCTACCCCGCCCTCCCCGCAAAATATTGGTGAAGGAAGAACTCAAGCCCGGACAAATCCTGGTTCGAGACGGCTTTTTTCTCCGCCTCACCAAGGACGGACCTCTGGCCCTCTTTCGCCGCTGTCCACACCTGGGTTGTCCGGTAACCTATGATCCCCAACGAGAGGAGTTCGTTTGTCCCTGCCATCAGAGCCGTTTCTCTCTTGAGGGCCGTTATCTGGCGGGACCTGCCAAAAAAGATCTCACACGCCTGCCAGTGAAGAAGACTGAAGGGGGGCTGATCGTTGAGTTACCGGCTTAGACCCTGGGTCTCTTGGGGACTTGCGGCCTCTTTCCTGCTGGCCGTGGTCTCTGGGGTCTTGGTGAGTTATCCCTTCCACGAAGACATCCCGCTTGTTTCCACGGTGGGTCTGGAAACCGTAATCCCCTTCGGTTCTTTCTGGAGGGCCTTTCACTACTACACCGGACAGCTAACCTTCCTCCTTCTGATCTGGCACCTGGTGGAAGCCCTTCTGAACCGAGCAGAAAAGCGGCGTCCCCTCTGGCGCTGGGCCTTTTTGGTTGGAGCCTTTCCTCTGGTGACCCTGGCCCTTTTTACCGGTTACATCATCCGTGGTGATCAGACCGGCCTGGCAGCCGGACAAATCGCCGAACACCTGGCCCTCAAGATCCCCTGGATCGGAATCCTGATAGATCGCCTCTTCTTTGCGGTCTCCGAAGGCATCCATCGTGCTTTCATGGCCCACATTTATCTTTCGCTGGGGGTATTGGCTGTCAGCGGTCTCTGGCACTTTCGCCTCCGGGCCTTGAAGGCGGAAGATCTATCCCTCTGGGCGGTGGTGGGGTCCTTTCTGGCCCTGGTGCTTCCAGTAGGGCTTGAAGCCCCGAACTTCGAAGCCTTGCTCAAGGGTCCCTGGTTTTTCCTGGGAGTCCAAGAGTTGCTGAGACACCTGCCTCCTTTCGTAGCTGGTGTCTCTTTCCCCCTGATCCCGGTTCTGGCTTTGATGGGCTTCCCTCTGGCCCCCCGGCCACTGGCCCTGATCCTCATCCTCTGGACGGGTTCTTACCTCATCCTCACCACGATGGGAGCGGTTCGATGAAACGTCTCCTCCTCGCTCTGGGACTTTTGGTCTTGTTGAGCCTCCTGATACGGGAGGGTTTTCGAACCAGAGCCCCCAGGGTCTTTACCACCACGTCGGGACGGATCGAGATGTGTCTGGCCTGCCATCAGGAAAGGCCCGAAAAGGTACACGCCCGCGAGGTGGTGGGGTGTTCCCCGTGTCACGGTGGAGATCCGTTGCGCATCGACAAATCCCTGGCCCATCGTGGATTGATCAAGAACCCCGCAGATCTGAGAGTGGTGGAAAAAACTTGCGGACAACCGACCTGTCATCCGGGCTACCCGGAAAGGGTGAAGAAATCGCTCATGGCTACCAACCGGGGCATTATAGATACCCTCCGACGCTACTGGGGCGAAGTTCCGGCTTCGGCACCGGCCAAACGCCCCGGGGAAACCGTGAGGGAACTCATGCTTTCATCGAATACCTCTCTGGCTCTGGACTACTTTCGTAAATTGTGTGGTACCTGCCATCTCTGGCTGGAAAAGGGCAAATATCCAGGCTTCCTGGGGGAGAAAGGGGGCGGATGCGTGGCCTGTCATCTGGTTCCTGGCTCCAAAGAAGCCAAGCACCCGGTCCTCACCCGCCGCATCCCGGTGGAAAACTGCACCCGTTGTCACAACCGCAGTGGTCGTATTGGTCTTACCTACCAAGGTCTCTACGAAGACGAAGGCTATGGAGCCCCGTTAATCGAAGGAGAGTTCGGAGCAGAAACTTTGGAAGATGGCCGTTTCGTCGACCTCATCCCGGCAGACCTCCATTACAAGGCTGGGCTGAGCTGTGCTGACTGCCACCTGCCTGAGGAGACCATGGGAGACGGTCGGGAGTACGTCCATTTTGAAGAGAGCGTTGAGATAACGTGTGAAAGCTGTCACGGAGGCCAGGGAATTTCTCGGAAAGGGCGACGTTTATCCAAAGTGATAGAAAAAAACGGACGCCTCATCCTAAAGGACAACCAGGGGAAGGAACACCCTTTGAAACCCCCGGATCCGATAAAATGCCGCCATCCGGTGCATCGTCGTTTGAGTTGTCAGTCCTGCCATGCCCCGAGAGTCCCACAGTGTTTTGGCTGCCACGTAAGGCGAGACCCTCGTGAAAAACAGCTGGACAAACTTGCCGGAGAGGAAACTCCCGGAGCCTGGGAAGAATTTCGAAGCTACATGCGCTATGAAACTCCCACCCTGGGGGTCAAGGGGGAAGAGGTGGTGATCATCGTACCAGGCTGACAGGACTTCGTCACCATCCTCTCCCGGGACGGGGGGGTAGAGAGGGAGTTTAAACGCCTCACCTGGTCTTTCATGGATCCCCATGCCACGGACAAGGCCCGTTCCTGTGAAGACTGCCATCTTTCGGCCAAGACCCTGGGACTGGGTTATGGAACCCTGAGTTATCGAGGCCAGGGGAAATGGCACCTCGAAACCGTAGAAAAGGCACCTTCTGAGCTCCTGGGGCTAGACTTTCCCCTCTCGGCGGTAACCAATCTCGAAGGTCGAGTCTTCGTTCGTTTCTCTCGACCCGACCTCAGGGCCTTCAGGGCGGAGGAACTCAAACGCATCCTGCGTGTGGGTCTCTGTCTCTCTTGTCATCGAGACTTCTCGGATCCCGTAATGCGCCAGTGGGATCGCAGGAAAAAGTGTCCGGTCTTCAAGGAGTGAGACGAAACAAGACCGCGGCCCAACCCTTCTCAATGACTACGCGCGCTGGTTCTTCTCCGTAAGCAGCCAGTACCTGGGACAGTGATTCCTCGAAGAAGCCCGAAAGAATGAGGGCACCCCCTGGAACCAGGGCCTTCAGTTTGGGAGCCTCTGGAACGAGGAAACGGAGATAGATGTTGGCCAAGACCAGAGAAAAAGGTCCTCTGACGGCTTCAAGACCCCCGCAAACCGGATGAACCAAAGAAGAGAGATGGTTTCGTTGGGCATTTTCCTTGAGCACCTCAAGGGCCTTCTGATCTATTTCCAAGGCCACCATGTGACAACCCCGTTTGGCTGCCACCAGGGAGAGGATGCCCGTGCCCGCTCCAAAATCGAGGCCCCATCCCGGAGGGTTTTCCTGGAGGAAGTCGTCCAGGAGACGGAGGCAGAGCCTGGTGGTGGGGTGGAAACCACTGCCAAAGGCCCCGCGGCTCCGAAGAACGAGCTCTTCTGGCCCCGGAGAACCAAAGCCTTTCAAAGCCAAGCCAGAAGGGAGCCTCAAGAGATGGCCACTTGTCTCCTCCCACGAAACCAGTAGCCCAGCGGGGAGAGAGAGTAGAAATTCTTCAAAAGCCTTGGAGGGACCTTCTAACACCAGGAGCTTCCTCCCTCTTTCGAGTTCGTCCTCAAAAAGGAGCTTAAGTCCCCTCAGCTCAAGAGTATCCCTTCCTTCCAGGATCACTTGCCACATGAGAGGGCATTATAATTTGTCACAAAGATGCCACAAAGAAGCGGGTGTTTTACCACTTTTTGGGCTTAAAGTTTTAAACAAAAAGGACCAGGAGGTCGAAAATGAGGAGGAGCTGGCTGATTGTTCTGTTGTTTTTCTTTCTGGCGAACACAGTCTGGGCTGGGAAGGTCACCCTGCTCGGGGCAGGAGCCACTTTTCCCTATCCTTTGTATCACAAATGGTTTGATGTCTATTACAAAAAGACCGGTGTTAAGGTGAACTACCAAGCCATTGGTTCAGGGGGTGGCATACGTCAGCTCTTGGCTCGCACCGTAGATTTTGGGGCCACAGACGCCCCCATGTCCGATGAGGAGCTGGCCCGGGCCCCCGGGAAAATACTTCATATCCCCACGGCCGTAGGAGCTGTCGCCATAGGCTTCAACCTGCCGGGAGTAAGGGAGCTCAAACTTACCCCGGAAACGCTGGTCGACATCTATCTGGGTAAGATTCGGAAGTGGAACGACCCCCGTTTGCAAGAGATCAATCCGGGGAGCAAGCTTCCTCCTCTGCCCATCATGGTGGCCTATCGTTCCGATGGTTCTGGCACAACCTACGTGTTCACGGACTATTTGTGCAAAATAAGTGAAGAATGGTGCAAGCGCGTGGGTCGGGGCAAGGCGGTGCGGTGGCCTGTGGGTATGGGAGGAAAGGGAAACGCGGGAGTGGCTGGACTCATCAGACAGATTCCAGGGTGCATCGGCTACATCGAAATCTCCTATGCTGAAAAAAACCACATCCCGGTGGCTGCCCTTAGAAACCGCGCGGGAAAGTTTGTCAAACCGACCCTTAAGGCCATTTCTGCCGCTGCAAACATCGAAATTCCAGACGACACCCGCTGCTCCCTCACGGACACCCCGGCCCCTGACGGCTATCCCATTTCCGCCCTCACCTGGATCATCATTTACCAGGAACAAGCTTATGGCAATCGTCCCCGCGAAAAGGCCAAGGCCCTGGTGGATCTGCTCTGGTGGTGTATCCACGAAGCTCAGGAAATGAACGAAAAACTGCTTTACGGAAAGCTGCCACCCATCGCGGTGGAAAAAGCTGAAAAGATCCTGAAGAGCGTTACCTATCAGGGTAAACCACTCCTGGAATCCTGATCCTATAAGGAGGAAGTCATGCTTAGTGAAAGGATGGAAAAAGCCCTGAACGAACAGATCAAGTGGGAATTTTACTCCGCCTATCTCTATCTTTCCATGGCCTCTTATTTCGAAAGTCTTTCCCTGGAAGGCTTTGCCGGCTGGATGAAAGCCCAGGCCGTGGAAGAATGCGTTCACGCCATGAAGTTTTACCACTTTGTCAACGAAAGAGGGGGAAGAGTTCGCCTAGAAGCCATTGATCAGCCTCCAACCGATTGGAAGTCCCCTCTAGCAGTGCTGGAATACGGCCTTGATCACGAACGTGAAGTAACCAAGAAGATCAACCGTTTGGTAGAGCTGGCCCAAGAGGAAAAAGACCACGCCACTTACATCTTCCTGCAGTGGTTCGTGACTGAGCAGGTGGAGGAAGAAGATTCCTTTGGTTCTCTGGTAGAGAAGATGAAGCTGGTTGCTGACGCTCCAGGAGGGATCTTTATGATCGATCGAGAGCTTGCTCAAAGAAAGGTGGACCTCACTTCTGTCACCATGGCGACCAACCCTTAGATCAGGGTGAGGGCTGCTTCGTGTAGCCCTCACCGGCTTTCCTTGTGTCATCTCGGGAAATGCTTATCTATTAAAGCTGAGGTGGGAATTTCTATAAAAACATCCTTGACAAAAGAAAGCTTTCTTTTTAAGAAAGATTCAAATTAAATTAGCTTTCACAAAGGAGGGAGTAGTATGTGTGTACGTCCAGGTATCATGGCACCGGATTTTGAGGCCCAGGCTTACGTGAATGGAGAGATCAAAACCATCAAACTCTCTGAACTCAAAGGCAAGTGGGTGGTTATTTTCTTCTACCCGGCAGATTTCACTTTTGTGTGACCCACGGAACTAGCCGCGGTCGCGGCGCGCTACGAGGAGTTCAAAAAGCGCAACGTAGAGGTTCTTGCCATCAGCACCGACACCGTCTTCACCCACAAGGTCTGGCAAGAGACTGAACTCTCCAAAATGGTCCCTGGCGGTGTGCCCTTCCCGCTTCTCTGGGACGTGGCAGGCAAGATAGGGCAACTTTATAGCATCTACGACGAAAAACTGGGCCTTAATCTTAGAGGCCGCTTCATCATTGACCCTGACGGCGTCATTCAATCCATTGAGATGCTCAACGCTCCGGTGGGGCGCAACATCAACGAACTTCTCCGTCAGATCGATGCCTTCCAGTACGTACGCGAACACACCGGTGAAGCCTGTCCAGCAGAATGGCGTCCGGGCAAACCCACTCTCAAGCCCTCGCCGGATCTGGCGGGCAAGGTTTGGGAGGTCTGGAAACCAGAAAACCTCGACAACTAATTACGAAAAGGGCGGCCCAGCCGCCCGATGGAGGACGTGTATGCAGAAATATGTCTGTTCGGTTTGTGGTTACGTTTACGACCCAGCAGAAGGGGACGTGGATCGAGGATTTGCCGCGGGTACAGCTTTCGAAGATCTACCGGAAGACTGGACCTGTCCGGTCTGCGGAGCCCCCAAATCAGCTTTTAATCCCACAGATTAGGAGGTGTGACTATGAAGAGGTTGATCGGTCTTTTGGTCTTTTGTTTCCTGGCCACTCCAGCCCTGGCTGCTGAGATGGGAAGCTTCAAGTACCACGATTTCAAAGAACCTCGAAAATGCGGGGGCTGTCACAAAGAGATTTATCAGGAATGGAAAGAAAACATGATGTCCAAGGCTTTCACCCACGCGTGGGACCAGGTCGAATACTTCAAACTCGCTCTGCCACACGCCATGAAAGAGCCCAAAGTCGCGGGAGTAAAAGCGGGTTGTATCGGATGTCATGCGCCTTTGGCCTTTTTAGCTGGTGACATCCCGCCCAAGCCTGCTTCCGCCGGTACCAGGGCCAACGAAGGTGTTTCCTGTGAGATCTGCCATAACATCACCGGCACCACCGAAAAGGAACCTTTCAACTTCAGCTACATCATAGAACCCGGAAAGACCAAGGTTGGTCCTCGAGCCGACGCCAAGCCCATGGGCCACAAGGTAAAACAGTCTGATTTCATTAAATCTGCGGAATTCTGCGCCACCTGCCACGACGAGGCCAGCCCTTATGGGGCTTGGGTCAAGGCCACCTATCGGGAGTGGAAGGCCGGACCTTACGCCAAGGAAGGAGTAGTGTGTCAGGATTGTCATATGTATCGTGCCCCTGGCAAGGCGGCCTCCATGGGACCCAAGCGGGCTGACATGGCTCACCACGCCTTCCAGGGTTCCCACTCCCCGGCCAAACTGGCTGGCGCGGTAGACATCGCCCTCTACGCCAACAAAGAAAAGGTATCAGCCGGAGAGACGGTAAAAATTCGGGCCGAACTCTTCAACGGCAAGGTGGGACACATGATTCCCTCTGGCTCTGCCGAAGAGCGGATGCTCTGGCTTGAGGTCTGGGCCATTGACGCCAATGGCAAGAGCTGGCACCTGCCTGTGGACAGAAAAGGATTCAAAGGTGAAGAATACACCATCGCTGATCCTAACGCCTACGCTTACTTCGCCATCGGTGAAATCATGGATCTCAAGGACTTCAAAGGCCTCAAACGAGACGGTGACCTGCCAGCTGGGGCTCGAATCTTTCGTAAGCCTTTCTTCGATCCCAAAGGTCGGATGACCATCTGCCAGTGGTACACCGCCAATAACGAACTAGTGGATTACCGCATCGGTCCGCGGGAGACCAAGATCGAAACCTACACCTTCCGGATTCCTGCAGAAGCCAAAGGCCCCATCACCATCAAGGCCAACCTCTTCTACGCTCAGATTCCAAGCTCGGTTGGGAAGTTTTTCGATCTGCCCGAAGACGAATACGCTCCTATCCTGGTCAATTCCGCCCAGATCACCTTGGAACTCAAGTAGTTTTCAAAAAGGGGGAGGGTGCCTCCCCCTTGTCCTTCCTGAAGGAAGATGATGGGCTTGATCTTGGTCCTTGTGATCCTGTTATGGGGTGGTTCCTATACCTCCAGCCTGGCCAAGGTAAGTGAGGCCACCCAAACTTGCGTCTCCTGCCACGCTTTGGTAACGCCCGGGATCGTTGCGGGATGAAAAGAAGGTCTTCACGCCCGGGTAGCGCCTGCTGAAGCCCCCAGGAAAACAAAGCTTTCCCGCCGCATCAGTGCCGAGAAGGTCCCGGCGGGGCTGACTGCTGAAATTCCTGCTGAAGGCCAAAAAGAAATGATCTTTTGAAACCACCCCAAGGGGACACGTCCACCTGTCAATTATTTTGGGGTCTTTTCTTTCAGATGCCACAGAAGGTTTCGACAGAAACCCTGGATGATGCGCACCTCTTGAGCCGTAAGATCTAGCCGTGAAAGGAACCGCCTGATGGTGGTCATCCAGAGGACCACGTTTTCATGAGGGACATAGTCGATGGCCTCAAGGGTCTCCTGGAGCAGACGGTACATGGGCTCAAGCTCTTCAATGGTAGCAAGTCTGGGTTTGGGCAGAGAGATCTCAGCCGTTTGAGAAAAGATTTCGTAAAGAATGATAACCACCGCCTGAGAAACATTGAGAGAGGCCTGTTCCGTAGTCGGAATGGTGACCACTGTGTGACAATGATAGAGGTCTTCGTTGGTCAAACCCCATTTTTCATTTCCAAAAACAAGGGCAATGCGGTTTTTCTGTGAAAGTTCGACCAGGCGAGGAGCGGCTTCCCGGATGGTCTCATAAACCTTGCGTTGCCTTCCCAAACGAGCGGTAGTCCCCACCACATAGTGGAAAGGGGCCAGGGCCTCTTCAAGACGTTCGTAAACCTTCATCTTCTCAAGCACCGGTCCACCGGCCTTGGTGGCCATGGCTCGCATCTTCTCTGAATCCAAGCGTTTTGGACGCACCAGGATGAGCTCTTCCACGCCGAAATTGGCACAGGCCCTGGCAGCAGATCCGATGTTTTCAGGATAAAGGGTCTCCACCAGAACCACGGCCAGGTTCTCCATTCGGGCTTGTGATCGGGCCTTAGGACGAATCTGCATCAGGAAGACTCTCTGGCCAGTTCTTCTCTGGCCTGGGCCAGGGCCTCTTTTACCCTTTCAGGAGAAGTGCCCCCGAAGACTCGGCGCCTCTTCACGGACCCCTCCAAAGTAAGCCACTGATAGACATCCTCCTCGATGAGCTCGGAAAACTCCCGCAACTTGGCCAAGGGAATCTCCCAGAGTTTTAAGCCTTCTTTTTCGGCGTAATTAACGATTCGTCCCACCACGTGATGGGCCTCTCGGAAAGGAAGGCCTTTGGTCACCAGATAGTCTGCCAGATCGGTGGCTGTAAGATGTCCCTCCTCGCAGGCCGCTCGCAGGCGTTCCGGTTTGGGAACAAGGCCCCGGATCAAGGAAGTGGCCAACTTGAGAGAAAGACTCAACGTGTCACAAGTGTCAAAAAGGGCCTCTTTATCTTCCTGAAGATCACGGTTGTAGGTGAGAGGCAGGGCCTTGAGAACCGTAAGGAGTGAAACCAGGTGGCCGTAAACGCGGCCCGTCTTACCTCGGATGAGTTCTGCCACGTCCGGATTTTTCTTCTGTGGCATGATGGAACTCCCTGTACAAAGCCGGTCAGGCAGGTCGATGAAAGCAAATTCCGGACTCATCCAAAGGATCAACTCCTCCATCAGACGTGATAGATGGACGAAAGTGAGACAGGAAGCCGCCATGAACTCCAGGATAAAATCCCGATCTGAGACGGCGTCCATGCTATTTCGTGTAAGCCCGTCAAAACCCAGCTCCCGCGCTACCATCTCGCGATCAATGGGGAAGGGGGTCCCGGCCAGGGCTGCACTCCCCAGGGGACAGAGGTTGACACGCCGTCGGGCCTCTCGAAAACGCTCGGTATCCCGCCGAAACATTTCGTAATAAGCGTGCAGATGATGGGCCAGGAGCACAGGCTGGGCGTGTTGGAGATGGGTAAACCCTGGCATGATTAGATCGAGGGATTTTTCCGCCTTTTCAACCAGGGCCCTGCGTAACTCAAGGAGAAGGACCAGGGTCTCGTCGATCACGTCTCGCAAGAAAAGACGTACATCTGTGGCCACCTGGTCATTGCGACTGCGAGCCGTGTGCAACTTACCAGCTACCGGCCCGATGCGTTCTCGCAGGGCCATCTCAATGTTCATGTGAACGTCTTCCAGCTCACGGCGCCATTTGAAACGACCCTCTTTGATCTCGATGGCAATCTCTTCCAGCCCTTTTATGATGAGCTCTGCTTCCTCCCGAGAGATGATTCCGCAAGCCGCCAACATGCGCGCGTGAGCCACACTTCCGCGGATGTCATAAAGGGCCAAACGCTGGTCATAGTGCACGGAAGCGGTAAACTCCTCGACCAGAGCGTCGGTCTCTTCCTCAAAGCGGCCTCCCCAGGGTTTCTTCTCACCCATAGACCCTCCTATTTTTCGCACTAATACCATCTCCCGCCGCCCCCAGAAAGATGAAAAACTCTTCGTAGAAAACCCCTGAAGTGTTAAGAATGTTAGACATGATTACCCCGGAGCTCATCATCAATCTCCTTCTCATCCTTGCTGGAGCCTGGGTCTGTGGAAGTATCGCCCAGAGACTTGGTTTTCCGGTGATGCTCGGGGAACTGATCGCCGGACTCCTCCTCGGCCCCCCTCTTCTCGGATTGGTGGCTCCCTCTCCGGGTATCGAGCTCCTGGCAGAACTGGGGATCTTCTTTGCTATGTTTTACGCTGGCATGGAAATGGACCCCAAAGAACTTTTAGAACACTTCTGGCCCTCTCTAGGTGTCGCCCTTGGGGGATTCGTCGTCCCCTTTGTCCTGGGCTATGGTGTGACCAGGATTTTCGGGGGGACCATCTATCAGTCTCTTTTTGTGGGCATGGGGATCTCAATCACCGCCATAGCGGTGCAAGCGGTCATCCTCCAAAACATGAGGATCAACCGCACAGAACTGGGACACATCATCATCGGGGCTGCCATCCTGGACGACATCCTTTCTTTGATAAGTCTTTCCGTCCTGGTGGGTCTGGCCAAAAGCGGAAAGATCGACTTCCTGAATCTCATGTTCATTGTGCTGAAGGTGCTCCTCTTCTTTGGTTTTACTTTCCTCGCCGGGCACTACGTCTTTCCGCGTTTCACCAGACGTTTGACAGATGAAGGGGCCAAAAGTTTCACTTTTGCCCTGATCACCGCCCTCGTTCTCGCTTATCTGGCTGAAAAGGCTGGCCTTCATCTCATCATAGGTGCTTTTCTCGCCGGACAGTTCGTCAGAAAGGAAATCATGCGAGAAGATGTCTACCGGGCCATCAGCGATCGCTTCTACGGACTGAGCTATGGATTTTTGACCCCCATTTTCTTTGCCACCTTGGCCTTCCACCTCCACTGGCACCTTGACTTTCATTTCCTGGCTTACACTTTGGTTCTTACCCTGGCTGCCATCGTCGGGAAATTTGTCGGAAGCGGTTTGGGATTGCACGCCTTTGGTTACCGATTTTGGGAGTGTTTGGTGGTGGCCTCTGGGATGAACGGCCGAGGAGCCGTTGAACTGGTGGTAGCCACCGTAGTTGTAAAGCTGAGTGAAGATCTTCTGGCCCATGGCAGGATCACAGAACCCCTCCTGACAGAAACCCAGTTCTCAGCCCTGGTGATCATGGCCTTTGTCACCACTCTTCTGGCCCCTGTTACCCTCAAGATCACGGCTACCCGGGCGTGTCTCGCGGAAGAAAAGCCCTGTTTCTGCCATCTATGGGAAGAAGCCCGTCAGAGGCCTTTCAGATGAGTCTCCTGTCTGCTGGTCCGTTCACCGCTTACGCCAAAGATCGTCTCCTCTATGAGGAGGTCTTCATAGAGATCTCAGAAAACGAATGTGTCCTGCTCTCTGGCCCTTCAGGAAGCGGCAAGACCACCCTTCTGAGACAAATCGTCGGCCTTCACCCGGCCCCTGGAGCCCAAAGGACTTTACGCGGACGCTCCTATTCTTTGAGGGAACTGCCCCTTTTCAGGAGAGATTGCCTCTTCCTCTCCTCAGAAGCCCCCTGTTTGCCTGGCACAATAGAGGAAAACCTCCGTTTCCCCTTCGAATTGAAATTGGCCAGAGACGATTTTGATCCGGAGAAAGCCCGAACCCTGTTGAAGGCCGTCGGACTGGCCCACCTCTCCCCCGGGCAGGAGGTTCAGAGCCTGTCTCTGGGGGAAAGACACCGGCTGGCAATGGTGCGTGCCATCCTCTGGAATCCCTGTGTAATATTAGCGGATGAACCTTTCACCGGGCTTGATGAAAAAACTTTCCAGGCCTCCTGGAACCTCCTGAAGGGGGAATTCCTACAAAGACCTGGCAAGGCCCTGTTGATAGTCTCACATGACGGCCTGTCAGCCGATGAGGTTCGACATCTTTATCTTAGACAGGGAAAACTGATCGCAAAATGAGCGGCTACATCGTCCTCACACCTTTTGATCTATCTCTGGCAGCCTTTTTCATCCTGGTTGCCGGCCTTTTTTCCGTCGTTTTCCGTCTTGGCGTGGAAAGACGCCTGTTTGTGGCTGCTCTCAGAACCGTCGTCCAGCTCTCACTTCTGGGTCTGGTGCTGGAATGGATTTTCTCGCAAAAGACCTTTTATCCGGTCCTTTTGATCCTGTGCTTCATGGTGTTCATGGCTGGACGAGAAGCCGTTGCACGCTCCAAAAATCGCTATCCCCTCATCTTGCTTGATACCACGCTTGTCATGACAGCCAGCGCCTTGGTCGTGGGCTCCGTCGTAACCCAAATCATCCTGGGGGTCAGCCCCTGGTACAACCCCCAATACGTCATCCCTCTCATAGGCATGATCCTGGGAAACTCCCTGAACGGGGTCTCCCTGGCTCTGGACAGCTTTCTGGATTATCTAAGACACAGACGGCCAGAGATCGAACTATTCCTTTCCTTTGGAGCCACCAAGTGGGAGGCCTTGCGTCTGCCAATGCGATACGCCATTAGACGCGGGCTAATCCCCATCATCAACGCCATGTCTGTGGCTGGCATAGTATCACTTCCCGGAATCATGACCGGCCAAATCCTGGCTGGTATCCCTCCCATTCAGGCGGTGGCCTATCAGATATTGATCATGTTCATGTTGGCCGGAGCCTATACCTTTGGGACGATCTTCGTCACGTTTTTGGCAGGACACAAGCTCCTAACCTCTGAAAACAGATTGGCGCTAGAAAAGTTAACCTAGATTTGACCTTCCAAATACTTCCTGAGCCATTTGGCTGTATGGGAGGAGCCGATCTCCAGCAATCCCCCGGGAGGCCCCTGGTACAACAACTTCCCGCCTTCTTCTCCCCCTTCAGGCCCAAGGTCCACCAACCAGCTGGCCTGTCTCACGACCTCAAGATTGTGTTCCACCAGGATCACGCCGTTTCCTTGCTTCACCAGACCCTTCAGGGCCTGGAGGAGATTTTCCAGATCCAGGGAGTGCAAACCTATGGAAGGTTCGTCGAGGAGGAAGAGGGCCCCTTTTTCTTTCTCCAAAAAGAGATGGTGGGCGATTTTCAAACGCTGCGCCTCCCCTCCGGACAGGGTAGACAGGGGTTGCCCCAAACGCAGATAGCCCAGGCCAACCTTGGAAGCAGCCTCCAACCGTTGCCGGAGTTGACGGAGGAGTTTTTCTTCTTGAGGAGAAGATGCCCCTTCTGGATCAAAAAAGGACAGGGCTTCATTGCAGGTCATCTCCAGGAACTCGGACACGTTTTTTCCCTTCCAGCGAATCGAAAG
The DNA here is from genome assembly GCA_964630855.1 of uncultured Thermodesulfobacteriota bacterium. GTDB lineage: Bacteria > Desulfobacterota > Thermodesulfobacteria > Thermodesulfobacteriales > Thermodesulfatatoraceae > JAADCO01. The sequence continues at coordinate 21,904 of CAZVXP010000005.1, read as the reverse complement.
TATCTCTTCACGAAACCGTCTCCCCTGACAAATGGGACAAGGAAAGTATAAATCCGAGAGAAATTGCATCTCCACCACCTCGAAGCCGAGTCCCTGACAATGGGGACACTGGCCAACCCTCGAATTGAAGGAAAAAGCCGAAGGGGAGAGACCGGCCTCTTTGGCCTCCTGAGTGCTGGCCAGAAGCTTCCTCAAGGGATCGTACGCTTTCAGATAAGTGGCAGGGTTGGCTCTCGGAGACCTGGCCAGTGGAGTCTGATCCAGCAAAATGACCTTCTTGAGCTTTTCATACCCCTTGATTTCCCGAAAACGTCCGGGTGGTTCCGCCCCTTCTCCCTTCAGTCGTTTGATCCCCCGATAGATGATCCGTTCAAGGAGCGTAGATTTCCCGGAACCCGACACCCCGGTAATCACGGAAATTCCCCTCAAAGGGAAACGGACGTCGATCTTCTGGAGGTTGTGGGCTTCAGCCCCGTAGATCTCCAGAAAATCTTCACCGGCTTCCACCAGGGGCGTGAGTGTCTTTGGGCGTCGAAAGTCTCTAAGGGCTTGAGCCGTGGGGGTATCCTCCTTGAGCAAGGCCTTGCTCTCCCCGACAAAAAGCAGAAACCCCCCTTTTTCCCCTGGCCCTGGCCCCAGATCCAGGACCACGTCCGAAGACAAAATAATCTCTGGATCGTGTTCCACCACGAGAACGGAATTCTTCCTCTCAGCCAGGCGTCTCAAAAAGGAAATTATCCGGTGGACATCACGAGGATGAAGCCCTGTGGTTGGTTCATCGAAGATATAGAGGGTTTCCACCAATTCGGAAGAAAGGGCCCGTGTCAGAAGGACGCGGGCCACTTCTCCGCCAGAGAGGGTCCGACTCTGGCGATCCAGGGTGAGATAAGAAAGACCTACCCCGTCAAGATACGACAAACGATTGTAAATCTCTTTAGCCAATAATTGAGAAGCCTTGTCCAGATCCTGAGACAGGATTTCTTCAAAGAACCTGACAGCCCTTGAGACGGAGAGGGCGTAAAATTCTGCGATATTCAGACCATTGAGACGATAGACCAGGGCCTCGGGTTTGAAGCGCGTTCCATGACAGGCTGGACATGTGAGATAGGCTCGGTAGCGAGCGAGCAAGATACGAATATGGGCCTTGTACTTTTTGCTTTCAAGCCAATCGAAGATCGATTTCAAACCATACCATTTACCATCACCGTAAATGATGCGCTGACGCGTCTCCTCAGGCAAATCCTTCCAGGCCGTGGTCAAGGGGATGTCCTTTTCTTCGCAATATTCCAGGAGTTCTTCCTTCTCTTCCCAGAGAGAAGGTAGCTCAAGAAGGGTAATGGCTCCCTGGGCCAAGCTCTTATTTTTGTCCGGGACGACCAGGTCCCAGTCGATGTCGATCACCCTGCCGAATCCCCGACATTGGGGACACGCCCCGATGGGACTGTTGAAAGAAAACAAATTGGGCGTCTTTTTGGGTGGTTCGTAACCGCAATGGCATCTCGCCTCCTTTGAAAAGACCTCCACCCGACCGTAGGGTAAATAAATCTTTACCAGACGTGCTATGTTGAAGCCCTGTTCCAGGGCCTCGATCAGGCGCTTTTTCTCCGAGGGGGAGATTTTGATGCGATCAAGGACGACTTCTATCTCTGAGGGAAGGTCTTCGATTTCTTCCAGATCGGCGATGCGGTTGGCCAGGAAGATACGAAAAAAACCAGAAGCCAAGAGACCGGATTTGAGAAGGTTGGGATCCCTGGCCTTGACCGGGGCCACGATGATGGCCAATTGGGCGGGATATCTCTCAAGGAGCAATGAAGCCACCTGCTCGGGATCGAATCCTTTTATCTCCCGATGACAATACGGACAAAAGGGTATGGACTCCCTGAAGTAAAGCATCTTGGCAAAGTGTGTGATTTCAGCCAGTGTGCCCACCGTGGAACGGGAACTTTTAACGGGATTGGTCTGCTCCACGGCAATGGCAGGGGGAATGTTTTCTATACTCTTTACCTGAGGTCGAGGGAGACGTTCGAGATACTGTCGCAAATAGGTAGAGAACGTCTCCACGTATCGCCTCTGCCCCTCGGCGTAAAGTACGTCAAAGGCCAGGGAGGACTTCCCAGCGCCGGATACTCCGGTGACACAAACGACCTTATGGAGGGGGATGTCAAGATCGAAGCCTTTCAGGTTGTGTTGTGAAACCCCTCGAAGTTTTATCGCCCGTGTCATTTAATCGAACTGGTGCAGGAATTGGCAGAACTTCTCCCAACCTTCCCGTTGGATCACCGTGCCCAATCGCTCGCCTTTGAGGCAGAATTTTTTGTAAAACAAAAGTACTCTTTCTAGGATCTTCAGGACCGTGGTTTCATCCGCCAAGCTGCGGATCTCTTTGGCGAGCTGAGGATGACGCCCTAGTTTGCCTCCTACCAAGACCCGAAAACCCCTGGCCTCGGCTGTCAATACCTGTTTGGGACAAGCCCGGATACACAGACCACAGTTGATGCATCTTTCCGCGTCGAAAAGAGGCCATCGGTCGCTTACCGTGACCGCCCCTTCTTCACACACCTCTTCACACACCCCGCAGCTGACACAGTCTCCTGAGAGGGTCGGCACCATCTGACCCACCAAGCCAAAATCTGCTATCTGTACCTGGGTGCAGGCGTTGGGACAGGCGGCCACAGCTACCCGAAAACGGAACCTCTTGCGGGCACTGGAGGTAAGAGAGGCGAAAAAGTCACCAAGCGCCGCCTCCTCCAGTACTTTTTTGAGCGAAGGAAGCAAAGGCTCGGGATCCATCGCTGCCATGGGGCAAGCACTACTCCGACAAACCCGGATCTCGAAACCGTCACCCTGGATCATGACCCTGAAACTTACCCGGTCCACTAACACTCCTCAATGAGAGACTTTTGAAACTTCGCGGCCTACGGGAGATAATATGGACATGCCAAAGAGTACGACGGTCTTCGGAAGATTTCAGCTGGTCAGCAAATTCGAGCCCACTGGTGATCAACCTCGGGCTATTGAGACCTTGGTGCGCTGGGTGGAAGAGGGCGTGCGACACATGGTACTCAAAGGGGTCACGGGCTCAGGAAAAACCTTCACCATGGCCAACGTTATCGCCCGGGTCAACCGTCCCACCCTGGTCATCGCTCCCAACAAGACCCTGGCGGCCCAGCTCTACAACGAATTCAAGAAACTCTTCCCTTACAACGCCGTGGAATACTTCGTTTCATACTACGATTACTATCAACCAGAGGCTTATCTCCCTTCCACTGACACCTACATCGAAAAAGACGCCTCCATCAACGAACTCATCGATCGTTTACGGCATTCCGCTACCGCAGCGGTCCTTTCTCGTCGTGACGTGATCGTGGTGGCTAGCGTCTCCTGTATCTATGGTCTTGGTTCTCCAGAGGAGTATTCTCGCATGCATCTCCACCTGGAAGTGGGACAGGAATACCCACGGGAACGAATCTTACGCCGCCTGATCACCATGCACTATGAGAGGCGCGACCACGACTTTACGCGGGGAAGCTTTCGAGTTCGCGGAGACGTGATCGAAATCTTTCCGGCCCATGAAGAAAAGCGGGCCATTCGTGTGGAACTCTTCGGAGATGAAATCGAAAATCTCAAGGTCATCGATCCTTTCCGCGGAAAAGTCCTGGGGCGGTTGGAACGGGTAACCATCTTTCCTGGTACGCACTACGTCACCAGCGAAGATCGTCTGGAGCGCGCCATCGAAGAAATCAAGAAGGAACTAGCAGAACGTGTGGCCTGGTTTAAGGCCCAGGGTCGCTTACTGGAAGCCGAACGCCTCCTAAAGCGCACCCTCTTTGACCTGGAAATGCTCGAAGAAATGGGTTTCTGTCACGGAATAGAAAACTACAGCCGTTATCTGGACGGCCGCGCACCCGGGGAACCTCCCTACACCCTGCTGGACTATTTTCCAGATGACTTCCTCATCTTCATTGACGAAAGCCATATCACCATTCCCCAGCTTCAGGGGATGTACCGGGGAGACCGTTCCCGCAAAGAGACCCTGGTGGAATATGGTTTTCGCCTGCCCTCGGCCCTGGACAACCGACCCCTTACCTTTGAAGAGTTCGAGGCCCGGGTCAATCAAGTCATCTATGTCTCAGCCACTCCTGGTGACTACGAGCTGAAAAAAGCTGGCAAACACGTGGTGGAACAGATCATAAGACCCACGGGGCTCATGGATCCTAAGATCGAGGTCCGTCCTGCCCGGCATCAAATCGACGATCTGGTGGCGGAAATCAAGAAAAGGGTCTCTCGCCGGGAAAGGGTCCTGGTGTGCACCCTCACCAAGCGAATGGCCGAAGAACTCACGGAATACCTGAACGACCTGGGACTTAAAGCCAAATATCTTCACTCGGATATAAAGACTCTCGAACGAGCCCGCCTCATCCGTGAACTCCGGCGGGGAACTTTTGACGTGCTGGTGGGCATAAACCTCTTGCGCGAAGGGCTCGATTTGCCTGAAGTTTCTCTGGTGGCCATCCTAGACGCTGACAAGGAGGGATTCTTGCGTTCCGAGAGGTCTCTCATCCAGATTGCGGGTCGTGCCGCTCGTAACGTCCACGGAACCGTCATCCTCTACGCTGATACCCTTACGGAATCCATGCGCCGGGCTATGGCGGAAACCGAACGGCGGCGCCAGATCCAAGAAGAATACAACCGCCGGCATGGTATCGTGCCCCAAACCGTGAAAAAAGGACTCGAAGACGCCCTGGCCCGATTCTATGAAAGCGATTACCTGGAACTTGATCGATTAATCCCGGATGAAGAGCATTTCGAAGACCTGGAGGAACTCAAACGGGCCATGAAAGAGACCGAAAAACAAATGCGCGAGGCCGCCAAAAAACTCGAATTCGAACGGGCCGCAGCCCTCCGGGACCGCCTTTTCCGTCTCCGGCAGCTCTATCTCGAAGGAGCTTAATTTTCCGTTTGGTAATTTCCGGGTCTGTGTTATCCTGTAAAAGAGATGATCGTAGCCTATCCTGCAAGCTTTTCTGCGGTCCCTCGCGTCCAAAGAGTCCGTTAGCTCTCTTTCCTGCGTGGTCAGGATGGCTTCGGTCTTCTCATCTGAAATTCAACATTCAAAGGAGTTTTGCATGCGTAAGGTGAAGTTAGGAGACGTGGTTAGCATCCATTGTGTTGGCCGCCTGGAGAGTGGCGAGGTCTTTGAGACCACCGAAGGTGGTCCTCCCTTTCAGTTTCAGGTGGGTTCCCCGGAAATTATTCCGGGTCTCTCCGAAGCAGTCATTGGGATGAGCGAAGGGGAAGAGAAAGAAGTCGTCCTGCCTCCAGAGAAAGCCTTTGGGGAACGCGACGAACGACTGGTAAAGATCGTCCCGCGCGAGGCCCTCTCGCTGGATACCGAACCCCAAGTGGGCATGATGCTCAATTTGGTCTTCAACACGGAGCAGGGAGAGATGACCCTGCCTGCCACCATCACCAACCTTGACGAGAACACCATCACCCTCGACCTCAATCCTCCTCTGGCAGGTCAAACCGTCATCTTTCAGATCAAAGTGGTGGAGATCCAAAACGGCGGGGAATCTCCCATCATTCAGCCGTAAAACAGAGGGCGGCTTCGAGCCGCCCCGGGGTGCAAACTTTCCCATCAAAATCTTCTCATGATGAGCAAGATGCTCTGCCAGTTCGTTATGTAATAGATGATGATGGCCACCAAGATAAGAAAGATGATCCCGACGAAGACATCCATCACAATAGAAGGTCGAAAAGTACTAGTTTCTATGTCTCTTTCTGCGCGAATGAACCGAATAACCGCCAGGAAACCCCACCAGGGCACCCAGACCAATGAAGACTACCCCTAAAAGATTTGAAATCTCCAAGGAAGAAAAGGAGACAAATTCGTACTTTTTTGGCCTCCAGCCAGAGAAACATGGAAAATTTCTCTATCAAAAAACCAAATCCCATGATGGCAATGGAAGTCCTGATCCAGGCCAGAAAGGTACGCTCGTTAGCCAGAAAGGTACGTCTCTTGGCGTGAATGGTTCGCTCCAGGGCCAGGAGAGTACGCTTTTTGCCACCCGGGTCTTCCAGGTCTGCCATGGCATCCGGGTCGTCGAGTCGCTGGTCAGAGGACAATATTTTGTGAAATCTTTCCCAGAACTTTTTCTGGTTCATGAGACCTCCTTGAGGCGCTTCACGTTCTCCCGGATGCGGTGAAGCTTCTCCTCGAGTTCTCTGGCCCTGGTCTTTTCTTTTTCTACCACCTCTGGTGGGGCCTTTTGGAGAAATTTCTCATTTTCCAGGCGTCCCTTTACTTTCTTGAGCTCTTTGAGGGTTTTTTCCTCTTCGCGGGCCAATTTCTTGAGTTCCGCCGCCACGTCCACCAATCCTTCCAGCGGGACGAAAATTTCAGCTTCTGCCAGCACCGAAGAAGCTGCTCCCCTGGGTCTTTCTCCTCCACTCTGAAACTCCATTTCCGAGACCCGGGCCAGGAGTTTGATGGTTTCAGAGAATTCCTCAAAGAGTTTGCGGGCCTCTGGCCTCTCAGTCCTCACGATCACCCTGAGCTGGGCCGTAGGATGGAGATTGTAATCCGCCCGGATGGCTCGAATCGCCACGATAGCCTCTTGGACACGTTTGATTTCTCTTTCAAGGGCCTCGTCCTCAAAGTCTGGTCTTGGCTGGGGATACGGAGCAATCATGATGGATTCCCCTTCGTGGGGGATGGCCTGCCAAATTTCTTCTGTCACAAAGGGCATGAAGGGGTGCAAAAGACGAAGGCTGGTTTCAAGCCCGACAAGCAGGACATTCTGGATGAGAACCCGCTCTTCCCCTTCCCGATTTAGGAACCGTTTGGACATTTCCACGAACCAGTCACAAAATTCGTGCCAGAAGAAATGGTAAATGGCCAGGGCCGCTTGATCGAATTCGTAAGAGTCAAGGGCTGCTCGCACACGGCGCACCGTGCGCGAAAGTCGCGAGAGGATCCAGCGCGCCTCCTTGGGAAGCTCCTCTGGAGAGAGGTCCCTTTTTTCAAAATCTTTCAGGTTGAGGAGAACAAAACGGGCGGCGTTCCAGATCTTGTTCACAAAATGGCGGAAGCCTTCGATACGAGATTCTGCCAACTTGATGTCACGCCCTTGGGCTGCCAGAGCCGCCAAGGTAAAACGCAAGGCGTCTGCTCCGTATCTTTCAATCATCACCAGGGGGTCTATCACGTTGCCCCGGCTTTTGCTCATCTTTTGGCCCTTTTCATCACGCACCAGGGCGTGGATGTAAACGTCCCGGAAGGGCACCGCTCCCATGAAATGGATACCCATCATGAGCATCCTGGCCACCCAAAAGAAAAGGATGTCGAAACTGGTCACCAGGAGAGAAGTGGGGTAGTAGAGACGCAACTCTTCGGTGTCTTCTGGCCAGCCCAGGGTGGAAAATGGCCAAAGGGCCGAAGAAAACCAGGTGTCCAACACGTCCTCTTCCTGGACGATCCTCGAAGAACCACAATGGGCGCAGACCTCTGGATCTTCCTTGGAGACCGTAATCTCTCCACACTCCTTGCACGTCCAGGCTGGCAAGCGATGCCCCCACCAGATCTGACGGGAAATGCACCAGTCCCGAATGTTGTACATCCAGTCGTAGTAAAGGTTCTTCCAGTTCTCGGGAACAAGGCGCGTAAAACCTCTTTCCACCGCGGCCATAGCTGGTTGCGCTAGGGGCTTCATCCGTACGAACCATTGCTTGGAAAGCAGGGGCTCCACCACCTCTCCACAACGATAACAACGACCGAGGACCACCTCGTAATCTTCGACCTTTTCAAGCAGCCCCTGCTCTTTCAGATCTTCAACGACTTTCTTGCGGGCCTGGAAACGGTCAAGCCCCGCATAAGGACCCGCTTCTTCTGTAAGGCGAGCGTTTTCGTCCATGATCTTGACCAGCGGCAGACCATGGCGCCTGGCAATCTCAAAGTCCGCAAAGTCGTGGGCCGGGGTCACCTTCACCGCCCCGGTGCCAAACTCTGGGTCCACCTCACGGTCAGCAATGATGGGGATCTCCCGCCCGATCAAGGGCAGTTTGATCTTCTGGCCGATGAGGGAACGATAGCGCTCGTCCTCGGGATTCACAGCCACCGCCGTATCCCCCAGCATGGTCTCTGGACGCGTGGTGGCCACCACGATGAATCCTGAGCCATTGAGCAGAGGATAGCGGATGTACCAGAGATGGCCCGCGGTTGGTTCGTGCTCCACCTCGATATCGGCCAAAGCCGTATGACAGCGAGGGCACCAGTTGATGATGTAATCACCGCGGTAGATGAGTCCTTCTTCCCAGAGACGCACGAAGACCTCGCGCACCGCCCGCGAGAGCCCTTCGTCCATGGTAAAACGCAATCTGGTCCAGTCGCAGGAACAGCCGAGACGTTTGAGCTGCTCAATGATGGCACCACCGTATTCTTCCTTCCACTTCCAGACCCGCTCCAAAAACTTTTCACGGCCCAGGTCGTGACGGCTCAATCCCTCCCTGGCCAGCTGTCTCTCCACCACGTTCTGGGTAGCGATACCCGCGTGATCGGTGCCTGGAAGCCAAAGGGTATCGTAGCCGTCCATTCGTTTGTAACGGGCCATGATGTCTTGCAAAGTGGTGTTCAGGGCATGTCCTACGTGGAGCTTACCCGTGACGTTTGGCGGAGGAATGACCATGGAGAAGCGAGGACGATCTTTGGCCAGCTTGGCCACGAAATAGCCGCGTTCCTCCCAAAAACGATACCATTTCTCTTCCACACCGCGGAAATCGTAAGCCTTTGGCAGCTCCTTCACCGGACAACCTCCCTAGAATTCTGGGCAACGTCGTTGTTATATAACCCCTTTTTGGGAGGCAAGAAACCGTGCGAATCCTCAAAGGGGCAGAAAACGGACGATGAAATGGGGAGCAAAGAGATAGATCAAAGCTCCCAGGGAAAGAAACGGGCCAAAAGGGATGGCAAAAGTCCTTTTGTCTTGCACTCGCAAGACAAGGACCAGGAGGATACCCGTCACCGCTCCCACCAGCGAGGCGATGAAGACCACGGGAAGAAGACTCTTGACCCCGAGAAAGGCCCCGATCATGGAAAGTAGCTTGAGATCTCCCCCTCCAAGTCCCTCTCTCTTGGTGAAGAGATAGTAGAATTCCCCTACCAGGTAGAGACCACCTGCTCCGCAAAGGGCCCCCAACAAGGCGTGCAAAGGGGTGGCCAATGGATTCCAGAGAGAAAAGAGAAGTCCTATTACAATGCCGGGCAGACTGATCTCATCGGGAATGATCTGGAATTCCAAATCGATGAGGCTAACAACAAGCAGGGCTCCGCTGAAGAGCAAGAAGAAAAAGTAAGCCGGTGAGAGGCCATAGCGCGCGGCAAGACAGAGCGAAAGGAGGGCTGTTAGGAGTTCAACCGTGGGATAACGCTTGGGGATGGGGGCCTTGCAAAAACGGCAACGGCCTCGCAAGAGGAGATAGCTCAAGAGAGGAATGTTGTCATACCAACGGATGGGGGTTAGACAGGAAGGACAACGGGAACCAGGAAAGATGATGGACTCACCGCGGGGCAAACGATAAGCACACACGTTCAGGAAACTCCCCAGCAGGGCCCCAAAGACAAAAGCCAAGACCAAAAAAACAGACTGGGAGATCATTTCTTTGACGAAGCGGTTCCCAAACGCCGGTAGAGGTCCCGGGCTTCCTGTAAGATCGGCAGAATCTTGACAAATTTGGCGTAAACCAGGTGCAAACGGTCGGGGAAGTAAATAAACTCCACTCCCATCCCGGGACGTTCAGGACTGCCATGATGATGGACGATACCTGTGGCTGGCAAAGGACCCACACAGGGCAAAAAAAGCGTGAGATTTACCCGGGTGCCTCGTGGAAGGAGGTTTTCTTCGGTTGTTTCCACAAAACAACCCCCCAAAGATAGATCACAGAGATAGACGTGGGCCTGCTTCTCGTCAAGAAAAGCCGTGAGACGGCAGCAATAACGGGGATACTTACGTCTTTCTATACCGGGTACCATGGTCTGCATACTACTACCATCGATCCTTCTTCAAAACCTCTTAACCCTCTCCGGATGAAGAAGATGGACTTTGAGTCCGCCGTGTTCAAAAGAGACCAAGCGCCTCAAAGGAAGACCCACCGCGGGATCTCTTTCCGGGGCCAGAAAGAAAATCTTCCAGGAACCAAAGTTCCTACGAAAGAGCTTTCCCAGGAGGTGGTAGATGGATTGTTTGAGTCGCTCTCCGTAGGGCGGGTTGGTCACGAGGTAACCGGTGGAGACCGGCGGCCTCAGGGCCTGCGCCTTGGAGACCTCGAAGTGTATGAATTCTTCCACCTGCGCCGCTCTGGCGTTTTGGCAAGCGGCTTCTACCATCTCGGCACTCATGTCACTTGCAAAGATGGGAGCACGGGGGAAACAAATGCTCTCCCGAGCCTGCTGACGGAGTTCTTCCAGCCAGTCTGGTACGAAATTCTTCCACCGTTCAAAGGCAAAGGAGCGCTGCAGACCCGGAGCCCGATTCGAGGCCATCAGGGCGGCTTCAATAGGAATGGTACCCGTGCCGCAGAAAGGATCAAGGAGAGGACTTTCCCGATCCCATCCGGAGGCGAACAGGAGAGCAGCGGCCAGGTTCTCACGTAGAGGAGCCGGTCCCGGAGCCACTTTGTAACCTCGTTTGAAGAGATCAAGCCCCGAGGAGTCCACCCGCAGGAGGACGCGATCCCGGAAGAGGCGCACCACCAGGAGAGGAGCCCCTTCCTTTTTGCTCAATACTATTTCACGGGAGAGTCTCCGGGCTATTCCTTGAAGCACCCGTTCCGCCACGGCACCGGAATGGTAAAGTCGTGAACGCCGGCAGGTGACCCGAATCCTGATCTCTTTTTCCTCGGGAAAGTATATCTCCCAGGGGTAGCGGGCCACTCGGGAAACGAGTCCTCCAAAACTTTGCGCGTGGAATTCCCCCACCCTGACCAGAAGACGCGCTGGGGTCCTCAACCACAGGTTGGCCCGATAAAGGGCCCGCAAATCACCCCGGAAAGAAACTCCACCTGTTTCTTTGCGGGGTGCAAACCCGAGAAGCTTAAGCTCGTAGGCCGTGATCTCTTCCAGACCCGGCGGGCAGACGGCAAAGAGCTCGAAACTCGTCTTCAACTTTCCTTCTTCTCCCGACAGAGCTGATAGAAGGGACAGCGACGGCATTCCGCGATCTTCTGGGCGTAGACTCCCATAGGGCGTCCCTCACACATGGTCCCGGCAATGGCCCAGCAGATGCGTCCAAAATAAGGATAAGCCGGACAACGACGGGAGGGGTCTTTTTCGATGCCGCATTTAATGTATTCCCAGCACGGCGTCTTCTGATCTTCCTCTTCGCTCTGATAGGGAAAATAAAGGGTAAAGATCGATCCCTTTCCAGGCGTACTCCTAACCCGGACAAACCCCCGATGTTCCTCCATGATCTTGCGCACGATGGTTAACCCCAATCCCGTTCCAACACCGATCTTCTTGGTAGAATAAAAGGGCTCGAAAATGAGATCTAGTTTCTCAGGGGGAATGCCGGGGCCATTGTCTTCTACCGAGACCGTAGCCCAGATGATCTCGTTGAGAAAGCTTTGCCCCGTACGCACCACTACCCGACCGGACCGACCTTTCTCGGCTACGGCATCAAGAGCGTTGGTCAGGAGGTTTTCCACCGCCTGCTTCACGCTGGGAGGATAAAGATAGACCCGGGGGACCTCCGGGGCGTATTCCTCAAGGATCTCGGTTTCTTCTGGCAAACAGAGACGCCGACAAAATTCCACCGCCTCCCGAACCACCTGGTTGAGATCACCCCGCTTCAATTCCTGGCCCATTCCTGTAGAAAGGGCCAGGATATCGCGCAAGATGGATTCCAAACGGGAAGCCTCTCGGATGATGACCCGCACGTACTCTCGTTCCTTACTCCCTTCGGGTACCACCTTTTCCAGGCGCCTGGCCATTCCTGCCAGCGCGGTGAGAGGATTGCGGATCTCGTGGGCGATGTCCATGGTGAGACGGCCCAGGGCCGAAAACTTTTCGGCCTGGATGAGCTTGTCCTGCATACGCTTCAAGTTGGCCAGAGAATCCTCCAGCTGCTGGTTGAGCTCTTCGATGCGCTCTTTGTCGCGCCGTAACTTTTCCGAAAGGAGCCCCAGGGGGATGGCAATGAGATAGAGAAAGGAGATACGCAGGGCAAAATCCGTCCAGTGGATGGTGGCCAGATGGGGTTTGACGTTGAGAAAGTAAAGCAGGGCCGAAACCGTGGCCACCAAGAGACCAAAACGCAGACCAAAATAAAAGGTATGAAGAGCTGTGAGGAGATAATAGCCCAGAAAAAAACTGTTGTCGTAACGACTGATAAAATTTACCAGAGAAAAGACGAAGGCCAGATCAAGGAGAAGAGAGACGACGTAAATACGTCGCACCTGAGCCGGCCAACGCCAGACCGCGGCCAGAAGAAAGAGGCTGTAAAAGGAAAAAGCTGCCAAGGCCCGACTTAGGGCCTGACGTTCCTCGGGGGAGACCGGGGCCAGGATCAGCCAGATCATCCCTCCCACTACCGTGACCAGACGCAAAGCAAAGAAGAGGAGGTCCACCGGAGAGAAGGTCTCTTTCAGTCTGGCCCACAATGTCAGAAAGGAATCTTTCAATACCGGTCACCTGGTGGTCAAAGCTTGAAACTTTAGTTATTTATAAAACTTTCTCCAACAAATAGCCAAGGACCAAGGGGACGGATCTATGCGCCATGTAAGACGTGTTTTTGACCTGAGTCGCGAGGAGATCTTATATCTCCTTTCTCGAGCCCGAGAACTCAAAAAAAGGCTCAAAAACGGGATACCTCATCGTCCTTTGGTGGGGAAGGTCCTGGGGTTGCTCTTCGAAAAACCCTCCACCCGTACCAGGGTCTCATTCGAAGCCGGAATGCAGCGCCTCGGAGGCACAACGATCTTTCTTTCCCGTCAGGATCTTCAGCTTGCCCGAGGGGAACCCCTCTCAGACACGGCCCGGGTGCTCTCACGTTATGTAGACGCCCTCGTGGTGCGGACCTTCGGACAGGAGGTAGTCGAAGAACTGGCTCGCCACGCCAGTGTACCGGTGATCAACGGCCTCTCAGACAAACATCACCCCTGTCAGGGTATGTCAGACGTTATGACCGTGTTGGAAAAGAAAGGCGACCTGAGCACCCTCAAAGTGGCTTGGGTAGGGGACGGCAACAACGTGGCCCACTCCTGGATCGAGATGGCTGCTCGTCTGGGGTTCGAACTCTGGCTGGCCTGTCCGGAAGGCTATGAACCGGAGGCTGAAATACTGGAAGAAGCGCAAAAAGTGGCCACCAAACCCCTGCGGGTCGTAAGGGACCCTCGGGAGGCCGTACGGGGGGCAGACGTGATCAACACCGACGTGTGGGCCAGCATGGGTCAGGAAGCCGAAGCCGAAGAACGAAAGAAGATCTTTGCCCCCTACCAGGTAAATCAGGAGCTCCTGAAAGAAGCCAAACCCGGGGCTATTGTACTCCACTGTTTGCCAGCCCATCGGGGAGAGGAGATCAGCAAAGAAGTACTTGAAGGACCCCAGTCCGTGGTTTGGGATCAAGCTGAAAACAAGATGTGGCTTCACATGGCTCTCCTGGAATGGCTCTTGCGTTAGGCTCCCTGCCCCGAAGTTGAAGTGGTATCTTACTGGGTATCATTATGGGGCACATCAAAAGTATTCGGGCCCGGGCCTTTCTTCCCACTCTTATTGAAAACATCCCACCGGAAGAACTCCTCTCTCCGGAAACCACCTTCGTTTTCCCGACCCGAAGGGCCGGTCTCTTCTTTCGCTACTATCTAGGACGTTGTTATCCTGAAACCAAATTCCTCCCACGCATAGTGGGCATCGCCGACCTGATCAACGAATTAGCCACCCGTCTTGACCAACGCCCTCTCCTCCCCAAGGCAGATCAGGCTTGGATCCTCTGGGAATTGGTACGAGAGCGCCAGCCCTTTGCCGAAGTGGCCCAAAGCTTCGATCGGTTCTTCCCGTGGGGATTGCGCCTGGCAGAAGTGCTCGACCAGTTGGAACGTGAACTGGTAAACGCCATCAACCTGCCCTACCCTCCCGAAGACGAGGTCCCAACAGAGGCCCGCCTCTTCCTGGAACATCTTGGGGAGATCCAGGAAAACTTCCGAGAAAGGCTCCAGAAAAACGGACTCGTCACCCCCGGTCTTCGTCTGCGACTCCTGGCGGAAAACATTGAAAAACTCGGCTTTCCCCAGGGGCCGCTCCACTTGGTGGGTTTCTTCATGCTCACCCGGGCTGAACTCACCATCTTCAAGCATTGGCTCCAGCAGGGTGCCGTCCTCTGGTGGAGGGAAGACTCACGGGGACTTTCTGAGGTCTTTGCCCGACACGAACGTTTCTTCGGTCTTCGAGCTGAACCCGTGGGCGAGCCTGCCCCGCGGCCAACTGTTCATTTTTACGAGGCACCAGACGTGCACCACGAGATTAAGGCCCTCATCCAGAAACTGCCCCCTCAAATCGAAACCCCTGATGAGGCCCTCATCCTCCTTTGCGCTGCCGGTCATCTCGTTCCCCTTCTTTATGAACTGCCAGAAGAAACATCTGTAAACGTCACTCTGGGCTATCCTCTCTTCCGCACCCCTCTGGCCAATCTGTTCGTTCTCTTCATGGAACTGGTAGAAAGCCGACAAGATGACGAGGTATACGTGCCTGCTTACCTGCGTCTCATAAAGCACCCTTACCTGAGGGGGCTCAAAGACAAAGAGCAGCAAGCCAGTGTGACCTTTCATCTCCTAGAAGAAAGGCTCCGCGATCACGGGAGCCCTTATCTTCCCCTCACCACCATCGAAGGGCTGGGGCCGGAGAGGGACTTCCTGGTGCGTTTCCACCACGAGCTGGTCAAGCCCTGGCTTGAGGTCAAAACCGCTTCAGAGCTCGCCCGGGTACTCAGACGCACGGTTTCACGGGTCATCTCTCCTCGTCTCGACAGACTCCTTGAGGAGGATACACCGGAGATCCTTTTAGAGAGGGCCTTTCTCTATGCCTTCGAAAGCGAAGTCCTCCCCAGTCTTGAAAGGGTCTCCTTCGCACAGGTGAACCTCAGGCCGCGCACTCTCTTTTCTTTCCTGCGTGATCTTCTGCGCAATATCCGGGTCCCTTTCGAAGGGGAACCCCTCGAAGGACTCCAAATTATGGGACTCCTTGAAACAAGACTCCTCTCCTTTCGTAAGGTCCTAGTGCTTGACGCCAACGAGGGCTATCTCCCCTCGGTGGAGGAGGTAAACCCCATCCTGCCAGAAGGCATCAAACCCCTCCTGGGATTGCCACCTCGAGAAAGGGAAGAGATCATCGAACGGTATCACTTCTTCAGCCTGATAGACGGGGCCGAAGAAGTGCATCTCTTCTACCAGAGCACCGTCAGCGGCAAAGGTGAAACCCTTGGCAAGAAGCTCCGCAGCCGTTACGTGGAAAGGCTCCTCTGGGAGGAAGAAGAACGCGCCGGGAAGCTCCTGCCGGAAAAGGTGACCTGTATTCCTCTGAAGATTCATCCCGCGGCCTTTCGCCGTCAGGAAGCCATTCCCAAGGGGAAGGCCGAGAAAGAAGCCGTGGAAAAGCTGCTGATCAATCGCGAGCCGGGAATATCTGCCACTTTCCTCAACACCTATCTCACCTGCCCGGTCAAGTTCTACTTCCAGTACGTCCTTGGTCTTTCGCCTACCAAGGAGGTAGCGGAATTCGACGCCGCAGAATTGGGTGAGATAGTCCACAGCGCCCTTGAAGAATACTTTCGTCCTTTTGTAGGCCGTCTCTACCTCCCTCACGAAGACAACGATCCGGAGCGGCTCTTTGCCCTTTTCCGGGAATTTTTTGGTCTCTCAAGTCTTTACCATCGCCTCGGACCGGAAAGGCGCTTCTTCGTGGAAGAAACAGCCCTCTTCCGCCTGAAAAATTATCTGGAGTTCCTGCGCCGTTTCCAGCCGGAGGGGTTTCGCATCCTGAGTCTTGAAAAATCTTTCACCAAACAATGGCAGGGATGGCGTTTTTACGGGCGTCTTGACCGCCTGGAACGTCGAAACGAGGTCCTCTATGTGCTCGATTACAAAACCGGCCTCTATCTCAAAGGCCTCAGTGCAGACCACCTGGAAGAGAAACTCTTCCCTTACGAGCCCCCTCTTTCCTTCACCGCCGAAGATCTCTTTGACCTCCAAGATCGCCTCCCGGATATCCAACTCTTTCTCTATCTTTTTCTGAGCCAGGAGGAAGGGGCGCAAAACGCGGCTTTTTTGCAGCTGGCAGCTGGAAAACTCCAACATCTCGAAAAGCCCCTCTTCCCGGAAAAATGTCCCCTGGATGAGGCCCAAAGGTTCATGATCCATAGGTTCCCCCGTCTCCTGGACTACCTTTTGCACCATATGATCGAGGCTGAAGCCTTTTATGCCACGCGGGAGGATAAGCTCTGCAAATTTTGCGATTTTCGCCTCGGCTGTGAATGCGCCCGTTATTGAAGGGAGGCCAAGACCCTGTCAGGTGTGATTTCCTTCAGACAGCTGAGGTGAGCGCACCTCCGCTTGAAACATGGGCTACAGGCCAGAGAGGAGACCAGCACTTCGTGTCCGGCACCGAAGGGACCCGTGCGCCAGGGAGCCGTTGGACCAAAGAGAGCCACCACCCGGGCTCCTACCGCCGCAGCCAGGTGCATGGGCCCGGTATCCACGCTAATCACCACCCGGGCTCCTTTCAGGAGGGCCGCCAGCTCGAGGAGATCCAGTTGTCCGCAAAGAGAAAGGGCCTCTTCCTGCCCCGTGAGGATCTCTTCGATGTAAGGGTGGTCTTGAGGGGCCCCTACCAAAACCGGGAAAAGCCCCAGAGCCGGAAGCCTTTTGACCAGCTCTTGCCAGTGGCTCTGTGGCCATCTTTTGGTCTCCCAGCGGGCACAGGGAATGAGAACCGCGTACGGAGATGGCACCCCGTATCTCCCAGCCACCCCGGAAGGCAGGGGTGGCAAAATAAACGTCGGTTCAGAGACCTCCAGCCCCAGAGGCCTCAAGGCCGAAAGATAGCGTCTTACAGCGTGTTCTTCGGGATCGTAAGGAGGCAGGGGATAGTTATAAAAGTAAGGGCTTCCTTCCCGATGATTAACGAAGCCCATCTTAAGCCGGGCGCGGACCAGAGCCATCCAGACCGCACTCTTCAAAAGCCCCTGAAGGTCAAGCGCCAGGTCATATCTTTCGGCCCTCAGATCCGCCACCCAGCCAGCTACTTCACGAACCACCTTTAGCGGATCGGAACGCAAAGAGGAAAACCAGGAACGCCTCCTGGAAACCAGGACCTTTCCTATCAAAGGATGAGGGAGGAGGAGCTCTGCCGCTGCTTCTTCCACTACCCAGTGGACCTCGTGCCCGGCTTCTCTCAGGGCAACTAGCACGGGAAGGGTCTGAATCACATCCCCCAGGGCCGAGAGTTTGATCAGCAGAATCTTCATCCTTTTTTAGCGAAAACAGGCCAGGATCTTCTCGGCGGCCTGGAGCAGGTCTTCAGCTACCAGATCCGGGGTGACACAGGCCTGGAGCTTGCCTTCTCGCTGGAGGAGCCGTTCCAGATCACGCCGGCCATAGCCGGTAAGCACTAGTATCCCTTTGGCCCCCAGGTTCTTGGCCAGAGCCACGTCCACGTCCCGATCGCCGACCACAAAGGCTTGTGATAGATCCAGATCCAGCTCCCGGGCCGCCCGCTCTACCAGACCGGTCCTGGGTTTGCGACAGCTACATCCTTCGTCAGGATGGTGCGGACAGTAATAAATCCCGTCGAGTTCCACCCCATGGACCTGCAGAAGTTCCTGAAGACGTTCGTGCACCATGGCCAACGTCTTTTGATCGAAATAGCCACGGGCCACCCCGCTTTGATTGGTGACCACCACCAGGGCAAACCCTGCCTCCCTGAGAAGCCGCAGGCCCTCAGGCACGCGAGGTAGGAGACGGAGCTCTCCAGGATCTCGCAAGTAACCAACCTCTTCGTTGATGGTGCCGTCTCGATCAAGAAAAATCACGGGCTTCTTCACGATGTCACCTCCAAGCAGGCTCGAAACACGTCTGAAACCTGAATCCTTGTGAAACACTCGTAATTTTGTGGACAAGTGCGAGAGAAACAGGGGCTACAAGGCACCTCGGCTCTCACGACCCGAGCCCGGTCGTTGAGAGGACCCGTAATTTCAGGATCCGTGGAACCAAAGATAGCCACTTGCGGCCGCTTGAGGGCCGCTGCCACGTGCATGAGACCGGAATCGTTGCTCACGAAGAGGTCCAGGGCCTCGATGATGGCCGCGGCTGTGGCCAGATCCGTGAGACCACAGAGGTTTCTGGTACGTGAAAGATCTCTGGTGAGTTCTTCCCCAATCCGGTGTTCAGCAGCACCTCCCAGAACAACCAGCGAAAAACCCTGGCGACGTAGATGATAGGCCAGGGCCCGAAATCTGGACAGAGGCCATTTCTTGGCCGGACCAAAAGCCGCCCCCGGAGCCAGACCGGCACGCGGAGGGGGAAGATCTGCAAGGAAGGCCTGAGCCCGATGCCGAGCCACCTGGGGCAGGAAAAGACAGAGTTCTCTGGAATCTATTTCAAAACCCAGGGCCTCCAGAAGATGCAAGTAGTAATCCCGCTGGTGGATCCTGGAACGGGGACGCGGGATGGCATGGGTCAAAAGGGGGCCCCTTCCATCTGTGCGGTAACCGGCTCGATAGGTCACCCGCGCTAGGAATAAAACCAGAGCCGAAGAGAAGGAATTGGGAAACAGGATCCCGGCTTCAAACCGTCCTTTGAGACGCCTGACCGCGGAAAGAAAGCCCCGCTGCCCCTTCTCGATGGGGATGAGTTCTCTCACGTTGGGAAAGACCCGAAACAGAGGAAGGAGAGAGGGCCGCGCCAGAAGACTCAGACGTGGATAGGCCCTGGCCAATACCATGAGGGCCGGCGTGGCCATTACAGCGTCTCCCACCCAGTTCGGGAGCCTTATCAATATTTCTTTGGTGCGGGGGAAAGTCATTCTAACGTCGTCGGGCACGCCATTCGAGATAGAGCCAGAGAAGGCCCACAAAGATCGCGATGGTCACCAGTTCGAGAAAAAGCTCTTTCAGATCCATTGGCCAGGAAAGAGGAAGTTCCTCAAGATGATCACCCCTTCCGGGAGTTCACGGGAGGTAAAGTCCCAGTCTCGAGGGGGCCGGCGTAGCCGTTTCCAGGCATAGAGCGAGGTACCTATCGACTCCGGATGAAATTGAACTCCTTCTATTGGCCATTCGCGATGGCGAACCCCCATGATCTCACCCTCTTCGTCCCGGGCCGTGACTAACAGTTCGGCCGGAAGACTTCCCTCTTCGATTACCAGGGAATGATAACGCATGGCCTCAAAGGGCGAGGGCAAACCCTGGAAGACCCCCTGACCATCGTGGGTAATGGCAGAGGTCTTGCCATGCATAAGCCTCCTGGCGCGCACGATGTTGGCTCCAAAAGCTGCTCCAATGCTCTGATGTCCCAGACAAACCCCAAGAATGGGAATCTTGCCAGCAAAGTGTTTGATGGCTGCCACGGAAATGCCGGCTTCTTTGGGCGTACAGGGTCCGGGAGAGATGACCAGGTGGGTGGGAGAGAGGTCTGCGAGTTCCGTTACTGTAATCTGATCGTTTCGGAAAACCGAAATCCTGGTCTCTGGAGCCAGCTTTTGACACATGATACCCAAGAGCTGGACGAGATTGTAAGTAAAGGAATCATAGTTATCGATGACCACCAGGTGGATGCCCATCAGAGCCCCCTGTGTGCCATTTCGATGGCCTTTATCATACCGCGCGCCTTGTTGATGGTCTCCTGAAATTCGCGCTCCGGATCAGAATCCGCTACGATCCCTGCTCCGGCCTGGAGATAGAGACGGGTCCCCTTCTGGAATAGGGTCCGGATGGCGATACAAAGATCCATGTTGCCGGAGAAACCGAAATAGCCCACGGCTCCAGCGTATGGCCCACGACGGGCGTGCTCCAGCTCTTCGATGATCTCCATGGCCCTGATTTTCGGGGCCCCGGAAACCGTGCCCGCAGGAAAGGTAGCCCGAAGCACATCAAACATATCCTTGCCAGGGGCCAGATCCCCGCGCACCCCAGAGACGAGGTGCATCACGTGAGAATAGCGCTCGATGACCATCAGCTCATGCACCTCCACGCTCCCGTAGGTGGCCACCCGCCCGACATCGTTTCGTCCGAGATCAACCAACATGAGGTGTTCGGCCCTTTCTTTGTGATCGTGAAGAAGGTCTTCGGCCAGGGCCAGATCTTCGGCCTCGGTACGCCCCCGAGGCCTGGTGCCAGCGATGGGACGCACCTCTATGCGCCCTTCTTCCAGTCGGACCAGGATCTCGGGTGATGAACCTATCAGGGTCTCGTCTCCCAAACGGAGATAAAAGAGATAGGGAGAAGGGTTGATCTTGCGCAAAGCGCGATAGATGTCAAAGGGGCGCAGATGGTTCTCTCCGGAGAACCGCTGGGAGAGGACGACTTGAATGACATCTCCGGCCTGGATGTATTCTTTGGCCCGCTTGACCATGGTGTGAAATCGTTCCCGGCTGATCTCGGGAGCCAGAATGGTTTCCTCAGCAGGTGGAGAAGAGGGTGGGTAGATAAGCGGCCCCCTTACCCGCCGCACCATGGCCTCTATTTCAGCCAGAGCCCGATCATAGACCGCTTCTGGAGAGACTCCGTCTTCCAGACGGGCGTTATAAACCACCAGGAGGCTGTGTTTCAGCCGATCGTAGATCAAAAGGAGCTCTGGAAACATGAGATGGACATCAGAAAAGCCGGTGGTTTCCGGAAGACTCGAGGGTAAGCGCTCCATGAAGCGAACCATGTCGTAGGAGACAAACCCCACGGCCCCTCCAAAGAACCGGGGAAGTTCCGGTAAGCTAGCGGCCTTGAAACGGGCAAGTATCTGGCGCAGATCCTCAAGGGGGTTCTCACTCCAGAAACGCTTCTCACCGTGGCGGTCAAGGAGGGCTATCTCCTGTTCACGACTGCGAAAGACGAGAAAAGGATTAACCCCGATGAAGCTATACCGCGCCCATTTCTCCCCGCCCTCGATGCTTTCCAGTAAAAAACCGTAATGCCCCACAAACACCTTGTAAAAGAGGGAAATGGGGGTCTCCATGTCCACCAGAACTTCCTGATAGACCGGCACCAGGTTGTGTTCTCTGGCCAGGGAAACAAAAGTCTTTCTGTCAGGAAAGGGGCCACCGATGACCATGAGGCGCTCCTTATCGCGAGCTGGGGTTCATGTCAAGCCCGTGACAAACAAACAACAAGCGTTTATAAGGCCTTCATGTTAAACATTCCCAATCTTATCACCCTCTTGCGTCTTCTGCTCATCCCGATAGTCACCATTTGTTTGCTGGAAGAACGTTTCCAATGGGCGCTGATCTTTTTCTTGATCGCTGGCCTAAGCGACGCCCTGGATGGTTTCCTGGCCCGAGCCCTGAAACAGAAGACTCAGCTGGGAGCTCTGCTTGATCCCATCGCTGACAAGTTGTTATTAGATACCATTTATCTCCTGGGGGCGGGACAAAGACTCTTTCCAGAATGGCTGGCCGTAATTGTCATCAGCCGGGACGTCTTTATCCTGCTCGGTTTCCTCCTTCTGACCTTTTTCAAGCGCCGCTTCGAAGTCCACCCCTCTATCCCTAGCAAAATCACCACGGTTTGTCAGATTCTCACCGTAATACTTACCCTCTATGGCCTTCCCTCTCAGATCCTGCTCTTGGCCTTCCATCTAACAGCAGCTCTCACCATCCTCTCGGGCTTGCACTATCTCTATCTTGGTCTCAAAGCCTTTGCGGAAAACGACTGAA
>CAZVXP010000004.1:0-391903 GCA_964630855.1 uncultured Thermodesulfobacteriota bacterium | reverse complement strand
CGCGTTCACGGTGTAAAGCATCTGGAAGTGAGACGCCCGACGAAAGCGGCTCAAGGCCACTTTGGTTTGCGCGTGGAACTGGGGGCGGAAGCGGACATATTTTGCATTTTTCCCGTGACGGTAGAGTCCATAAAAGCCTTCAGCCTTATCCATGCGGCCGTCGCATTGGGCGCAGGTAAGGGCAAAGGGAACCGTCATCCGGGCGCCTGCCTGTTGCAGCAAGTGGTAGGCCAGCTGGGGCAGCAGAGTGTCCACGATGCCGTGGCCCTGGTGTTTGACCAGAAATTCGGTCTTGAACCCCGGATGGCGCTTGCAGGTCATCGCGGTCAGGGGCAGGGGTAGGGCATACAGGAGTTGGCCCTCCTCTCCTGGGCCGTGGGGTTGTTTGTGCTGGTCAGCGCCAGGTAGGGCATACAGGAGCTGGCCCTCCTCCACCGCGGGGAAGAAGTTTCCGATGCGCACGCGTTGTACGTGGCCAAGGATATTGGCCTTACCCTGCATCTTGAGCCATTCGGCCCAGGCGCCCCGCAACAACCGGCCAGGGATGTAGGTTTGCGTAGCCAAGAACTGGGCATCGGGTCGGACCGAGCCCAGCACCAGGGGTTCCTCAGGGGTGATTTTCATCCACACCGGTGTCATTGGCCGCCTCCTAACCACTGGCTCCAGTAGTGTTTCAGCGCGGCATCGTCCACAGGCTGGCCGTTGATGGTGCATTCAGCCTTGACCTCTGCCAGCCATCCCAGGCCGCGCGTGCGCCCGGCGCCCAGGGCGAGTAGGGCCTTGGCAGCCAGGACAACTAATGCCGCGGCTTCTTTAGCTTTGTCTGGGGAGACAAAAAAACCCTCAATATCTGCTATAGCTTCCATGGGCCCCGCCGCGGTGGTTTCCACGAAATACAGCCGCTGGGGAACCGCCGCGCGCCGATGCCGGCTGATAGCCACGCCCGCGCGGATTTGGGTTAGCACGCCCTTGTCGTCATCATCCCCGTGGCGCTCGCCCTCCAGCACCACATCGACAAACCGCAGCGGTGAAGGGCGCCGGGGGTTTCCAAATACCTCGCAGGCCAGACACAGGTTGTCCGGGTCTGGACACATCCGTACGGGGTCGGGCGCGGCGCAGACTCGATGCCTGTGGCCGCGCAGCAGCCGTTCGGCCTGGTCCCGCAGCGCGCCTTTGAGGGACGTTGCGGGCAGGACGTAGGCTCCGTCGTAGCGTTGGGCCAGGGCCTTGTCCGCGCCCCATTTCCAGCGGTTGCCGGTGGTGTGGAACGCGGTGCGCCATTTCAGGTGGAGCGTGATGCGGAGATGCACCATTTACCCTTCCTCCTCTTCCTGAACATCCGGCCGCATGGCCTTGAGTTCGGCCAGTTCCAGCGCGTCCAGCAGGGCCGTGCGCCAGACCACGTCATCGTCCTCCCGGCTTTCCCACCAGAGATAGCCCATGGGGACCTCCCCAGGCCTGCCCACGGCTTGGGTCAGCTCCTGCAACTTATCGAGCAGTCTGTCCACTTCTTCGCGTTTTTGGTTCATGCGACGGGCCAGGTCGTAGAGAATCAGGCTCAGGGATGACCATCGCCCGCGATCCAGAGCCTCGCCCCACCGGTGGCGCAGGCTGCGGGGCCACTGGGCAAGGATGTCCACCACCTTTTGCATGGCCTGGGCCTGTTCCAGCGTGTAAGGCCGCGCGGTCAGCACCAGGTCACCTCGCCGGTACAGGTCATCCACCATTTTGGCCTCGGTAATCGCGATGGCGTTGGGGAGCCAGAGGAAGTCGATGGCGCTGGTGCCATGATCCTTGGCCACCTTTTTCGCGCGTTTGAGCGTATCCTCAGCCAGGGCCTCCAGATAGCGCACCGGATGCTTGACATCCGCAATAGCGATGCCCACCGACGCGGTGATAGGTTGATTGCCCCAGCGCACATACCTCTGGAATTTCTCCAGGAAGGCGATGGCTACATCCCAGGCGTATCCCGCCTGGATGAGCAGGGTGACATCGTCGCCGCCGATGTTGATGATTTCAAAGGGCCAAGTGCCCCCTCGTTCTAAAACTGGCCCACAGACTTCCCACAAGGCCTCCAGGAGGGCCCGCTCTGTCCCTTTCTCCAGTGCCTCTGAGAGGGCTCTGAAGTCATCCGCATCCTTCACTTGTTGCAGCAAAGAACCGATATTGTTGCCGTCCGCGTAGAGAAAGGCCAGGTAGGTGCGGCGAGCGCTTCCCACTAAATTGTCAAGGTCTTGAGGTATTTCAAGTTGGAGTTCCAAGTTCAACGCTTTGGTGAATCGTTTGAACCACACTTTGCGCTCTTTTCTTCCCGTCTCATGCCTTTGGTAACACACCCCGCATATCCGTTTGGATTCATCCGGGTAAGACACCTCTTTTTCCGCCATCCGCTTGCCACAGAGTTCGCAGCGCTGCCCAAAGGGAAAAGCCTCCATAAACGGCGCGGTGGCCTTCTGCTGCTTGGCTTCTCGCAGTCGGGCGGCCAGGAACGCGATACGGCGTGCGAAGTCGTTGGTTTGCTCCACCTGCTGATGGGCCTTCACCAGCCTGCCCGCCCAGCCGTCGGTGATGTCTTGGGGCATGGGCGGAGGCGGTTCAGGCGCATCTTCGTACACCACGGTGACGGTGGCCACGCCGGTATGTTTCAGGTAAATGCGCTCAATCGCCTGTTTGATGTTTTCGGCCTTGTCGGCAGGGACCTCGAAGAGGAAACCACCGCCCGAACAATAAATCTTCTTCCCGCCTTGTTGTTCAACCGTCTTGACAACTTCTTCCTCACATTCAATGAGGCGCTGACTTCCTCCACGGATTTGGGGCAGGCCCGGGGCTTCGAAGACGTAGGTTTTAATAGCGTCAACATCACCAAGGAAAAAAATTTTCTCACTCACTTTCTCACTCCTCCGTTCCTTTTTGCCTCACCACCTCCACCATCCCGAAGCCCTGGCTGTTCTTGGCGCCGAGGCCGGCGGCGTAGGCGAGCTCAAAGTAAGGCCCAGGAAGGCTGAGCTCGTAGAGGCCCGTCCAGCCCTTGATCCAGTAGCCTTTGAAATTCACGATGGCCTGATTCCTCCCGGAGACCCGCACGGCGCGCACGTAAGCGCCGTTTAGCGGCGGGAGATCCGCCCCCTCGCCGAAGTAGGCCCGCGCCTTACGCTTGAGATTCTCAAGGAGTTTTTCGGAAAATTCCTGTTCAAAGGGCGTGTAGAAATAGGTCTTCCTGCGCCCTTCCGGGGTCTTGAGGGTGCTGTAGGTGGTGATGGGAGAGAGTGCCCGCACCAGAAGCCGCCCTTTGGGCTGAACGGGCATCTCCACCTCCACGGATTCAAGGACGCAGAGGTTTTTCCCGAGATAAAAACGCCCCCGGCGTACCAGATAGGTGGCCAGAGACTCAAGGAGCCTTTCGTCAAGGGCCCCGATCTTGAGACAGATCCTCCCCGAGAAGGCTATTTCACGTCTTTCGGGGAGGAATCTCCTCTCCCGCGCAAGGAGACGCGAGAAGGTAAAGAGTTTGAAGCGCCTTTTGCCGTAAACAAAACCCCGATCGTGATAGAACCGGGCAAGGGCCTCGTCCAGGGAGGCGTAAATGAAAGCCTGCACCAGGTGATTGTAGTGCACAGGCAGAACCAATTCCTTAGAGGTAGGCTTGAAATAGAGGGCTATGCGCATCCATCCCTCCAAAAAAGAAAGGCGGGCTTTTCAGCCCGCCCATTGAGCTCTTTTTTAGCAAATAATCGTTTCCAGAGGCAAGCTCTTTTTCTTTCTTTTGCAAAAAGTTTTTATCAAGCCGTTTCATGAGATTTCCCTTAAAAAGTACCCCTTCACCATGCTAAACTTTGGCAAACCTGGCCGCTCGGAGGTCGAGATGAAGCTCCCCGAAACCCGGCTTCCCCTTACGCAAAACGCCCTCGTCGTACTGGCTCGACGCTATCTCATTCGGGATGAAAAGGGCGATCCCATCGAGACCCCGGAAGAGATGTTTCGCCGTGTGGCCCGTACCGTGGCCGCGGCTGATCTCCTCTACGATAAAAAGACAGATCTTGAAGAACTCGAAGAGCACTTCTATCAGCTGATGACCAGGCTGGATTTCCTGCCCAATTCCCCTACCCTCATGAACGCCGGTCGAGAGCTGGGTCAGCTCTCGGCCTGTTTCGTGTTGCCCATCGAAGATTCCCTGGAATCCATCTTTGAAACCCTCAAGTACGCCGCCCTCATTCATAAGTCTGGCGGTGGAACCGGGTTTTCTTTCTCCCGTTTGCGGCCCAAAGGGGACATCGTGCGTTCGACTCATGGAGTCTCGAGTGGACCAGTCTCCTTCATGCAGGTTTACGACGCCGCCACCGAGGCCATCAAGCAAGGGGGGACCAGACGCGGAGCCAACATGGGCATCCTGCGCATCGATCATCCAGACATCGAAGAGTTCATCACCGTGAAGCGAGACCTGACCAAGCTCACCAACTTCAACATTTCTGTGGCCGTCACCGAGGAATTTGTGCAAGCCTACAAGGAAGGGAGGGACTTTCCGCTGGTCAATCCTCGAAATGGAGAGGTAGTAAGAAGGGTTCCCGCCAGAAGACTCTTCGACCTCCTGGTAGAAAACGCCTGGCTCCGGGGGGACCCGGGGGTCATCTTCATCGACCACGTAAATGCCAAAAACCCCACGCCCCAGCTGGGCGAGATCGAAGCCACCAATCCTTGTGGGGAGCAACCCCTTCTTCCCTTTGAATCGTGCAACCTGGGCTCCATCAATCTATCCCGATTCGTGAAGGACGGGAAAATCGACTATCCCCGTCTGAAAGAAACCGTCCACTTGGCCGTGCATTTCCTGGACAATGTGATCGACGTCAATCGCTTTCCCCTGCCCCAGATCGAAGAAAAAACCAAAAAAACACGCAAGATCGGCCTGGGAGTGATGGGATTTGCAGACCTGCTCATCAAACTCGGTATCTCATACGATTCGGAACAGGCCGTGGAGATTGCCGAGGAGGTGATGCGTTTCATCTGCCAAGAGTCGGTGGCGGCCAGTGCCGCTTTGGCCCGGAAGCGAGGAAATTTCCCAGCCTACCGGGGAAGCGTCTGGGATCGACCCGAGACCCCTTTCATGAGGAACGCCACCACGACCACTATCGCTCCTACGGGTTCCATCTCCATCATCGCCGGTTGTTCTTCGGGGATCGAGCCGCTCTTCGCCGTGGCTTACACCCGGCGGGTGCTCGACGGAACAGAACTCCGTGAAGTGCATCCCCTTTTCAGAAAGGCCTTAGAGGAACGTGGCTTCTCAAAAGAAAAGATCGATCAAATCCTGGAAAAGGCCCTTGAAACCGGCTCCGTAAGGCACCTGGAAGAGGTTCCAGAGGAAGTAAAGCGTCTTTTCGTTACGGCCTTTGACATCCCGCCCGAACAACACCTGCGTATTCAGGCAGCCTTCCAGCGCCACGTCCACAATGCCGTCTCAAAGACCATCAACTTTCCCGAAGAAGCCCGCCAGGAAGACGTGCGTAAAGTGTACCTCCTGGCCCACGAATTGGGTCTCAAAGGGGTCACGGTCTATCGTTACGGCAGCCGGCCCAGGCAGGTCCTGGTGTTGCGACGTGGCGAAGGAGTCACTCCGCGGCCGCGTCCCAAGGTGACCCGGGGCTTCACACGCAAGATACGCACAGGCTGTGGCAACCTCTATGTCACAGTGAACTGGGACGAAAAAGGGCTCTGTGAAGTATTCGCCACCATGGGCAAGGCCGGAGGATGTGCCTCCTGCCAGATCGAAGCCACAAGCCGTCTGATCTCGCTTGCCCTTCGTTCCGGCGTGGCTCCGGAGGCTGTCATCAAACAGCTCTCAGGTATCCGCTGCCCGGCTCCCACCTGGGAAGAAGGAAAACCCGTGCTTTCCTGCCCGGACGCCATCGCCAAAGTCCTGGCCGAGGCCATAAACGTAGAGATAAGACCCGAAGAGCGTCCTTCCTTTGGACCATGTCCGGATTGCGGCGGTCCTTTAGAGCTCGAATCAGGCTGCCTCCTTTGCCGCAGCTGTGGTTATTCCAAATGCGATTAGGGGGGTGAGTCGATGAAGATCAGTGTGAAGGGTCTGGCGCTTGGACTCGGTGTGATGTGGTCTCTTGGAATCCTTTGTCTGGGATGGGCTGCAGCCCTCTTTGGCTGGGGAAATAGGCTGGTGGAAACCATCGGCTCGGTCTATCTCGGTTATCGACCTTCTTTCCTGGGAGCCATCATCGGGGCTATCTGGGCCTTTTTCGACGGAGCCCTGGGCGGGGCCATCCTGGCCCTGGTTTACAACGCCGTGTGCGGAAACAATAAATGAAGACCAAATATTCCGAAATAAAGGTCTATCTCACCAAAGACGGCTCAGAGATACGCGAACTCATGCACCCTGCCCTTCACGGAGGGCGGTGTCTGAGTCTGGCCGAGGCTCTGGTCCAGCCCGGACAAGAAACAAGACTCCATCGCCACCGCCAGAGCGAAGAGATCTACCACGTACTCGAAGGCTACGGACTCATGCAACTGGGAGAGGAAGAGTTTGTCATCGAGCCCGGAGACACCGTACTCATTCCCCCGGGGACACCTCACCGGGTGCGAAACATTGGCCAGGGACCCCTTCGCATCCTCTGTGCCTGTGCTCCACCTTACTCCCATGAGGACACGGAGATCCTCCAGGATTGAACGCCTTTGAAGACCCGAAGCCTGCCTTGAAAGATCCGGGGGTGGGCTCAAGTGAACCCACCCGGGTAGTTTCAAGCGATTATTTATGAAGGAGATTTTCTTTCAGGTTCTGATAACGTTGAAAACCTACGGTGATGACGTCGAAGAGTTCCTTGTCTTTCAAACCGACGGTCTTCAACAAGGCCGGAGGGATACGGTAAGAGAGCCCGTCAGCCCCCATTCCGATGCCCAACAAGTTGACCAAGGTGTTGGCCAGGGCTACCACCGCTGAGGTTTGATTTTGGACCATCCAATCTTCGTCGTGATGGGCGCGCACCGCGAAGATGATCTCCTGAGGAAACCCCCAACGACGCAAAAGCTCAGCCCCCACCACCGCGTGGTCCGTCCCAAGGACCATGATCTCGGCCTCCATGAAGGAAAGCCCTTCTTCTTCCACCAATTCCCGAATGACTTCGAGTTCTCCCCCCACAAACAAATCGAGCACGATCTTGCCAATGTCGTGCAGTAGGGCAGCGGTAAAGATGTGATCCTGGTGCTCAGCCTTGATCTTCTCACTGATGAGTTCCGCAAAAACTCCACAGCCCAGGGAATGCAACCATACCTCGTAGGGAGAAAGGTCATATCCCCTCAGAGGGCGGTTAAGATATTGCCCCGCACAGGCTGCGATCAGGAAGAAGCGTATCTGATTCAACCCGAGGAGCGCGAAGGCCTGGGTTAGGGATTCTACCTTGCGGCGCAGACCAATGTAAGCCGAATTGACCAGTTTCAAAAAATTGGCGGTAATGGTGGCGTCGTAACGAATGACCTTGGCCAGGTCGTTGAAGTTGATGTTTTCGTCCTCAAGCATGCGCAGGGCCCGGAAAGCTGTTTCCGGGAAATTTGGTACCGAATTGAGTTCTTCGAAGACGTATTCCAGGACTTTTACCACGACTCTTCCTCTACTCCGGTAATTTTGACCAAGACCTTTCCTGAGGGTTCCACCCAGATCTTGGCTGGAAAGGGGCGACCCAGTTTCTCTCCCGAGAGGTTTAGACCTCGATCCTTGAGAAGCTTGCGGAGCATGGAGGCGTTCAGCCCTCCGAGATCAAAGACCGTGGGGGCTTCCAGGAAACGAGCTCCTCCGGCAGCCACCAGTTTGAGCTGGTCTCTACGTGCTCCGGCCTCTTCCAGAGAGGACAAAAATTCATCGAGTCCTTCCGCCGCAAAAAAGGCCGGAGGAACACCATTGCAGGGTCTCGAGAGGATCTTGGCCGCCGGAAGGACGAAGACCCAGAGCCCTATCACCTGTGTTTCCTCATCCACCCCTGCCAATCCGATGCAAGAACCCAGGCTCTCGCTCTCTAACGTTTCTTGAGGATCTTTGAGCACTATGTAACGGCCCTTCTCTACAATCACCTTGGTATCCACCCTCTCTTTGGCTTGCTTTGATATTTATCGGAAGGGCCCTTTGAATCCTAAACACTAACCTTCTTCGATGCGTAAGATCTTGGTAGGAGCTGTGACAATGTCGAGGCGATCGATCTGGGCCAGGGCCTCCCTGACCGCCGCTTCACGAGCTTCGTGAGTGAGCATCACTATTGGAACCGATCCCTTTTCCTCACGGCCTTTCTGAATAACCGCCGCAATGCTAATGCCTTTTTCTCCCAGGACGCCAGCGATCTTGGAAAGGACTCCCGGACGATCGATGGCAGAAAAACGGAAATAATATCGACACACCACCTCTTCCATGGGTTTCAGGGGTTGTAGGGCCAAATCCGCCATCTGATAGGAAAGAGGGGGCACCCGGCCACTGGCTCCAGCCAGGACATTTCGGGCCAGATCCACGATATCGCTTACCACCGCGCTTCCCGTGGGCATCTGCCCTGCTCCCAGACCGTAGAGCAGAATATCTCCCACAGCGTCCCCTCGCACGTAGAAGGCGTTGTAAGCCATCCGGACCGAGGCCAGCACGTGGTCTTCGGGAATGAGGGCCGGATGAACCCTCACTTCAAGCCCCTGGTCTGTCTCCCGGCAGATGGCCAGGAGCTTGGTTACAAAACCGAGTTCCCGGGCAAAGGCCAGATCAAGGGGCTCGGTGCCCCGGATCCCCTCCACGTAGATGTCCTGGAGCCGCACCTCCGTACCGTAAGCCAGACTGGTAAGGATGGCCAGCTTGTGGGCCGCATCCCAGCCGTCGATGTCAAGGCTCGGATCGGCCTCGGCGAAACCAGCTTCCTGGGCCTCTTTGAGCACGGCCTCAAAGGACCGACCTTCTTCCGTCATCCGGGTGAGGATGTAGTTGCAAGTCCCGTTGACAATACCCACCAGGGACTCGATTCGGTTCCCAGCCAGGCTCTCTTTTAAAGTCTTGATGATAGGGACCCCTCCCCCCACCGCGGCCTCGAAGGCGATGTCCACCCCTTGCCTGGCCGCGGCAGAAAAGAGCTCCCGTCCGTGCTCTGCCAGCACGGCCTTGTTGGCCGTGACCACGTGTTTGCCCGCTTCGATGGCCTTGAGGATGAAGGTCCGGGCGGGCTCGATCCCCCCGATGAGTTCCACCACGATTTTGATCTCGGGGTCCTTGAAAAGGGTCTCGACTTCGGTGGTGAGCAGACCCTCGGGCACGGAGACCCGGCGGGGAAGAGACGGATCTCGCACCGCAATCTTTTTTATCAGTAGAGGGCAGCCAAGTCTTTTTTTGATGAGGGCCTGATTTTCGAAAAGGATCTTCACCGTACCAGAACCTACGGTGCCAAAACCGATGATGCCAATCTTGATGGACATCCTGTCCTCCTTAAGCTACTTCCGATAGTTTCAGACGTTCGTTCCAGCGTTCGAAGAGCACCTCTTTGAGCAAAGGATGCCTGCTAAGAGTCGGATCTTCTTCGATGAGGCGAAAGGCCTCCTCCCTGGCCATCGCCAGGACATCATAGTCGCGCACCAGGTCAGCTCGTCGAAAAGAAAAGAACCCGGACTGCCTGGTTCCCAGCAGCTCCCCGGGGCCGCGGATCTTCATGTCTTCCTCGGCGATCCGGAAACCATCGGTGGTCTCGCAAAGGATCTTCAAACGCCGGTAAGCCTCGGAACCCGGAGAGAGTTTGTGGGCGATGAGGAGACAGAAGGATTCCCGCTCGCTCCGCCCTACTCTCCCCCGAAGTTGATGGAGCTGAGAGAGACCAAAACGTTCGGCGTGCTCGATCACCATGACAGTGGCTTCAGGCACATCCACCCCCACTTCGATCACCGTGGTGGAGACCAAGATCTGATAGTCTCCCCTCTTAAAAGCGGCCATAATCTTTTCTTTCTCTGCCGGACGCATCTTGCCATGGAGGAGACCAACCCGGTAGTCCGGAAAGATCTCCTTCTGTAAGTATTCGGCCATGGTGGTGGCAGCCAGAAGATCCATTTTCTCCGATTCCTCCACCAGAGGCAGCACCACGTAGGCCCGGTGCCCTTTTCCCAGCTCTTGGCGCACGATCCGATAGGCCTTGGACCTCTCCTCAGCGGTGAAAAGATAGGTCCTTACGGGTTTGCGCCCGGCAGGCATCTCATCGATGATGGAGACGTCAAGATCACCATAGACCGTCATGGCCAGGGTACGTGGGATGGGGGTGGCTGTCATGACCAGGGTGTCAGGATCCACCCCTTTGGCCTTCTCCCTCAGGGCAGCCCGCTGAAGGACCCCGAAACGATGCTGTTCGTCGATGATCACCAGACCGAGCTCCTTGAACTCCACTGCTTCCTGAAAGAGGGCGTGGGTGCCAACCACAAAATGGATGTGTCCGGTAGCCAGTCCGTGATAGATCTCGCGTTTCTCCTTGGGCGTCCGGCCTCCGGTGAGGAGGGCGATCTCTATGCCCGAGAGTCCGGCCATCCTGCGAAAGTTGAGATAGTGCTGCTCCGCCAGGATCTCAGTGGGAGCCATGAGAGCCACCTGATAACCGTTGTCAATGGCGATGAGAGCCGCCAGGAAGGCCACCACGGTCTTTCCGCATCCCACGTCTCCCTGGAGCAAACGATTCATGGGATAGGGTCGGGCCATGTCCTTCTTGATCTCTTCGAAGGCCCGTCTTTGCGCTCCGGTGAGCTCGAAGGGAAGGTGTTCGAGAAACTTCTGGACCAAGGTGCTCTCCACCCTGAAGGCAATCCCCGGGGCCCGGGAAATACGAGACTTCCTCAGGGCCATGGCAAGTTCCAGGAAAAAGAATTCGTCAAAGGCGATGCTTCGATGATAGAGGCTTCGTTGACGGTTAAGGGCCTCGAGATCGTCCTGGTCTCTCGGGAAATGAACCCCCTTTAAAGCCAGAGAAAGGGGAAGGAAGCCCCTTCGTTTCAGGATCTCATGCGGAATGAAGCTCACCTCAAGATCGGCGTAATGTTCCACCGCCTGGGCCACGATGCGCCGGATCACTTTGGGAGAGACCCCTTCCACCGCGGGATAAATGGGAAGGATGCGGCCCACGTGCAGGGAAAGGTCCTTTTCTTCCCCCGGGAACTCCACTTCTGGATGGACCATTTCTTTCCGTCCGGCGAAGTTCGAGACCTCTCCAGCCAGGATGACCTCCTTCCCTGGCCGAAAGAGTTCCCGGTATCTGGCCTCCTGGAAATGGAACCACTTGGCTGCCAGGAGACCTGTTCCGTCGGTCACCACCACCTCGAAGACCTTGCGTCGTTTGAAACGTACCGGTCCGGCTAACACGATCTCCCCCCGGATCACCGCCCGTTGTCCCACTCGCACCCCCCGGATGGGGGTGAAACGGCGCCGGTCTTCGTAGCTCTTGGGCAGAAAGAAAAGGAGATCCTCCACTGTTTTTATCTCCCGGCCCGCCAGTTTGACGGCAAGCTTTGGACCCACGCCCTTTAGATACTGGACGGGCTTTTCGAGTTCGCGCCGAAAGCGACGGTAAGTCTCAAGATCTGAAGGATAAGGTGGAAAATCTTCTTCCGGCTGGCGAAGGACTTCTTCGAGCAGAGCCATCATTTCCTGAAGACGGGCCTTCTTTTCTTCCAGGGAAAGGGCGTCAAGATCCCTGATGAGCTCTGCCAAAAGGGATCGCTGTTCTTCGGTCAGCCCATCGACTTCCCTCAGGGCCTTCAGGAGGGCTTCTTCCAGACCTTTGATCTTGGAGAGGTTGGCGTAGTCTCTCCGGCTGGCAAAACGAAGAGGCCTCAGGAGCGGGGCCAGTCTTTCTTCTTGCGGCACATTTTCTTTCACCAGCTAAAAGGATACACGAGAAAACCGGTCTTTGAACACTCAAAAAGAGGAGGGCCAGGCCCTCCTCTTCCGTCTCAAAGCCCCGTAGGGAACTTGGGAAAGTGCTCGAGGGCCTTCAAGGCCTCCCGAATTTTCTCCTCGGGATATTCGTAGTCTTCGAGCTTTCCTTCCAGAAAGGCGTCGTAAGCCGCCAGATCGAAATGCCCGTGGCCGCTGAAATTGAAAACGATGGTCTTTTCCTCGCCACTTTCCCGACACTTTAGGGCCTCATCGACCGCCGCCCGGATGGCATGGCTCGTCTCAGGTGCAGGAATGATGCCCTCGGTTTGAGCAAAGAGGAGAGCAGCTTCAAAACAAGGGTTTTGAGGATAGGCCCTGGGCTTGATGTAGCCGTCTTTCACGAGCTGGCACACCAGCGGAGCGTCGCCGTGGTAGCGGAGACCTCCGGCATGAATGGCCGGGGGTTCGAAGGAATGTCCCAGGGTGTGCATGAGAAGGAGAGGAGTCAGTCCCGCGGTGTCGCCAAAATCATAGGTGTAAAGTCCCTTGGTGAGGGTGGGACAACTGCTGGGTTCAACGGCTATCACCTCCGCCTCGAGCTTCCCTTCCAGCATTTCTCCCAGAAACGGAAAGGCAAAGCCGGCAAAGTTGCTCCCACCACCCACACAACCGATGAGCACATCGGGTTTTTCTCCGATGAGGGCCAGCTGTTTCTTGGTCTCGAGACCGATGACGGTTTGGTGCAAGAGGACGTGGTTCAGCACGCTTCCAAGGGAATAATTGGTATCTTCGTGGGTAGCTGCGTCTTCCACCGCTTCAGAGATGGCAATACCCAGGCTCCCGGTTGAGTTTGGGTTTTCCTCAAGTATCTTCCTCCCAGCCTGGGTCCGATTGGTGGGAGAGGGATAGACCTCGGCCCCCCAGATGTGCATCAGACTCTTGCGAAAGGGTTTCTGCTCAAAGGAGACCTTGACCATGTAAACCGTGCATTCCAGGCCAAAGAGCTTGCAAGCAAAGGAAAGGGCGCTTCCCCATTGCCCAGCTCCGGTCTCCGTGGCCAGACGCTTGATACCTGCCTGCTTGTTGTAGTAAGCCTGAGCCACCGCGGTGTTTGGCTTGTGGCTTCCCGGAGGACTTACGCTTTCGTTCTTGTAGTAGATGCGGGCCGGCGTCTTCAAGGCCTTCTCGAGATTCCTGGCCCGGCACAGGGGCGTCGGACGCCAGAGCTTGTAAACTTCACGGACCGGTCCCGGGATCTCGATCCAGGGCTCCGGGCTCATCTCCTGCTCGATGAGGGCCCTGGGAAAGATCACCTCAAGTTCTTCGGGTTTCACCGGCTCTCCAGTGCGGGGGTTGAGCGGTGGAGCCGGAGGGGAGGGAAGCCGGGGAATGATGTTGTACCAGGCCTCAGGCAGATCCTTTTCTGATAAAATGATTTTGTTCTCGTCCATTTTTTCACCCCTAAAAGACGTATCCTAATTTAAACCAGACGTTATAGCCTTCGGTCATGTCACGAGCCCCGAATTCAAACTGGGAGCGCAGAGAGAAAAAGAGTCTCTGATGACGATACCAAAGTCCCGGACCAAGCCCCCAAACCAGACCCTGATTGTCTTCCAGGTCTTCGAGGGCTGCCCGCAAGGCTCCGGTATAGCCATCCAGGTCAAAGTCATCGTTCTTGACCTGGCGGTAATAGAAACCCGAAAGACCTACCCGAAGATTGGGACGCACGGCATAAGACACACACCAGTCGAAATGGAACTCCTGCCCCGGGGTGCGATCCACCTTGACCCCTATCGGCGTGGGATAGTCGTCTTGTTTGGTGTTGAAATCATACATGAGCTTGATGGAGGCCGCGAGTTGAGGGGTGAACATGTAGGTGACAGCCAACACCGGTTCGATGGTCCAGAAATTGCGCCCCACACTGGCCAAATTGTCGTCTTCTTCGTTGTAGAGAGGGATATAAAGATCCGCAATATCCAGCACCACGTGCAGCCTACCCTGCTTTAGATGCCAGGACAGGAGGAAGGGAGAGTAGATGAGATAAGGGACCCCGGAATCCGTATAATCCTTACGATTCTTGGGACCTACCGGTACCTTGAAATCTAGATCCGTGCTCACGTAAAGCAAAAAGAAATGCTGGCCGTAAGTGCCACCCAGCAGGGTCTTTTTGGTAAAGTAAATAAAACGCAGGACCTCAGCCCAGACGGTTACGTCATCAAAAATGGAGACCTCGTCTCCGTGTGTGTCTTTAAGTTCCGTAGCGTGGTAGAAATAGGCATAGTTGAGCACGGTAAGCCCTGGAGGTGGAGCTGCTCCCACGAGGAACCCCTCAGCTCCAAGAGGATAGGCTCGTCCACCTCCGGCCCAGACCAAAGAGGACC
Source organism: uncultured Thermodesulfobacteriota bacterium (assembly GCA_964630855.1). Taxonomy (GTDB): domain Bacteria; phylum Desulfobacterota; class Thermodesulfobacteria; order Thermodesulfobacteriales; family Thermodesulfatatoraceae; genus JAADCO01. The sequence goes on along the minus strand of CAZVXP010000004.1, from coordinate 377,656 downwards.
CCAGAAAAAGAAAGGCCAGGAGCAAAGGAAAAAAACGCATAAACAACCTCCGGGTTTCCAGATTGCCACCCTCTTAGCCAAAGAAAGACCCGGAGGCAAGCCCCTAAGCCGGAGAAAGAGGCCGATCTTCAAGGATACTTGCCAATTTATAGGGTGAAACCAGACAAATTCGCTTGGCGTCACAACAATCCCGGATGAAGCTGCAGAAAGAAAGGAACTCCTTGAGGAGATTGGTCTTGATTTTGTCTTTGCGCAAGATGATGAGAAGCTGCCGAGTGATTTCGAGCTCCGGGACCCTCAGGACCTTGAGCCAGCCGTTTTCGACCTCCCGACAGGTGGTCAGGGCCGAAAGGCATCCCAGACCCATGCCAGCTTCCACGGCCTTTTTGATGGCCTCGGTGTGCCCGAGCTCCATAAAGATGTCAAGGGAATCGAAATACTTGGAAATGGCATTCTTGAACACTTCCGCGGTGCCGGAACCCTCTTCCCGCATGATCCATCTCACCCCTTTGAGATCCTCCAAACTCACTTCTTCTTTTTCCGCCAGAGGGTGATCCGGTGCGGCGATGATGTGAAGCTTGTCTGTGAGCCAGGGAATGGATTCGATCTTTTTGCTGTGGACCAACCCCTCGATGAAGCCCACGTCAATAATGCCCTCTTCCACGTATTGTTCTATTTGCCGGCTGTTGCCTACCACCAGGTTGATGTAAACCTCGGGATATTGCTGGGTAAAGGCCCCGATCACATAAGGCATGACGTAATTGCCGATGGTAGAACTCGCTCCCACCTGCAAGTTGCCTGCTACCACACCTTCGGTCTCGGAGAGAAGGATTTCAATGTTGCGTACCTTGTTTACGATTTCCTGGGCGTGAGGCAGGAGAAAACGCCCCCGATCATTGAGAATGAGCTTCTTTCCGTGACGGTCAAAGAGCGGACCGTTAAGAATGTTTTCAAGCTCTGAAATGGCCATACTCACCGCCGATTGGGTGAGATGGATCTTTTTGGCCGCGGTGGTCACGTGGCCTGTCTCTGCGACCGCCAAAAAGATCTCAAGCTGTCTTAAAGTAATGGCCATAACCTACCTCCTTACCGTTACTTTTTCTTCTAGCAAACCGGAGACCAAAAGGATTCAGCCGAAGAAATTAAGAAATTTTGAACTTTCTAGGACAGATTTCTCCTTTAGCGCCACAGAATGGTTGCAGCCCTGCAACCAGACCGTTGCAGAAAGGATTTTGTTGAACCAATCCTGAGTGGTGCTTAACTTCCCCTTAGGTCGGAAATCGCTTCGGCCTCCCAGAAGAAAGAGAGGAGGCCCTTCCAGCTCGGACACGGAGAGATAGCCATGGCGGAGAAGGAAATGCTTGAGCGAAGAGAAGAGACCTTACCAGCCGAAACCGAGATGCAGGAAACCACGCGGGAGCTTCCCGTAATCCCGTCTGAGGTGGTGCTCTTCCCTCACATGGTCATGCCCCTCATGATCCATGAGCCCGGGTTGCTGAAGCTGCTTGATGACGTCCTTTCCAGTGACCGGATGGTGGCAGTGGTGGCGGTCAAGGAACCGAAGGCCGAAGATAAGGAACTCTTCAACGTGGGCACAGCGGCCGTCATCTTGAAGGCTACCCGTCTGGAACCGGACCAGGTCCGCATCATGGTCCAGGGGCTTTCCCGGATAGAGATCCTTGAGATGGTCTCTCAGGAGCCTTACCTGGTGGCCCGGGTCCAGGTGCTTGAGGACTACGTCACACACGACGTAGAAGTCGAAGCCCTGGTCTCAAATATCCGTATCCTCTTCAACAAGGTGCTTGAGTTCTCACCTCAGCTTCCGGGTGAGCTCAAGACGCTGGCCCTCAACCTTGAAGAACCAGGGGCGCTGGCGGATCTTGTCATCAGTCATCTCAATGTGCCCCACCAGGAAAAACAAGACATCTTGGAGACACTCGACATCAAGGAAAGGCTCAAGAAGATCCACCAGGCCCTCACCCGCCAGGTAGAAATCCTTGAGCTCGGTCAGAAGATTCAGGCCGAAGTACGCGGACGCATGGAAAAGGCCCAGCGTGAATACTTCCTGCGGGAACAGCTCAAAGTTATCCGCAAGGAGTTGGGAGAGGCCGAAGGGGTGGAGGCCGAGATCGAGGAGCTTCGGGAAAAACTGGCCCGGAAGAAACTTCCAGACTACGTGCGAGAGGAGGCCGAGAAGGAGCTCAAGAAACTGGCCCGAGTCCATCCCACTTCGGCGGAATACACGGTTATCAGGAACTATCTGGACTGGATCCTTGAGCTGCCCTGGTGTGAGAGTACCGAGGACCATCTTGATCTCAAAAAGGCCAGGGAAATACTTGACCGTGACCACTACGACCTCGAAAAGGTCAAAAAGCGAATCCTCGAATATCTGGCCGTTCGCAAATTGAAACCAGACATGAAAGGACCCATCCTGTGTTTTGTGGGGCCCCCGGGAGTGGGAAAGACCTCCCTTGGACGTTCCATCGCTGAAGCCTTGGGACGCAAGTTTCTGCGCATTTCTCTGGGAGGCGTACGAGACGAAGCTGAGATTCGGGGCCATCGCCGCACCTACGTGGGAGCCATGCCCGGACGCATCATCCAGGGTTTGCGTCGGGTGGGTGTGAACAACCCGGTCTTTATGCTTGATGAAATAGACAAACTGGGGGCTGACTTTCGAGGTGATCCCGCAGCGGCCCTGCTCGAAGTGCTTGATCCGGAACAAAATCACAGCTTCTCGGATCATTACCTGGAGATTCCATTCGATCTTTCCAAGATCATCTTCATCGCCACCGCCAACATGCTCGATACCATCCCGACTCCCTTGCTCGACCGTATGGAAGTGATCGAGATCCCGGGCTATACCGAAGAAGACAAGTTGCGTATTGCCAAATACTACCTGGTACCCCGTCAGCTTGAGGCCCACGGTCTCGACCGGACCAAGCTCCGGTTCACCGATCGAGCCCTGATGCAGATCATCCGCTATTACACCAGGGAGGCAGGGGTTCGAAATCTCGAACGAGAAATCGGCGCGGTGTGTCGAGCGGTGGCCATGGAGTTCGCAGAGGGCCGCACCGAACCCGTCAAGGTGCGCATGAAAGACGTAGAAAAGTTCCTTGGACCACCGAAGTTCCTTCCGGAAGTGGCGGAAAGGGTAAAGGTGCCAGGAGTGGCCATTGGACTGGCCTGGACGCCGGTGGGAGGAGAGATCCTTTTCATCGAAGCCACCAAAATGAAGGGGTCAGGCCGTCTCATCCTCACCGGAAAGTTGGGAGAGGTAATGCGAGAAAGTGCCGAAGCGGCCCTTTCTTTCTTGCGTTCCCGGAGCAAAGAGCTGGGACTGGACGAGGACCTCTTCCAGAAGGTTGACATCCACGTCCACGTGCCCGCCGGGGCCGTGCCCAAAGACGGACCGAGCGCTGGGATCACCATCCTGGCAGCCCTGGTTAGCCTCTTTACCGAACGCACCGTAAGACACGACGTAGCCATGACCGGAGAAATCACTCTCAGGGGGCTAGTCCTGCCAGTGGGAGGCATCAAAGAAAAGGTACTGGCCGCCAAAAGGGCTGGAATAAAAGAGATCATCCTGCCAAAGTTGAACGAAAAAGATCTGGTGGACGTACCCAAAGAGGCCCGGGAGAAGCTGACCTTTCACCTCGTGTCTCGGGTAGAGGAAGCTTTGCCCCTGGTCTTTGGAGTCAAGAGACTCAAAGATCTAAGGAGGACCCGAAGATGAAGGCCACCTGGTCTGGGTTCATCAAGATCGGCCTGGTGACCATTCCGGTAAAGCTTTATCCGGCGGTGGTCAAAAGGGCGATTTCCTTCCATCTCATTCACAAGGATTGCGGCAGTCGCATCAAGTATCTCAAATACTGTCCCCGCTGTGACAAAGTCTTAGAGGACGAAGACATCGTGCGGGCCTATTTCCTGGACAAGGAACACTACGTGGTGATCACCGACGAGGAGCTGGCCAGTCTCAAGCTGGCCTCTACGGACACGATCGAAGTCAAGAGTTTCGTAGACGAACGCGAGATCGCCCCGATCTACTACGCCGACGCCCACTACCTCCTTCCAGATGGCCAGGGGGCTGAAGAGGCCTTTGCCGTCTTCTACAAGGCCATGGAAGAGACTGGACGAGCGGCCCTGGGGGAGGCCGTGATCCGTCAGCGGGAATATCCTTTTCTCATCAAACCTTACGAAGGGAAGTTCCTAGCTGCCACCCTTCATTTTCATCAGGACGTCATCCGAGCCGAAGAACTCAAGGTCGACGTGGAAGGAAAGGCTGATCCCAGGTATCTTGAGATGGCCAAGATGCTCATTGATTCCCTTTCTGAGCCCTTCCGTCCCGAGACCCTGGTGGACCGTTACGCCGAAGCGGTGATGAAACTCGTCGAAGCCAAGGCCCGAGGGGAGAAGTTCGAACTTAAGGCTGCGGAGGAAAAAGCCAAGGTGGTTAGCCTTATGGAGGCACTTGAGGCCAGTCTCAAAGCCGCCAAGAAAAAGGCCGCCTGATGCTTCCGCGTCAGATCAAACCCATGTTGGCCAAGCTCTCGGCCCCCTTTGATTCGCCCCGTTTCCTGTATGAAATCAAATGGGATGGCACCCGTTGTCTCTTCTTCATCGAAGGGGGGAAGATCCGGCTCCAAAACCGCCGCTTAAACGACATTACCTACCGCTATCCCGAGTTCTGGGACCTTCCCCAAAAGATCCCCCGGGACGGAGTGATCCTCGATGGGGAAATCGTGGTGCTCAAAGAGGGGAAACCAGCCTTCAGGCTGCTCCAGGAAAGGGAGCACGTGGTGAGCCCCGTCAAGATAAAGGCCCTGGCCGAGAGACTGCCTGCAACCTACATGGTCTTCGATCTCCTTTACCTGGACGGCCAATCCATCATGGAAAGACCTCTGGAGGAGAGAAGACAGCTCCTTTCAGAGATCGTTCCTGAGAGCCCCTTTGTGGTGGAGTCCCGCTACGTGTTGGAACATGGGGTAGCCTTTTTTGAGAGGGTGGTGGCTGAGGGCTTCGAAGGGGTGATGGCCAAGGATCTTCAAAGCCCCTATTTACCGGGTAAAAGGGTCGATTTTTGGCTCAAATTCAAGCCGCGCGGAAGACGGGAATGCCTGGTGGTTGGCTATCTCTTGCGACCTGACGGCACCCTCAAGAGCCTTCTTCTGGCCGAGCCCACAGAAAAGGGCCTCCTCTTTCGTGGCCGCGTAGCCAGCGGCCTTTCCACGCACCTTTCAGACGAGCTCCTCAGCCGTCTTAAGGCCCTTGAAACCACCGGACCTCCGAAGATGAAAGGGACCCTCCGGATACCCAGGGGCGTCCGCTGGGTGCGCCCGGAAATAAGATGCGTGGTCTCTTTTCAGGAGATCACCTCACACCAACAATTTCGGGCTCCAGTCCTTGAGGAGATATACCTGGAAAGGGAATAAGTGGAGAGGGGGTCCCCCCTCTCCTTGCTATTCTACGCTTAGGGCCACGTAACGGCAGAGTTCCCGGTCACAAACCTTGAGGAGGACCCGGCCTGTCCGCCGACTCTCCGCCAGGGCTTGGGCAAAGTCCTCCATGTTCTTTACCTTCTTGTGATTAACTTCAACAACAAGTAGGCCCGGAGTCAAACCCGCAATGGCCGCAGGGCTGCCGGGCTCCACCGAGGAGATAATCACACCCTTGGCTGTACCGTAGCCGAAACGCTCGGCCAGGTCTGGAGTAAGGGTCCGCACGCTGAAACCGAGTTTCTTAAGGAAACGATCCTGCCCGCTCAAAAGCCCAAAGGATTGGGGCTGCTGGCCGATGGTCACTTCAAGCTCCCGGCGTTTGCCATCCCGAATGATAACCATCTTTACCTTGGTTCCGGGAGGTGTAAGGGCCACCATAGTGCGAAGCTCTGCCACGTTCCGCACGGGTTTGCCGTTGTATTCCACAATTACGTCACCGGATTTGAGCCCGGCCTTGGCCGCAGGTGATCCTTCCGCCACCTCGGTGACCAAGGCCCCCTCCGGTTTCTCCAGGCCAAAGGACTTGGCCAGAGGTTCGTTCAGGTTCTGGATGACCACCCCCAGCCAACCACGGACCACCTTACCCTTTTCAATGAGCTGTTTGGTAATGACCTTGACCATGTTGATGGGGATGGCGAATCCGATCCCCATGTAACCGCCGGATCGCGTGAAGATAGCGGTGTTCATACCTATGGCCTCTCCCCGCAAGTTGACCAGAGGGCCTCCGGAGTTTCCAGGGTTAATAGCGGCATCGGTCTGGATGAAGTCTTCGTAGTCCGTGATGCCAACTCCCGAACGCCCCTTAGCGCTTATGACCCCTACGGTAACGGTCTGGGTAAGACCAAAGGGATTGCCAATGGCGATCACCCATTCTCCGACCTCGATCTTGTCGGAATCCCCCAGGGGCAAAACCGGCAGGTGGTCGGCCTCTATTTTGAGCACCGCCACGTCAGAAGCCGGGTCTGTACCCACGATTTTGGCCTTGAACTCTCGACCGTCAGCCAGCTTCACCGTCACCTTGCTGGCATTCGCCACCACGTGATTGTTGGTAAGGATGTAGCCGTCGGGACTGATGATAAAACCCGAACCAGCTCCCATCTGTTTGAACTTGCGCGGGAACCTCTGCCGAAAAAAGCGCTCGAAGAAATCCGGCCCGAAGAAATCAAAAGGGCTTCCGAAGGGAAAGGGTTCCATGGCCGGAGCCCTTTCCACCACTTTTTCCACTTGCACGAAAACCACCGCCGGACCGGCTTTCTTGGCCACCTGAGCAAAGGCCTTGGAAAGTTCAAGTGCCAGGGTGATGGCCTTTGTGTCCCTGGCTTCTTCGGGTTTCTTTTCTTCTTCTATTCTTTTGACCTTGAGTATCTCGTCCAGAAAGGAAGCCTCCGTGGGGACGGACCCCACCAGCAAGACACAACAGACCAGAAACCAAAGGGTTAGCCGTTTCATTAGAACCTCCTTACGCCGCCATTGCGGATTCGGTCTCTTCTTCGATTTCTTTGGGTTTGGCCGCCAAGGCCTGCCAACGCTCACGGATATAACGCCGGACTTCCTCTATGTCACGAGAGACTTCCTCTTCGTCTCGGCCTTGGAGCTTGGCGATCTCAGTCACGGAAAGACCATCCAAGACATGCCAGACAAAGGCCTGGCGCTTTTCAAGAGCGAGGCGTGAAAGTTCCCTCATGATGAGATTCGAAAGCTCCTCCGCAGAAAGGGCCTCTTCAGGCTCTACCACCTCCCCTGCTGGCAAAACATCTTCCCAGCGGAGCTGCTCTGGTTCGTAAAAAGGACTCTCAACGTCTTCTTTCAGTTTGTAACGCACATCGGTAAGGGGCACGCTTTCTTCCACCGGAACGGCTTCGTGACCTTCGGCCTTGAGTTTTTCAATCTCCCGCTTCAGGATCTCCAGAACCTTTTTGTGCAAAGCAAAGGCCAGGTCTCCAGTGCTCACGATCTGATCATAGTGTTCGTAAGCCCATAGCACGGCTTCGTCCACCACATCTCCTGGGTCGAGATAACCAGGAGGGAGTTCACCCGTGAGCTGGTAAAAGAGTATCTCCCGCCGGGCTATGCGGTAGAGATCTCGCAAGAGGGGACGAAGTCGATCCCGAAAACGCTCCCGAAGATCAGCTTTCTTATCTATCGCCAGCTCCGGAAGGGCCTTGGCCATTTCATGCACGTAGTGTTGGTGTCGTTTGTAGACGTGTTCACCCCTCAGCTCAGCCAGGTGCCTGGCAAGTTCCTTCTCCAGTCGTTCCCGAGCGATCTTAAAGGCGGTTTTTAGCTGTTTGTGTTCTCCCCGAGCAGAAAGAACCGCTTGGGGCAGAGAAAGGGTCAACTGCACGTAAAACTGTTTTTTCTTTTCCAGACCCTCCACCACGATGCGCAGGAGGGTCAAATCCGGATCAAACCTTTTGGTTAGGCGCTCAAAGCGTTCGATCAGCTTTTTAACGTGAGCCTCGGCAACTTTCTTGTCCGCCGGGCTAATATCACGAAAGACCACCTGGTGTTGCATTTCTCTCACCTCCCAATCAGGAAAGTATGATTTGATTTAAGTTTCAGACCGTATCGGTCCGTAAAGCTGCCGATGGGCATCTGGCCCCAGAGGATGAGGCTTCTCGATTTCCATGATGATCTTACCGTTGTAAAAGACCATCACCGTTCCGGTGGATTCGCTGACGGTGATGGCTACGGCCTGGGTCAAAGCGGTGATAGCTGCGGCGGAACGATGTCGTGTCCCCAGACCTGCTGGAATATCTTCCGTCACAGCACCAGCCCGGATAAAGGCGCCGGCGGTCTCCACCACGCCGTCTCCGCGAATGATGAAAGCCCCATCCAGGCTGGCAAATTCCTTGATGGTTTCCTCGAGCCGGGGATCCAGGATGTTGCGTTCGCTCTCAGGATAACCTTTGAAGGGATTCAAAATGAGTTGTTCACAATACTGTAGCACCCGATCCGTGTCGCCCACGATAAAGATAGTGCCCACGGGCTTGCCTTCCCTTCCTTCGGTGGCCAGATCAATAGCTATTTCGAGCACTCGCAAGAAAACTTCGGGACGAACTACCTCATGAAGGTGTTCGAGCTGGGTCACGGCGAAAAACTCAAACTCTTCTCCGATGTCCAAGATAAAAAGGGAGTCCAAAAACCCGCTGTCTGCCAGACCAGAAAGACAGAGGATCACGTCGTCGTGATGGAAAATACCTTCCGAGACTCCCACCAAGACGGCCACCTTCATCTGACCCAGACGGGTCAGTTTGATGTTGGGTACCCTGATGAGCCTGACATTCTCTGGGAGTTCTTCCTCCTGTGGTTCTCTCGAAACCAGAACCAAGCGTGCCTCTCCAAGCCTTCGGGCATAGGAGACCAAGGTCTCGGTATCTTTGAAAACTTCGGCGTAAACCAGGACCGCCCCAATGGGCAGATCCCGTGCCAGATCTGCCGCGTAGGAGAGGAGCTTCTCCGTCAGGGCTTCTTTGAAATTAGAGCTGTTCCGCGGCATGGTCTCCTCTTCTGTCCCAAGCCTCCGAGGAGACCGTAAGAGCGGGCCTTTCCCCTGTCAAGGCGAGGTTCCACAAGCCCTGATAAGCAAATGAGGCCAGGAAAAGGAGATTCTCCACGTCTTTTTGGTTGTAGAGAATCAACTTACTAAGGGCCTTTTCGTCTCCCCTTTGATAGAGCCTCCAGAGTCTTACGGCTTCGTAACCGTCGAGACCATCGACTTCTTCGGGACGGCTCAAACCCAGTTGTTTCTCGATGCGTTTGAGACCCCCTTTGAGTCCCAGACGTCGCAGGAGAAGACAGAGATCCAGGTGCACCACAGGCTCCGGAAGCCAGGGGAACTTGGTCCGCAAAAAAGGCCAGTCAAAGAAAGACCCCCCAAAGGTGACCCAGAAAGGACGAGAAGCAATGAACTCCAGGCCCTCTTTCAGATCTTTTCCTGCCACGAAGGCCCGATAGCGTTGACCGTCATGGACCCCGAGTACTGTAACCTGAGACTGATCTTTGCGGAGACCATCGGTCTCGATGTCCAGAAAGAGAGCCTTTTCTCCAAAGGGTTTGAAAAGACGCCAGTGATGTTTGCGTTCCAGACGAGAAGCCAAAAAGAAGAGATCATCGTAGAAAGCAAAGAAGGTGCGCAACTCTTCTTGAAGGCGGCTGAGACGCCTGGATGACATTCCCGGCAGGTCTTCAGCCGCCAAAAAGTCCCACCAATCTTCTACCCCGGTGCGCCACAGGTGGCGCTCGGCCTTTTGATCCACCCCCGGAAGCAGAAGAAAGGTTCGGTAAATCATCTAGAGGCGATCGGTGTAAACCTTGGTGGGATATTTCTTTTCTAGACTCTTGAGGGCGGCTTTTAGTCTTTCCTCTTGCCTTTCGCGTTCAATGTCCTCTTTGATCTGGGCCTTAACCTCGCCCAACTTCTTCTGACGCGCAGGTCTCTTCTCCTCCACCTTGATGAGGTGATAACCAAAGGCCGTCTCTACTGGTTGACTGATTTCCCCGGGCTTCAGGGAAAAGGCCGCTTCTTCAAATTCCTTGACCATCTGCCCCCGGCTGAAAAATCCCAAGTCTCCGCCTTTGTCTCTGGTGCCAGGATCATCGGAGTATTTCTTGGCCAACTGGGCAAAGTCTTCGCCTTTGAGGGCCTTTTCACGAATCTCCTGGACCTTCTTAAGGGCTTTGGCCTTCTCTTCTGGACTGGCTCCCTGAGGGACTTCGATCAGGATGTGACGGGCTCGGATGGCCTCGGGTTCGGCGTACCGGTCCTTGTGTTCTTCATAATAGCGCTTGATCTCTTTCTCACTCACCGGCTTCTGATGGGCCAGGATTACCCGTTCCAAATAGGCCTGAGCCAGGATCTGATTGGTTGCCTCCTGGATCTTGAGCTTTACCTCCGGGTCTTGATCCAGTTTGGCGTCTTTGGCTCCCAAGGAAAGAAGGGCTATCTCCACCCACCGATCGATCAGGGCCTTTTTGAGCTCAGGCTGATGAGCCAGGATCATCTTGATCTGAGGCGGGGCAGATTCCAGTTTGGCCTCGAATTCCGCCTTGGTCAACTTGTAGGGACCTACCTCCGCCAGGACGACCTCTTTTTCTTTGGCGAAAACATTTGTAACCAAAAGGCAAAACGCCAAGACAAAAATCCCGTAAAATCTCATCCAAAACCCCCTTGTTAAAGTAGATTTAGCGAAGCTTACTCCAAGAGAAGGCTTTGCCAAGGAAAAAACTATCGCAAAAGACTCTTGGCAGGGAAAAGACCCGGACCAGCGGTTGTGTTTGGTAGGACGAGGGAACCCGGTCCCAAGAGGGTGCCAGGATTGGTAACGGAATTACAACCCGTTTGTACGCCGTCTCCCAGGACGGCCCCAAATTTGCGCAAACCGGTGTCGATCAGTTCCTCCCCTACCTTTACCCGAACGTTTCCCCTGGTGAGCTTGAGATTGGCCAGCTTGGTCCCGGCCCCGAGGTTTACGTCCCGACCCAGGATACTGTCTCCCAGATAGGCAAAGTGACCAGCCTTGGCTCCGTCGAGCATGACGCTCGATTTGAGTTCTGTCACGTGACCCACCACACAGGCCCGCCCTACGAAACAATACCCGCGAATGTAAGCACCCTGACGCACCTCAGAACAATCTCCAATAATGGTCGGACCTTTTATCAAAGCCCCTGGCTCTACCAACACTCCTCGCCCTAGTTCTATAGTCTCGTCCATCAGGACTGCCCCGGCACAGATGACGCTGGCCCCTGGCAAGAGTCGCCCTCGATAACTCACTTCCAGTTTCTCCTTGGTAGCGTCACCATAGAGGATCTCCACCTCTTCCTGGGGAAGAAGCTCCCCTTCATAGAGCACAAAAGTCTTTGGCAGGGGGATCGCCAGCGGGAGACCCGAAACGTTTGGCGCAACGATCTCCCGCAGGGTCTCCTTCAACCTGGCCAGGGCTTCCCACACCGGACGGTTCAGCTCAAAGAGGTCTTCCAGAGGGGCCAGATCACCACTTGGGAAAAAATCGTGAGGATAAATCATTTGCCCTCTCCTTTGCTCTTGATTACCTCGGCCAGAGGAGGACCTATCTCAACGAGTCCCATCTCGGTGATGTCCATGAGATGGATGCTCGTGTCGTGGCCACACATCCGACAGCCATCGATACGGAAGAGACGAATGATCTCCCCTATTTCAGCCTTGTAGAGCTGAGCAGCTCGGGCCGAGAGGATAAGTTCCTTGGAAAGCACCATGGAACAATCCACGATGTGTCCCACGGCGTAACCACCTGCCGCCTCGGCAGAAAGTTCTTCATGGGAGCTCCTCTTCTGCGAGATGAAAAGGGCGGTTTGATACCATTTTTTACAAAAGGTGTAGAGGGCACGCACAATGCTTCGTGCCAGCATCTCACGGGCCTCGTAAAGACCAGTCACCGAGTCAATTACCGTCCGGCGTACCTTGTAGGTGCGATAGATGTGAGCCAGGGTATCGAGAAGGGTTGGCATGTCGTCTCGCAGACGGGTGAAACTGGCTGCATCAAGGAGGATGATACGATCTTCGACCTCACTAAAATCAACTCCCATGGCTTTGGCCCGCTGTTCGAGCCCCACCGAGAGAAAGGCGGCTGGCGTTTCCACCGTGACAAAACAAACCCTCTCTCCCAAAGCCGCCTGCTTGATGGTGAATTGCTCAGCTATGAGACTCTTGCCCGTATCAGGCATCCCGGTGAGGTTCACCACACAACCCAAGGGGATGCCTCCAAGGCTTTTTTTAACGGGTTTTTTACCCTTCCATTCCACCACGTAGAAAAGATCATCCAGGCCCTTAACTCCCGTAGGCACGCCCTTGAGCTCTGGAGCCTTTTCCCGGGCCTCTGAGACACGGTAAATGGCATCGTAGATGATGTGTTTCTCTTTCTCTTCCATAAGCTACTCCTCAAAGGACAGGATCTCTCCGTCCGGCACGGTGTTATCCTCGGGAAAGTGTTCCGGCAGGACCTCCGGAAAGATTGCACAATTGGTCCCGATCTTAGCACCAGATGGGATTCTGGCCCCTTTACCCACCACCGTAAGACCGCTGAAGAGGTGTTTGGGAAAGCGCCGGTTGATGACGCTCGGGTCTCCGAAACCCACCCGGGCTTCAGAGCCAATGTAGACCTCTTTGTCCACGATCACCCGCTTGAGACAGGCCCCTTTGGCCACCAGCGAATCATGCATAATAATTGAGTCCTCAACTACCGCTCCCTCTTCGATCCGCACACCGGGAGAGAGAACGGAATTCTTCACTTCGCCTGCAATCACACACCCGGGAGACACTACGCTGTTTTCCACCTTGCCCGAACACAGCACCTGGGTGGGTGGACGATCGTAATCATGCCCCAGGGACATGATATTCGTCATCACACCCCAGGCCTCGGGCTCAAGACCGGAGTCTGGACGCAAGAGATCCATGTTGGCCTGGAAATAGGCCTCAAGCGTGCCTACGTCTCGCCAATAACCACGGAAGGGATAAGCATAGACCCGGGCGTGCTTTAAGGCGTGGGGCAAGATGTGCATCCCGAAATCTTCCTCTTTTACTTCCTGGAGGACCCGGATGAGATAGGCGGTATCGAAGACATAAACCCCCATAGAGGCCAAATTGGAACGGGCCTGGGCTGGCTTTTCTTCCCAATCAATGATACGTCCTTCTTCATCGGTAATACCGATTCCAAAATGATGGGTCTCCTCCCAGGCCACGGGCATCATGGCCACCGTGACCTGGGCCCTTTTTTCCCGATGGAAGGCCACCAGCTGGCGGTAATCCATATAGTAAACGTGATCTCCTGAAAGGATGAGGACCTCTCTGGAGGGACGCCTCGTAATGAAATCAAGGTTCTGTCTCACGGCGTCCGCCGTACCGCGATACCAGTCCCAGTCCTTTTCACCGGTCTTTGGGGGAAGGATGCGCACCTCCCGGGTTCGGCCAGAAAGGTCCCACGAGGAACCGTCACCAATGTGGTCCATCAGCGAAAGGGGTTTGTACTGGGTGAGGACTGCCACGCAAGAAAGATCAGAGTTGGCAGCATTTGAAAGGGTGAAGTCGATAATACGGTAGATGCCTCCAAAGGGGACCGCGGGTTTGGCTCGCTTGCGCACCAAAATGTTCAACCGGCTCCCCACTCCTCCAGCCAAAAGGACAGCCAAAACCTCCCTCATCAAGCCCCTCCTAACGTCCGTATTTCTGGCAGTAATTGCGGAGGAGCTGACGTAGCTTGTCAGCGTGGGGGTTGCTTACTTTTTGGCCGTAGATGATGTCCACCGGACGAACCGGACGGCCATAGTAGATACGATTCCAAGAATTCCGCGGTTTGAGCACCGCTCCTTCTACACTGATCCCGATAAAGGCCCCCTTGGAATAGCCAAAGGCCAAAACGTCAGCGATCTGGGCCTTGGCCCCCATCCCTACCGGTCCTGCGGCCACACTTAAATCTCCTCCAAGTTTCACCGCCGTAGAAAGTAAGGCGTCGATGCCACCCTGGCTCATCACCAGAAGGACGATTTCCGAGGCCTCTCCCCCTACCTGGAGGCCAAAGGAGACAGAACCTAGAAGATAGAAGGCTGGATAGGTCCAATCACACCGACCTTTACGCACCAGGAGCACCCCGCTTCCACCCGAGCCACCAATAAAAAAGGCCCCCTTCAACATCTGCGGCACGATAATGATACCCTTGGCCTCCTGGAGATGCTCTCTGAGCCAGGCCATTTGGTCGTCTTTGAGAAACTTCTGGAGGGTAATATAGGCCCGGTCCACCAATTCGTGGGGTTTGTCGTATTTGGCCGCCTCAGAATAACCAGATCCTAGAAGAAAGGACAGAATCAGGAGAAAAGCTCCCAGAACGCGCCTCATCATTTTCGACCTCCTCTTCTGTTTACGTTTATACTTTACTTTGTGAAACTCGTCATTGTCTTTGACAATTACTCCCTTCATCCTTGTACCCAGGCAGGCTGGGGGTATGCCTGCTATTTCCCCGAAAAACAGCTCCTCTTTGATACCGGTTCCGAGACCGGAACCCTGGTTCGAAATTTTCAGTGTTTGGGCCTTGACCCCTGCCAGATCCAGACCATTGTACTCTCTCACGCCCACTGGGACCATGCAGGCGGGCTCCTAGGACTCTTTGAAAAGGGGGATCCACAGGAAGTCATCCTGCATCGTGGCTTCTCACCGCGGTTTGCCAGCGAGATCACCCGCTTGGGAGGCCGCGTCCTCTTTGCCGACGTCCCCACCCAAGTTTTACCAGGCTTCTATACCACTGGTCCTCTAGCAGGTCCGGTCCCTGAGGCGGCTTTGGTGGTAGAGGGACGAAAGGGAATCCTTCTCCTTACGGGTTGCGCTCATCCGGGAGTAGTCAACGTGGTGCGCTTCGTACAAAAAACCTTCCAGCAGAGCCCATTTTTGGTGATGGGAGGCTTTCATCTCGGTGGATATTCCCTTAAACAGATCCGAAAGATAGCCCAAGAACTTCAGGACCTCGGTATCAAAGAGATCGCTCCTTCCCACTGTACCGGAGATAAGGCCCGAGGCCTTTTTGCCGAAATGTTCGGCAAGGGGTTTATTCGTGCTGGAGTGGGCCTTAAACTCGATCTTTGATCTTCTCTTTCCACGATACTGTTTTGAATGCCAAAAAACCCTCACGTGCTCGGAAACCCTCTTTTGTGAGAGCTGCCGCCGGAGACTGCCTCTTCTATCACCGGGATGTCCGGTCTGTGCCTCTCCCGGCTATCCCCACCGTCTTTGCAAACGGTGCCTTGCAGGGCGAGCCTTTGATCAAGTGGTGGTACCCTTTCGCTACGAAGGGCCTTTGGCCAAGGCGATCAAAACTTTCAAATACCAAGGAAGGCTTTGGTTAGCCCGGGAACTTGTCCGACTCTGGAAAAGGTATCTCTGCCTCCCAGATCACGACCTCCTCCTGCCAGTCCCTCTTCATCGAAGTCGCCTCCTTGAAAGAGGCTTTAACCAAAGCCTGCTCCTGGCCCGTTTCATGAGCCCCCAAAAGACAGTTCCCGATCTCCTGCAGCGCATCAGGCCAACCCATCCCCAAACAACCCTCTCTGAGAAGGGACGGTGGGAAAACGTCCGCCGGGCTTTTTCCTTGAAGGAGCCCGGTGTCGTCCGAAACCGGAGCATCCTCCTAGTAGACGACGTTATGACCACCGGAGCCACCGTGGAAGAGTGTGCCAGGGTGTTGAGGGAGGCCGGGGCCACAAAGATCGTGGTAGCCCTTTTGGCCCGGGCTAGCTAAAATGCGCGATATGCGCCTGGCTATCATTCAAACCGAAATCAAAGATCCCTTGGGCTTTGAAAACCTCAAACGATGGTATCCGCGCCTGACAGCCGACCTCGTCGTGGCTCCAGAACTTGCCCTCACCGGTGAGAAACTCCTTTCAGAAGAAGAATGGCTCAAACGGATCCGTTGCGTTCAAGATCTTGTTTCAAAGAAGGGAATCCCTCTCCTGGTAGGAGCCCTTGATCCCAGGGGTCCCATCAATCAAGCTCTCCTCTTTACGCCTCAGAAGATGGAGGTCGTAGCAGAAAAGAACAACCCCTTCCCCGGCTTTGACACCAAAATAGGGGTCAAAACTGGCACACCAGGATATCCCTTCAGACTCAAAGGACACAGAATAGGGGTGGTGATTTGTTTTGACTTACGGTTTCCGGAGATTACACGCCGATTGGCGGCCCGGGGAACAGAGATCATCCTGGTTCTGGCGGCTTGGCCGAAAGAGCGGATCAAGCATTTTCACACCCTGCTCGCAGCCCGAGCCATCGAGAACCAGGTCTTCGTCTGTGGGGTGAACGCCTGGGGCCAGGTAGCGGGTTTTGACTTGGCAGGTGAAAGTCTTCTCCTCGATCCCTGGGGGCGAGAGATTGGAAAGCTTTCCGGACCAACAGCCCAGGTCTTCGAATTGGACTGTCAAAGACTTGAAGAGGCTCGAAAACTCTTCGTTACCTCCCGTTTAACCCCTGCCCCTCCCACAGAGAGAAAGATCCTGGACCTGGAAAAGCTTTTGGAAGAAAGCGAAGCCCGACGCCGGCTTGGTCAGAAAATGGTCTTTACCAACGGATGTTTTGATCTCCTGCACGCAGGCCATGTAACCTATCTGGAAGAAGCCCGGCGAGCGGGGGACTTCCTGGTGGTAGGCCTAAACTCAGACGCCTCGGTCCAGAAGATAAAGGGACCCTATCGCCCGATAAACCCTGAGGCCCATCGGGCCCGGGTGCTGGCCGCTCTGGAAGCGGTGGATTACATCGTTATCTTTGACGAAGAGACTCCCGAACGACTGATACGGGCCCTACGACCGGAGATACTGGTAAAAGGAGCCGACTGGCCCGAAGAGAAGATTGTGGGGGCCTCTTTCGTCAAATCCCACGGTGGCCGTGTCCTTCGGATTCCTCTATCTTTTAAGACTTCAACCAGCCAGATAATCGCACGGATACGCCAAAATGTATCGTCTTGAACCCTTTGATTCCTGCGGCGTGATGCTCTCCTATCGGTGTCAATGCGGATGTCGGCATTGTGTTTACGCCTGCGGCCCTCGCTGGAAAGATTGGATGAGCCAAGACCAGCTCGAAAACCTGCTCCAGGGGATCTCCAAAACCTGGCAAAATCCTCGCGGTCTTCATCTGGCTGGTGGAGAGGCCTTCCTCCACTTCGAACTCCTTCTCTTCGGAATAGAGAAGTGTCGCCAGCTTGGACTGCCCGTAGAATACGTGGAAACCAATGCTGGTTGGTGCCTAGATGAAGAAACCGGACGAGAAAAATTCCTGCTTCTCCGGGAAGCCGGACTCAAGCGTTTGTTGATCTCGGCAAGCCCCTTTCACGCCGAAACAGTCCCCCTCAAGCGCACACTGGCCGCCATTAGGGCCGCAGAAAGCGTTTTTGGCCCCGGGAACGTGATCGTTTACATGATGCAATTTGTTGATCTGATCGCCCGCTTTGAAACGGAAAGACCTGTTCCCCTCTCGACCTGGATAAAGGTTTACGGACGTGAAGGAGCCGGGCGCCTCTTCTGGCAGGGCTATGCCCTCATCCCTGGAGGACGAGCCGGGATAGAGCTCGGTTCTCTGGCCCCTCAGCGCCACCCACCAGAGGCCTTTGCCGGTCAGAACTGCAGCCGGGAAATCCTTCTTTCCAGACACTGCCACTTCGATCCTTACGGAAATTACATACCCCTCTTTTGTGGGGGCTTGAGTCTGGGAAAGGTCGAGGATCTCCCCCGCTTTGTAGCCCATTTTGATGCCCGACAAAGACCTCTGGTGCGAATCCTGATCGAAGAAGGTCCTTACGGGCTGTATCTTTTGGCCCGGAAAGACTTCGGTCTGAAAGACTTACATCGCCGTTATGCTGGAAAATGCCATCTTTGTACGGAGGTGAGAAAGTTCTTGGTCCAGAGAGCGGACTTCGAAGAGCTGCATCCGATCGCCTTCTATGAAAATTTGAGTTCTCATCTCCCATCCTGGGAAGGGGAAGATGCTTCCTGAAACCCTCTTCGAAGAAATAGAAGCTGTCTTCTTTGACGCCGAGGGCACCTTGTTTGTGATTTACCCTTCGGTAGGCCACGTTTACGCCAGAATCTGTAAAGAACATGGTCTTTTGGTCTCGCCCCAAGAGATGGAAAGGCACTTCCGCGAGGTATTTGCCACCCTCAGAAAGAAGAACTTTCGCCTAGATCCAGAAGGATGTTTCACCTACTGGCGGCAAGTATTCCAAGAGACCGTACGCCGGTTTGGTTCACTGGATGATCTGGACGCCGCTTTCAAGAAGTGTTACCAGGCCTTTGCCAGCAAAGAAAATTTCCGTCTCAATCCCGGGGCCAGAGAATCCTTGACCTATCTCAGAAAAAAGGGCAAAAAACTGGCCCTGATCTCCAACTGGGATGAACGCTTGCGGGCCTTGGTGGCAGACTTTGGTCTCGAAGATCTCTTCGAAGAGATCGTCATTTCCTGCGAGGTGGGATACGCCAAACCCGAACCCGAAATCTATCTCCTGACCTGTCGGAAGTTGGCCGTAGACCCGGAAAAGGTCCTAATGGTCGGAGATCAATTAGAAGAAGACGTGTGGGCTGCCAGAAAGGCCGGACTTTGGGCCCTTCGATATCCAGGAGGCGATCTGAGACGTCTTTTCAAGAAATAATAATGGAAGAAAAGCGTTTCAAAGCTCCCAAAGAAGCCGAAGGCGAACGCCTTGACGTCTTTTTAACACGCAGAGCAGAGCTTTCCCGTTCGCAAATCAAACGTCTCATAGAAGAGGGTCTTGTTCGGGTAGAGGGCCAGGTGATCACTAAACCGAGCTATCGTCTCCGAGGAGGGGAAGAAATCCTCCTCCGTTTGCCTCCTCCTCAGGAAATGAGCTTAGAACCCGAAGAGGTAGCCTTTGAGATAATCTACGAGGACCAGGACCTTCTGGTCCTCAACAAACCTCCGGGTTTAGTGATCCACCCTGCAGCTGGCCATCCTCACGGGACCCTGGTTCACGGACTTCTAGCCCGAGTAAAGGATCTATCCGGGGTGGGAGGAGAGCTTCGTCCCGGGATTGTACATCGTTTGGACAAGGATACCTCAGGGCTCCTATTGGTAGCCAAAAATGACCAGGCCCATTTAAAATTGAGTCAACAATTTCAGGATCGAAAGATCGAAAAGACTTATCTCGCCCTGGTTCATGGGATACCGCAGACTCTAACCGGTCGTATAGACCGTCCTATCGGACGTCATCCGGTACATCGCAAAAAGATGAGTGTCCATGCCCCTCGAGGACGGGAAGCGATTACTGAATGGCGGTTGAAGGAGAGCTTCAGGCGAAGCCGGGCCGCCTTGCTCGAAGTGAAACCCCTTACCGGTCGGACCCATCAAATTCGGGTCCACTTGGCTTCCATCGGTTATCCTATCGTGGGAGACGAGCTTTACGGCGGTTGTCGTCCAACCGGCCCGAAGGCCAAACGCCAGATGCTTCACGCCTGGCGACTTTCGTTCAGACACCCGACTACGGGAAAGATTCTTTCTTTTGAAGGAACTTTGCCAGAAGACTTTGAAACGATGTTGGAAAAACTCCGTGAAAAAGAGAAATCTTAAGATAGCCATCACCGGCCCTCCGGCTGCTGGAAAGAGTACGGTATTAAAAATCTTTGAAGAAATGGGTTATCCTGTCTTTTCCGCTGACAAAGTCGTTCACCATCTTTCTAGACCTTGTCAAAAAGGCTATCACTTAGTTATCAAAGAGCTGGGAAATGCTTTCTTAAAGGAAAACAAAGAAATTGATCGAAGAAAATTATTAAAAGCTATGCTTGTTGATTATAAGGTTAAAAAAACTTTAGAAGATATATTTCATCCTTTAGTTAAGGAAGAACTTTTAAAATGGATAAAAAAAGAAAAAAATAGTGATATTCTGGCGGCAGAAATACCACTACTTTATCAGGCTGGTTGGGAAAATTTTTTTGATCAGATTATATTTGTCACTTGCGGTGAAGAAATACTATTAAAAAGATTAATTGATAGATTGAAAGATAAAAATTTAGCTCAAAAACTAATAAAAAGTTATCAAGTTCAACCAAGAAAAACTGATTTTATCATCAAAACCGAAGCAGATATAGATATGATTAAAAATATGTTACTGGATTTCATAAAGAATAGAAAACCAAGAAATTTCGTTTGATTGACTTGATTGCGCTATAAGTTCTATAGCATATATCCATTTAGATGCTGAACGTTTAGCATCAACTATTTTAGCATAAACAATAAATTCTCCATATGATTTACGCCAGTCATAGCAACCATCTGCTATAATATCAGAAGGTGCATCAAAAGAAGTACAATCACAAACAGAACAAATATCATTACAAATGGATGACCATTCGGATGATAATCTGCCAAGTTTACAATTATGTCCAGAAACCCATGCCAAATTATCATCAACATAATTCCAACTAGAATTTTTAATTGAAAGAACAAACTCTTCAACTCCTGCTTTAGCGGCTTCTACGGCAGAAGTATACCTCTTTATTTTTCCAGAGGTTAAACTGGAAGCCTCTACAAGATACATTAAGGAAGCAATTAAAATTAAAGAAACTAAACTCAATAATAAACTAGTAATAAAAACTATACCGCGATTATTTCTTGCTTTTAACATTATTATCTATCCTGTGGCAACAAATTTAAAGGGTTAACAGCTAGTTTCAAAATTTTCCATCTATAATGGACATCATCATCAGTTGGAGTAAAAATAGATAAAATTCCTGTATCATTGTCACCAAGAGTATATGAAGATGAAGATATAAAATTTGGATCATACTGACCTTCTTGATAAATTATAAATATTTTAACTTGTTTTACTTGATTACGAAGAGTAGAAGAATCAGAAGGAAGACCAGAAGACCAAATATCAATAAAACCATCAGAATTAGTATCCAAACCGAATGATACCTGAAAATCCATCACACAATCTAAAATTGGCTGTTCGTTTCTAGATCCATCACTATGTTTAATAAGAGAACGATAAAGAACATAAGAATTAGGGCTACAATAAGATGGAAACGAAGATGGCCGTTTTAAATAGTAATCAACACGATTAAAAGGCATACGTGGAACAACAGAAGAAAGACCGGCATAAAGATAAGCCAGATCAACATCTAAACCAGATAATAATGGACAGGATAAAGAAGAACAATACCATGTAGAAGAAGAGATCAAAGATCTATCAAAAGATAATATAATATAATAATCACCATCAGATAAATCATTCAGAGAATAACGATTAAAAGACCAAGAAGAAGATGAAGAATCAAAATAAAGGATACCATATTTTTGAGAAACGGAAGATTCATAATTTAAAACGGAAGATTTTATAGCCAGCACATCAGAATTACGAGCTGATGTATTTAAATTATCAGCTAAAACAAAAGGACGAGGTACAGATGATGGCGCATCATTAAAAAAATCTGGAGAAGGAGAAAAATCTGAATCAGAAGAAGCTTCAGAATAAGAGACAGAAGGATCTATGCTCCAGGGCAAAGCAAAACCTGCTAATTCGATATCCTTTCGAATAATTTCTAAACCCATAAGAGATGAAATATCTGATTCTGCTATCTTTGACTGTTGAATCTGTGAGTTAATAACAGTATTAAAAGAATAAAAAATACCCGCCATAACTAAAATACTAATCAACAAAGCCAATAATAATTCAAGAAGCGTAAAAGCCTTGTTATTCATGATGATGGCCTATATATAACAGTTGTAAATTGATAAAGATAATTCTTTCCAAGATAATCATAAGAAACTCTAATTGTTACTAAATTTGATTGTCCAGCATCAAAATTTAAAGGATTTGGATAAACTATCGTAAAAGTTTTTTGAACATTACGAAATGTTCTCACAACATAACCTGTTAATGGATCACCAAGTGATGAGGTAGTAGTACAAAACTCCAAATTTCTAAGCTTTTCTGCACATTCATGAGCAATTTTTACAGCCTCATTACGAAAGGCAGAAGAAAGATTATGATTGATATAAACAGATATAGCTTGAAAAATCCCAAGAAAAACTATCATCATAATAGCTAATCCAACAAGCACTTCAACTAAAGTATAAGCCAAAATGTGATGATTATTTAACTTGACATTCATTTTCATCAGAAGACCAGACTCCCATTTTAATTCTTGTTCTTGAAATATTAATACAATTATAACGCGGTGTAACATTCAATTCAAAAGATCTAATATGACCTAAATCTATAGCGATACCATCTTTTGTAAAACGAAAATTCTGTGAAATACCAGCATTAAAAACAAATATTTCATCTAGAGAAACTGACAACAAAGTTTCATAACCTCCATCATCATTAATGTCATTATCATAATCTGTATCACACCGTAGATAATAAATTTTAGTATTAGAAGTAGGCCAAAAAATACCACAAGTTCTCTTTTCCGTAAAAGCTTTCAATTTTATCTGATGAATATCTGAAAATACCTTTTTAGTACTATTAAGAATATAATATTTTTTTGTCCAATTATGGAAAGTCGGTAGAGTCATAGCCGACATTATAGCTATAATAACTATAACAAGTATAAGTTCAACAAAAGTTAAACCTAAATTGTTTCTCATCTTTCAATCCAATAAATAATTTTTCCTTGCTTAGCAGAAGCTGGGGGAACAAAAGGAGTCGAAGATTCTGGAGCAACTCCTGTCATCCAATTAGTAGCTTTATTATTAGCTTCTGTAAAAGGATTATTTTCATCAGAAGAAAGATTAACATAAATTTGTTCGATATTTCCTCCAGAAAGTTGTAAGAATAGCGTACCTTTCAAATCTGAAACCGTATATCCTGTACAAGTTTGTGACAAAAGAGATTCTCCGGTAGCACAATTAAAAAGCCAAACTCTAGAGCGGCCACCATAACCGCACAAATTCGATGTAGGTTCTGTTGTCGTGAAGAAAACAACATTTAAATCCGTAGTCGTAGGATCAGTTATTAATCTTTCCTTGAAGAAATCGGCATTAGAAGCCTCTAATTCTTCAACCCAAGAGACAATAGAGGAAGTATTTTGGATAGAAGAACAAATATCAGGCACATCTGTATCAACAGAACAAGAAATATCAAAATCTTTAAGACATGGATCTACACGAATACCATATAAATATTCTATATCAGAACTTGAAACACCTGGATCATCATCTTTATAAAAATATCTACCGGTACCAAAATAAATAAAAAATTTATCAAAACATTGACTATAAGAAATTTTACTTGTAATAGCTGAAGGTATTGGATCTGAAAACATTTTTTCAAAGATCCACTCAGAAGGATTATCTGATACAATTTTTACAGCAAAAACATTACCCTTCCAAGAATTAGATGTAGAATCCCAATAAGTAACACCAAAGAATAAAGCATCTGTATTACCATCATGATTAATATCTATTCCTTCAGGGATCAAACGGGAACCAAAAGCATTATTTGGGAAAGCAGCATTACTAATAACTGTCAAATCCTGAATGAGAAATTGAGATGTCATTTTAAGTACAAAAACTTTCAAATATTGATCAGATTGGCCACGGTAATTTGTAGGTCCAGACAAAAATACAAGATAATAATTACCAGATCTTTTAATAAGTGACGGTCCTGAATACGTAAAGCCTAAATCAGGACTAGTAAATTCCCATAAAAAGCGAGGATTTTCTGGATTTGTAATATCTAAAGCAAAATAAGAAGATAAACCAACACATGAATTATCTCCAGGATTATAATTAGAAGGATCAGAGCAAGTATCTAGAGGAGGGGTAATACAATTATCACCAGAACAACCAACCGCTCCACCTAAACGCATACCACCAATTAAAATTATTTTATCTGCACGACCATCATTATCAAGATCAAGCTTGTAAATAACTGGTGTCAAATCTATATAGTAAAGATGACAATAATTGGGATCCATCAAAAAACGAAGATATGGTAAAGCATTTTTAGGAATAAATGCCCACAATTCTTCACCAAGTTTATCAACATTACAAGTAAAACTTTTATCATTACAAAGCCTAACTTCTTGATAAGGACCCAGATCATTATAACGCTTCTTACCAAGACGAAAAGCATGTAACATACCATCATTAGCCCCAACATAAACAACATCATAATCAGAATAACTGACTATTTGAGGAGTAGAGTAAACTATATCCCCCAATTTCCAGATATGTGAAGAATCAATAAGTCTACTTCGAAAACCAGAAATTTCGACGCCATATATATAATTAATCAGATCAGAAATCAAAACGGGCTTGGAAAGCAAAATAACGCTTTCATCACTTTCATCTATCTGACTATCAGCATCATCATTACCCAAAAGTTTAGTTAAAGACAAATCATCCAAAATAGATGAAAAATCCAATAAGGCTTGCGAAGTACTTGGAAGAGAATTAGAAAAATATGTATAAATCTTTCTAGAAGACGCTAATTTTTGCATAAGTTTATCACCAGCTTCCCAAACAGGAGTTGTCTCATCTAAAGAATTATAGGTGGCAACTAATGTAGAAGGAGAACCATCAGCTTTACTTTTATAAGCTTTAATTTTCAAAGAATCTTCTTCAAGAATAAAATCTAAGATATAATCGCCACCATCAGAACCATCAAGAGAACATACATCTAAAACTTTATTAGTAATGGTATCTTCTCGAATATTTGTAAAAGCAGGTGAATTATAAAACCACCAAGAATAAAGATATCCAAGCCAGTTTACAATAAAAGCATTATCACCATCCACAAAAGATTTTTGAGGATAAAAAACGGCCTGAAACATATTTACACTACTTTCTGTTCGCTGAGCCAAAACAGAAACCGAAGTACCGGAAGAAACATTACTAATTAATTCTCCAAAAATTTTATTCAAAGCATTTTCTAAAGCTGTACCAGCACTAGCTGAATAAAATTTGTCAGGAATACCATCTCCATCTTTATCCCATTCAACACAACAATCATCATAATTAATTGATGGATTACAATTAGGTCGAGGAAAGTCAACATCTTTACTATTTTCACTACTATAAGAAGGGAAATCATATGGTTCATTATCACCACAATCATCAATCTCTTTAAAACCACCCCAGGCAGCAACAGTTCGCATAGAGTTCATACCCTCTTCATCTTCAGAAAAAGCATATAAAGTATAAACATCAACGCTTTGTTCTCCTGAAAGGTCATCCCTTAGATCAGTAATATGTAAACTATACGCCGGGCCATCTGGATCAACAGAACCATTCCATTCACCATCTGATATTAACAATACAAAACTTTTTCTACATGGAACAGGAAATAATTCATCACCAATTTTTTCATAGTATGGATCTTTCTCAGAAGCCCTATCAATATAAGAAGTGTTTGATTCATAAGAATGATCATTTTCTTGTTTCAAAAAATCATAAGCTTCATAAAGAGCCTCACCAGTAGGTGTTCCATAATAAGGAACTTCATTTTGAATACTATCAAGCAATTCATTAAGATCATTCTGATAAAAACTATATCTAACCTCACCATAACGATAATTGCTAGCAAAAACAATAAGGCTTAAATTCAAACGATCAAAGTTGCGCTGAATAATACCCTGACGATCAGAACTAGGAACACGAACGCGAGCATAACGTCCAAAAAATTCTCCAATCTCACAAGAACCACCGGAATCATAAATACTTATCAAAATATCTTGAGGAGCATAAGGAAAACTACTAGAATAATATTCTAATCTAATATAATATCTACAGTGCAAATCTTCATCATCAACATATCGCCTAGAACCTTGAGGACGAAGAAGACAATAATCTCCATCACAATCAGCCTTACCTCCAATCAAAGCTTTCAGAGCTACATCTATTCGTGTCATAATTAAGGCATTTAAAAAATTACCAGAAAGACAATCTGAAGTGCCACGGCCACCATTTCCACTACAATCGCAATTAGATTCATACCAATAACCATTTGAAAAATCATAAGCATAACAGGCGGAAGATTTAAAATAGCCATAATATTCTCTACCTGAATCATAAGAAATCTCTGTCTCTCCTTCATCACCACAATCAGCGGCTTGTGAAGAATAATAACCATCAAAATCACACTCATAATACGCAGGAAATTGCATACTACCCGAATAATCCATGACTAAAACGACATTGGGTTTCAAATTGGTAGAAAGAAAAGGAGGAACCGCACAGTAATTACTTTCAGCTCGAAGAAAGGTGGCTAAAAGCAAAAAATATCCCAGAAAAAAGACCAAACCTCCAAAAAAGCGAATGAATCGCATAGGCGACGACCTCCTAAGGGGGTGGACCCTGAAATCGAGATCGTCACCTCGGTAAGTGGAGTTTAAAGTTGGAGGATTTTTCAGTTTGAGAAACGGTCTTAAAACTCTAAAACCGCCTCCTCGGGCTCCCTTTCCAGCGGAGCCATGGGCAGAAGGAACGCAACCTTCTCAAGAAGAGGAGGAAGGGTTTCCGGTTTCACGGCGGAAATGGCTTCGGCTTGATAGCGCCGTTTGAGAATCCCAACCTCAGAGGGCTCCAGAAGATCGATCTTATTAAAAACCCTTAAAGAAGGTATCCGATCAAGACCCATTTCTTCAAAAATACGTTCCACCGCCTCCATTTGATCTTCGAAATAAGGATTGGAGGCGTCAATCAGGTGGAGGAGAAGATCAGCCTCGTAAAGTTCCTCCAGGGTGGCCCGAAAGGCGCGTTCGAGGTCTTTAGGTAAATCTCTGATGAAACCCACGGTGTCCGTGAAAATGGCCCATCGACCATCCGGTAGTCTCACCCGACGGCTGGTAGGGTCAAGGGTGGCAAAGAGTTTATCTTCCGCCAGGAGATCGCTTCCTGTAAGCTGGTTCAGCAGGGTGGTCTTTCCCGCGTTGGTATATCCTACGATGGCCACCACCGGCAGCCCTTCCCTCTTTCGTCTCTTGCGCCGCAATTTTCGTTGCGAAGAAATAGACTTGAGCTCTCTTTCCAAACGGGCAATCCGATCTTTGATGCGCCGACGATCCACTTCCAGCTTCGTCTCCCCCGGCCCTCTCCCACCTATTCCACCGGTCAACCGTGAGAAGGCATCGTCCCGACTCCGTAAACGGGGTAAAAGATATCGCAGTTGGGCCATTTCTACTTGGATCTTTCCTTCTCTGGTCTTGGCCCGTTGAGCAAAAATATCAAGGATGAGCTGGGTACGGTCAATCACCCTCAGCTCTGTCACCTCCGTGATAGAACGCATCTGAGAGGGCGTGAGTTCCTGATCAAAGATCAAGAGGTTGGCTGAAAGCTGCATAGCCCGAATCAAGAGTTCTGAAAGCTTACCTTTCCCCATGAGATAGCGCGGATCAATCCGTGCTCGACGCTGAACCACCGTATCAAGTACCGTAACACCCGCACTCCGCGCCAATTCTTTAAGTTCTGCCAGACTCTCTTCAGCCTCGGCCTTGGACCGGGTGGTCACACTGATAAGAATGGCTCGATCCGCCCCATCCCCTACCTCCTTGACCGGACGCAAACGCTCAAGTTCGTCTTCCAAAGAGGAGATAAGCTCCTGAAAGTTTTCTCTAAGCTCCCAAGGATAAGCTGGGTCAAGAAATGCGTAGAGCTGTCCGTTGCGGCCACTCGGGAGGAGATGAGCCACGTAAACCTTCCCGGGAAAGGCATCTTCTCGCACCATGAGAGCCGCCATCAAGTCCAGGCGCAGAAAGGCCAGGTCTAGAAGATCGTCCTGGTCAAGTCCTTCATGGGAAAGATGGGTGTGGATACACCGCAACCCACGCAAACGACCACTGCTTTCACGATAACGCGTAATGGCCGGGATCACGATTCGGCCGTGTTCTCCTACAATGACGAACTCGATCTCTCCCCGACGGTTTATCAAAAGCCCCAGCTGACGGTTAAGTTCAGCGGAAAGGGCTGCAAGCTCCTTAGAGAGTTCGTGGGAAATGATCTGGGAGGGGGAAACCCGGCGTCGATACAAACGTTCCAGACGCCGTATCTGGCTGGGTTTAAGACCTGTCAAATTGCCGTGAAGCGTTTTGCTCATTACTTTCCGGTTGCTACCTCCAAGATGTTTTCTTTTGTGCTTTCTTATTTTACCTTATTCTTTCGGTCAAACCGAGATCGTTGACGAGTTCAAGTGAATCATTTATAGATCTCGAGACCAACTCAAGGAGGGAGAACATGGCCAGACACAAGAAGATCGAGCGCATGCGAGAGATTGAACGTCGGCGGCGGCGGCGGGCCAAACTGGCCAAACTTCGGGCCAAAGGCCTTTTCCCTCGCCCCGAGGGTTATGACCCGCGGGTCTATCCCTATGTGGCATACGCCGTGGCCAAAGGGATCATGACCTTGGAAGAGGCCCTCAAGCGCCTGGAAGCCGCCAAAATCCAAGAGGCCTCTTAGCGGGCCTGGGCCAAAAGGCATAACATTTCACGCACTGCCTCTTTCATTCCCACCATAATGGCCCGGGCCACAATGGCGTGACCAATGCTGAACTCTTCTATCTCGGGGATAGCGGCCACGGCGGATACGTTTCCATAATGGAGTCCGTGGCCCGCGTGCACCTCAAAACCGAGATCCCTCGCGATCCGAGCGGCCTCTTCAAGTCGGGTGAGTTCCAGATCCATCTCCTCCGGTCCCGCTGCCTCCGCGTAATGACCCGTGTGAAGCTCAACCACATCGGCCCCGGTCTTTGCCGCTGCCTTGAGCTGTTCGGGATCAGGGTCAATGAAAATGCTCACCTTGAGCCCGGCTTCCTTTAATTCTTCTACCGCCTCCCGCACCTTGCTTGTTCGCCCCTTTACTTTAAGCCCCCCTTCGGTGGTGATCTCCTGGCGCCTCTCGGGCACCAAGGTCACCTGATCCGGTCGCACCTCTTTAGCAAACTTGATCATCTCCTCCGTGGCAGCCATTTCCAAGATGAGCTTGGTTTTTACGATCTCCCGCAAAATCTTGACGTCCCGGTCCTGGATGTGACGTCGATCTTCGCGCAGGTGAACCACGATGCCATGAGCCCCGCCCAATTCCGCCAGGACTGCAGCGTGAATCGGGTCCGGATAGTTGACTTTTCTGGCCTCCCTCACCGTAGCTACATGATCGACGTTTACGGCTAACTTGGCCGGCATATATTCCCTCCTTTTGACGAAATCAATCGTTTTTTTTCCTTTTGGCCCCAGAAGTTCTCGGAGAAGACGAACTTCCTGCCTTACCATGAGCCAAGCTCCCCAAGGCCCTCGTTCGTGATCGTAACCCAGAAGGTGAAGCAAACCATGAAGGGCCAGGGCTAAAAGATAATGTCTCTTGGGAAGACCATATTCTTCTGCCTCTCGAAAGGCAGTCTCAAAGGAGACGATTACATCCCCCAAGACCATGGTCTGGACCGCTGGAAAAGGGCCTTCTCGCTGTGAAAAGGAAAGGACATTTGTCGGATAGGGACGCCCCAGATAGCGTTCGTTGTAAATGGTTATTTCTGCGTCATCCACCAAAAGGAGCGTGAACTCCCGCTCAGACAATCTGAGGAGAGAGAGGGCTTTTTCGAGCTTTTCTTTAAGCCAGGACAGGGGGAACGGAACCCGGCCCCTTTTTAAGATCTCAACCGGCATATTTATGCCTGATAATCGAAAAGTGGCTCCTTTGGCAAGGGTTATGTTGGGTCTTCTGAAGATTCCTTCCGCCAGGAAGCCAGACGCCTCTTGATTTCTTTCTCAAAGCCTCTTTCGGAAGGCTGATAATAGCGGCGTCCCACCAGTTTTTCGGGGAAATAGTCCTGCCTTATGTAAGCTCCGGGATAATGATGAGGATATCTGTAACCCTTGCCATAACCCAGGGCCCGCATGAGCGCCGTCTCGGGATTACGAAGAGAAAGGGGGACGGGCAAGGCCCCGTAACGCTTCACGTCTTCACGGGCGGCCTTAAGAGCGCGATAGCAAGCGTTGCTTTTAGGGGCGGAAGCTACATAGACCGTGGCCTGGGCCAAGACCAGCTCTCCTTCAGGAAGACCCAAAAACTCCAGGGCTTCCTTGGCCGCCACTGCCACCAGAAGGGCCTGAGGATCTGCGTTGCCCACGTCTTCAGCCGCCGCGGCTATGAGACGCCTCACAATGACCAGAGGGTCCTCTCCCGCCTCGAGCATCCTGGCCAGCCAGTAAAGGGCTGCGTCTGGGTCGCTGCCTCGAAGACTCTTGTGAAAGGCTGAAAGAAGATTGTAGTGTTCCTCTCCTGCCCGATCGTAAAGGAGGGGCTTCTCAAGGGCCACCTCTTCAAGGAGGCTTCGGGCAATCCTCTTCCGGTTCCCTTCTTCGGGGGCAATTTCCGCCAGGGCCTCCAAGAAATTTAACGCCACCCGGGCATCTCCCTGAGAGGCTTCAGCTAGAAGTTCGAGAACCCCTTCCTCCACCTCTATCTTTCCAGCCAGACCCCTTTCCTCTTCTAGGGCGCGCTTCAGAATGAGCAAGATCTCTTCAGAATCCAGGGGTTTCAGCATGAGCACTTTGGTACGAGAAAGTAAAGGGGCTATGACCCGGAAGGAGGGGTTTTCCGTGGTGGCTCCAATAAGGATGAGGGTTCCCTTTTCCACGAAGGGCAGGAGAAAATCCTGCTGGGCCCTGTTGAAACGGTGTATCTCATCCACGAACAAGATCGTCTTCTGCCCCAAAGAAGAATTCTTTTCCGCCTCTTTCACTATTTCTCGCATCTCCTTCAACCCGGCCTCCACCGCCGAAAGAGTAAGGAACCGGGCGCCTGTCTCTTTGGCCAGCAGACGAGCCAGGGTGGTCTTACCACAGCCTGGAGGCCCCCAGAGGATGAGGGAGGGCAATTTCTTCCGGGCCAGAAGGCGTGAAAGAAGCCGCCCCTTTCCTAAAAGATGCTTTTGGCCCACAAACTCCGACAGATCTCTCGGACGGAGACGCTCAGCCAGAGGGGCTTGGGAGGCAAAGAGACCACGCAAAGCTCAGTGCTTTTTTTCTTTGGATTTGCCAGGCTTTCCTGCCAGGAAGAGGCGCGTAAAACAAAAGGTACAGAGAGAAATGACCAGGTTCCAGGAAAATAGCATGAAAAGAAGGGCTGAACCTTTCATCTAGCACGCCTCCTCATCCGACGATCCTGATAATATACCAAGAAACAAAATAGGGCCATAATACCTACCAGGACCTCCCTGGCCACCCAGGCCGTCCAACGGCTCTCAGCCAGATAGCTTGGCAGCATCTTGAAGAGCCACCAGCCTGTAATCAGGGCCAGGAAAGCGGGCGTTATATAGCGCATGATGTAGAAAAAGACCCGCGGTAACTTGATGAAACCACCGCGATTTATTTCCGCCCAGGCTGCCGAGGGACTGAAACACCAGAAAAAAATGACCACTTCGCACAGGGCAAATACCACCACGAAGAAGGTTCCAGCCCAAAAATCCATCTCGTCTAAGGCCCCGGAGAGGAAGATGGGTACGTGTGCAACCCCGAAAAGGACAAACATGGTCACCAAAACCGCCAACCGTCGCT
This sequence comes from uncultured Thermodesulfobacteriota bacterium, assembly GCA_964630855.1. Taxonomy (GTDB): domain Bacteria; phylum Desulfobacterota; class Thermodesulfobacteria; order Thermodesulfobacteriales; family Thermodesulfatatoraceae; genus JAADCO01. Next base: position 346,148 of record CAZVXP010000004.1, on the reverse strand, counting down.
CCAGTCGAAACTCATCCTCTAAAAAGGCAATTACAGGCTGGGTGATGGCCACCGAGGAAGTAAGGCCGGCAAAAAACAAGAGGATAAACCAGATGAACCCGAAAAACTGACCGAGAGGGATGTTGGCAAAGATGGCGGGCAAACTGACAAAGGCCAGATTGAAGGCCCCGCTGGCGGCGATGGCCTGCGCCGCCGCCACCCCAAAGAAAGCCGCCGCCGCAGGAATGGCAATCGAGCCTCCCAAGACCACCTCTGCCAACTCGTTGAGAGAAGAGGCTGTAAGGGCCGAAAGGGTCAAATCATCATTCCTCTTGAGATAGGAGGCGTAGGTAATGATGGCCCCAAAACCGAGACTCAGAGTAAAGAAGACCTGCCCGGCGGCAGCCAACCACACCTTGGGATTGGTCAGTTCGGACCATTTGGGTTCCCATAGGAAGTTAAGCCCTTGGACCGCTGAACCATTAGGGGTCTCAAGAGTTATTACCCGGATCATGAGGACCACCGCCAGGAAGAAAAGCAAGGGCATGGCTACCTTGGCCAACCGCTCGATCCCACCAGAAATTCCTTTAATAAGGATATAGACGTTGAGCACCATGGTCACCAAAAAGAAGAAATAGGCTTTGAGAGAAGGTTGAAAAATGTCCCCGGATCCCATGCCGGTGTAAGTGGCCAAAAAGTCTTTGTAAGGAGCTAGATAAGCCTGCGGGTCTCCAGAAGTAGCGGGGATCTTGGGCAACATTCCCAACAGGGACATGACCGCGTAACCCAAGGTCCAGCTCTCAATGTAGACGTAATAGCACGAAACCACAAAAGGGACGAACAGGCCCAGCACCCCCAAATACTTGGCGAGTGGATGTTTCCATAGGAGCCGGAAAATGGCCGGGGTGGTACCGTGACCGCGCACTCCGCCGTAACGTCCGATGGCCCATTCTACCCACATGAGGGGTATGGCTATCAAGACGAGCGAGATCATATAGGGGATCATGAAGACCCCGCCCCCGTTCTGGGCGGCCTGGGTGGGAAAACGTAAAAAGTTGCCAAGCCCTACGGCGTTGCCTGCCATGGCTAAAATAAGTCCGATTCGCGAGGCCCAGTGTTCACGCGTCGCCATAGTACACCTCACCAAACCCAGAAAGTTTAAGGCTAACTACCCTCTTCCCCCAGGCTCATCAAGTCCTTTGTAAACCAAGGACAAATCAGGAAAATCGAAATCGCAAATTATCATTTTCTCTTGCTTGACCTTCGATAAAAATAAGTTTCAAAAAACACAGTTTTTTTAAAGAAAGTCGGGATTTTTCTTTCAAACAAACTTTTACAAAAACCACCTAGCAAGATAAATTTCTTCTAATCAAAGAGGGACGGGGGTGGGTATCTTTTTTGATTTTTCCAGCAAGATTCTGGAAAATCTCCAAGCCGATCTAAACCATCGTTTTTGGAACTTTTTAGTCGAATCTTTCGATCTTTCTCCAGAAGAGCGCTTAAGTCTCCTCCTTCCCTTTGCCCTTGAAAGCGGAAGGCTTTCCGTCCAAGGTGGCCTAAGGGCCACTCCTCGCATGGTGGCCCAGCTGGCGGAACTGTCTTATGGGAAGGTCCGCGAGATCTTTCATCCCCATGGAAAACTCTTGCGTTTCCGTCTCATCCGCTATCTGGCCCCTTCTGAGGCGCAACCCCTTCTTGATCGGGCTTACACCCTGCCTGAGGCCTTGCTGGATCGTCTCACTGGCCTCAGGCCGGTGTTGAAGGGAGCCAGGGAGATCCCGGTGGCCACCGAGGAAGTCTTTCTGTCTCAGAGTGAAGAGATGGCCTCTCTGGTGAAAGAGGCCCAAGAAAAAGGACAACCCTTTTTGGCCGAACTCATTGGTCCGGTAGAAACAGGGCTCTTGGTGGTGGAGGAAGTGCTCACCCTCCTCGGTCTTCGGGGCTGGGAGGTCTCCTTGGAAGGGATGGAAGAGGAGGACCTGGGCGAAATCTTGCGAGAAGCCCTTATGGAAGGCCGCGTCGTGGTCTTAAAGGAAGCCCGCCTTTCACCTGGATTGAAAGACCTTCTCCTTTCTTTGGGTTTCCTGGTCTTTGTCTTGAGCCCAAAGATCGTCGGTCTTGCCCCGCAAGCCTTCTTTCTCAACCCCCCTCCTCCCGCTCATCTAGAGGGGCTCTACAGGTCCTTCGGGCTTGAGGGAAGGCTTCCACTCCTTCCTCTTTCTCGTTCTCGACTCAAACTTCTCACCGGACAAAAAGGCCTCTGTGAGCTGGGCCTACTGTCGGAGATCAGGAAAAGGGCCCGCGACCTGGCCCTGGTCAGGGAACCCAGACGCCAGCTTTCTGACCTGGTCCTTCCCGCTCGGGAGAAGGAACTCCTTGAGCACCTCCTCTTGAGGATTCGAAAAAGGCATCTCGTACTCGAAGAATGGGGTCTTAAAAGGTTTGCCTATCCCCGCCTCGGGACGAATGTCCTGTTCGTAGGCCCTCCTGGCACCGGAAAGACCCTGGCCGCTGAAGCCCTGGCCCACGCCCTTGGACTTCCGCTGGTGGTGGTAGACCTGGCAGCGGTGACCAGTAAATGGGTAGGGGAGACCGAGAAGCATCTGCGCCAAATCTTCGAAGACCTGGTCTCTCCCGAGACGGTGGTGGTCTTTGATGAGGCCGAGGCCCTCTTCGGTCGCCGCGTGGAGGCCCGACAGGCTCAAGATCGTTACGCTAATCTTGAGGTCAGCTATCTCCTCCAGCGCATGGACGACCATCAGGGCCTCGTCATCTTGACCACCAACTTCCAGCCCGCCCTGGACGAAGCCTTTCTACGCCGGCTTGACCTGATCGTTCGTTTCCCATTCCCTGATGAAGAAGCCCGGGAGAGGCTTTGGCGCCGGTTCTTGGAAGAGCTTCCTGCCATCCGGGGTCTGAACCCGGCAAAACTGGCCCGAAAATACCGTCTAAATGGGGCCCAGATCCGAAACACCGTCCTCACCGCGGCCTACCTCGCCACTCAGACCGTAGGCCCCGCAGAGATAGAAAAGGCCTTGGAGCTTGAATTCGAAAAGCTGGGGGCCATGAGAGAAGAGAGATGAAGGGTTTGGCCACCAAAGAAAAGAAACCTCAGCGCGTGGAGCTAAAGGGGCGCCCGTCAAAGGAAGTCCTGACCCAAGTCAAGACCCTGGTCTCAAGCGGAGAGAGAGAAACTCTCCTCTTTTCCTATAGTCCCCTCTTCCAGGGCGAGATCGAAGTCAGGGGACGCCGGGCCGGTCCCTATGGACAGGGATTCCTCCCCCTCAAGGTCTCTTCCCTGCCTCTCCCGCCAGAGAGTCTTGGCCTTCGTCTCAAACTGGACCCAGCAGGCCTTAAAGGAGAGCTTGCCTTCCAGCAGGGAGGGAAATTCCTGAAGTTTCAGGAGCTGAACCGGGTCCTTGAACGATTTCCCCTGGCCTTGGGGGTTAAAGGGATCCGGGTTGTGGCTCGACCACAGATCGTCAATCACCTGACCCCTGAAGGAGAGCTCAGGTTTGCCGTGACCAACCTGGAATTTAAGGCCTTCAAAACCTTCACTGGCACCATGGACCTTAGCCTCTCTGATCAGGGCCCCAAGGTCAAAAGGGCCCAGGCCTGTTTTGACTTTAGCCCCACGGCCAAAGGCGAGATAGAACTCAAACCCGACAAACAGGGCTATCTCACCGGTCAAGTAAAGACCGAAGTAGAACTCGGAAAGGCCAAAGGTGAAGGGGAATTTGTCTGGGATCAAAAGGGTTTTCAGGGCCAGGGAAAAGTGGCCTACGAGGATGAGAAGTTCAGCGGCGAGCTCGATCTCAAAATGGCCACGGCCAACGAAGCCGAGGCCCTCTTGGCAGACAAGGTCCCGCGATGGCGTCCTCTGAAGAAACCTTACGCCTTCTTTGCCCAGGGGACCCTCACCTTTCACTTCACGGACTGGCTTACCGGACAGGCCATCGTGGTCATCGATCCCTGGGGGCACCTTACGGTCCAGGGTGAGATCACTCCAGAGGCCGAAATCGAGCTCTTTCCACAAAAGGAATATCGCAAACCCCTGCCCTCCCTTGAGGCCCGGGCTAGCTATGGCATTCCGGTGCTGGGCAACGTCTTCATCTTCATCGGTGTGGGACTCGAACTTTGGGCCGTCCTGGGGCCAGCCCGGTTTTATCACATCAAGGTGAGTGGTAAGTACTCCACGGACCCTCAGATCGCCAAAGACTTTCGTCTTGAGGGCTCTCTCAACATTTCTGCTGCTGCGGGCCTGGACGCCCGGGTCGAAGGCGGAGCCGGACTTGAGATAGCGGACCACGATCTCAAAGCCGGCGTGGGCCTCACTGGTCGAGCGGGGATCAAGGGCTACGCCGAAGCCACCCCAGCGGTAGGTTACCGGGAAAACCCCGAAACCGGCCGGGGAGAATTTTTTATCCGGGGGGAATTAGAACTAGGTGCTCGGCCATTCTTGGGGCTCTCTGGGGATTTCTTTATCGAGGTCGACAGCCCCTGGTGGTCTCCTCTCGGAGACAAGGAATGGCGCTGGCCCTTCCTCGACAAAGAATGGCCCCTCCCCGGGACTTTGGCCCTCAAGGCCGAAGTAGATTACGTCTTCGGTTCCCGAAAATGGCCAGAGATCCAGCTTGGCCAGGTAGACTTTGACCCCGACAAATTCGCAAGTGATCTGGTCCATCGGCGGGTCAAAAGCGGGCGCGGAGAGAAAGAGGCCCGGGGACGCTGGAAGGAAAAGAATAAGGCCCGCGTGGAGTCTTCCAAAGGACTCAAAGCCCCCAAGCAGGCCAAAAGTCCCCAAAAAGCCAGGGGTTCCAGGGCGTCGAAAGCCCCGAGGAGGTTTCGTCCCCGACGCAAGAGGCTTAAGGCCCCTCGAAGACTGGAAGCACTCCGTCAGAAGTCACTCCAGAAACGAGCCAGGAGGCGGGCTGAGAAGGGAAAGAAAATCCCCAAAAAGGCCAGAAAAACGGCCCAGAGACTCGATCCGCGTCAAAGCCAGATCCTCAAGGAGATAAGAGAGGTCTTCGCAAGAGAGAAGGAGCCCCTTTCCATCCGTCGGATGTCCCGGCTGGTAAGGTCCCTTAAACGGAAACACAAGCTGAAAAGCCTTAAGGTCAGGATCAAAGGTGAGAAATATCACATATTGGCCAGATTCAGTCCGGAACAGGAAGTAGCAGAGGGAAAGGTCAAAAAGACCATCGCCCTTTTTACTTCTGAACCAAAGTGCGAATCCCCTTACGAGATAGTCAATCACGAATTGATATTTAGAAGGTTTTTCTTGCCAAAGGCCAAATATTACAGCCAAAAAGACGGAACATACTTCTATCGTCCGTATTTCAGAAACAAAAAGATCGACATCGAAGTCACTCATCCTAAGAAAAGGGACGAAAACGAGCAGAGAAAGATCTGGAAGGAGAAGCTGGAACAAGAGGCCCGAGAAAACATTCGCAAGATCCTTCTCAAGCAAAAAGAGCCCCAGAAACTCTCCCTTGAAGAAATAATGAGACACAATTGGCACGTCTTTCCCTCCTGGGGACGCAATTGTCAACTCACCTCCTACGACGTGGATCACATCGTGGAGATAGCTGTTGGGGGAGCGGGAGATCAGCTTCAAAACATGGTTCTTTTTGGCCGCCGAGCCAACCGTTCCAGTGGAGGGGCCTTTGCCGCCTACTTTCGGGCGATGCGGGCACAAAAGGAGCTCTTCCCGGAAATCTCAAAAGTCCGTCTTAAGAAAGAGGCTGGTGAGGAAGTCTATCTCGGCCGGGGAAAGGTCTCACGGGGACCACTGTGGACCGCTGAGGAGATAGCAAGCGGAGAACACATCAGAAGGTGTCTGAAGGCCCTTTCCCGAAAGGTGGGGGAATCCTCATGAACGGAATAATCGCAGACCTAGGGGAAACTTTGATCAGTCTCCTGAGAGAAGGGTTCAAGGGGACGATCCCCAACCCCGAGGAAAACATCGTCCTTTCCTCGCCCGGTGACTTGGGACCAGGGGAGAGTCCGAGGTTGTGCCTTTTCCTTTACGATCTCAAGGAAAACGCTTCCCTCAGGAACGCAAGCCTTCCCGAAGAAAGGAAGCTTCCCCCTCTCGTACTAGATCTTTACTTCATGCTCACCGCCTACGCCCCTTCCCGCCTTTCCGATCGTACCGCAGCCACCCTGGAGGAATACGAGCTTCTGGGACGGGCCATGGCCATCTTCCACCAGCATCTCATCTTGAGAGACCCCCATCTGAGAGGCTCCCTCGCCGGCCAGGGACTCGAGTTCCGCTTCTTCCTCCACCCCCTTCCGGTAGAAGAGATGGCGCGCATCTGGAACGCCTTTCATACCAAACCCTTCAAACTCTCGGTGTGTTATCTCCTGACCCCCGTGACCATCGAGACCCCGAAGGAAGAGATCCGACCTCTTCGTGAGATCTCCCTGGAGATGGAGGTCGAGAAATGAAGATCATCCGACCGGAGTTGGTCTTGTTACTCAAAGACGCCTATACCAAAGAGTCCCCGCGGCTGTCCTACGAACTATCTCTCCATCCTTCCGAAGGACTGCACGGTCAAAACACCAGGGGGTATCATCTCTTTTATCACTTGCCAGGCCGGGAATTGCTCATCTCCGTCAGAAGTCCCTATTACTTGCCATTAGAAAAATCCCTCTCCCTGCCCGCGGAAGAACCCCTGGTCTTCGAACTCTGGCCCAGAGAGATCTACCCCTTCCCGAAGGGGGCCACCTTGATCCTGGGTTGTTTGAAGCGGAGAAACGGGCAAGAGGTGCCCGAGGCCATGGTGGAGATCAGGACCCTCTTTGAAGAAATCAAAACCCGAACCGATACCAAGGGCTGTTTCGTGCTTTTCCCTCGCCGCGTGGAAGGACAACGCCTCATCAGACAGGGAAACAAGCTCTTGTTGCCAGGTCCCAGAGGGGGAAAGCGTCTCCCCCTCAAGGTGAAGGTTCCGGGGTTGAGACCGGTAACGCATCGTCTCATCTGGCCCGTGGGGAGGGTCACCAAATTAGAAATCGAGGTAGGATGATGATGACCCTTCCTTTACTCAAGGTCGCCTTCCTCTTCAGCCTCATCTTCTACCTTTTGCTGTGGATCGCAAGTCGTCCGTTTTTTCTGGCAGGCAAGGTTTCAGGGACCAATCTGGTCCTGATCGCAGCCATGCCCTTTTTCATCTATCTCGCGCTTTATCTGCTGGAAAACTCCTCGGTCTTTCAAGCCAAGACCCCATTTGGAGAGATCAGCTTTCGAAAGGCAGCCCAGGAGTTGCGCATGGCCGAGGCCGTACTCAAACTGCCCATGGTCCCTTTCGAGGAGGCGCGCCTAGCCAAAGGGGCCCCGTTTGAGCCCAAACAATACGTCCCGGTCCTCCTGAGGGAGCGACCTGTGTGTCTGACCCTCACCCTCGGGCGTGTCTACGAAGAAAACATCTTGAAAGAATACCTCGATGTGCTCGAAGGGTTCTCTTTTTTCAAGTACGTGGTCTTCCTCGGAAAGGAGGAGCGCTTCGTCGGTTTCCTGCCAGCCAAAGACTTTCATAGCCTCTTCACTCTCTTCGGACCCAGGATCATAGCCCTCCTTCGGTCTCAGGATTTTGCCATCCAGACCGATCCCAGCGAAGAGCTCAAACGCTTCCTGGCCCTTGAGACGCAAAGCGTAAAGACCCAGACCACCGCCGATAAGGTCCTGGCCTTGATGGAAGAAAAACATCTCAAGGCCGTTGCGGTGGTGGATGAAAAGGGTCGTTTTGCCGGTATTACCGAGGCTGAAGACCTTCTCCTCCTCATCGTCAACCGTTTGTTGGCCAAAGAGAGGGCTTCCTCAAGCCAAAAACCCAAATAAGGAGGTCAAAATGCCAGAATATCTAGCACCCGGGGTCTACATTGAAGAAATCGAAATCGGGGCCAAGCCCATCGAAGGGGTAAGTACTTCCACGGCCGTCTTCCTGGGACGCACCGAACGGGGGCCTACCGAGCCCACCTTGATCACCAGTCTTACCCAGTTTCACCAGCTCTTCGGTGGTCCTTTCTCTTTCGAGGCTTCCCAGCAGGAAGTCACACCGTACCTCCCTTATGCCGTGGAGGGGTTTTTCCTAAACGGGGGAAAGAGGTGCTTTGTCTGCCGCACCCTCGGAGACGGAGCGACTCAAGCGACTTTCACCTTCGACCACGAGGACGGACCTACCTTTTCGGCGCTCTCTCCAGGCAGCTGGGGAAACCGTCTTCTGGTCGTAGCCCGGCCCAGCGAAGAGAACGCAGAAAATATTGAAACCTTTGAAGTCTACCTCCTCCCCCCTGGAACGGATCTTTCTCCTCTGCTCGGAAACAGCCAGCAAAAGGCCTGGTTTCGGCAAGAAGAAGAAAACTTGGTGATCAACTTCGATCCTGTTGTCTTGAAGCGTCTTCTGGACAAGGCCCGGGTCAAAGAGGTCTATCCTTTCGATGCCAGCCAGCTCAAAGACCAGCTGGAAAGGAACTCCCTTCTCATCCGAATGGAAAAGGACCTGCCAAGCGACTTCTCCCCTGGACTCTATCTCCTGGGAGGCGGAAGCGAAGGGGAACTTAAGCTTGAAAACTACACTTCTTTCTTCGAGACCCTGGCCAAGACGGAGGAAATCTCGCTGGTTTACGCCCCTTATGAAGAAGGGGTTTACGAGAGCCTGATCCCCAGGTTACTGGCCCATTGTGAGGGGCTGATGGATCGCTTCCTGGTCATCGATCCGGCTCCCAACCAGAAGCCCAATGATCTCCTCCAGAATCCTCCCCGGGATCGCTGGGAGAGCAAATACGCGGCCTTTTATTATCCCTGGCTTCGGGTTTACGACCCCTTGAGCCAGGGATTGAAGGAGGTCCCTCCCGGAGGGCACGTCTTGGGGGTCTTTGCCCGCACGGATACCGAACGCGGGGTCCATAAGGCCCCGGCCAACGAACCGATTCGGGGAGTAGTGGGTCTGGCCTACGTGGTGGGAAAGGGCGAACAGGAGACCCTCAATCCCAAGGGCATTAATTGCATCCGCGCCCTGCCCGCCCGTGGCATAAGGATCTGGGGAGCCAGGACTCTGTCTTCAGACCCTTTGTGGAAATACGTAAACGTCCGGCGCCTTTTCATCTTCCTGGAAAAGTCCATCGAACGCGGCGTGCAATGGGTGGTATTTGAACCCAACAGTCCGCGGCTTTGGGCCCGGGTGCGCCAGACCATCTCCCAGTTTCTGACCAACGTCTGGAAAGACGGGGCCCTCATGGGTACCACCCCGGAGGAGGCCTTCTTTGTCAAGTGTGACGAAACCACCATGACCCCCAACGACCTGGAGAACGGACGCCTCGTCGTCCTGGTGGGAGTGGCCCCGGTAAAGCCAGCAGAATTCGTCATCTTCCGGATCGCCCAGTGGTCCGGAGGAAGTGAAGTCACTGAATAAAGGAGGGTATCATGCCTGTTGGACAGAGAAAGGATCCCTATCGCAACTTTCGTTTTCTGGTCGAGATCGACGGCATCGTCCAGGCTGGTTTCAGCGAGGTCACCCTCCCGGATAGCACCCAGGACGTGGTGGAATACCGTGAGGGAAGCGAACCCCCAGTACTCAGGAAGCTGCCTGGACTTGCCAAGTTCGGAAACGTCACCCTCAAGTGGGGCGTGACAGATTCCCTGGAACTCTACGAATGGCGACGTTTGGTGGAGACAGGCAAGATAAACGAGGCCAGACGCAACGTGGCCATCATCGTTTTAGATGACGAAGGTCAACCCGCTGCGCGCTGGGAATTCTACGAGGCCTGGCCCAGCAAATACGACGCCCCAGACCTCAACGCCAAGGGAAATGAAGTGGCCATCGAAACCCTGGAAATCGCCCACGAAGGGATGAAACGCACGGCCTAAGGAGTAAGCCATGTTACAGACCGAGTTCGAATTCACCTTGCCCAAGGGTTACGTAGACGAAGAGGGGAGGCTGCATCGTCAGGGGATCATGAGGCTGGCCACCGCTGCCGACGAAATCCTGCCCATGAAAGACCCTCGGGTTAAGGCCAATCCCTCTTATCTTACGGTGATTGTGCTCTCGCGAGTCATCTTGCGTCTGGGAGATCTGCCGGATGTAAATCCCAGGATCATTGAGGGGCTCTTCCTCGAGGACCTCCTGTATCTCCAAGACCTCTATCAGCGGATAAACGGTGGCGGTTCCTTCATTCTCAAGACCAAATGTCCCCACTGCGGTGAAGAGGTCGAAGTGGAGGTGACCAACCCGGGGGAATAAAGGGCTACCCTCTGGAGCGCCTTTATGAAGAACTCGCTTTCTTGGCCTATTACCTCCATTGGGGGTACCACGAACTCCTCAATCTGGATCATGAGGAAAGGAGACGCTGGTGTCAGGAAATAAGCCGTTTGAACCAACGTTTAAACCAGGAAGAAAGGCGCCGGGGGTAGCCCGTCCCCTCAAGCTCCTCAGGAGAACCAGGCTCCGCTTCTTGGCAGAGAGCATCTGGCGAAGACACCGGATGCTTCGGGGGAGGTGGGCCTGGTTTCCGCTCCTGTGGCGAAAACCCGTCACCTTTCCCCAAAATCTTCAAACCATCTTCTCTCTCAAGGCCTCTTTCAGCCTGAGGATCAACCTGTCTCATGCCCCAAAAACCGAAAAGGCTGTTCCAAGACCCCATCTTTCAGTTTGGAAGGTCTCCATTATGACCCTTTCAAAAAGGTCCAACGGAGCCCTTCTCAAAGGTCCTTCAAGGCCCGAGGTCTTTCCAGAGCCCCTCCTTTTTGAGGCCATCTGGCCAAAGACCTCAAAGAAGGAGGCCGTCATCCTCAGGGAGGTTTTCCGAGAAAGTTCTGGCCGGAGGGAAGAGAGGATCGTGGCCCAGCCCTTCTTTCTGAGCCTCCTCGGAACTCCAAGCCCCCGGGCTTCCTTGATCCGCTCTCAGGAGAAAAGGACCCTTTTCTTCAAAGGACATCCCGGAAACAAACAAAGGACGCTTTCAGAAAGACAGGGGCTGATCCTCTTTGAAAAGACCCGTCAGGAGGTCCTTGCTGAAGCGCTTGTCGAAGCGCGGAAGGATTTCTTCTTCCTACGGTGGCACCAAGAAAAAAGTCCTCTCTCAGCCTCTTTAACGCAAGAGACCAGAGACTTCTATCAGAGGGATTCTTTGTTTCCTGAAAAGGCGTCTTCGAAAGACTACCGGTTGGAAGAAAGCAGGCATCATTGGGCTTCTGCGGTCTTGATCCATCGCCAGGTCCACAGCAAATACCTTCCGGACAAAGGAAGCCAAAGAGAAGAAAGGGCAGAGCTCTCCCGACAGGAGATCTCCGGACCTACCAGTCTGGCCTTCGAGAAGGCAAGGGAAACATTTTCACTTTCACCCAAAGAAATCCGGCTCCTCACGGAGGCGCTCTTCGAACCACTTCTTGAGCGCTGGCGGAAGGAGCTTCAAAGAAGGGGGTATCTCCATGTTGGCTTCCCGTAAGGATCCTCTCTTGGGCCACCGGTTTCTGGTGGAATGCGACGGCCTTTTGGTGGCCGGGTTCCAAGAAGTCTCTGGGTTGGAACTCACCCTTGAGGTAGAGGAAGTAACCGAAGGTGGAGTCAACGACCTGGTCTATCGTCTTCCCAAGGGGCTCAAAGCGGGAAACCTGGTCCTGAAACGGGGCATCTCGCGAGCTGAACTCTGGGAATGGTTCCATCAGACCAAGAAGGCCCTGGCCTTCCAGGAACCACTGGAGACCAAAACCATTTATCTCGTTCTCCTGGACGCAGCCGGAGAAGAGGCCTTACGGTTTGCCCTCTCTGGGGCCTATCCCGTGAAATGGACTGGCCCGGAGCTCAAGGCTGACACCGCCAGCGTGGCCCTTGAGAGTCTGGAAATCGTCTACAGCGGCATAGAGAGGGTTTAAATGCCAAGTAAAGCCATTCTGAAGATCCTGAATGGGAAGTACGCTGGTGAAGAGTTCATCTTTGACTTCAACCCGGCGGAATACACCGTAGAAACCGGAAACCGCTTCCAAGTGGTAAACTTTCCCGAGCTCTCAAGTCCTTTGCTCCAGTTTGTAAGCGGAGAAGGAGAAAGTCTTTCCTTTGAATTCCTGCTGGATGACACCCTGCGTCCTGGTCCGGGGTCCAAAGATCCCCTGTGGAAGCGTCTCTCTCAGCTGGAAAAGGCCCTGGCCGTAGATCCAAGCCTTCACGCCCCTCCTCTGGTCTCCTTCCTGTGGGGACGGGAAGTACTTCCCAAGGCCGTGGTGGAAAAATTGAGCAAACGCTTTGTCCTTTTCAACGAACAGGGCTGGCCAGTAAGGGTGCGGCTGTCGTTGACCTTGAGGCGTTATATCTCACCCGAAGAACAGAAAGAGGCCCGAAGCCCGGAATCCACAGATGTAAGCAAGGTTCATCTCCTCAAAGAAGGAGAGAACCTCTTCTTGATCGCGTATCAGGAATACGAAGACGTCTCGGCCTGGAGACTCATCGCCCGGGAAAACGGACTCCGCGACCCGCTTTCGGTCCCGGTTGGCACGCTTCTCAAACTACCACCAAGGAGAAAGGGCCGTGAGTGAAAGAGATTTTTATGCTCCGGGTTTCTCCTTAAAGATTGGGGGGCAGGACCTGTCTCAGATCGGTTTCATCGTCCAGAGACTGACCGTGGAACAGTCCGTCGAAGCCGCGGCCCGGCTCAGTTTTTCACTTTTCAGGGCTGGCACTGAGAAAACCCTGGCCCATTGGCTCGAAGAAGCTCTGTCCTTGCTCAAGCTGGGGCTCCTGGTGGAGGCCTGGGCAGGTTACGGAGGGAAACGTCTCCTCATCTTCAAAGGATGTCTGACTTCTTTTTCTTACGCCTTTTCCGTGGATTCCGTGGGAGAGATACAGGTTGAGGCCCAGGATTTTCTCTTCCTCATGATGAAGAGAAAGGCCCTGCGCTCAAGGGGTCAGGATGGTTTCAGCGAGGTTTACGACCACGAGATTGTCAAGCGCCTCCTCCTCCATTATCCGAGCTTTGAAAAGCAGGACATCGATCAGACTTCGGTCAAATACCCCAAAGTTCAGCAAAAGAAAGAAGAGCATGACTATCAATTCTTGAAACGCCTGGCCGAAAGGAACGGCTATTTCCTCTACGCGCGGCTGGACCAACAGGAAGAAAAGTCTGTCTTCTGTTTCCAGAAGCCCCGGGATAAGGCTGGTGGTGAGGTCAGGGGCCACGAACTCTCCTTCGGTCGCGAGCTCCGCTCCTTCAGCCCCCAATTCAGTCTCACCCAGGTGGTCACCAAGGTGGTGGTCCGAGGTTGGGACCCCAAAAACAAGAAGGAGATCGAGGGACAGGCCGAACTTCCAGCAGCGGAACAAAGACGCTTGGAGGAGGCCAATTTCATCGACCCCCTGATCCTCGAAGTGCACCAGCCCGTAAGAGACCGAAAGGAGGCCGAAGAGAGGGCCCGGGCACTGCTTTTCAAACATCGCCGCCTGCTTGAAGCCGAGGCCGAAACCCTGGGTCTGACGGAGCTCCAAGCCGGAGACCTGGTGAAAATCAGGGGCCTGCCGTCCTGCACCGGCCCTTACGGACTGGATCTTTGTCGGGTCTATCTAGCCCATCAGGTCACCCATCAGATCGGAGAAACCGGCTATCGTTTGCGTCTAAAACTAAAGGAGGTCATGGCCCTTCCATGATGAACCCAGCGGATCTTGAAGAAAAACTAACCGGCGTCTACGTAGCCATCGTTACTGACAATCGCGATCCCGAAGAACTTGGGCGGGTGAAGGTGACCTTCCCCTGGAGAGGGAGTCGCGAAGAGAGTTTCTGGGCCCGGGTGGTGTCTTTTGCCGGCGGAAAAGGAGCCGGGGCCTTTTTCCTGCCGGAAGTCGGAGACGAGGTACTGGTAGCCTTTGAAAACGGAGAGCTGGAGTTCCCCGTGGTTCTGGGGACCCTCTGGAACGGAGAGGACAAACCACCTTTTGAAGAGGGACGCCGCCTCATTCGCTCCCGGACCGGACACGAAATGATATGGCACGACCAGAAGGGAGAGTTGACCCTGCGTTCTGCTAAAGGACGGGTGATCTCTCTCAAGGACTCCGGTGAGATCTCTATCCGTGATCCCTCGGGCAACGAGATCGTCTTCACGGAGAATCCACCCACCGTCAAGATCAAAGGAAACTTGAAACTAGAGATCGAAAGTCAGGAGATCAGCCTCAAAGGATTGAAGGTCGAGATCTCGGCCGACACCCTTCTGGTCCTTCGTGGAGGACTGGTCCAGATCAATTAGGAGGAGACCATGCAGCTGGCACGCTTTGGAGATCTTTCTACTCACGGAGGAGCCCTTTCTCCCCCTGTGGCGTTTACCGTTCTGGCGGGAGGGAGTCCGGTGGCTGTCCTGGGCAGTCTCCATCTCTGCCCGCAGCCCTATCATCCTCCAGGGCCCCTGACGCCTTCGGGAAGCAAACTCCTGGTGGAGAGTCTGCCTGCTGGAAGGACCGGGGATTTCCTGCCCTGCGGAGCGCAAGTGATGGCCAGTCTCAACGTCTTGGTTGGAGGTTGAGAGATGGAGAGGGATTTTCTGGGTTGTGGTTGGGCCCATCCTTTGAGACTTGAAGAAACCGAGGCTCAGGTCAGGAGACTGAAGCTGGCCTGCGGGCTCAAGAGCATCGAGGAAAGCATCCGTCTCATCCTGAGGACCAGACCCGGAGAGAGGCCCAGGCGGCCGGAGTTCGGCTGCGGGGTGGAAGACTTGCTCTTCAGCCCCATCAACACCGGGCTTCTGTCACAGGTAGAACAGAGGGTAGAGGAGGCCCTGCGCCGCTTTGAACCCCGCATCGAAGTCGAAGAGGTCAAGGCTCGAGCAAGGGAGGGACGCCTTGAAGTCGAGATCTTCTATCGCGTCCGGCAGACCAACAGTCGCCACAACCTGGTCTACCCCTTCTTTCTGGAGGAAAAATGAAGGGCTTTTCTCAAATGGAACTGGATCAGACCTTACGGATGGCGCTAGAAGCGGCCCTGGCGCCAGAAAGGTTCTCCCCCGAAGAGGATCCCGTGGTACGGGGACTTCTCGTGTTTCTCACCCGGAGGTGGGAAGAAGCCCGAAAGACCCTGTTTCAACTTCCGGAAAAGACCCTGTTTGAGTTTTACCAGCGCTTGGGGGCGCGGGTTCCGGACCCGAGACCCGCGCGTACGATGGCGATCTTTGATCTTTCCCCCAAAGCTAAAGAACCTCTCGTCCTTGAAAGGGGTTTTCTGCTCGGTGCCGGAGAGCTGGTCTTTGAAACCGAAGAAGAGATCTTGGTTCTGCCCGGTGGTTTCAAAAAGGCCCTTTTCTTCATACCCGACGCCCCCCTCCTTTCCGAAGCCCGAGAAATCCTGAACGGACAACCCCTGAATCTGGGAGAACTCAAGGCCCATTTCCTCTTCTCCCTTAAAGCCAGGATTCCCTTAGATGACCTCTGTCCCGGGGAGACCTTTGACCTGGAGCTGGGAGAGGTCGAAAGGGACCTCACGCTTGAGCTCCAGGGAAAAGGGCGGACGTGGTCCCTTTTTCGAGAAAGAAACGGCCTTTTCAAGGTACCGGAAGAGGCCCTTCCTCTGGAGGACGACCGGGGGCCCTTTTTCTGGCTCTCCATGCTTTCAAAACGCCCCCTTCCTTTCCGGGAACTTTCTCTCATACCTGGTGAGCGAAAGGTGACCCATCTCTTTGTAGGAGATCGACCTTTGAGCCCGGGCCTTCCGGTCTATTACTGGATCCCTCCCCTCTACGGTCTGGAACACCTGAGCGTGGAATCCCTGGCTCAAGTGCTTTACCCCTCGGAGGAGCAGAGGTTTTCCCTCAAGAATCCCTTTGGTCTTCCACCCCTTCCGGGGTTGAGTCTCTACCTGGGAGGGTTCTGGTTGCTCCCGGGAACCAGATGGCGTCTTGAAGGCGTGAACCTCCAGAGCAGCCATCTCTGTCTGGAGTATTTCGACGGAAAAAGCTGGAGGGCCTTTGAGAGCTCCGTGGAAGTCACCTTTCCACCAGAGGTCAAACCCTGTGTGGTCAACCAGATCCGGGCCCGCTGGCTCAGGGTTCGTTATGTGGGACCTCTCACCACCTTTGGCGAAGAAGGGCCTCAAGATTATTTCCTCAACTTCACGGTCCACCCCAGCCAAGAAGACCTACCTTTGAAGGAGATCTTTGTTTCCAATCTAGGAGAAGAGACCCGGGTCCTCCCCCAACAGGTCCCACACTACGGACTCAAGACGAAAGAAGCGGCCCTTTTTCTGGCCTTGGAAAAGGCCTTTCCCGGAGGACCAGTCAGTCTCTATTTTTCCGGAAAAGCCCCCAGAGAGATCTTAAAGCGCCTGGAGGTCTCCACAGAAAGTGGCTTCTTGCCCTTGGCCTTTGAAGACACCACTTGTGGCCTGAAAAGGGCGGGACGGCTCAAGTTCTTCCTCCCCGAAGACCTCTCTTCCCAGGAAGTCTTCGGCCAAGAAGGGGTGTGGTTGCGTCTGGTGTTTGAGAAAGAAGGGGCCCATGAACTTGAGATCCGAGGGCTTTTCTTAAACGCCGTACCAGTAAGGGAAGGCCAGAGTCTGTTTCTGAGGGCCCAAAGCCGGGGTCTGCCAGGGGAGAGTTTCTCTCTCAAACCCTTGGTGGAAGAAGTTCGGGTAAAGGTGGGAGGCCGTTCTTATCAGGTAGTAGATGACCTTACCAGCTACGGGCCGGAAGACGAAGTGGTGGCCCTTGATCCCGAAACAGGTCTCCTCTTCTTTGGAGACGGTCTGCACGGGAGGATACCCCCCTTGGGGGCCCCCATTGAAATCCATTACCGGTCCCATCACGGCGCCCAAGGTAACCTCCCTCCCGAGAGTCTTGAGGGCCCCCTCTCTTCCCTGGCCTTCCTGGAAGGGGTTCGTCAGCCGGAACCCGCGGTGGGAGGTAAGGACCGGGTTGAGGACGCCCTTGTCCTGCGTCGATTACCCAAGGTCATGCGCCATCGCCAAAGGGCCTTCACCTCCCCGGATCTTGAAGATCTCCTCCGGGAGGAAGACGAGATACACCGCCTCTTTTTCCTGGTCCAAGGAGGAAGGCTCGTCCTCTACGTGTTGCCCTTTGCCAAAGACCCCACCCCTCTCGTCTCAGAAGGACTAAGGGAGAAGATCCGGGAGAGGCTGGAACCCATCTTGCCCCTAACTCTCCGTGACTTTGAGGTAAACGACCCTCTTTACGTACCACTTGACGTCTCAGTCGAACTCCTGGTGGCAAGTGGAGTCTCTCCGAGAAGGGCCCTTGAAGTGGCCCGCAAGGCCCTTGAGCGCTTTCTCCATCCGGTCACGGGAAACTTCCAGGCCGAAGGTTTTGCCTTTGGTCAACTGCCCATGCTCTCGGATTTCTACCGTCTCCTGCAGGAACTTCCTGAAGTTCGGGCCGTGAAGAGACTTGCTGTCATGGCCAGGGTAAAGGGAGAGAGGAGGCCCTATCGGGAAGGACGCCCGCCCAGACTTCCAGCCTTTGTCCTCCCAGCCCCTGGAGAATTCGTTATCCAAGGAGAACCGGATGAAAGTCAAAGTCCCAAGTCTTGACGTAGAGAAATTCGAAAGTCTCTGGGAGAAGGCCCTGGCCGAGCTTCCAGGCCTCACCGAGGAATGGACCAATTACAACCTGGCTGACCCCGGTGTGGTAACGGTGGAATCGCTCCTTTTTCTGCTGGACGTGTTCTACTGGCAGCTCGATTTCTTCGGAGAGGAGGAAGTCAAGGCCCTGAAGTCCCTTGTCGGGACGGAAGAGCTTTCTCTCTGGTGGAAGAGACACCTCGGCCCCCATACCGGGGTCTCGGCCCAAGATCTGGCTCAGCTGGTGAGAGAAAGAGGGGGGTTCGATCGGGCATATGTCTATGCGGACCACGAAGAACGCCTGATTCGCGTCATCGTGGTCAAAAAAGAAGGACTTACCCTCCAAGAGCTCCTCAGGCTGGAAGATGAACTCGAAGACCTGCGCCCCCTCACCATGGATCTTGTCCTCCTGCCACCGGAAGAAACGGGGTTTTCTCTCCGTCTTTGGCTCTATCCTTTGGCAGGCTATGGAAGAGAAACCCTCAAAGAGGCCCTGTTTCAGGCCCTTGAGCGCTATCTTTCCCCGGTGGAAGGGCTGAACGGACAGGGATGGCCTCCTGGAAGGGCCCTCTATCTTTCGGAGATCCTGGCCTGTGGTGAGAAAGTCCCGGGGGTGGATGGCATAGCCCGGGTTTCAGTGTCGGTCTATTCCCCGGGAAGCTTTGACGGGCAAAAGATCAAACCTGGCCGAAGACGCTTTCCCAAACTGATTGACCTTGAAATCTCCTTGCTTGAAAGGGAGGAGGAGCCATGTCTTTAAGAGTCTTCTTCAGGAGCGCCCGGGAGCTAGCCCCCAAAGAGGGGTTGATCCTTGAGGACGACAGCCTCCGTTTACCAGAGAAGACCTGTCTGCGGTTAAAACCCCTGGTCTCATTGAGGCTTCCAGCCAGGGTGATTGATGCCGAAAGGACTCCCTGTGACGAACTCCTCCTCCTCACGAAAGAAGGCCTCTTCTGCGTAAGGAATGAGATTCCGGTCTTTCTGCTCTCCATAAGAGGAGAAGCTCTGGCTGTCTTTCCCGGAGGGGTCTTCGTGGTGAAGGAAGAGGAGGCCCTTGTCTTTTCTCTGCCGGATCTCAGGCTCCTTCAACGTTTTCCCGTGCCGAGAAAGGAATTCCTTTCAGCAGCGGTCAGACGCAAGAGACTCTATCTCCTTACGAGTGAACACGAAGTCCTGGTCTATACCCTTGCCGGAAGGTTCCTCACCAGCGTCCGTGTTCCGGCTCCCTACCGGGCCCTTAAGGCCTCGGGGTTCCTCTACTGGTTCGATGGAGAAAACGTCCTCTTCGGACGAAAGAAGACCCCTCTGAAAGATAAACCCTCTGGAGAGCTCTTCTTCCTGCCGGGATTTGGAAGACCCTGGTTTCTGACTCCAGATGGGAAACTCTTTTACGGTGAACCTCTAGGATACGCCCCAGAGCAGGGGGCAGGTCTTTCTTTTGAACTCGAGGAGGAATTCTCCGGCGGCCTCCTTCTTCTCCTGGGCCAGGGACCCTTTTCCGTGTCTCTTTCGCCGGAAGAAAGGACCCTGAAACGCGTCTTCAAGCTCCCTCATTACACGGGAAGACTTACAGTTGGACTCCGGTTTTTCGAGACCTCTGTACTCCATGGAATAGTGGCCGTGCCTCCGGCCCGGGATTTCCTGTCCTTCCTCCCCGAGGCCTATCGCGAAGGGGCCGAGGAATTCCTCTTGCCCCTGCTCTCGGCCTTCAAGCTCTTCTACGGTGCCTTTCTCAAGTACAAAGAAGAATTCTTGGCCCGGGTCGCCACCAAGACCGGAGACCGGGAAGAGCTCCTTTTTCTGGCCCAGATGCTTGGATTCGATCCTCAGGGCTTGCCAAGACAGGACCTCGTCTCCTGGCTTTCGGAACTCCCCGGGATCTATCGGTTCCGGGGCTCGGTAAAAGGGATGAAGCAGGTGCTCCGCCTGCTGGCCGGGGAAAAGGCCTCCTTGAGAGAGGCCTTTCGGTGGCGAGAAATAGAAAGAGAAGGGGGCCCCTTCAGCCGGCTCTTTGGACGCCAAGGTGACCTCTTCGTAGTCTTCCTCAAACCACCCTGTCCCACCCATCGCTTCGCCCTCGTTAAGAAGACGGTGGAAGAATGGAGCCCCCTGGGGACGAGGCCCCTTGTGATTCGCCTGACGTTCCGTTTTGCCCTGGGAGAACCCTTGGTCCTGGGAGTAAACACGGCCCTTTGCCATCGAGATCTAAAGATCGGGGGCAGTCGTCTGGGACAAGACTCCTGGATCAGCAACCGGGGCTTGACGGGAAGGCTTAACCTGCGGGCCAGCTTGGCCCGAGAGACACAAATCTAGAAGGAGGAACCTATGTCTTTACCATCCAAGGTAACTCAAAAGTTTCCCTACGGACTGGAAAGGAACACCTATTTTTTTGGCAAGCTATTGACAGCTGAAGACTTCAATCTCGAGCAGGCCTATTTTCTGGCCCGGGAGGCCTTGCTCAACGCCTCTTTTTTCGGCCCGGGGATCATCACCGGGCTTGAGGTCACGGATTTCAAGGACCTGGAAAACAGGGTCTCCTTCACCCTGAAAGCCGGCCTGGCCCTGGATGCGCAGGGACATATTATTCTGGTGCCTCGGGATCAGGTCCTTGAGCTTGAAATTCCAACCCGCACAAGGCTTGGTCTCTTCCTTTTCTACGAAGAATGTCCCCGGGAACCCACGGTGACCGTGTGCGATCCCAAAGAGTGTCAGTACAACCGGGTACGTGAGGGCTTTCGGCTGGAGCTGGCACCAGAGAGCGGAGAAGGGATCAAACTGGCTGACCTGATCTTGCAGGAAGGAAGGTATCATCTCTTACCGGTCCGGAAACCCGATCTGGGACAGGCAGAGCTTCCTTCCTCAAGCCGGTTGCTCGATCTACGAGAAATCCTTGGGGTCCTCCTCAAACTTGCCGAAAGGACGCAGAGACTGGAAGAGGAGCTCTACCGCTTCCCGCGGTTTAGGCAAAAGGAATTTAATTTTCTTTACCGAATCGGCTCGAAACATCAGAGAATCGTTTATGGGAGTCCATCCTATCCGATCATCCAGGTCTATCCCTATTTGCCTTCTTTCTACGAGATCTCACCGGATAGACCGGACATAAAATACAAGGATCATCAAAAGGAAATTGAACGGGGCGAGATCTACCTTGTCCCTTCTCGAGTCAAGGACTTCCTTCAACCCCCTCCACGGGAACCCGTTGCCCCGATGGCCCCTTCGGCCCCCATCTTTCGGGTCCCGACCATCAGGAAGTTTCACTACATACGTCGCCTTTCTCCTCAAGTCAAATTAAAAGAAATGGTGGAACGGACTTCCCAACTCGGTATCAGATTCAAAGTGGACCCCCGTCTCTCTCTGGAAAAACCCCTGGCGGAGCTTGAAGACGCCTATCTTTATTCCTATCTCCATCCGGTCTTTGATGGGGGTCTCCTTTCCTATCTCTCGATCAATCTGAATATAAAGGAAAAAGAGGCGTTTTTTCACTTCGATTTTGAGGCCTTTCAGAAGGACGAACCCGAACTCTACGAATTCTTCAAGGAAAAACTCAAAGGCATCCTTTTCCGCCTAATCTTCTTGGTCCAATAGGAGGGAGTTATGTCTCAAGGATTTTTGGCCCTCATTTTCTCTGATCTCCATTTGGGAGAAGAAGACAGCATCTTTATGCAGATCCACCCCAAAGCCGGGGTCAACCGGAGCTATCTTAAGGCTCTTTACCAACATCTTTCAGGGCAGCTCAATGGTCAGGGGGTGCCTTATCTCATCCTGGCTGGTGACGCCCTGGATCTTTCGCTTGCCCGGCGCCGTGAGGCCTTTCCGGCCTTTAAGGTCTTTCTCGAAGAGATGAAGGACCTTTTCCACAAAGCCCTTATCTACCTGCCAGGCAACCACGATCACCATCTCTGGGTTGCTCTCCAGGAAGAGGCCCTTATCTTCCAGAAGATCCGCCAGGGACAGCCTGTGGAGCCCTATTATGACGCCCTGTGTCCTCGCCTCACCGAAGAGGGCCTTCGCATTCCAGGACGCAAGATAAGTGAGCCCTTCGGCCGCAAGACCTTTCTCTATCATTTGCTTCCCGAAGACTCTCAGGACAAGGGTTGCGGACTCCTGGTGGCCTATCCCAACCTCTACGTGGAAGTCGGCGAAGCCCAGGTACTCGTGACCCACGGACACTTCTTTGAGGAAACCTGGACCTTGTTTACCGATGTCCTCAAAAAATCCCTGGCCAGAATGGGACTGCGACGTCTCAACTTCAAAAAACTGGAACAGATAAATTCCCCTTTTATCGAGTTTGGTTGGTACTCTCTGGGCCAGGCCGGAGAGTTGAGCCGACTGATAGAACGTCTCTGGGACGAACTCCACGCCGGAGGACCAGGACCCATCACCCAGGGAATCCTCGAAGACCTTTTGAGATATCTTGAGGAAAAGATCACCTGGAAACCGCATCCCCACCATGGTCTACTCGGTCGTCTGGAAGAAGGGCTGGCCAATCTGAAAGAAAGATTCTTCGAGATCGGCTCCGAAGTCGCTTTGCGGCTGTTCTTGGAGATAGCCGAAAAGGTCATCCTTCCGGCCCTGGTGAGCGAAGAAGTGGCTCCCAAAGGTTCTCGGCTGAGACACGCTCCCAAGATCCTGTCTGATCCCAAGAGCCGGAGAAGGATAGCGGACTACCTCGAGATGGCCCTCCCGGCCTTCGAAGGGCTGAAGGCCCTTGTTTTTGGCCACACGCACGTGCCCTTTGTCCAGGGAAAGATAGAGATTGATACCCCCTCTGGACCAAGAGAAGTTACCTGTTTCAACACCGGGGGCTGGGTAACAGATGTCTACGATGCCGATCATCTCAGCACCGCCAAGCCCATGGTCTTTGCCCTTTCGGCCCAAGGGATAAGGCCTCTTGATGTCCCGTGGCCAGGTTATGAAGAGTTCGAAGAAGTCCTGGAAGGAATCAAAGAGGAATCAGAAGCAAGAAAAAGGGTAAAAGAACTCATCTGGAAAAAGCTTTCTTGACACAGGGAGGCTTTTTGGCCAAAAAGAGAAAAAATTTTCCCGGAGGTCTGACCGTGCGTCTGGTCGTCTTCTTTTTGATAATGCTGGCTTTGAGGGCCAATGCCATGGCCGAGGATCCAGATCTTATCTGTTTTCTCTGTCATCAGGGTGAAGGACGTATCACCATCGAAGACAACCTCTTTCCCATCGTGTACAACCTGGAGCCTCCCGAGGTTTCGCTTGCCGCGGGAAACTTCTATTGGGTGAGTCAGGGTGACGCCCTGGGTCATAACGTCTGGGGTGTGGTAGCTCCAGACCAGACCCTGACCATGGCCCCTGGTGGCACCCAGACCCAGCAGGTCTCCTGCGCTGGCACTTACGGCTGTCACGGTTCCCGGGACTTGGGTCGTGATCTGGACGGAAATGGAATAGTCTCCAATTGGGAAGCCATCACCGGGGCCCATCACGAAGACGACGCTTGCCTCAAGCCCGAGACCCTTAATGTCTCCCTTCAAGGATTAACCGTGGGCACCAGCTATCGTTTTCTCCTGGGTATCAAAGGGATCGAAGACTGGGATTGGGAGCACGATCTTTCCCTCACCAGCCACAATTCCTATTTTGGTCTTGCAGACTACACTGTCACCGCAGAGACCATAAGCAGCCTGTGTGCCCGGTGTCATCCCAGTTTTCACGATCAGGGCTCCCTGCCAGGGGGGGACGGAGTGGGGATAGGAGGTGGTTCCTCGCCCTGGCTTCGCCATCCCACCGACGTGGTCATCCCCGACCGCGGGGAATATCAGAACTATCGGACCTACAGCCTCCTGGCCCCTGTGGGGCGGAGCGATCTCTATCAGGTAGATCCAGCGGTGGTCAACCCGGGGCAGGATGTGGTCATCTGTCTGTCGTGCCATCGGGCCCACGCTTCCCCCTACCCTAAGATCCTTCGCTGGGATTATCAAAACCATCCGGTTGATCCGGAAAAGGGGGGTTGCAACACCTGCCACACGGAAAAAGGGGCCCTTTACCTGGCCTCGGCTCACGCCCATCGGGATTACGGGACCAAACGATTGGAAGGATACGCGCGGGGCAACTGTGCCCACTGCCACGAAATGCATGCCAGCCTGAACGGGCAAGAACCCGCTCCCCAGGATGGCCCACACGGTTATCTACTGTTTGCCGAAAACTATCAGGACCAGGACCACGACTTTTGCTACTATTGTCACGGACCGAATTCTTTACAACAAGGTGGGCTTGAAAACCCGGTTTACGCTGCTCGCGCCTCGGGTCTCGACGTTGGTCCCAAGACCATCGCAGAGATGTTCACTGAGGAGGTTTCGCGCCACAATCTGTCAGATATCCTGAATCTCATCACCCAAAAATGGCCAGAACGTTTCCGTGAGACTTCAAATCCCTGTACAGGGTGTCACAATCCCCACGTGGCCAAGCGTCTCACCGTGGATCCTTTGGGCAGTCCCATCACCAGGGTCCTGCCACGAGAGAAAAACAACGTCTGGGGAGACGAAGAGACCGAGACCATGGCTTACTACACCGCACAGGAAGGCCTCAAATACCAAGCCCCGCTCAGGCCTGATGGAAGTTATGAGCCTGGGACCTCAAACGCTAACGGCTCCAAGATGGTGGATTACGCCACCTTCTGTACGGATTGCCACAATCCCGAGACCACCATTTACAGTAGCAGCCTGGGGCGAGAACTTCGTCCCATCGATTGGGAACACGAAAAACACGGCCGCGGTCTGGCTGACGGTGGCCTGGATACCAGAGAGCCTTACACCGACGGACTCGGCTATGTGGTCTCCTGTCTGGACTGTCACGAACCTCACGGATCAGGAAACGTCTTCCTGATCCGAGAGGCTGTAAATGGGGAGGAACTTCCGGGACGTATCACGAGTTTTGAGACCACGGATTGGACCAATCTCTGTGGGCGGTGCCACAGTGATGACAACGAATACATCCATCATTTGAGTCCGGATGCCCCCTATGTCAAACGGCAATGCGGCTGGTGTCACGGCCGAAGAGGGGGAGGGCCTGGTCACGGTGGAGGCCGTGGCCCGAGGCCCATTGCCTGTAGCAATTGTCACTTCCATGGTTCTGACGACTCTTGGGCCCCAGATTTTCGTGAGACCGGCCTCAGGACCTTCTAAAGCGGGGCAGGGAAGCCCCGCCCTTTCTAAAGGGGCACAACTTCCGAGACCGGGATCAACCCCCGTACGGCGTTTCCAAGGTAGACCTTCTCAGCACGTCTGAGATCCGCGGGAAAGAGTCTCCTTTCTTCACATTTGCCAGCATCAAGGAGGCTCTCCCTCAAGACCCCTGGAAGGAGACCTGCTGAAAGAGGCGGTGTAAAAAGACGGCCTCCTATCTGGAGAAAGAGGTTGGTGATGGTGCCTTCCGTCAGTTCACCGTCTTCATTGGTGAAGATAACGTCAAAGAGCCCGCGAGCCCGGGCCAGTCTCTGAAACTTTTCATACCAGGGACGTCTGGTGGTTTTGTGATAGAGAAAGCGTTCCCGTTTGGGAACCTCCCTTGAGGCAAGGCCCACGCGCCCGGTGGGAACCGACTGGGGCAGGGTAAAGACTTCTATTTTAAGACTCCCGTCTTCAAAAAGGAGAAGACGGATCTTGGCTTCGGAGCAAAGACCCCGCAGGACCCGATCGAGAAAGTTCTTCAATCTTTCTTCATCATAGGGGAAATCAAAGTATCTTGCCGAGCGCTCAAGACGCCTCTGATGATAAGGAAGAAGCCTTATGCCAACGCCGGGCTCAAAACGCATGGTCTCCACCAGGGCGAAAGGTTCAAAGGGTTCCAAGAGAAACCGTGCCTTGAGTAGACATTCTTCGTATTCCACCAGGGGCTCACTATCCCACACCACTCCCGAACCCAGTCCAAACTCCCCTTCTTCCCCTTGCAAGACCACGGTCCTGATGGGCACGTTGAAAACAAAATCCTGCGAGGGAGAGATGTAACCGAGGGCCCCGGTGTAGACCCCTCGGGGCTCGGCCTCCAAGTCTGCGATGATCTCCATGGTGCGCACCTTGGGCGCCCCGGTCACCGAGCCGCAGGGAAAGAGGGCCTGAAAAATGGAAAACAGATCCTGGTCAGAAAGACGACCTTCTATGGTTGAGATCATCTGAAGAACGGTTTCATAGCGTTCTACCTTGAAGAGTTCTCGCACAAAGACCGATCCCGGCAGACAGACTCGACCCAGATCGTTTCGCAACAAATCAACGATCATCACGTTTTCTGCTTGATTTTTGGGATCACTAGCCAACCAGGAAGAAAGGGCTTCGTCTTCTTCCAGGAAACGCCCCCGGGGAGCGGTCCCCTTCATGGGAGAAGTCCAGAGACGGGAACCTTCCCGTCTCAGGAAAAGTTCCGGAGAGAGGCTCACTACGGCAAAATGGGGTGTTTTTATGAGGGCAGCGTAGCGAACCTTTTGTTTGGGACGCAAGGCCAAATAAAGGTCCACTGGTGAGGCTTTGAGACGAAAGTGATACTTGAGGGTGAAATTGACCTGGTAAGTATCACCTGAAGCGATGAACCTCTTTATAGTGCGAAGGGCTCGGAGATACTCCTCCTGGGACATGTTGAGATGCAGTTCTTCAAAAGTCACCTCCGGGGGTTGATAGGGTTTGACAGGCCCCGCCGGCAGGATCTCTGGAGCTCGGAAGATCCCGAACCAGGCCAGAGGAGTCTTCGGAGGTTTGCGAAAACGGGAGATCAGCTTGGGTTCCAAAAGATAACCGGCCTCATAAGTCCAAAAACCTGCCAGCCAGAGCCCCTGTTTCAAGACCCGGTGCAGCCGGGCCCAAAACTCAGAACCGCTTTCACCGGGATGCCAAACTAGCTCGCCCACCGGCGAGGAAAAGAAAAGACTCCTTTGGTCTTCCCTCCCCTGACGACTGGATTCAAGAAAAACAAAGCTTTTGAGAGATGCCCTTTCCTTGAGGAAAGAATAAAGATCGAACCGGCTGGCATCGAGAAACTCCTCCCGCCACGGCTCCGCTGACATGCTCCCCTCTTTAACAAATTTTTATCCCCTGTCCAACGCGGAAGATTTGCTCTTTTCTTTACAAATCAAACCTTTTCAATTATTTTAGAAAAAATCTAACCAAAAAATTCCTTCAAAAGGAAAGCTCGATGAAGATTCTGGCCTTTCAAGGCAGTCCCCGGCGTGGAGGGAACACCGATCTCCTCCTCCAGGCCCTTCTGAGGGGGGCGCAGGAGAGTGGAGCCCAGATTGAGAAGTTCGACCTCTACCGGCTACGTCTAGAACCCTGTTTAGAATGTGGTCAGTGTGATGAGACCGGAGTCTGCGTGCTTTCTGATGACATGGAGATCATCTATCCCAAGCTTGATAAGGCCCAGGTAATCATCGTGGCCTCTCCCATTTTTTTCTATAACATTACCGCTCGCACCCAGGCCCTAGTAGAACGTTCCCAGGCTTGCTGGGTCCGAAAATACGTGCTCAAGAAGCGCCATCCTTTAGCAGGAAAAAGACACGGCCTCTTCCTGGCACTTGGAGCCACCAAGGGCAGGCGTCTTTTTGAGGGGGTACAGCGCGTGCTACGCTATTTCTTTGACGCCCTGGACGTTGAATATCAAGGAGGACTCTTCTATCGGGGCATAGAAAAAAAAGGCGCTATCACAAACCACCCCACCGCCCTGGAAGAAGCCTTTCGCCTTGGGCAGGCGGTAGGCAGAGGTCTTCCCCCAGAGCAATGGCCCCTTAAGCGGGACCCTTGTCCTTGACTTCAAACACACGACCGATCTCATGTGGCCCTAGAAAAAGCCGCCAAACCCCTCTTCTAGCCGGTCTTCCCTCCAAGCGCGGGGCTAACTCTTTCAGAGCCCACCTGGCCGCCTCTAAAGGTTCTTCCGCTGGAATGTCTCGTATTTCAAAGGAAAAGCGGGCGGTAAATCTTCTCATTGTTTTTTCTTGTCCAGACAGAGCTCGATGACAAGTTGGGCCCCGTCAAATTCAAAAGGAATGGCCATGCGCTGGCTTGTACAAAGGGGCGTAATAGAATGTTTCTCTCCAGTAACAATCACCGGAACTGCGGCCTGAAGAGAAATGCCTTGTTCTTCAAAGCGCCGCCTGAAGGCCCCACAGATCTGGTTTGCTAGTTCTCCTGCAGCGTCACGGACCTCTTCGTTCAGTTCTTCCGGGGTGGTACCAAAAAGTACGGAAACCACTTTGAAGATGGCCTCCTTGGTAAAGGTGACGGTAAGCATCCCGGTAAAACCCGAACCAGCCAGACCGTTTACCGCAGAGATATCGCCCAGGGCCTCGGGTTCCGTTCGAATAAACGGTTTCCCAGCCTTGGGAGCCACCCCAGTGTAGGTTTTAAGGACTTCCTCCACCGAGTCTTGCAGGGCCTTGATCACCGTGGCGCTCATTTCTTCCCTCCTCGATTTTTCAGTCTCCCTATCGGCTGGAGACCCTATTTCCTCAAGCGGCCGGAAAAGCGGAAACAAGGACCTCTTACGCCCTTCCAATAACCACGGGTCAGCAGGATGGCCACGGTGTAAAGCTCAAGACGACCTGCCAACATGCAGAAGGTCAGGACCAGTTTTGAAAAATCTGGAAGCCAGCCAAAGTTTTTGGTGGGCCCTACCCCCTCAAGTCCCGGACCGATGTTGTTCAGGGTAGCAGCTACCGCGGAAGTAGCTGTCACTATGTCGATTCCCTGGGCCGTCACCAGGAGGCTGGCCCCCAAAAAGACCAAAGCGTAAAGGGCTATAAAACCCAAAATGGCCTGGGTAACATCATTCGGGACCTTTAAGTCATCATAACGGATGATCTCCACCGCCCGGGGATGGATGAGTTTACGGAACTGGAGTCTGATAAATTTGAAGAAGATGAGGAGACGGACCTGCTTGATTCCCCCTCCGGTGGATCCTGCCATCCCCCCGAAAAACATGAGCACCAGCAAGAGGAGACGACAGATGGGATGCCAGAGATCAAAGTCCGCCGTTCCGTACCCCGTGGTGGTCATGATGGACCAGACCTGAAACAGGGAATAACGCAGATTATCTCCCCAAGAAGAATAAGTTCCGGAGACGAAATTGAAGAGGAGACAGATGATCACAGCCAGAAAACCCACCAGGCAGTAGAAACGAAACTCTTCACTGCGGAAATAAGCCCCGAAATCGCCCTTTAAGAAACGATAATGCAGAGTGAAATTCACTCCGGCCAAGAACATGAAGAAAGTGATGACATAATCTAGGTAAAGACTATTGAAGCCGGCAATGCTCGCCGTACGAGTAGAAAAGCCTCCGGTGGCAAGGGTGGTGAAGGCGTGACAGAAGGCCTCGTAAAGGCCCATCCCCCCTGCCAGAAGGAGCAAGACCTCAAGTAAGGTAAAGAAAACGTAAACCCCCCAGAGGATACGCGCGGTGTCCTGGATGCGAGGAGCCAGTTTGTCTTTGGTAGGACCAGGCATCTCCGCCTGATAGAGTTGCATCCCGCCGATCCCGAGCAAAGGGAGGATGGCCAGAGAGAGAACGATAATTCCCATGCCTCCCAACCACTGGGTGAAGGCCCGCCAGAAGTGGAGGCTCCGTGGTAGGTGCTCTAGGGAGGAAAAGACGGTGGAACCCGTGGTGGTAAAACCAGAGACCGCTTCAAACAGGGCGTCAATGAACCCAAGGGCCCCGGCGAACACGTACGGCAGGGCCCCGAAAACTCCGGCAGCCAGCCAAGAAAAGACCACCACCGCAAAACCTTCCCGGTAGCCTATCTCCCTTTCTGGACAGAGGGAAGAAACCAAAATCCCCCCGGCCACCGCAGAAATTCCTGCCGAAAGCAAATAGATCCAAAGGGGTTCGTGATACCAGAGCGCTACCAGAACCGGGACCAAGAGGGCCAGAGAAAAAAAGAGCAAAAACCAGCCAAGGAGATAGAGGACAACGCCGATTCTCATCGGGAAAAGAGTTTCTCCAAGCGCGGCAGGGCCTCACGTTTGGCAAAGATCACCAGGTCGTCGCCCGGAAAAAGAGAGGTCTCACCCTTGGGGATGAGGACTTCCCCAGCCCGATAAATGGCTCCCACTACAGCCCCTTTGGGAAATTCGAGTTCCACCAATCGCCGACCTCCCCTGAAGTAGTCGGTATCTGGCACCACCATCTCCACCACTTCTGCTTCGCTCCCCAAAAACGTGGCCACCGAAAGGATCTGCCCCCGCCGGACAAACTTGAGGATCTGGTTAGCTGCTAAAAGACGCGGAGAGAGGGCAACATCTATCCCCAATCGCCCCAGGAGCGGGATGAAATCAGGCCGGTCGATGCGCACGATACATTTTTGGGCACCATGATGCTTGGCCAAGAGGGCCGAAAGGATGTTGACTGTATCGCTGTCTGTTACGGAGATCACAATATCAGCTCGATCAATCCCTTCCTTCAGGAGCTCCTGAGCCTCAAGACCATCTATGTTCAACACCACGGTGTGATGGAGGAGTTCGGCCAACTCCTCACAACGACCGGGATCCTTTTCGACCAGGTAAACTTCTACCTTCTTGGCTTCCATCTGTTTGGCCACCGAAAACCCCACCTGCCCTCCCCCGATGATGAAAACCCGCGAAGGTGTCTTGGTGGTAAAGCCCAGGAGATATTCTACCGCAGGAATGTCACGTTTTTTGGTAATGATAAAGATTCGATCACCAACTCTTATTTGGTCCTCTCCACCAGGAATGATGGTTTCTCCGTCACGGATGATGGCCACGATGACAAAATCGTAAAGGGCCCGAAGTTCACGCAGATCTGCAAGTGACATCCCGGCCAAAGGACAACCTTCACGTACCTGATAGCCCAGAAGGACTACTCTTCCCCTGGCAAATTCTGCCCAATCCGTGGCTTCGGTGATCTCAGAGAGGCGAACGATCTCATCCGCCAGGACCCGCGTTGGATTGATGATGAGATCAATGCCCAGTTTCTGTTCGTTCAAGGGTGAACCGGGAGAGAGATAGTCCTCACTCCGCACCCGGGCTACCTTCCGCGGCACACCATATTCCCGGGCCAGGAGACAGGCGATGAGATTGATTTCGTCGCTGTTGGTTACCGCCACAAAGAGGTCTGTCTCCTTGATCCCGGCCTTCTCCAAGACCTTGGCCGAGGCCCCGCTGCCTCTGATGGCCATCACGTTCAGATGGCGTTCCAGACGTTTGATCTTGTCTTCGTGAGAGTCCACCACGACGATATCGTGTCCTTCGAGGGAGAGACGATCAGCCAGGTAATAGCCGACTTCACCGGCACCTACGATGATGATCTTAAGACCCATGGTCTGGAAAATTTAAATAGGAAGGACTATCGGGGCAAGGAGAAAAAGGGGCGGGATGTGCCCCGCCCCTCCAGGAAGGTTTATTTGCCGTGGTTGGCCCGCATCTGTTTGGCCAACTCTTCGATTTCGCCAAGATCTTTAACCATCATAGCCCAGCCGTACCAGTAAGCGTAATCTGGGTTCACGTGGAAGAAGGACTGGAAGGCACGCATACGGTGCTTGAGATACATTTCAAAGAGGACCTGCTCAATGTAGGAGAGCTGATCAAAACCGGCACCATAATCTGTCCGCATGAAGTAGAGAAAATCCGGATAGGGATAGGTCTGCTGGCCTCGCTTCTTAAGGATGCCATCTTTGTAGAGATCCGCCACGATGTTGATAGCCTTGGCCATGAGCATGTCGATCTGTTTGAAGTAAGAATCAGCCTGTTTGAAATGGAAATCGATGTAGTCTTTGGAGTGACAGCGATAGCATACGTTCTTGATACGGTTGCGCTCCCGGTCAAAGTCTTCCTTGGTAAGACGGGCGAGCTGGGCCTTCTTCACGATCTCAAGACGTGGAGTGGGCTTGCCGGTGATGGGATCAAGTACACCCAGGGCCTTAAGAATGGTCACCTGAGCCTCGGCCCATTCTTTGTCCTCAGGCAAAGGAAGCCTTACCGCCAGAAAGCCCCAAGCCGTGCGGTTCTCGTGATCACCGTTTGGCATGTGACAATCCTGACAGGTGGGAGCTGCGGCTTCAGCCGGAAGATCACCAGCCTTCTTGGCGAAGTAGCGGGTGCCGTGCTTGGAACTCGACCACATCTCCCACTGAGGATGGTCATAACCCATGTGACACTGTTGACAGGCCTTGGGATTCAAGGCCTCCTTCTTGGAAAAGGCGTGACGGGTGTGACACTCGTCACAGGAATTGTTCTGATAACGATAACCCCGAGCGTGAAGTTCCTTCTTCTGCTCCTCGCTCTTGATCCCCATGTTGTGACAGCCACCACAACCCTTGCCACCTTCCATGAGCTGATCGGGTTCCAGATGGGTCACCGGCAGGGCATTCATGGCCGCCCAGCCAAAGTTGTGTTTGCCCCGCTTGAATTGGTTGAACTGCTCCTCGTGACACTGGGCACAGACGTGCTCATCAGGAAGCTTGGCCTTGGAAACGTCTTTGGCACTCTGGTGGTCTGAGCCGTGACAGACCGAACAGGTGATGTCGTTGTCCGCGTGCTTGCTGACGCTCCAGTCCTGTACCTGGCCAGGGCTTATCTTTTTATGACAGGTAATGCAATTCTCCTCCGCAGAGGCCATCCCTAGCCAGCTGAAGAAGACCAATAGGACCAACAAACCCCATTTCTTCATACCAAACCCCCTCTTCCCAATTTTTATGTGCTATCTTATTTGAGCCTGAGTTTTTTGCAAGAATTTTTTTAAAATTTTGGAATAAAAAAATCTTTTTCTCCGAAAAGACGATTTTTTCACCGAGGCCTACCGTGACTCGATTTCTTTAAAAACTCCCCCTTTCTTGTTAAGAAAAGCCCATGAGATGGCCACATCGTTTACGCGTGGTGATCCCGGGTCGCATCAAATTTTCTTTTGTCAGGGAAGGTGTGGGTTTCTACCAGCAGAGGTTGGAACACTATCTCGATTTCGACATCCTGGAAAGGAAACTACCAGCCAAGGTCTGCCACCGGGCTGAAAAGGTCAAGGCCCTGGAGGCTGAATGCCTCCTGGCTCCGGTCCCGGAAAGGGCCGCGGTCATCGCCCTTGACGAAAGGGGACAGGAGTTCACTTCCGAGTCCCTGGCCCGAAGATTGGGCCGCCTCTTTGAATCCGAAAAAGAATCCTTTTTCCTCATCGGTGGGCCCTACGGACTGGCAGAAAAAGTCTTGAAAAGGGCCAGGCTCAGACTCTCCCTCTCCAAACTCACCCTTGGACACGAACTGGCCCTCCTGGTCCTTTGTGAACAACTCTATCGAGTGGTGACTATCCTCTCTGGTGAACCCTATCACAAATGAGACCCCTGGTCTCGGTCATCATTCCCACCTACAATCGGGCCTCTTTCTTGAAGGAGGCCTTGGGCTCCGTACTGGCTCAAGATTATCGTCCCCTGGAACTTATCGTGGTGGACGACGGTTCTCGGGATGAAACTCCACGACTCGTGTGTCACTATCCCGTACGATTAGTCAGGGTGGCCCGCAACCTCGGAGTGGCCAGGGCTCGTAACCTTGGTCTGCGCTGGGCCCGGGGGGAACTGGTAGCCTTTCTCGACAGCGATGACCTCTGGTTGCCCGCCAAAGTGCGTCGTCAAGTGGAATTCTTCTTAAAGCACCCGGAGGCCGTAGCCGTCCAAGTTGAAGAGATCTGGATTCGTAGAGGAAAGAGAGTAAACCCCAGAAAACATCATCGAAAACCCTCGGGCTTCTTTTTCGACCGGGCCCTCCAACTCTGTCTCATCAGTCCCTCCGGGGTCATGTTAAGACGGCAAATCTTTGAGGAAATCGGTCCCTTTGACCCAGAATTTCCAGTCTGTGAGGACTACGAGCTCTGGCTTAGGTTACTCACCCGCTATCCGGTCTACCTTCTGAAAGAACCTCTGGTCATCAAGCGTGGAGGCCACCAGGACCAGCTCTCCAGGCGTCCAGGGCTTGACTTCTTCCGTCTGAAGGCCATGTGGAAACTCAATCGCCAAAACTCAAACCTCACCCCGGCTATGCGCCTGCTTTTGCAGCGCGAAGCCCAAAGGAAAGCCTCCATTTTCATCTCCGGGGCCCGAAAGAGGGGGAAATGGACCAAGGCCTTTGAGGCCCAGATGATGCTCGCCGAAATCTTACGCCATCCGGGGCTTCCACCTTGGCCCCCTCTCAAGGACTGAAATCTTTTCTCCGATGAGAGATACGATCTGAGAAAACATTCCATGAGGCCGACATGATCGACAAACGCGTCTTTGACCGCTATCGAGTGAACTTTAAGTGTTACGTGGCCTTTCCCGAAGACGTCCGGATCTATGAGGCCCAGCTCCTAGACTTGAGTCTCACGGGGATGAGATTGGTGACCGAAGCCCCACTTTCTCCAGGAAAGATCATCAACTTCTCCTTCACCTCCAATCCTCCGGTAAAAGGCAAGGCCCGGGTGGCCTGGTGCAACCAAAAAGGCAAAGAATATATGGCTGGTCTAGAAATCATCGAATTGTCGGACCGTTTCCGGGAGGCTCTCCAAAAGGTGATAAACGACCTTACCCTTCAGAATCTCACCGATTCCTACTGCCGTTAGCTCACCCTACTCCCCGGGGAAACGGAACTCTCCGGGACGAGCAAGACCAGTTTGTCGTGATCCTTAGCCGCCAGAACCATTCCTTGAGAGAGCACTCCCCTAATTTTGGCTGGTTTGAGATTGGCCAGGAGGACCACCTGTTTGCCCACCAGGTCTTCTGGGCGGTAATGTTCAGCGACTCCCGCCACCACTGTGCGCTCCTCCGGACAACGCACGGTCAGTTTAAGAAGCCGATCAGTCTTCGGTATCCGTTCGGCAGCAATCACCTCTGCTATCCGCAAATCCAGACGTTGAAAATCTTCAAAGCTGATGATGGGAAATTCCTCTTTGGAGGGCCTGTGCTCTTTGGGTTTTTCTTTGGATTCCGAAGGTTTGGGGCTTTCCTCGATCCTGGGGAAGAGGACTTCTCCACGCACGGTCTTCGTCCCTGGTGGGAGAAGACCGAAGCGAAAGAGATTCTCTACTTTGAGAGCTAGGGCCGGCTCCAGACCCAGATTCTCGAGGATCTTCTCACTGGAAGAGGGGATCACTGGCCAAAGGGCCACCGCCGTGACCCTCAGGAGTTCAAGCAAACGATACATCACCGTGGCCACGCGTTCCTTCTGGCCCTTTTTCATCAGGGCCCATGGAGCCTGATGATCCACGTAGCGGTTGGCCTCCCGAATGAGATCCCAGACTCTGGCCAGCGCCCGATGAAATTCAAAGGCCTCCATCCCAGTTAGGTATTCCTCAAGCACCTCTTCCGCAAAGGCCCAAAGCTCCCGATCTTCCCCTTCAGGCTCACCAGGTTCGGGAACCACGGCCCCAAAGTACTTGTGCACCATGGTAAGGGTGCGAAAAACCAGGTTGCCAAGATCGTTGGCCAGATCGGCGTTGATACGTTGCACGAGGGCCTCGAAACTGAAGTTGGCGTCAAGACCAAAGGCCATCTCCCGCATAAGGAAATAACGCACCTGATCCGCTCCAAACCTCTCAACCAGTTCCTTAGGCCGAACGATATTGCCCAGGCTCTTCGACATCTTGGCCTCGCCCATGTTCCAATAGCCGTGGACATGAAGCTGCCGATAAGGAGGCAACCCTAAAGCCTTAAGCATTATAGGCCAGTAGATGGCATGGGGCTTCAAGATGTCTTTGGCAATGATGTGATGGGCGGGCCAATATTTCTCCCAGGCCGGATCTTCGGGATAGCCAATACCTGAAAGATAATTGAGCAAGGCGTCAAACCAGACGTAAGTAACAAAGTTTCGATCAAAAGGCAGTTCTATTCCCCAGGTGAGTCGTGTCTTGGGACGGGAGAGACA
Organism: uncultured Thermodesulfobacteriota bacterium; assembly: GCA_964630855.1. Taxonomy (GTDB): domain Bacteria; phylum Desulfobacterota; class Thermodesulfobacteria; order Thermodesulfobacteriales; family Thermodesulfatatoraceae; genus JAADCO01. Next base: position 310,785 of record CAZVXP010000004.1, on the reverse strand, counting down.
AAGATCTTCGAGATCTTCTCTTAAGAAAGAAAGAACTTCGTTTCGATAACGTTCCGGACTAATGAAATCGGGATTTTTTTTGATGTGGTCTATAAGCCAGTCCTGATACTTGGAGAGGCGGAAAAAATAGTTGGCCTCCTTAAGAGGAGTCGGGGGGGTGCGATGGTCCGGACAAAGTCCATCCACCAGCTCCTTTTCGGTGACGAAACGCTCGCATCCAAAACAATAAAGTCCTTCGTATTCGGCGTAGTAGATGTCTCCTTGTTCGTAGATCTTTTGTAAGACATATTGGACCACCTTCTGGTGATACGGATCAGTGGTACGAATGAAGCGAGTGTAAGAAATGTTCAAAAGGGGCCAAGTCTCCCGGAAAAGGGCGCTTATTCGATCGACGTATTCTTTGGGGGTGAGCCCGGCCTTTTCGGCAGCCCGAACGATCTTGTCTCCGTGTTCGTCTGTGCCGGTGAGAAAAAAAACCTCCTCACCTTTTAAACGTTTAAGTCTGGCCACCACGTCTGCCACCACGGTGGTATAAGCGTGGCCGAGATGGGGTTCCGCGTTGACATAGTAGATTGGTGTGGTCACGTAAAAGGCCATCTCAGAGCTCCTTTCGAAAGTCCTCTACCGGAATCTCAATCTCTTCCCCTTCCGGGGTTTCAAGGGTCACAGACTCACGAAAGATGTTGTACCGCACCACACGTCCCTGATAGCTCTTGGTGGAGACCTTCTTCCCTACCTTGGGCAAACTGGCCGCCAGTTCCGCGTAGGCGTCATATTCAAAAAGGAGACAGCACAGAAGCCGACCGCAAATACCCGAGATTTTGGTGGGGTCAAGAGGCAAACTCTGTTCTTTGGCGATCTTGATGGAGACGGGATCGAACTTTTTAAGAAAACTTGCACAACAGATCTCCCGCCCACAACAACCGAGCCCCCCCACCATGCCGGCTTCATGCCTCACCCCGATCTGACGCATCTCTATTCTGGTACGCAAGGCCCGCACCAGGTCCTTTACTAATTGCCGGAAGTCGATACGTCCTTCCGCCGTGTAATAAAAAATTATCTTGCTCCGATCGAAGAGTCTCTCCACCCGCACCAACTTCATCTCAAGCCCTTGTTCCCGAGCCAAGGTCTCACAGATCTCCCACGCTTTTTCTTCAAATTCGATGTTTTCTTTGAAACGAGCCACTTCCTTGGGGGTGGCGTAACGTTTGATACGTGGCAAAACACCCGATTTGATAGGCAAAAGAATGGGAGCTGAGACTACCTTGGCCACTTCGGTGCGGGTCTCCTCTTCCTCTCCATTACGTCCGGGGCGCGGCAATTCTAGAAGGACATAATCTCCCGGCCGAAGACTGAGGCCTTTCACTTCGGCATGGAGACCCGGAAAGTCGTCTCTTAACACCACCTCCACCACTTCAGGAAAGTTCGGTTTCTTTTTCTTGTTACCAGCCTTACGACGCCGATTTTCTCTGGCCATGGCTTCTCGGGAGATCTTTTTGCGGAAAAGGTTAATCCATCCCCGAAAGGTTCGCAAAAAGGCGGGCCAAAAGAGCCGGGTGTTTCTTTCCCGGGAAGGCCTCTACCCCGGAACTAACATCCAGGGCATAAGGTCTCACCTCTTCTACTGCCTGTTTCACATTGTCGGGCCGCAACCCTCCGGCCAAAATGATGGGCAAACCGAAAGTCTTGGCCTTCTTGGCTAAGGACCAATCGAAGACTTGCCCCGTACCACCTGGAAGCCCGCTAACATAGGTATCCAAGAGAATGGCCGAAATATTGTCTCGGTAAAACGAGATCTTGGCCAGGTCCCCTTCTTGGCGCACGCGGAAAGCCTTGATCACATTGGGAAAGAACTTGGCCGCCATTTCCGGGGATTCGTCTCCATGCAGTTGCACCAGATCGAGTCCTACCAAACGCCTAATGTCTTCTATCCTTTCGGGGGTCTCGTTTACGAAAACTCCCACTACCGAGACGAAAGGAGGTAGTTGTTGCCGGATAGCCGCGGCCTTTAAAGGGGAAACAAAACGAGGACTTTTTGGATAGAAGATGAAACCTAGGGCCGAGGCCCCGAGTTCCACCGCCAAGAGGGCATCCTCCACGGAAGTAATACCGCAGATCTTGACTCGAACCACCTTAGACTAAGAACCCCCTTGTGCCCCTTTACCACCGCATCCCGAACCATGCCCTCTACAAAAACGTGGTTCCACCCGCAACCTTCCTGCCACAAAAGCAGCCACTATTTCGTCTGCTGGAAGCGAAGGGACCCCTGTGATCACTTGGATGCCAAATTCTTCCATAAACATCAAGGCCTTCATGCCCATTTGTCCACAGATAACGTGAGTGACCCCCAGCCCGGAAAGCCAGCGAGGAAGCACCCCGGGTTCATGAGGAGGAGGGATCAGAATTTCCTTGCGCCATCCTTCAGGGGCAAGCTCGTAGAGAGCAAAATGTGAAGCGTGCCCAAAGTGTTCAGCCACCAGATCTCCTTCTAAGGCAACCGCGATCTTCATCATCAAACCTCCTCAAAGATTTTCTCTCAAACGCCATGCTATTTTTGCCAGACCATCTACCAGCGGCCCCTTTGAGACCGCGGGTAGAGGCTGGCCTTGATGAAGGGCCTCCAAGACATCCTTATCGTAAGGCAGCTGACCCCAAAGAGGAAAACCTTCCCTTTCTGCTAAGGTGATAATCCTTTGAGCCACTTCCCAGGAAAGATCGGCCTTGTTTAGGACCAAACTACCAGGGAGACGAAAATGTTTGATAAGACAGATAAGTCTTTCCAGATCATGAAGGGCCGAAATCGTAGGTTCGGTCACAATCAGAACCCAATCCACCCCAGCTAACGAAGCAATGACCGGACATCCCACCCCGGGAGAACCATCTACCAAAATAAGCGGATAACCCTGCCCTTCGGCTATCTGTCTGGCCCGTCGTTTAACAAATGAGACCAATTTGCCGGAATTTTCTTCCCCGGGGTAAAGGTAGGCATGAACTAGGGGACCGTAGCGGGTTGATGAAAGGAAGACCCTCCCCACCTCCTTTTCTTCCATTTCAATAGCCCCTTCTGGGCAGAACCAAGCACACACCCCACAGCCTTCACAGGAAACGAGATCAATGGAAAGATCTTCCTGGATCGCCCCGAAACGGCATTTCTCCCGGCAAAGGCCACAGGAACTACATTTTTCTTGGTCCCGTTTTGGCTCCCAGCCCGCTCGAAAAGATTCTTCATCAATGGTTTTAGAATCGAGTAAAAGGGGCAGATTCGAAGCCTCCACGTCGGCATCTGCCAAGACAAGAGGGCCCTCAAGAAGGTAAGCCAGAGAAGCCACTATCGTCGTCTTGCCCGTACCGCCTTTGCCACTTATTACCAAGATCTCTTTCATGACATTTCTTTCAAAGAGTCAAAGAGTTGCCGAAAGGTCTCTCTCAACGCCGGATTCACCGAAAGGAGTCCCCGACCTTGTGCATAAGCTTCGGCTATTTCCCTTTGGTGGGGTATCTCCAGAAGGAGAGGTAGCCCTTCTTCCTTCAAGAACTGATAGAGTGGGGAAAAAGATGGACCAGCCCGGTTCAAAATGACTCCACAAGGAATCCCCAAGGTCTTCACCGCCGCCACCGCCTGACGAAGATCGTGCAAACCAAAGGGGGTGGGCTCCGTAACGAGGAGACAAAAATCTGCCCCTCGTAATGCCGTAAGCACCGGACAACCCGTCCCGGGTGGACAATCTATAATCACCCTCCTCTGGCGTCCAAAACGTGCCTTTAGGGTTTTGATGAGTGGGGAAGCCATGGCCTCCCCGATTTCCAAGCGTCCAAAGGCCATCTTTGTCCCGTTCCCTTCTCCCAAAAAGATCTTTCCCAAGACGCGACGTCCCTCACGAATGGCCTCCTCTGGACAAACTTCCAAACAGCCATAACAGGCATGACACATTTCAGGAAAAGTGAGCACAGCTCCTGGAAAGACTACCACCGCCTGGAAGCGACAAATCTCTTTACATTTGCCACAAAAGGTACACTTTTCTTCCAAGATCTCCGGGACCATGCGGTAAACGGTCTCTTCCTCATAAATTCTGGGCTTAAGAAAGAGATGAGCGTTGGGTTCTTCAACGTCGGCATCCAAGAGAAAGGCCCCTGTACTCTGAGCTAAAGCTACAGCCACCGTAGTCTTTCCAGTTCCTCCTTTACCACTAGCAACAGCTACGATCACCGACTTCCTCCGCGGCCACGTCCCATTCCTCCGCCCAGGATCTTTCCTAGACCCGGCCAGCCACCACCAAAATGGGTATCAACATTCGGTGCCTCAAGAAATTCCAAGCGCCCTTCTTTGGCCGCCTGAATCACTTCCTTTACCGTCTGACCTGTAACGCTGGCCACTTTGATACCCGCAGCCTTCAGAACCGCAAACGCCTTGGGACCGCAATGCCCCGTAACGATGAGCTCCACACCCCGGTCTATTAAAAAACTGGCGGCAGCGATTCCTGCCCCGCGAGCTTCGTTGACTGCAGGATTGGGTACCGCTTCCCAGCGGTCTTCGTCCAAATCGTAGAGAATGAAATAAGGCGCTCGCCCAAAATGAGGATCTATCCGAGCAGAAAGCTCCGGGCCGGAAGACGAAACAGCTATTTTCCCCATCTTTGACCTCCTTTCGAATTCGATTGCGAAGATAATGCGATTGAAAAAAAGATGCAACAACAACGGCAAGATTTTCCTATGGTGGCAAATCTTGCCCCCAGGCCCACCAAGGAACCCTAGTATCGGTCCTTTGATGAAAAATTTGGCTTTCTTGGAAGAAAATTTTCTGGCACCCAACTTGCTTAAATTTTGAGGTGATGATCGCCATAAAGGTCAACCCTCAACTTGGCTGGCTGGAAGCTCTGGAGGGCGGACGCCTTTTAGAGAGGAGGCTCCAGGTTGCAGCCAATAATTTGGCCAATGTGGACACTCCGGGTTTTAAAAAAGATGTCCTCTCTTTCCGCGAAGTCCTCATGAGGAAGGTAATCCGTGGCTGGCGGACGTTCAAAGAAGTGACATATGAGACAGATTTCCAACAGGGGCCCATCCAATACACTGGAAATCCGCTGGATCTTGCCATCGTGGGCCAAGGTTTCTTCAAAGTCATGACCCCTCAGGGGGTAGCCTATACCAGGGCTGGAAACTTTCACCTAGACGATCGGCGGCGGCTGGTCACCGCTGAGGGGTACCCGGTACTTGCCGATGGTGCCCCGGTCATTGTGGATCCGGGGCTGGCCAAAGGAGGTCTGGTTACCATCTCGCCTGAACGCTTCCTGGTAGCCAGCGATGGGACGATCTCTCTGGACGGAACCGAAATTGGTCGCCTGGAGGTGGTCACCTTCGAGGACCTCAAGAAACTCGAAAAAAGAGGCCACAATCTTTTTTTTGCTCCAGAGGGGATACAAGAACAACCAGTGGAAAACCCCGACGTGAGACAGGGACACCTGGAACAATCAAACGCTGATCCACTAGAGGAGATGGTCAATCTCATCAACATCCAGCGGGAGTTCGAGGCCTCTCAAAAGGCTCTGAAAACCCACGATGAAACCCTTGGACGCCTGATCGAAGTTTACGGACGACCTTAGAGGAGGATGAGATGATCCGCAGTCTATGGACCGGAGCCACGGGCATGCAAGCCCAACAGCTCAAACTAGACGTAATTGCCAACAATCTCGCCAATGTAAACACCGCTGGTTTCAAAAAGAGCAGGGTTGACTTCGAGGACCTGCTTTATCAAAAGCTCAAATTGGCCGGAGCCCTCAACGCTGAGGGAAACCAGGTTCCCGTAGGAATGGAGATCGGCCTCGGAGTGAGACCCGTGGCCGTGAGTAAGGTCTTCTCTCAAGGTGAATATGAACAGACCAACAATGAACTCGACTTAGCCATAGAAGGGCGGGGATTTTTTAAGGTCCTAGTTAATGGCGAGGAACTCTACACGCGTGCCGGACACTTCAAGGTAGACCGCGACGGCTACGTCGTTACGCCCAACGGAGCCCGCTTGCAGCCGGAATTCACGGTACCAAACGGCACGGTGCGCATCGAGGTGACCCAAGATGGACTGATGACAGCCCTTGACGCCAATGGAACCGCCTTGGCCCAAGTACAGCTCTTACTCTACGACTTTCCCAATCCAGCCGGGCTCTATGCCATCGGACGCAATCTCTACCGAGCCAGCGATGCCGCCGGCGACGTTATCGAAGGGCAACCTGGCCGAGAGGGTTTCGGCACCATTGCTCAAGGTTATCTCGAGATGTCCAACGTGGATGTGGTGGAAGAAATGGTCCAGATGATCGTCACCCAACGGGCCTACGAGGCCAATTCCAAGACCATCCAAACCGCAGACAATATGTTGGAGATGGCCAACAATGTCAAACGTTAAAGCCTTGGTTTTAATTTTGGTCTTTTGGTTTGGTCTTTTCTCCGTCGGTTGGGCCAAAAAATTGGACACCAATTATTTTCAGGAACTCTTTTTCAGCCAGGTAACCAAACATTTGCCCTGGCCAGCAGAGGACCTCGTCTTGGTCCGCTTCGTCGCTGAACCCGAAGAATTAAACCTCCCGGACAACGTAAGGGAAGTGGTCAAGTTCCGGCAGATTCCCCGCGTGGGGAGCAACACTTTGCTTGTCGATTACTACCAGGGGAAACGCCTCGCGGCTCGCGTACGGCTCCTAGGTTACATAGAGGCTATGCTACCAGTGCTGGTCTTGAAACGCCCTCTTTCACGCCATCAGATCATCCGCGCCGAAGATCTGATCTTTGAACGACGCCCTCTTTCACGCCTTCCCAAGGATGTATTGACCAAGGCCCGAGAAGCCGTGGGCCTGCGGACGAGAGTGAGCCTTAGAGCCGGACAGGTGTTGCGTCGTTCGGCTCTGGAAGTGCCACCGGTCATCAAAAGGGGCAAATTGGTACGCATCCTGGCTGAAGGGCCAGGTTTTATGGTAAGCGCCGTGGGTGAAGCCCGCCAAGATGGTCGCCCTGGAGAGATAATTCGGGTTCGTAATCTGACTAGCAAACGGGAGATCTTCGCCCGCGTAATCGACGCCCAAACCGTTAAGGTGACCTATTGATGCGAAGGGAAACGCTCGTTTTCCTCATATTTTTGCTGGTTTCCTGTACCACCACACAAAGACCCACTCCCCCTCCCCCACCTCGAGTCTTTGTGCCACCACCTCCTTCCGAAACGCCCCAGGAAGGTTCCCTTTACACGGGTCGGGGGGTCTTCTTTTTCGAAGACCATCGGGCTCATAGAGTGGGAGATCTCGTCACGGTGAAAATCGTCGAAAATTATCAAAGTTCAAGCTCGGTGAGCAACAAAATGAGCCGCAAAAGCGGAATCAAGGCCGGTATTTCGGCCTTCCTGGGAATTGAAAAGACTCTTGAAAAGAAACATCCCAATTTTAAAGCCAGCAACATGTTCCAGAGCGACTATTCCTCAAATGTTGACGGCCAGGGCAAACTCTCCCGTAACACCAACATTGTGGCCACTATCACCGCACGGGTGGTTGAGGTCTTACCAAACGGGAATTTGGTCCTTCAGGGGGTGAGGGTCATTCGGCAAAACGAAAACCTAGAGTACCTCACCCTCACCGGAATCGTACGTCCCGAAGACATAGACGCCGACAACAGCGTGCTCTCCACCCAACTGGCTGACGCCCACATCGAGTACAGTGGCGCTGGTCCGGGCACGCAGGTAATGAAAGGGCCAGGCTGGTTTGCCCGTCTTCTTCAGCTCATCTGGCTCTTCTGAGGAGGTGAAGCCATGACCCGGGTGCTTCCTCTCCTCTTCTTCCTCTTTTTTCTGACCATCCAGGCCCAGGCAGCCCGCCTTAAAGACCTGATAAACGTAGAAGGGGTTCGTTCCAACCAACTGGTAGGCTATGGTCTGGTGGTGGGACTCAACGGCACTGGAGACGGAGATCAGACCAAATTTACCGTGCAATCCGTTGTCAACATGCTCGAACGTTTTGGCGTCAAGGTAGACCGACGCCAGGTAAAACTCAAAAACGTAGCTGCCGTCATGGTTACCGCCGAACTTCCGCCTTTCGTACGCCAAGGCCAGAGACTTGACGTAACGGTATCCTCTATCGGGGACGCCAAAAGTCTCCAGGGTGGCACCCTCCTCCTCACCCCTTTGCGCGGCCCCGATGGAGAGATTTACGCCTTGGCCCAGGGGCCGGTGTCCCTCGGTGGCTTCTCTGCCGGAGGAGCCGGGGGAAGCGTCCAGAAGAACCATCCCACAGTGGGTCGTATCCCAAGCGGTGCGGTGGTGGAACGCGAAGTCCCTATTTATCTAAACCAAAAGGACGTCTTGCGTCTTTCCTTTCGTGAGGTGGATTTCCACACCGTGGCCCAAGCCGTAGAGGCTATTAACGCTTATTTGAACGGCCCCTTTGCCACAGCCCTTGACGGACGCACCATAACCCTCAGAGTTCCCTTAGCCTATCGGGGAGAAGTGGTGAAGCTTTTAGCGGAGATCGGCGATCTTGCCATCAATCCTGACATTCCAGCCCGGGTGGTCATTGACGAACGCACGGGCACGGTGGTCATGGGAGAAAACGTTCGGGTCTCCAAGGTAGCGGTGGCCCACGGCAACCTCTCTGTCCAGATCAGAGAGAGGGCCAAGGTCTCCCAGCCTCCACCTTTCTCCGCAGGGCAAACGGTGGTTACGCCCGAGACCGAGATCACCGCCCGGGAGGAAGCAGCTCGTGTGGTGGTCATCGAAGAAGGGGTAAGTATCGGAGAGCTCGTTCGGGCCCTTAACGCTGTGGGTGCCACCCCGCGGGACCTTATTGCCATCTTCCAAGCCATAAAAGCCGCTGGGGCCCTGCAGGCGGAATTGGTCATCATGTAGGACGGCAAGATTTGCCGGGGGTGGAATTTTCTGCCTGCCACCTCAGAAGGCCCGGGCCGCTCTCTGATGACCTGCCTTTGATTTGAGACGATCTTTCTTGCGGACCTCAGGCACAAAGTTTGCTTTTTAACAACAAACGATGAAGATCACCGGCCCCGACTTCCGAAATCTGGCAGGCCTGAAAGAGCTCGCCAAGCGGGATCGCAACAGGGCCCTGAAGGAAGCCTGTCAAGAATTTGAAGCCCTCTTTCTTTACCAGCTCTTGAAGGAAATGCGCCGCTGTGTGCCTGAAAGTGGCTTCTGGCCGAAAAGTCTAGCAAGGGACCTCTACGAAGACCTTTATTACCAGGAGGTCTCTCGCGAAGTGGCCCGCAGGGGCACAGGGCTTGGTCAAATACTTTACCAGCAACTGGTCAAACGCTACGGAGGAAAGAAATGAAAAACCCCTGGCAACAGCTTCTGGATCTCCTGGAGGAGGAGAGACGGGCCATCATTCGAGGAGACGTGAAGACTTTACTGGAGTGTGTGGAACGCAAAGAAACCCTTCTCAAGGATCCGGCACTAAAAGAAGTGGCCCTGACCGAAGAACTTCGGGAACGCCTTCGTTTCCTCACAGAACACAACCAAATGCTGCTAAAGGCCGGTTTGGCGTTCATCGAAGAGGCTTATCGTTTCTTGGGTCGGCACCTTGGCCCTGGCACGGGTTATAGCCGGCAAGGACGCAAAGAAGGCGGAAGTGGACCTCGTTTCATCAGCTGTCAGGTGTGAGGAGGGAAAATGGCAGGCCTCTACAGTGCGCTAAACATTTCGAAAAACGCCCTTTTGGCCTTTCAGATGGGGGTCCATGTCACTGGTCATAACGTGGCCAACGTGGACACCGAAGGCTACTCGCGCCAGAAGGTGGTAAACGCTCCCTATCCCCCCACCCCGGGACCTGCGGGCCCCATGGGAAGCGGGGTCAAGGTGGAACAGATCAAACGCTATTTCGACGCCTTTCTGGAGAGCAACCTGAATCTCAAACGTAGTGATTTGGGGCTTCTGGCGGCAGAAGAGACCGGCCTTGACCTCATCCAGGGTCTCTTCAACGAGACCAACCCCGAGGGTCTCTCCGCCTTGCTTGAAGACTTCTTCAGCGCTTGGCAAGGACTCTCCAACCGGGCCGAAGGGATCCCGGAGCGTCGGGTGGTAATTGAAAAGGGTCGAGTGTTGGCTGAGGCCATAAACGATCGCTACCAAGGACTAGTAGAACTCGAGCAAAACGTGCGTCTCAAATTGGAAGACGTAGTCAACGAAATAAACGAGCTGGCCAAACAAATCGCCGAGCTCAATCGTCAGATCACCGCTGCGGAATCTGGTCTCCATCAGGCCAACGATCTGCGGGACCAGCGGGACAAACTCGTCTCTCGGCTCTCGGAACTGGCTGAAATCCGTTACTTCGAAAACAATCAAGGAGCCTACGCCGTTGTCTTGGGCAAGGGTTATAACCTGGTTGATATCGATTCCTACTGGCAGCTTGATCTGGCAGGAGGTGAAGTGTACTGGGAGGGTCACTCTGGTGAAAAGGCCCGGCTCACCAGCCAGGAGGTCACCCAGGGAGCCCTGGGAGGGTGGTTACGTATCATCGAACAGATCTCCGAGGACTGGAATCACGAATACGTCATCTCTCAGAGAAGCGTCTTCACCCGGGCGGGAAAGGTCATCACAGAAGGTACCACCTGGGAAGAACTAGGTCTCAGTGGCCCGGTCACCATCGAATTTCGCGGAACGAACCACTTTGGCGAAGAAGTCAGGGGGAGCTATACCACTTCCGATCTCCAGGAGACCGTACGAGATTTTTTGGATCAGGTTGAAAAGAGCTTTGATTACCAGGTCTCGGCCTATCTTACCGAAGATGGTCGGTTGGTGGTGAAGGATGCCTTTCGAGGAAGCGGCCAGCTCTCCTTTGCTATTACTTCCGGCCCGTTGGATTTCGGAGGGTTTGAAGACGAAGCCGCCAACCACCGGGTTGAAGAACTCAATCTCACAGGGAAATTCGAGCTGTTCGCCGAAGAACTTATTCGAGCCGTAAATGAGATCCACACCGAAGGTGTAGGACTCAAGTTCTACGAAGGAGAACTCGAAGGGCTCTTCCACACGGACGGAACCCTCAAGTCTTTGCCCTTTTTTTATGACCTCAAAGGTGACGGTTCCTTCTTCCTGTGGGTGAAAGAACCAAACGGCCACATCACACCGGTGCGCGTGGACTTGGCCCTTTCGCCTTCCTCTACTTTGGAAGAAGTGGTGACTCAGATAAACACCGCCCTCGAAAAAAGTGGTTTCTCTCCCGAGGAGACGGTTCGCGCCCTTTTCCGTGAAGGACGTTTGGTCTTTCAGGCCCAGGAGGGTTACGGCTTTGCCTTTTCAAACGATACTTCGGATCTCCTTTTGGTCACCGGAGTAAACGTTTTTTTCGGGGGATTTGACGCTGGTAGCATTCAGATCAATGATCAGCTTTCCGTCCATCCGGAATACCTTGCTGCTGCCCGACTTGATCGGGAGGCCTGGCGCACGGAAAAAGAAATTACCGGGAGTTACGTCAGTCGTGAGGCCATTGAAGATCCAAACCGCATTGTTTTCCACGACCCACCACACCGACTCTTCGTTCGTTTCTTCGACGCCAAGGGACAGCAGGTACTCCATGAAGAAGACGGTCACCTGGTGAAAGAACTTTCCCTTTCCCTGGAACCCGGAGAAAGTCTTACCCAGATTCTCTCCAAACTTGATGCCCTGCCCGGATTGCGCGCCTATCTCGACGACGAAGGACGGCTCCGTTTGGAACTCGACCCCAACGTGGATCAGCCCTACGCCTATTTCGAGCTTGGCATCGAAGAACCCCCTCCAGCAGATTCCTTCCTGAAGTTTTTGCGGGATCAAGGGGTCTACGTCCCCCAGTACGTAGCTGCCAACGGCCGAAAAGAGAGCAATCTCTGGCTCACCTCTTCGGATGTAAGTGGCCTAAGCCTAAACGAGGGAGCCCCCGTGACCCTCAATTTTACCTTCTTTGACGCCGGGGGCGAGCGCACCGGAGAGCTGAGTCTCGAAGTGGCAGACGGCACTTCGCTTGAAGAACTCGTCGACCTCCTCAACGCAAATTCCGCCTTCCGGGCGGGTCTCAGCGCCGGAGACCATGGTAAAATTTTCTTGTCTCTGGCTGAACCACCTCCAGGAAGCGTGCGCTTTGAACTCTCGGTCTCCGGAGGAGACGGAGACGGAAGCCTTCGCCTTTCTTCTGGAGACTACCTTTATTTTGAAGACGTCCCCGACAGACAACTCTTCTCGGGTCTGGAGCCCTGGTTCAAGCCCCAGCAGTATTCCAGTTCTCTCGGAGAATCAGAAGCCAGTGAACTAGAATTCTCGGGCTGGCTCACCCTGCGCTTTTTCGACGCCCAAGGGGCGGAACTTTCAGCCAAGAGTTTCGCCACCTATGGCAGCCCCGACGTTACGGTCTCAGATATTAACGGAAACGGATTTGTGGACTTGGAAGATCTAGTGCTTGCCCTGGATGGAGAAAGCGAAGTCTCGGCTTATCTTGACAACGGAGAAATCGTTATTCGCTTGGCTGACGGAGCCCCGCAAGGCACGGCCTATTTCGTTATCGAAGGGAACGGACCAGAGCGGGCCTGGGGTGAGATAAGCCTCCTCGACCATCAGGGGACTTCCTCCTCTCGCGACGATGTACCGATACATCTCAAGTTTGAAATGGGAGCTCTTGAAAATTGGCTTTTCGATGAAACGGGACAGCCCCTTGACGCTGATCCATCCAATGGGGTCATCGATCCCTTTCGCGTGGTGCTTTCTACCAGTGGGGGAGTGGTCCAAGTCTTGCAACAATACAACCGTGAGGAAAACGCCCGTTTTGGACTTCAGGCCGAATTCGACGCCCATGGCCGGCTGGTAGTGCGCACCTCAGGTCTTTATGACACCGAAAGTTTCGTGGTCACCGACGCCTGGAGACGAGACGTACCCGTTGAGAAACTCAAGGGTAACCACTTTCAAAGCCAGAACAACACTTATTTCTTTCTGACTGACGTTGCCGTAGCTCAAGAAGCTGTGTTTGCGGATCAAGACATAACCGTAAGTTATCTGGATCAAAATGGAAATCCCGTCTACAGCGAGACCATCCACCTGAATGCTGGCGATAGTCTGGGAGACTTTCTGTCAGCCCTGGAAACCCTTGACCGTGACGGCGACGGCGAGGCGGACTTCGCGACTACAATCGACTCTTCGGGTCGTCTCCTCATCCAGGTAAACGACCCAGACCTCAATCAAGATGGAAATCCGGACTGGGTGAACTTTTCACTCTCAAGCGATTTGTCTCCTGGAGAGGGGAATCTGATAAGTTATCTTGCCCGGCGTCTCTACCAGCCTGATCGAAACCTAGCTTCTTATCTGGGAGGCTTTGCCACCGAACCGGGAGACAACCGCAACGCTCTACGCCTGGCCGCCCTTACCCAGGCCCATCGCGAAAAACTGGGGGAAGCCTCGGTGGCAGATTACTACGGGGCCTTGGTGGGAGAGATCGGGATCGCCACCAAGACCGTCAAAAACTCCAAGACCTTCATGGAGGACCTTATCAATCAACTCCAAACCATGCGCGACTCTGTCTCGGCGGTTTCTCTCGATGAAGAGATGGCCAATCTCATCAAATATCAGCAGGCCTTTGCCGCCTCGGCCAAAATATTGACGGTAGCCGACGAAATGCTCGATACGTTAATAGCAGCCAAGCGATAAAGCGGAGGTGAAGTATGCCCCTGCGGGTTGGCCTTAAGACCATGTACGATCGCATGCTTTACAATCTCAATCAACTTACCGACGAGATGCGGAAACTCGAGAATCAAATCGCCTCCGGTGTGAAATACGAGAAACCATCAGACAATCCGGTAGACATGGTTCGGGCCTTGGGATATCGGCGTTCACTTGAGGAAATCGATCGCTATCAGGTCTCCATTCGAGAAGGGAAGTCTTATCTGCGCACCATGGAGGGAGCCTTCGAAGGTCTGGAAAACCTGGTCATGAGGGCCAAACAACTCGCCATTCAAGCCCGAAACGATACCCTTTCTCCTGAAAACCGAAAGGCCCTGGCCGCAGAGGTGAAAAACCTCCTCGAAGAGGCCCTGGCCCTGGCCAATACTAAACATGGTGGCCGCTACGTGTTTGCAGGCAATCGTCCGAGTGGATACGCAGATGGTGAAACACCCTTCGAATTGGTCCGGCAGGTCCTCCCTGACGGAGGAATTCAGGAAAAGGTGGTTTACCACGGAGGAGAAGAAGATCTCTACTACACTTATTCCTCGGATGGCAAGATCCTCATCGGGCGCAACGGAAACCAGGCCTTGATGCAATCGGAGCTTTTCGAGAGCCTCATCTCTCTCAAAAAGACCCTTGAAGCCGACAACGTCTCTGATCCTACAAAAGAAATAGAGGAACTTGGCACCCATTTGGATCGTCTCGACCGGGTCCTAAACCACCTGATCAACGAGCGCGCCTCCCTTGGAGCCCGGATGGATCATTTAGAATTGAAAGAAAATCTCTATCTGGACCTGAGAGACACTATCAAAGAGAACCTGAGCCAGGCAGAAGACGCAGACCTTTTAGAAGTGGCCACACGCCTGAGAGCCAAGGAAACGGCCTATCAGGCGGCCCTGGCTGCAGCCAGCAAAGTGATGCAGCTGAGCCTTGTCAATTACCTCTCATAAGGAGCGGTCTTGCTGGTTCTTACGCGTAAAATCGGAGAATCCATCGCCATTGGAGATGAGATCCGCATCGTCGTGCTCGAAATAAAGGGTCGGCAGGTCAAGATCGGTATCGAGGCCCCATCTCACGTACCAGTGCATCGCCTGGAAGTATATCGCAAGATCCAAGAAGAAAACATCCGCGCCGCCGAAGCCCCGGCGGTCCTGGACACACTTTTTGAAAGACAAGGGGAGGGATAGCTTGGAAATTGAGACCACCCGTTTTGGCAAACTGAAGATAGAAGAAGGGAAGATTATCTTCTTCACGAGCGGGATCCTTGGCTTTCCAGAGGCCAAACGTTACGTCCTCCTGCCCCATCGAGAGAACTCTCCCTTCTTCTGGCTTCAGGCCGTAGACGTACCAGAACTGGCCTTCGTGGTGGTGGACCCCAAGCTCTTCTTTCCAGACTACGACCCAAAACTGCCACCCGAGGCCAAAAAAGAACTCCACCTCAGGGAAGGAGACGAACTTTGTTTCCTGACCATCGTCACCATCCCCAAAGAGAAACCCGAAGAGATGACCGTCAATTTACTGGGTCCTATTGCGGTGAACGTCTCCAGAAGATTGGCCAAACAGGTGGTCCTGGACGCCCGGCGCTATCCCCTGCGTGAACCGCTTCAGCCCCATTTTCACAAATTGGCTTCATCCGGAGAACAGGAAACCGTCAAGCTCTAAGGGATTTTTAATCTCACCCCCTATTCCGCTCGATAGAAGAAACTAGGCCGAAAGGAGCAAATGTCATGGCTGACATCTTCGGAAAGATAAATGTCCTTGGCTTGGGTTCCGGGCTTGATCTCCAAGGCCTCTTGGATCAGCTCCGAGAAATAGAAGAGCAGCCTATCAAACGTCTTGAGGCCAAGAAGGACTATTACGAAAGCCGGCTCACCGAATTCGATTGGCTCAACACCAAAGTCCTCTCCCTCAAAACCAAGGCCTTGGATCTCTCACTTGAGAGCACGTACCTGGCCCGCCAGGTCTCTGTTTCCGGCTCAGGGGTAGAGGCCGAGGCCGAAGTAGGTGCTCTGGAAGGGAGCTATCGGTTTAACGTAAACCAGCTGGCCCGCAAAAGTCTCTGGCAATCCGAAGGTTTTGCCACCAAAGACACCGTCCTCAATCCTGATAGTGACGATGTCCTCCAACTCGAAGTAGGAGAGCAAAGTTTTTCCCTCCTGGTACCCCAGGGCACCACTTTGGAAGGGTTGGCCCGTCTCATAAACGAAGCTGAAGACAACCCCGGGATAGAAGCCCAGGTGGTGGATACCGGTTCTCCTTCCAATCCTTATCGCTTAATCCTTAAAGCCCGGGAGACCGGGGAAGATCACCGGATAGTAGTCACCCAAGAGCTCCAAGGAATGGATTTCGAAGAAATCGTGGGAGTTCCCAATATTTGGCGTACCGCCTCCTACACCTCCCCTGATGATGTTGTGAACGACTCCGGTGGTGACATAACCTTGAACATCTCGGTTGGCGAGCAGGAAATAAAGGTCGTCGTCCCAGATGGGACCACCCTTTCGGAACTCAAGGATCTCATCAACGACCAGGCTGCTGGAAACTCCTCCCTCAGGGCCTATCTCATCCGGGATGCTGCTGGAAACTATTTTCTAGACCTTCGTTCACCGGAAACCTTGAACCTGACCCAAAATCCAAGCACCCCTTCCCTCTTCCCCAACCAAATCGAAGACACCGGAGAGAGTTTAAACGCCTTCTTCACCATAGATGACATCCCCTACCAGAGAGGAAGTAATGAGATCACCGACATCATCCCTGGGGTCAAATTGGAACTACAGGGACTCGGAAGTGGTATCATCACCGTGTCCGCTGATTACGAAGGGGTCAAGGAGACCTTTTCTTCCTTCGTCGAGGAGGTCAACGGCTTTCTCGATGAACTGCGCGAAAAGATGTCTTTTGATCTCGAAACAGGAGAAGAAGGTCCGCTTTATCGCAGCAACGCCGCCGAAAACCTTATTCGAGACTTGAGAGACATCCTTTCTGCAAGCCTTTCTGAAAACGAACATATCATTAGCCTTTTCGATTTGGGGCTCAACTTTAATCGAGATGGAAGCCTCTCCTTAGATCAAGAAAAGTTAGAACAAGCCTTCTCTTCTTATCCCGAAGAAATCAAACAACTCATGATCGGAAATGAAGAAAGAAACGTTGAAGGGCTGGCGGAAAGACTTAACGAAACACTTCAAAAGTACCTCGGAACATCAGGTCTTATAGCTCTGGAGCAAGACACAACGGAACGTTACATAGAAAACATCGACCACAATATAATTCTAGCCAAAGAAAGAGTTGATCGATACATCGCCAATCTTCAAAGACAATTTATGGCGCTTGACCAATACATTCAGGAACTGAATGATATGTCTTCTTATTTAGACGTACAATTCAAGAGCATCATGGGGCTAACCGAAAAGAAATAAAACAGAAGTTCAGGGAGGAACAAAACCAAAACATGGAGGTTTGATTATGTATGGGGCGGCTCTAAACAGTTATCGTCGTAATTCTGTAACAACGCTGGAAGATCCACAAAAGATCGTCAAACTCCTCTTTGAAGGTGCTATCAAAGAGCTGGGGCTAGTAAAGAGCTATTTTGACGAACCGCGGAAAAGGGGGCAACATCTGGGCAAGGCCATCGCCATCATTGGGGAACTCCAGGCCGGAGTCAATCTTGAGAAAGGTGGTGAGGCGGCCCAATTCTTGTACGGTCTCTACGGGGCTATGGTACGGGAGCTCTCCAAGATTTCCGGGCAAAAAGAAGACCTAGAAACCATCGAACGCAGCATTCGCTATCTTGCTGAGCTGAAGAAGATCTGGGTGGAATGTGTCCTCCAAGGGAACGGACACAGGGCCGAAGGTCAAGACGAAGAGCCCCGTCTGGCTATGGCGGGGCGGTGAGGGAGGGGCGGGCTCTGCCCGCCTGTTTGAACCATGTCTTTCCATCGCTTACTCGATCGATTCCTTCAAAAACAGCAAGAAGAGCTCTCCTTTCTCTCCCAGCTAGAGGAAAAGGAGGCCTATGGAGCCGAAAGCTTCCGGCAAATCCTTGCCCACCTCTACGAAAGACGCAAATTTCGGGCCCTCTTCCAGCAAAAAGGCCCTTCCTTCCCGGATGAAAAAAAGGAAGAGCTGAGCGAAAAGATACACCAAGCCCTCCTTCAAGAGGAGATGATCAAGGCCAAATTGTTGAAGTTGGCTCAGAAACTGCGCCAAAAACAAAGAATTCTCCTCTCTCGAGCCCGGGGACTCGAAAAGTACCGCTCCTTCTGTCCCTGATAGCATCGAAGATCAAGATAAATCTTCCTGATACTATTTGTTTTTTCGATTTGACTTTTTGGTAAAATCAATATATTTCTCCGGCCCATGAACCGGAGAGACTTTTTGCGACTGGCGGGGATAACGGGTTTCTGTCTCCTGGGTCCGAAGGTTAGATGGGTCACCGGAAAAACCCTTCGTCCTCAGCTTCGTTTCGATCCAGAAAGGTGTCTGGGATGCCTGGCCTGTGTGACGGCCTGCCATCGTTCTCAGGAACCAGTTGAAATAGACCGCTTGAAGATTTCTTCCCGTGAAAGGGGAAAGTTTCCGCGCGTGGGCCTGGATTTTGTCGCCCGATATTGCCGGCAATGTCAGGAAGCACCCTGTATTCCGGCCTGTCCGCACCAGGCCCTCTATCGGACCGCCGAAGGAATAGTGATCCTTGATCGGAAACGTTGTCAAGGAGAGGGGCGTTGCGTAACCGCCTGCCCCTACGGGGCCATGGAGGTGCTTTATGGTCAGGCCCAAAAATGCGATTTCTGCCTAGAAGACCTCCAAAAAGGCCTCCTGCCGCGATGTGTGGCAGTCTGTCCCACCGGAGCCTTGAGCTTCCGACCTGCCCAAGGTCTTAAAGCTCAGAGAGAACCTTCCTCCGGAGAACGTTTGGTCCACACGGTTTGTCTGGCCTGTAACACGCGTTGTGGATTGCGCATCCTGGTAAAGGGCAACCAACTCTTGCGAGTCGACGGCAACCCTTATCATCCTTACAACCGTCGTGGAAAACCGCTTCCGTACGAAACTCCTCTTCTCGAAAGCCTTGGGCATCGAGCCTCTACTTGTGCCAAACCCCAGATGGACCAGGACTATCTCTTAAACCCTTATCGTCTGAAGGTTCCACTCAAGCGATGTGGTCCAAGGGGTTCGGGAAAGTTTGCTCCCATTTCCTGGGAGGAACTCATTCGGGAAATCGCCGAAGGTGGCCAACTTTTTGCCCATTTGGGAGACGAGCGTCATTATCCTGGACTCAAAGACTTCCTGCGAGATGATCCTCTCGACCCAAAGGCTCCGGAGCTTGGACCGGTTCGTAACCGGGTGGTCTGGTTAACGGGAAGATCTCAGGCCGGACGCAAACACTTTATCAAACGTTTCGTAGTCCAGGCCGTGGGTTCTATCAACCACATTCCCCACACCGACATCTGCGGGATCGGATTCCGCATGGGCAACTTCATCCTTTCCGATGGCGAAGCCGTGGAATTCAAGGCTGATCCTGAACAGACCCGTTACATCCTGGCCTTTGGGACCAATTTCTTCTCGGCCCTGCAACCCGGACCAAACGCCTACGCCGCCCGTTTACTGGAAAGGGTTCGGAAGGGGGAGCTGAAATACGTGGTTATCGACCCGCGAGGACACGAGGCCTTGGCCCACGCCCATCGATGGCTCCCGGTAAAACCTGGAAAGGACGGGGCCCTGGCCCTGGGTCTGCTCCGCGTCCTTTTGGAAGAGGGTCTCTTCGACCAAGCCTTCCTCGAGAGACCCAATCTGGCAATCGCACGTCAGCAGGGCCGAAACGTCTACACCAATGCCACCCACCTGGTGGTGGTCTCCCCCGAGGAAGAAGCTGGACGATTCCTGAGAGCCGAAGAAATTGGCCTCCCGGGGAAAGGCCCCGTGGTAGTGGACGAAGCAGGTCAGCTGGTGGAGGCTTCGCGGGCCTGCAAGGGCCTTCTGGAATGGGAAGGCCTAGTGAGAGGTTTCCGCGTCAAAACGGCCTTCTTGCTCTTCAAAGAAGAGGTCCTGCGCCATTCCCTTTCTTTTTACGCCCGGGAATCCGGAATCAAAGAGGAGACCATCCGGGAGGTGGCCCGAGAATTCGCCGCTCATGCCCCCTTGGCCGTAGCTTTTGCCTATCACGGAGGGGGAAACTACGTAGGCGGGGCCTATGCCAGTTACGCCCTGGCCATGTTGAACGCCTTGGTGGGTAACATCAACCGCCGTGGAGGATATCTTACCAACGGCGGCAAGGTGGCTTCCTGGCAAACCGGGCGTTACGATCTGAAGACCTTTGCCGGGGCCCAAAAACCCCGGGGAGTTCCCATCTCACGAGAGAAGGCCTCCTACGAGTCCACCACGGAGTTCCGAGAAAAGGGCTGGCCTGCCAAACTACCCTGGTTCCCTTTCACCAAAGGAGGGCTTACGGTCTCGGCCCTGAGCGGGATCGACCAGCGTTATCCTTACAGGATCGGTCTTCTTTTCACTTATTTCTTTGATCCCGTCTACAGCATTCCGGGAGGCAGGCGTTTCATCGAGACCTTGAAGGACCCGGATCGCGTCCCCCTCCACGTCTCCATCGATGTAACCATCAACGAAACCAATCTTTACGCTGATTACATCGTGCCAGATGTAACCTATCTTGAGGGTCATTATGGCTTTCTCACTCCCCACGCCCCGGGGGAAAACTTCGTAGGCGTGCGCACACCAGTGGTGGAACCTCTCACCGGTCGCACCAGAGACGGAAGACCTTTTTGTCTGGAGACCTTTTTGATTGATTTGGCCTGCTATTGTGGACTGCCGGGGTTTGGAGAAAAGGCCATTACTACCCGCCATAACGGGCGCTTGCCCCTTTTCCAGGCCGAAGATTTCTTCTTACGGGCCCTGGCCAATCTGGCGGAAAACGCCTCGGTCAAACCCGCCTCGAAAGAAGAAAGGCTCTGGGTGGAAAAGAATTATCCCGTGGCCCGCTATCGTCATCTCCTCTCCCCTGAAGAATGGTCAAAAGTGGCCACGATTCTGGCGCGAGGAGGGATCTTCAGACCCGGACAAACGGCCTTTGACCAGCAAGGGAACCTGATCACGGGCATCTCAAAGATCCATTTCTGGAATGAAAGGCTGGCCCGCAGTAAGGACGCCCTTAGTGGGAAATCGTTCTTCGGCACCGTGACCTACGTGAGGGCTCGGGAGGCTCGCGGCCCCCTGATAGAAGAAGCCGACCGGGAGTTTCCTTTCGTGTTGATAAGCCACAAACACGCCCTTCACACCCAGTCCCGCACCATTTGCTATCAAAAGGCCCTTCATCTCTTCCCTGAGCCTCCCCTCTTTTTGAATCCCGAAGACGCCCGGGAATTGGGGCTCAAAGACGAAGAAATGGTTATCCTCTCTTCCCGTTCCCACCCCGAAGGAGTGATGGTTCGGGTGAAATTGAGTGAACGGATCCGTCCCGGCTGTGTGGCTCTTTCCCACCACTATGGTCATACCCAACACGGGGCAAGCTCCTTGGTGGTCATCCAAGGCAAAAAGGTCTTCCTAGGGGGAGAGAAGATAATGGTTGGCCATCAGCTCATCCCGGACTTGAGACGAAAGGCTGGGGTAGCGGTAAACCTGTTGAGTCGTTTGGATGAAAGCCTCTATTTTCTGCCACTGATCGACTTGGTGGGTGGGATCCCTGATTTTAGCAACACACGCGTGAGTTTGCGTAAGTTCACGTGAAAGATAAGCTATCCGGGCCGAACACCCGGCTCAAGGAGAAGCCAGAAGCCATGATCCAGGCCATGATCGTATTTCTTCTTATCTTCTGTCTTTCACCCGCGGTCCGGGGGCAGGACTATCTCCTCGAAGCCAAGATCCTGGTCTCGGAAAGCCAAGGCCAGAGGATGGATCTCTGGATACCTCTGCCCCTTGAGGACGAAAGTCAAAGGGTGCTTTCCCTCGAAATTAAGGCCCCTTGCCCTTTCCTGGTGACCAAAGAGAAGGAATACGGAAATCGTTTTCTCTATCTTTGTCTCCCACCTCAAAAGATAGAGGTCTCATACCGGGCCCGGATCAGACGCCAAGAGTTTTCAGGGATCAAGGCCCCCTGTCCCCCTCCTTCTCGCTTCCTTCTGCCGGACCGTTTGGTCCCCATAGAGCCCTTTCGTTCCCTGGCTCGGGAGCTAGTCCGTGGACAAGACACCCCTCTTGACAAACTTAGAACCCTTTATGACTACGTGGTGAGCAATCTGCATTACGACAAACGCGGAAAGGGCTGGGGGCGGGGAGACGCCCTCTTTGCGTGCAGCGCCAAAAGGGGGAATTGCACGGATTTTCACAGCCTCCTCATGGCCCTTGCCCGTGCAGAAGGGATTCCGGTCTGGTTCGAGATAGGCCTTCCCGTCCCCCAAAAAGGGACAGAGGTAAAGGGATACCATTGCTGGCTCAAAGCTTACGTAGGAGGGAAAATCATTGGTCTTGACGCTTCGGAGGCGGCCAAAAACCCCGCCCTTAAAGGCTACTACTTTGGTCATCTGGACGAAAAACGCCTCCTCCTAACCCGAGGACGGGACCTCCTCCTTTCTCCACCCCAGCACGGGGAAAGGCTCAACTTCCTTTACCAAGCCTACCTAGAAGTAGATCTCAAACCCGCCCCTGAGTTGGTAAAAACCAGATATTACTTAGTTCCCGTTTCAGATTAGCCTTCAGTCAAAACTTTAAATTCTTTGACACAACCGGACTAAATTTGATATAGGGCAAACAATGGGAAAGAAAAAAGAGGCTGAACCAGGGCTTCCTCCCCCTCAGGCCCTGGCGGAAGAGATATTACATCGGGCCTTGGAATTGACTGCGAGATCGCAGGATCTCACCGGCCGGGAAGGAGGCCCCCAGAGTGCCCAAGACGCTCTCATCTCCTTTGGTCAACTTCTTCTCCTGGGTTTCTGTTTGGCTTTCGGTAAAATCTATCCTGAGAAGGATCTTTCAGATTACGAAAACGAAGTCTTCCTGGCCCTTTCCAGACTCACTCTCCTTGAGATTCTGCAAAGAGAAGCCGAAGACGACGAATTCGAATACTTTCTTACTTATTATCGTAGCCACTTTGAATTGTTGAAAAAAGAGGTCAGAGAAAGCGGAGGAGAGTTCCCGGAAGAAGACGCCCTTAGTGAAGAATTGCGTCAGAGACTGGAAGACCTATTCCGCCGCTTCTTCGCGTAAATACGATAGATCGGCCACCGAAAGAAAGAGCCGGGCCACCTTTTGAAGCAGGGCCAGACGGTTTTGACGCAAAGCTTCATCCTCCACCATCACGAAGACCTCATCGAAAAAGCGATCAATGGGGGCCTTGAGTCTCAAAAACTCCCGCAAGGCAGCCTCATACTGGCCCTTCTCAAGCCAGGGCAAACTTTCTTCTCTCACGCGAAGATAGGCTTCCCAGAGGTTCCTTTCCGCCTCTTCGATCAGGAGTTTCTCCTCAAAGGGCAAAGGAGTCTTGAGTTTTTTGACCATGTTCATCACCCGCTTGAATCCTACGGCCAGGGCCGGAAAATCCGGACTCCTCCTCACCTTGGCTAGGGCCTCGGCTCGCCAGAGGGTGTCAAGCAAATCATCAAAGCCTACGGCCATTACCGCCCGCACGATGTCTTCTGCCAAGCCCTTGTTGACCAAAGCCCCTTCCAGACGCCGCCCGATGAACTCTTTGATTTCGTCCACCAAGGTGTCGTCCCATGAAACAAAAGACTCCAAAAGAGAAAGGGCCTTTTTGATAGTTTCAGTCAAGGAGAAGCGAAAGCCGTGGGCCAGAGTGATCTCAATCAGTCCGTAAGCTGCTCGCCTGAGACCAAAAGGATCTGTGGCTCCGGTGGGTTTTTCGCCGATGGCAAAGAAGGCACAGAGGGTGTCGATCTTGTCAGCCAGAGCCACCAAAGCCCCAGCCAAGCTCTTGGGCAACTCTCCTCCAGCATGGAGAGGAAGATAGTGTTCACCGATGGCCTCGGCCACCTCTTCGGGCTCACCCGAAAGAAGGGCGTATTCCCGGCCCATTGTCCCCTGGAGGGTTGGAAACTCTTGCACCAATTCTGTTACCAGATCGGCCTTGGAAAGCAGGGCTGCCCGACGAACTACCTCCACCTTTTCTGGAGCCAGCTTTTGGGCCAACCAAGTGGCCAGGGTCTCTAAACGTTTTACCTTATCGTAGAGGGTCCCAAGTCGAGCGTGATACCCTACGGAGGAAAGGTCTTTTACCCTCTCTGCAAGGGGTAACTTTCGATCCCTTTCGAAATAGAAGCTCGCATCCTCAAGACGAGCCCGAAGTACTCGTTCGTGACCAGCCACCAAGGCTGAAGGATCTTCAGGGCGGGTGTTGTTCACTGCCACAAAACGTGGCAAAAGATCGCCTTCTTTGTTCACTACGGCAAAATACCGTTGGTGTTCCCTCATGGCCGTGATGAGAACCGGACGGGGTAATGAGAGAAACTTTTCGTCAAAACGACCCAAAGTGGCATATGGGAATTCCACCAGGTTGGCGTTTTCTTCAAGTAGTTCTTGATCCTTAAGCACTTCTCCTCCGGCAGAAAGGGCTGCGTCTGTTACCTCATCGAAGGTGCGAGCCAGTCTCTCTTCAGGTTCCACGATCACGAAGGCTTCGCGCAAGCGTCGCACGTAACTCACGAAATCATCCACCTCGATAGGATCAGGGGCCATGAAACGATGTCCGTAGGTGACACCTGCGGCCTTGATCCCTGCTAGCTCAACCGGAATTACCTTCCGCCCGTAAAGGGCAAGTAGCCACCGAATGGGACGGGCAAAACGTAAGTCGTAACAGCCCCAGCGCATGGATTTGGGAAAGGGAAGCGTGGTTACCAAGTGTTTTAAAAGATCAGGCAAAAGATCTATGGTCTTTTGGCCGGGGATACGCTTCTCCACGAAGACGTATTCCCCTTTATCGGTGCTCTTGACCCGAAGCTGTTCAAGAGAGACCCCCTGTTTTTTGGCAAAACCTTCCGCCGCCCTGGTAGGACGTCCTTTTTCATCGAAGGCCACTTTCTTGGGTGGACCCAGGATCTCTTCCACTCTATCCGGTTGCGCCTCGGCCAGGCCCGCCACATAAAGGGTCAGTCGTCGAGGGGTACCAAGGGTCTTGAGGCCCTCGAAAGAAAGGGATAGCCTCTCAAGCTCCAGTTTGGCCAATTCTTTGAGGCTCCTGAGAGCAGGCTCCACGAAACGGGCAGGCAGTTCTTCGGTTCCGATCTCAAAAAGGAGATCTTTGGCCATGACCTACTCCTTCTCCATCCGGATTCCATAACGCTTCTCAAGCCAGGCCTGGGCTGAACGCTTTGCCAAGGCCCTCACCCGAGCGATGTAAGTGGTACGTTCCGCCACCGAAAGGGCCTTCCGGGCGTCGAGGAGGTTGAAGAGATGGGAACACTTGAGACAACAATCATAGCCCGGCAAGACCAGACCCGCTTCGAGTAACCTGAAGCCCTCCTTTTCCCAGGCGTCAAACAGATCCCGTAGCATGGAAACGTCAGCTTCCTCGAAATTATAGATGGAATATTCCACTTCTCCGGCCCGGTGGACATCACCGTATTTCACCTTCTCGTTCCAGGACAGCTCAAAGACGTTATCCACTCCCTGGAGATACATGGTAAGCCTCTCCAGGCCATAAGTGATCTCCACCATAACAGGTTGACAGTCGAAACCACCCACCTGCTGAAAATATGTAAACTGTGTGATCTCCATCCCGTCGAGCCACACTTCCCAACCAAGTCCCCAGGCCCCCAAAGTAGGAGATTCCCAGTCGTCTTCCACGAAACGCACATCATGCTGGCGAAGATCAAGACCAAAGGCCTTCAGGCTCTCCAGATACAAATCCTGGATGTCATCGGGGGAGGGTTTGATGACCACCTGATATTGATAGTAGTGTTGTAAACGATTGGGATTTTCTCCGTAGCGGCCATCCGTAGGTCGACGGCAGGGCTGCACATAGGCCGCGGCCCAGGGTTCCGGACCCAAAGCCCGTAAAAAGGTAGCGGGGTGAAAGGTCCCGGCACCAACTTCCATGTCATAAGGTTGAACGATCAGGCATCCCTGTTTGGCCCAAAATCGATTGAGGGTCTCTATCACCTCTTGGAAGAGCATATACCCTCCCTCTGTTTCGTGAGTCGCCGCTCAAAATAGGCAAAAGAGGAAAAATTGCAACCCGTTAAACCACCAAACTCCGAAGCCGATTGAGGGCTGCAGCCAACTCGAAGCGACGAAAGAAGGCCAGATCTCCCCGGGGCACAGGAGAAAGCGCCTCAAAACCCTGTTTTTGGAAGGCTTCCTCCACGCCCTGAACCCCCTCAAGGAGACTCCGCCCCTTGGCCAATTCCCTACGAAGGGGCTCAAGGGCAAGGGCCAGGGCCCGTGTCTGATCCGCGTTGACCAGTTGCTCTACCAGGGACAGATCGATAATCTCTCGCCCCCAAATGATATGTTCCCGGCTCTTGGCCCTGGGGCCCTTTCGATCCTGCGGGAAACGAATTCCTAAAAATTTTCTTGAGCTCGGCAGCCTCAAAGGTTCCTGGGCCTCGGTCTTGCGGGCAGTGGGATAGCGCGCCACCACTTCTTTGGCCTTAAGGGTAACGTCGCGGGGTAGATAATGATCCATAGCTATCACGGTGTCTGCCACTTCGAGATAGTCTCCCGAACCTCCAATGACCAGGACGGAGGAAACACCAAAACGTTGGTAAAGCTCCTGAACCCGATCAAGATACGGAGTGATGGGTTCCTTGTCTTTGGTGATCAACATTTGCATCCGGGCGTCCCGGATCATGAAGTTGGTGGCCGAGGTGTCCTCGTCTATCAAGAGGACCCGGGCCCCGATCTCCAGGGCCTCCATAATGTTGGCCGCCTGACTGGTGGAGCCTGAGGCACAAGGGGTGGTAAAACGACTGGTATCCTGACCAAAAGGAAGATTGGAGATGAAACCCCCGATATCTACTGCAAAAACGCTTCGGCCATCTTCGGCTCGAATTTTTACACTCTCATAACGGCTGACCACCAATTCCCTCCCATCACCTGGGACGTGGTTGTAGACTCCGAGTTCCAAAGCGCGCAACAGAGTAGACTTTCCATGAAATCCCCCTCCGACAATGAGGGTAACTCCTTCCGGAATTCCCAATCCCCGCACCCGGCCCCGGTTAGGGAGGTCGAATTCCACGGCCAACTCCGCAGGAGCCTCAAAAGGTATCGCTTCCTTGGCTGGCCGGGGATCCACCCCTGAAGCCCGCGGGAGGATACTACCATCAGCCACAAAGGCCACCAGTCCTCGAGCGGCAAGACCTTCTCGCAAATAGTCCGCATCTTCGTTGGTCTCCACAAAAGAAAGGAGAAGATATCGATCAAGGTTTGAATAAAAGAGGCTTTTGGCCAAACGAGGAACCTCCTCTCCCAGGATCTTCCAGGCCTCTTTGGCCAGGATGCGACGACCACTTGCCGGAAGTCCCACGAAGAAGCGGGCCTCTATCTCCCCGTCTTTCACGGAGACTGAACTTCGTGGAAACATTTCCTGTCCAGGACCATGGACCAGGATGAGACCGCTTTTCCCGGAGCCGAGACGACGAGAAATCCGACGGGCCTCTTCAGCCAGGACCTTGGCCAGGAAATTCTCAAGCCCTATCCGACGTGAAACACGCTGATAGGTATCCGGGGGGAGAGCTGCTATTTCTTTTGGAATTTTCAAACGGACACGACTTGGCGGAGCGAAAGGATCCGACTGAACCTTGTCAATGAAGAATAGGAAGTCTCCAAAACGATATTCACCTTTGAGATCTTGATAGGCTTTATATCCGCGGCCGTCAATACGTTCCAGTTTCCTCTTCAGGGTCCGGACATCCATGGAGGGGCATCATAAGGTCTTTGGGGGGTAGATTCAAGCTCTCTTTTGAGGTGGACAGGGAAGATCTTGGCGAAGGGTCTCCAGATCGAAGCCGGGCTTAAAGATAGTCCTCAACCCTAGGGCGGAAAGGGCGTAAACAAATCCCTTTTCCTTGAACTCTTCCTTGGCGATGATAACGGCTTCAGCCCCTTGGTCGTGGAGCCATTCCGCCACTCGGACCCCGCGACGCTTCTCCTCTTTGGCAAACGGATTCGGAAGACGCCATTCACGCAGTATCCGGGGCCTCGGGCTACACTGAATCTCCCAGAAAAGAAAAGCCGGGGCACATCCAAAATGGGTCGCTATCCGATGGCCATTCTCAACAGGAATGGCCACAACCAATCTTTCCAGCACAGGGGGCTCAAAGTGGATGATCACCCGATCGATGTCCGGGAAAAGGTCATAAATCTCTTCTTCGATCATGGTGACGATCTCATGGGCCTCTTCCAAAGAAGAGGTATCGAGCACGATTTCAGCCTCTACAAACCGGAAGCGACCCGAACGCCGACCTGTGAGACGTTTGATCTCTACCACCTCGGGAAAAGATCTGATAAGATCGGCGATTTTGGTAAGGACTTCGGGCTCAAGCCCCACATCCAACAAGACCTTTAGAGAATCCACCACTATGTCCCAGCCGATCCGGGCGATGATCAGGGCGATAAAAAGAGCCGCCGTGCGGTCCATCCAGTGGAGATGAAAGGCTCCTCCAATCAGACCCGCCAGCACCACAGCGGTGGAGAGAAACTCTGTGGTCAAGTGCTGGGCATCCGCTGCCAGGCTGGGGGAGCCCGTCTCTTTGGCCAAACGTAGTTCCCAGCGTGAAAAAAACCAGAGGATCAGGGCCATCAGAAGGAGACCCAGAATCGCTACGGGTACCCTTTCAGCCGAGACGTGACTCGAACCTCTCAGGGCATGCCTTACAATCTCATAGGCAGCTAAAAAGATAAAACCCGCCGAGACCAAAGAAGCCAGGTTTTCAAGTTTGTAAAGACCATAGGGAAAAGAGGGGGTCTTCCTCTCGGCAAATTTGAGACCTAACCATACCGAAACAGAACCGAGGACATCGGTCAAAGAGTGAAGGGCATCAGCCTTAAGGGAAAGACTTCCGGTATAGAACCCTAAAAAATACTTGGTCCCAGCCAGCAAAAGGTTAAGAAAGGCAGCCAGGGCCGCCACCCGGGTGAGAGATTTCCCGGCCGGCCTCGGATCTACTTCTTCTGAAATCCGTGACGTTTTCTCCACCGCCACCCTATCCTACCTGGAGGCGGGCCGGGATTCACCCTTTTAATACGAAAACTTTCACACCTCGGACACATCATAACGCGTCCCGTTCCATAGGGGACCTCCCATTGATAGCCACAAGCCAAACAACAAAACTTACGTTTCGGAAAGATCACTTCCTCTCCCTTAGTTCTTCTTCTATCTCGCGCAGACGGGCCCGCAGCTCTTCAGCCTCCTCTTCTAAAAGACGCTTCCTTTCCTCCCCGGAGGCCATCCAAAAGCGACGCCAGCCCCAACCCGGCACACCAAACCATCGACACCAACCGCGCCCGCGCCTGCGGCCTCGTCCGAAACCCCACCGTCCACCAAATCCGAAACGACCCAGAAGTCTCCGTCCCTCTGGAGTACATCGTCCTAGACCTCGACCACTACGCGGACCTTCTCCAAAAGGACCAGTCCCGTTGAGACCCGGCATAACAACACCTCCTTACTTTTTTGAAAAAATTAATTTAAATGAAACTCAATGTCAACTAGTGCAGAGGAATACGTCTCAAAGGGGTATAAACCGCCCCCGAAGGTTTGAGGATGCTTTGATAGAGGATTATCTCCGAGACCTCAAATTCTTCAGGAAGGGCAAAGGGTTCGGCTTGGTATCGTTTGATGATGGAAACCAATTGGTCCAGACCTTTACCGGATTTGACTCGGCCAAGGGTAAGATGAGGCACGAAAGGCCGATCCTCTGGAACAAAACCCAGTTTGGCAAAGGCCTCTTCCAGAGCCTGCTGAAGGGAGAGAAGTTTTGATAGATCTCCTTCAAGCCCTACCCAGATCACCCGGGGACGACGGAGAGAGGGGAAGGTACCCAATCCCTTGACCCGGAAACGCAAACTTCCACAAGCCTTTTGGACTACGGTTTCCTGAGCCAGCCGGGCCAGGGTATCGATCATCTCCTCTGGGACTTCACCAAAAAATTTAAGAGTGAGATGAATACCTTCCGGTCGCACCCAACGTACCTGGGCCCGGGTGTGGGCCAGTTCTTGCTGGAGATGGGCCAACTTATCCTTAATCTCTCTTGGCAAATTGATAGCGAGGAACAAGCGTGCCATAACGAAGATAACGTCGTAACCAATCCAGGGCCGTAGTGGCAGAAAAATCCTGTACCAGGTGTCTGTCTCCCGGGAAGAGGAAACACTGGGCCACCGTACCCTCCTTACAGGAAAAGCCAATCCATACCGTACCCACAGGTTTTTCGGGACTCCCTCCCGTGGGGCCGGCTATTCCGGTAACGGAGAGACCATAGTCCGTTTGGGCCAGACGTCTGACCCCTTCTGCCATGGCCTTGGCCACCGGTTCGCTCACCGCCCCATACTCCTCTAAGGTGTCCCAAGGCACCCCCAGAAGCTCGTGTTTGGCCCGGTTGGTATAAGTGACCACAGCCCGTTCGAAATAAGCTGAACTGCCGGGCACCCGCGTGATCCGGGAAGCAATTAGTCCTCCCGTACAGGATTCTGCTACCGCAAGGCTCTGTTGTCTCTCCACCAAAAGACGCCCGATCACCATTTCAAGCTGGTCTTCATTCTCTCCAAAGATGTATTTCCCAAGTGTTTGATGGATCTCTTTATCTATTTTGTCAAAAAGATCTTGGGCTCTTAAGGGATCAGGAGATCTCACCACGAGGAAGAGATGGATCTCAGGAAGCACCGGATAATAACCCAGTCTTACCCCGGGCAGGTTCTCAAAGTCTTTGAGATGCAGATTAATGTCTGCCTCCCGGAGACCAAAGAGCTTATAAAGTTTGAAACAAACCGCCTCCTTCGGCGGAAAATATTCCTTCAGAAGCGGGATGACCTTTTCTTTGAGAAGGTATTCAAACTCCTGAGGCACCCCCGGGAGGCAGAAAAGGAGCCTCTGTCGCACCCTGAGATAGTAACCAGCCATGGCCTTTTCGTTGGTAAGAAGTCTTGCCCCTTCGGGAAGTTCGGCCATCTTGCGTCTCAAAGGGTTGGGCGGAAGGCCGGCGTTTCTCTCCCAGGACTTGATCCGTTCAAGTACCTCCTCCTGGACCACTAGCGGAAGCCCCAAGGCTTCGGCCACGGCTTGATTGGTCAGGTCATCGGTAGTGGGACCAAGACCACCAGAGAGGATAACAAAGGAATAGGAGTCCAAAAATCGAAGGAGATGTTCCTTGATCAGGGAAAGGTCATCCGGAATGGTCAAGATTTCTTCGATGCGATAGCCGTAAGGGAAAAGCCAACGGGCCGCCAGAAAACTGGTCGTGTTCAGGACACGACCCTCGACCAGCTCGTTCCCAATGGCCAAAATGGCTCCCTTCATCAAGGATTGGTTAGCATACCTCAGAAAACTTCGTCAAACTTAAAAGGCAAAGGTGGGAGCGTAACTTGGACGGAAGGGTATCCTTCCTGGAGAAGGATACCAGGACCAGGCAAAACCGCGCGCCAGGAGAGTCTTTAGGGCCTTGACGTGTAAGCGGTGATGACTCCGATAAGCCTCCACCCTAGCCAAAAGGGGAAATCCTAGGAGATAAAGGTCGCCCAGGAGATCTAGGGCTTTGTGTCGAACAAACTCATCCGGAAAACGAAGCCCGTCCGGATTGAGGACCTGTCTTTCATCCAGCACGATGGCGTTTTCGAGGCTTCCGCCTCGAAAGATCCCGGCCCGACGCTTGGCCAGGATGTCTTCCAAAAAACCAAAAGTCCGAGCCAAAGAAAGCTTGGAAAGAAATCTTTCTTGATTAAGGACCAGCTGGATTTCCTGACGCCCGATGACTGGATGCGGAAAATCTATTTCACAGTGAAGACGGAGCTCGGAGGCCGGCCGCAAGACCACCCGTCCAACGCCATCACTTACGGCTATCTCCTCCTCCAAACGCAGATATCTTCTCAAACTCCACTGAGGTCTCCGCCCGGTGGAGAGAATGGCCTCGACAAAGGTGCGGGCTGAACCGTCAAAAAGCGGAATCTCGGGCCCGAAGACCCGCACTACCAAATTGTCAATAGAAAGCCCATTGAGGGCAGCCAGGAGATGTTCCACAAAATAGATGGCCCCCTCTCCCTGACCCACCACAGAACAACCTTCAGCGGCCTGAACCAGATCCAACTTTAGGGGAAATTCAAGAACGGGTGAAAGATCCGAACGCACGAAGACTATCCCGTGGTTGGGAGGAGCTGGCAACAGCTCTACTCGGATCTCCTCCCCGCTGAGAACCCCTTCCCCTTCGAGAACTATCTTTTTTTCGACAGTGTGTTGAAAAATCTCCATAACCGCCTCTTCGGGAGTTTTTTGCACAAAACGTGCCAAATTCGAGTCTTTAGGAGACAAGGCTTTCGGGAGAGGAAGGTCCAGACCGTGGCTCAAAAAGCATGTGTCTTTCCAAACACTGTGGACAAAATCACACACCAGGAAATCCAAGCCGACGCAAGAGTCTTTCCTCTTTGCGCCAGCCTTTGAGAACCTTCACCCATAGTTCCAGGTGAACTTTCTTGCCCAGTAGAAACTCCAGTTCTTCCCGGGCCAGGGTCCCGATCTTTTTGAGCATTTGTCCCCCTTTACCGATAATAATTCCCTTCTGGGAGTCTTTCTCCACGTAGACCGTGGCCTGGATGTGAACAAGATTCCGTTCGGGATCCTCGCGAAACTCTTCTACCACCACGGCGCTAGCGTAAGGAATCTCCTGTCTGGTGAGCATAAAGATCTTCTCTCGGATAATCTCTGCTGCGAGCAAACGCTCGGGTTGGTCGGTAAGGGTGTCAGGATCGTAATACATTGGTCCTTCAGGAAGGGTCTCTACGATTTCCTTGACCAAAAGTTCGAGCCCATCCCGTTCTAAGGCCGAAATGGGAACGATAGCCTTGAAAGGGAAGACGCGCGAGAAGAAATCTATCATGGGCAGAAGATCGCCTTTGTTGATAAGGTCGATCTTGTTAAGGGCCAGCACGGTGGGTTTGTTGGCCTTCCGGAGGATCTCGATGATCTTCTCTTCGGCTTGGGGCTGACGGTTGGCAGCATCCACGATAAAGACGATGGCATCCACCTCCTCGATGGCTTTCAAGGCCTGCTCCACCATCAGCCGGTTGAAAAGTCCCCGGGCGTCGTGGATACCAGGGGTATCCACGAAGATGATCTGGAAATCTTCTCCTGTGAGAACCCCTCGGACCTGAAAACGAGTGGTCTGAGGCTTGGGAGTGGCGATGGCCACTTTGTAGCCCAAAAGCTGGTTTAACAGGGTGGATTTACCCACGTTTGGAAGACCGATGAGAGCCACATAACCCGACCGAAACTTCTTCTCGGAATTAGGTTCTTTTTCGTTGTTTGTTGCGATAGCTTCCATATCTTTCCTCCAGTTTTTTGAGGGCTTCTTTGGCTGCTTCCTGTTCCGCAGCCTTCTTGGAACGACCCCGTCCGGTGGCAAGGGCTTCGTCTCCGAGCTTGACAGCCACCCAAAAGACCTTGGCGTGTTCCGGACCACTTTCTTTGATGATCTCGTAAGTAGGAGCCTGCTTGAAAAGGGCCTGGGTATATTCCTGAAGCACGGTCTTGAAATCCGAGACCAAACCCCGTGGGGCATGTGGCAGGAGGCGCGAGAATACTTTTTTGAGCAAGGCGAAAGTCCTTTCGAAACCGTGATCCAGATAAAGCGCTGCCACCACAGCCTCAAAGGCCCCTGCCAGGATAGAGGGCTTTCGCCGCCCCTGAGAACTCTCCTCCCCTGCCCCCAGGAGGAGGAGGGCCGGAAGACCCAATTTTTTCGCCACCTTGGCCAAACGCTCTTCGTTCACCAGCCAGGCTCGCATTTTAGTGAGTTCCCCTTCCCGATAGTCTTGCCCATAACGTTCGTAAAGGAGATGGCTGACTACCGCAGAAAGCACGGCGTCTCCCAGGAACTCCAGTCTTTCATTGTCTCCATAGGGCCAATCGGGATGGTCTCCCACGTAGGAACGATGAGTAAGCGCTGCCAGATAGAGGGCCACGTTCTTCACGCGCACTCCAAGCGCCTTCTCTAGGATCTCGAGACGAGACAGATGTTCTCGCAAATGGTCTCGCGCCTTCATTGAGATGACGTTTAATCACTGGAGGGCTGGTTTCAAGCGTCAAACATCCACCACACACTGGGCCACCCAGAAATCCCCTTCTTTGTCGACCTTCAACATGGTATAGGTGGCCCCCTTTACTTCTTCTCCCAGCTCGTGACGTTCGGGATCAATAGGCTCCCCCCTGGCCCAGCCTTCAAGGGAAAAGGCCTGCTGGGAATGAGTGTGAATGCGACAGTCGAACTCGCTAAAAACCAAATTTTCCATGCCCGCCTCGGCCAAGAGGCGATTTAACCAGTCAAGAAAAAGCTCCTCCAGGCTCTCTCCCTCGGCCTTCACCTCTACACGCCTCTCTGGGCGTACTTCTTCCAAGTTGACCACCATGAGGGAAAAAAGGGCTTTGGCGGCGTTGACAAAGGCCTCCTCTAGGCTCCGACCAATGCCCCGAATGCCAATGTCCGCCCCATGTTCGAAGGTCTCGTATCCCGGTTTCATACCCCCTCCTCAAAGTCACTGAGAACGGCCTTCTCAAGGATCCAGGCCTCAAGATCCCTTAAGGCCCTTTCTGCCATCAGACGATATCGCTCCTTTTTGGGAAGACGTTTTTTCGACTTACGCGGGAGATCAAGGGGTGGAAAGAGCCCCCAGTTTATGTTCATGGGTTGAAAGTTTTTCGGATCCGCCTCGGTGAGATAGTGAACCAGAGCCCCATGGGCCGTGGTGCGTGGTGGTACGAGAAGTTCCATTTGGCGTACCAGACGCCCGGCATTCAGCCCAGCCAGAAGACCCATGGCCGTAGATTCCACGTAGCCCTCTACTCCGCTGATCTGTCCAGCCAGAAAAATTCGGGGCTCCCTTTTGAGCTGTAAAGTCTTCTCGAGAACTTTGGGGGCACAAACGAAGGAATTGCGATGGACCGAACCAAAACGAGCGAATTCCGCCTTCTCCAGCCCAGGAATCAGGCGAAAGACCCTTTTTTGTTCGGGATAGGTGAGTTTGGTCTGAAAACCTACCAGGTTGTACAAGGTCTTTTCGCGGTTCTCAGGCCGCAGTTGTACTACGGCGTAAGGTTCCCGGCCCGTGCGGGGATCAACAAGCCCCACGGGTTTCATGGGTCCGTATCGCAGCGTCTCCCTCCCCCTTTCCGCCATCACCTCGATAGGGAGACAGCCCTCGAAATATTTCGGTTTTTCGAATTCCTTGAAAGGTACCTTCTCAGCGGCCAGGAGTTCCGTCACAAAGCGTTCGTATTCCTCTTTACTCAACGGACAGTTTACATAAGCCCCCTCGCCTGCCTGATAACGGTCCGCTACAAAGACCCGATCCCAATCGATGGAATCAGCGTAGACAATAGGGGCGATGGCGTCGTAGAAATGAAAATAATCTTCGCCAGTGTAACGTTTCAGATCCTCCGCCAAGGCTTCAGAGGTAAGCGGACCCGTGGCCACGATCACCACGCCTTGCTTCGGGATCTCTCGTACTTCTTCCCGCACGATTTCCAGCCGGGGGTGTGAGAGGAGACGCTGGGTGATGTAAGAGGCAAAGAGCTCTCGATCCACGGCCAAGGCCTTACCAGCAGGAACCTCGCTAGCCAGGGCGGCTTCCATGATGAGAGAGCGCAAACGGCGCATCTCTTCCTTCAGAAGCCCCACCGCACTGGTGATTTCCTTGGACCGAAGAGAATTGGAACACACCAGCTCTCCAAGTTTGCCCGTCTTATGGGCCGGGGTGAGTTTCTTTGGCCTCATCTCAAAAAGGCGTACTTCAAGCCCGCGTTTCACCAACTGCCAAGCAGCCTCCGAACCAGCCAAACCTCCTCCGATGATCGTAACCTTGGCCATCTTTTCCTCCTCATCAAATAAGTTAGCCATATTCCCCTCCAAAAGGCGAGAGATTGTCAGTTCATCGAAAAGACTTAACTTTCACTTGGTAACTCCTCAAAGGAGGTAGAGATGGTCTTCGGGGCCCTTGCCAGTCAAGGAAGGGTCGGACGCACCACGCTATTATGGTCTCTTGCCTGCTTGCTGGCTGAAAAGCAGGAGACCGTCCTCTACGAAATCGACGTCGCCTTCCCAAAGCTCCTTTCTTTCTTCCCAGAGGAAGGGGAACCCGTGAAACGGCGCCTCACCGAAATCGACCCCTCCAAGTGTACCCTGGTAGGAAAGTGCTTCGAGGTTTGTAATTTCGGTGTCATCAAACGTGAGGATGGAAGGGTTTTCCATCGTCGAAGATTGTGCCGGGGATGCGGGGCCTGTCGGGAAGTCTGTCCGCAAAGGGCCATCGTGTGGGAGGAGACAGAGAGCGGAAAGATCATCAAGGTCCGAAACGGAAACCTAATCCTTTACGCTGGTAAGCTGGCCCCGGAAGAAGGCTGGGAGGGATACCTCGCCCGGAAGCTCAAGGAGGTCTATCCTATCCTTCCTGAAAAACCCACCTTAATCAAGGCCCCGCTTGGGCTTTCGACCCTCAGTCTCCGGACCGTAAAAGAGGCCGAAGGACTATTGCTCGTAACTTGTCTCCATCCAGGTCTTGAAGATGAAATAAAAATCTTTGGTGAGATCCTACAGGGATTTGGTCTTCCGGGAGGAATAGTCCTCAGTTTTGTTGAAGAGGTCCCAGAGGAAGTCTCTGAGCTTGTTCGCTCTCTTGGACTTCAGATCTGGCCCATTCCCCTCCTTAGGACGCTCTCCCCGGGACAAAGCCTTTTTGAGGCTGAAGGGAGTTTGCGTTCCAGGTTAGAAGAGATTCTGGCCCTAGGAGGAGGTGTGGCATGAAAGAGATGGTCCTGGCTGGCACCCCAGGGGCCGGAAAGACGACGTTGATCCGCGGACTCCTTCAACAACTCAAAGAAGCCGTCTTGGTGGACGGTCAGGTGGAAGTCCCTCAGCTCTGGCGGTTTTTCGACGGAGAGAAAAAGACCCAGGAGACCTTTAAAGTGTTGGTCCCCTTGCGAAATTTCATGCTCTGTGCCTCTTGTGGTCTGTGCGCCAAGAATTGCCCTTTTGGAGCCATCTATGAAGAAGACCTCTGGATCGATCCCCTGGAGTGTGAGGGCTGTGGAGTCTGCGCCAGAAACTGCCCTCAGCGGGCCCTTCAGATGGCCAATATGCAGGTGGGAGAATGGTACAGACTGGAAAAGGATCAAAAGATCCTCTTTTACGGACGCCTCTTACCCGGGGCCATGGGAGGACCTCTTTTGGCTGAACATTTGCGACGGGAAGCTCATCGCCTGGGGAAGCCTGTCATAATCGAAGCCCCCGGGCTGGGAGAAAGTGCCGCCCGGTTGATGGACAAAGCCGAAAAGGTCGTCTTTGTCCTTACTCCAGAGACCAATGCCCTTGAAGCCCTTGAACGGCTGAGAACTCTTGCAGGAGGGGCCCGCCAATGGCTCATTATCAACCGGGCAGATCAAGACGAGAGGGTCCAGAAAAGGCTCAAAGATCGGGCACTTGAGACAGGGATCGAACTACTGGGTGAAATCAAAGACGTGCCCCCTCCCGAAAAGATATCTCCGGAATCTGTCGCTGAAGGCTTTGAAGAGGTCCTTTCCCGCCTGGTGGTGGTTGCTAAGGATTAAAGATCCCGTTATAAAGGCCGGAGCACCTCATAAGGAGGAGGACCATGTCTAAAATTTGTGAGATCTGTGGTCGCAAGCCTCGCACCGGTCACAAGGTAAGCCATTCTAACAAAAGATCCGGTCGCTGGTGGTATCCCAACATCCAGAGAGTGCGAGTCAAACTTCCCAACGGGCAAGTCCGGCGGATGAAGGTCTGTACCCGTTGCATCAAGTCCGGCAAAATCCAGAAGGCTGTCCATTAGGCGAACCGTCTTTCCACTCGAATAACCCCTTCTATCTGCCGTACACTTTGCATGATGTGGTCGAGGTGTCCGCGGTCGGAGACCTCGACCAGAAAATTAAAGAGGGCCTTTTTGTCAGGGGTAGTTCTTACCTCGGCCTCTAAGATATTGGCCTCACAGGCGCTGATGGCCCCGGAAATAGTGGCCAACATCCCCTTCCGATCCGCGGTGATCACCCACAGACGAGCCGGGTAAATGGCCCCGTTGCTTGTTTCCCATTGCACCTCGATTAACCTTTCCGGATCCAAGGTCTTTACATTGGGGCAGTCTGCCCGGTGTACTGTGATACCCCGCCCCCGGGTGATGTAGCCCACAACCTCATCCCCAGGAAGGGGTTTGCAGCAACGGCTCAGGTGAAAGAGGACGTCTTCGGTACCTTCTACCGAAAGGGTCTCCTCCCCCCGGTCAAGACGGGGTTTCTTGACGACCAGGGCCTCTTCGGGCTCTTCTCCTTCGATCAGGTGGAGAAATTTTCGCACCACCTGTTGTGCCGTCAGACGGCCGTAGCCCACCGCGATGATCAGGTCTTCGGCCTCCTTGAAGGAGAAGGCCTTCAGGACCTCTTCGACCTGAGGGTGGTCGAGAAATTGTGAGAGGGTGAGTTTGTGCTTGCGAAATTCCCGATCCAGAATCTCACGACCAGCAGAAAGAATGCGTTGTTTTTCCTCCTGTTTGAGCCACTGGCGAATTCGACTACGGGCCCGGCTGGTCTTGACGAACTTCAACCAGTCCCGACTGGGTTTCTGATTGCTGGCGGTGACAATCTCTACGATGTCACCAGTCTGAAGTTCATAATCAAGGGGAACCAGACGGCCATTTACTTTGGCTCTGGCGCAATGGTGCCCTACTTCAGTATGGATGGCATAAGCGAAGTCTACCGGTGTAGCCCCTCGAGGCAAAACTTTGATGTCACCCTGGGGGGTGAAAACGTAGACCTCGTCCGGGAAGAGGTCCATGCGGAGAGATTCAATAAAGTCTCGCGGATTCTTTAGTTCCTTCTGGAGTTCTACGAGACGTGAGAGCCACTCGAGTTGCCCGGCCTTGGCTGAACTTGCTTCGATAATTTTGGCTTCCTTGTAGAGCCAGTGAGCCGCAATCCCCTCATTTGCAATGCGGTCCATCTCTTCGGTGCGGATCTGGATCTCCATCTGGCGCCCACCCGGGCCAATGACTGTAGTGTGCAAAGATTGATACATGTTGGGCTTGGGAAGATTGATATAGTCTTTGAAACGACCAGGGATTGGCTTCCAGAGGGAATGAACCAGTCCCAACACCTCATAACATTCCTTGACCCTTTTGACGATGATGCGGAAACCAATGATGTCGTAGACCAGATAGAGCTGATCGATGGTGAGGTTGTTGCGTTGAAGCTTACGATAGATACTATACAGGTGTTTACGCCGGCCAAGGACCCGCCCTTTAATCCCCTCTTCCTGAAGCTTTTCTGCGATGATGCGCTTTACTTCCTCGATGAAATCCTGCCGAGCCGCCACCACCCGCTCTACTTCGTCACGTAGGACGCGATAATCTTCGGGATAGAGATACATAAAAGAAAGGTCTTCCAGCTCCTGTTTGAGCCAATCTATTCCCAAACGGCTGGCCAGTGGGGCATAGATCTCCAGGGTTTCACGAGCGATGCGCTGACGCTTGTGTTCAGGCTGGAACTCTAACGTGCGCATGTTGTGGAGACGATCCGCCAACTTCACCAGGACCACCCGGAGATCATTGGCCATGGCCAGCAACATCTTGCGAAAGTTTTCCGCTTGCTTGTGGAGCTTGGAACGTACCGGAAGGTTACTGATTTTGGTCACCCCGTCGACGATCTCCGCTACGCTGTCCCCGAAAAGACGCCTTATATCCTCAACGGAGACATCGGCGTCTTCCACGGTGTCGTGCAGGAGACCTGCGGCGATGGTGGGCAGATCAAGTTTCATCTCCGCCAAAGTGTAAGCTACGGCCAAGGGATGAGAGAGATAGGGCTCTCCGGAACGGCGCACCTGCCCGGCATGGGCCTTGGCAGCAAATACATAAGCCTTTTCAACAAGCGTAGTATCTGCCCCAGGCAGATAAGATTGGATCCGATCAAGGATATCGCTTAAACGAATGACGTATGGTTTAGTCACCCTATGCGCCTCCTGGCCCTGTTAAATTCAGATTAGCACCTTAAAGGGAAAATATTAAGGCCTCTTTGAGGTTATTTGGGTTTTCAACCTTTCTGACAACGGGGGCAGAAGTAAGTGCCCCGGCTGGCCACCCGTTTGTAAACGATATGAGAACCGCACCGGGGACAGGGTTCACCACGACGGCCATAAACCAGGTGTTCGAGTTGGAAACTCCCTTCTCTTCCTTCGCCGTCCACGTAGTTGCGCACTGATGACCCCCCGGTTTCGATCGCCCGACATAGCACCTCCCTGATGACGTGCAGGAGATTAGAGGCCTCTTCAGGCGAAAGGGTGTTGGCCGGGCGTTCGGGATGGAGAGCCGCCCGAAAGAGGGATTCGTCCACGTAAATGTTGCCAAGCCCCGCCAAGAAACGCTGATCCAAAAGCAAGGCTTTGAGCCCTCGTCTGTGGCGACAGAGGCGCTGATGGAATTCTTCAGCTGAAAGGGAGAAGGGTTCGGGCCCCAGCGAAGAGAGAACCGGATGAGAAACAAGTTCCTTTTCCTCTATTACTTCGAGCCAGCCAAACTGGCGCAGATCTGCATAAGCCAAACGGGCCTCATCAAGAAAAAAGAGGAGATGTGTGTGGGGTGGTTCCGGGGAACAGGTATCAAGAAAAACCAGCTGACCGGTGAGACGAAAATGGACCAGGAGGGCCAAGCCGTCAAGGGGGAGGATAAGGATCTTGCCCTGACGACGCGGTTCACCAAAGATCCGGTGGAGCACCTTTTCACGAAAGGTCCTGGGCTCTGGACGCAAGAGCTTTGGCAATCTCACTTCGAGCCCATCAATACGCCGTCCCGGTAGGTGTCGGGCCAGAGTGCGCCTAATAGTCTCCACTTCCGGGAGTTCGGGCATGGTGTTCCTCGGCAAGCTTGAGGCGATAGAGTTCGAGGACCGACAGGCTCAGAGCCACGAGAATGGGTCCCAGAAAAACCCCCAAAAACCCAAAAAATTTGAGTCCTCCAAGGATACTGAAGAAGATGAAGAGATTGTGGATTTCAGTCCGACCACCGATGAAATAAGGACGAATGAGAGAATCTATCTGGCTGATGATGAGAGAACCATAAGCCAAAAGGATGGCCGCCTTGAAATAGGAACCCGAGACCGCCAGGACCACTACCACCGGGAGCCAGACAATGGCCGTGCCCACCAGCGGGATGAAAGAGGCCAGACTCGTAAGGAGACCAAGCAAAAGGGGAGAACTCACCCCCAGGATAAGATAGATGATGAGAGCCAGTCCGCCCTGGGCCAGGGCCGTAAGAAGAGATCCGTAGAGAGTGGCTTCGATGACCTGCTGGACTTTGTCCACGATGCGGTCTGCCTCTTCTTCTGAAACCGGAAGCAGACGCTTGATGCCAGCCACGAAGAGTTCCCCATCACGAAAGAGGTAAAAGAGGGTGAAGATCATGAAGACCACCTGAAGAATGAGGTTCACCGTGTTGCGAAAGATGGCCGTGCCCCGGGCCAGGAGGAACTGACCGGCAGTTGAAGCCGCGGTGAGAAGGGCGGACTGGATATCTTTCTGGTAAATTTCTAGGCGTTCGAAAAAAAAGCGCCCCAGGGAATAAAGACGCGGATACTTTTCAGGATCAGGGGTAAGGGAGACGATCAGGGTACCGGCTTCAAGCCGGCTCTTGATTTCGGTAAGAAGATCGATGGCCTGAGAGGTGAGGCTCGTAACTGCAAAGACAAGAGGTACGAAAACGAAGGCCACCAGGGCCAGACACAGTAAGATCGCCGCCAGTCCCCGACGCCCTTTCAGGAGCCGCCGTAAAAGTCGATTGACGGGATGGAGGAAAAGGGCCAAGACCGCTGCCCAGGTGATGGGTTGAAAGAAGGGAAGATAGAGTCTTACCGTAAGGAGGATGACTACGCCCGCCAGTAAAAACCCGATGATAGTTGAGAGAATATTGCGGCTCATGGAGAGTGCTGAAAGACTATAGCAACATGTGGAGTCTGAGTCCAGAGACGGAAATTTATCTCTACGCCTTTTTGGTTGGTCTTTTGGTCCTCTTTTCGGGCTTTTTCACCAGCTCTGAAACAGCCCTCTTTTCTCTTTCCCGTCTGGACCAGCTGCGACTCAAAGAACATCCACGAAGTTCCTGTCGGCTCGCGGTTTCCCTCCTTAAGAGTCCCCGTAAGGTATTGGCCACCATCCTTATCGGCAACGAATTCTCGGACATCATTTCCTCTTCCGTGGCCACCATGATTTTCTTACGTCTCTTTGGGGCAGAGGGAGAATGGCTGGCCTATCCCGTAATGACGGTCATCTTGTTTCTGGGAGGAGACCTGGTCCCAAAGGTTTTGGGTTTCCGGCGCCGAGAGCAGATGGCCTGTCTTTTGGCCCCCCCTTTGCGGGTCTTTGTCACCCTCTTCTCTCCGATAAGAGCTGTGATGCTGCTCTTCACCAATGTCTTCTTGCGACTTATGGGGGTGCAACCCCCAGAGCAAATGAAACTCTCCGAAGAAGACCTCCTCCACCTGGTGGAAGAGAGTTACCAGGCCGGATTGCTTGGAGAACAGGAAAGGCGCTTCATTTACGGTCTCCTAGAGATCCAGGAAATTCCGGTCTCAGCCATCATGACCCCGCGACGGGAAATATTTGCCCTAGAAGATGCCCCGATCACCAGAGAACTGGTACGTCAGATAAAGAGCCGAGGGTTTTCCCGGATTCCGGTTTACCGGGGAGACCTGGACCGTGTGTTAGGCATCCTGCACGTCAAGGATCTTTTGCGCTGGCGCTTGGAAAAAAAGGCCCGAAAACTGGCAGATCTCGTACGTGCACCCTTTTTTGTACCGGAAATGATGCGAGCCCGCACACTCCTTGAGGAATTTCAAAAGAGACGTCAAAAATTGGCCTTGGTAGTGGATGAATATGGCACCATCGTGGGATTGGTCACCCTGGAGGACGTGCTTGAAGAGCTTTTTGGAGAGATCTACGACGAATTTGATCGCCGTGAGGCCCCCTTTCGGGAATTGGCCCCGGGGGTCTATCTCGTCTCTGCCCGCTTGCGCGTGGAAGAATTCAATCGTCTCACTGGAGCCGAACTCCCCTCAGAAGAATTTGAGACCATGGGTGGACTGGTGCTCTCACTTTTTGGAGAGCTGCCCCAGCCTGGCATGAGCCGGGAGGCCTACGGCTTTCGTTTCGTGGCCGAGAAGGTCAAAGGCACCAGAGTCCAACTCATTCGGGTGGAAAGGCTCTCATGAACTATCTTTTGGGACTCCTCACCTATCTTGTCCTCCTGTTTCTTGAAGCCTTCTTTGCCGGAGCGGAGATTGCCCTGGTGGCGGCAGACGAAAGTCGGCTTAAACGCTTGGCCCGCAAAAGCTTCGGGGCCAGACTTGCCCTTAAGCTCCTCTCGGATCCTGAATGGCTCCTCACCACCACCTTGCTAGGACTCAATCTTTCAGTCATTGGAAACAGCGTCCTGACCACGGCCTTCTTGCTGGAGGTCTTTCCGCGTTTTGGGGGGGTCTTGGCGGTGTGTATCCTCCCGCCTAGCATGCTCCTTTTCGGTCAGATGATACCGAAGAGCCTGGCCCAGCAACAGGCCACCCGTCTGGCTCCCAGGGTGGCTCCGCTTATTTATCTCTTCAGCCGTCTGGCTTATCCGGCCATCTTTCTGGTGGCCCGGCTCATCTCTTTTTTTACCCGAACCGAAGACAGTAGACGTCTGCCTGCGGTAACCAGAGAAGAAATTCGTCTCCTCGTCTGCTCCGAAGAGGTGCTCGATCCCAGCGTACGGCGACTCATCAGTCGCTTGTTGGACTTTTCCAAAAAGACCGCGGCCCAGGTAATGATCCCTCTCATTTGGGTAAAAGGCCTTGAGGAGTTTGCCACGGTTGAAGAAGCCCTCAAACTCTTTGTCCAGAGTGGTTTTTCGCGTCTTCTGGTCTTCCGGGAAGAACGCTTCCAGGTCGTTGGAATGCTCCTGGCCATGGACCTGTTGGATGTAGAAGATACAAATCAGCCCGTTAAGCTCTTCATGCGAGAGGTGAGTTTCGTACCGGAGTTCAAGGCCGCCGCTGAACTGCTTGCCGAGATGCAAAAGACCGGGCAAACCCTTTCCGTGGTAGTCAACGAATACGGCCAGGCCGTAGGTATCGTAACCATCGAAGACTTGGTGGAAGAGGTCCTCGGTGAGTTCTGGGACGAATTCGACCAGAAACTCGTGCCCTATGTGAAACTGGCTGAGAACCACTATTTGGTAAAAGCCTGGCTAGAGATAGAAAAGGCCAACGAAGAATTGGGCCTCAATCTTCCAACCGGTGACTACGAAACCGTAGGAGGCTTCATTCTCAAATTGGCAGGACGTATTCCAGAGGTGGGAGAGACCTTTGAGTTTGGTCCGATACGTTTTCAAGTGCGTCGCGCCACCAAGACCGGTCTTGACGAGCTAGAGGTGTGGGTCAAACGGGAATCAGCCCCCAAAGATGCCTGACATTGTCCTGATCAATCCCTGGATCTATGACTTTGCAGCCTACGACTTGTGGGCCAAACCCCTTGGACTCCTCCGTCTGGGGGCCATTTTGCGGGCCAGAGGATATGAGGTGGCTTTGATCGACGCCTTGGACCCGTTTCATCCGGAACTCCCCCGACTGCCCAAACGCCGTCTCTATGGCACAGGACATTATTTTCGCCAAAAAATTCCCAAGCCCTGGACCTTAGGAGACGTACCGCGCGATTTTGCCCGCTATGGTCTCCCAACTTCCCTCTTTCTAAAAGAATTAAAACGATTGGGAAGACCACAGCTCT
The DNA here is from genome assembly GCA_964630855.1 of uncultured Thermodesulfobacteriota bacterium. Taxonomy (GTDB): domain Bacteria; phylum Desulfobacterota; class Thermodesulfobacteria; order Thermodesulfobacteriales; family Thermodesulfatatoraceae; genus JAADCO01. The sequence goes on along the minus strand of CAZVXP010000004.1, from coordinate 266,181 downwards.
TTGTGGTCACCTCCTTGATGACCTATTGGTATCCAGGGGTAGTGGAAACGGTCCGGCTCATAAAAAGAGTTTATCCTGAGACCCCTGTGATAGTCGGCGGACTCTATGTGACCCTCTGTCCGGAACACGCCCGAATTGTTTTGGAAGGAGCCGAAGTTGTCCCGGGTGGGCTGGAGAAGGTATTGAAAGTGGTGGAAGAAAAGACCGTTGCCTCGGGGACGACCCCTCCCCATCCTTACCCGGTGTTCGACCTGTTGAGGAATCTACCCTACGTGGTGATAGCCACCAGCTTTGGCTGCCCCTTTGCGTGTCGTTATTGTGCCTCACGGATCCTCAACCCCGTCTTTCAGCAGAGACCACCCCGGGAAGTGGTGGAGGAAATTAAATTTTGGCACGAACGCTTTGGCGTCAAAGACTTTGCCTTCTACGACGATGCTCTTCTGGTAAACTTCGAAGGACACCTGGCCCTTATCCTGGAGGAAATTCTGCACCGCGGTCTAAAAGTTCGTTTCCACACGCCAAACGCCCTTCACGTGCGTCTGGTGACCAAAGAAGTGGCCCGTCTCCTCCGTCGAGCGGGTTTTGTAACCATCCGTTTCGGGTTTGAAACCTTAAACCCTGAACGTCACCGGGAGCTGGATGGTAAAGTAGAAGCCGAAGAGCTGAGACAGACTTTGGCTTACATGCGCGAGGCCGGTTTCAAAAAACGGGAGCTGGGAGTCTATCTCCTCTGGGGTCTTCCCGGACAGGGGTTTGAGGAGGTTTGGCGTTCGGCAGAGTTTGTGGCAGCCTCTGGAGGAAGCCCCTATTTGGCAGAATACAGTCCCATTCCGGGAACACCACTCTACGAAGAGGCACGCCAGGTTTCACGTTACCCCCTGGACGAAGATCCCCTTTATCACAACAACACGGCCTTCCCCTGTCTGACAGAGCCCGATTGGACAGCCATCGAGGGACTCAAACGCAGGGTGAGAGCCCTAAGGGAGATGGCATGAAGAAGGTCTTCATCAACCCCGCTATGAGTCTAACACTTTCCCGCCTGGGTCTTCTCACCTTTGAAGATTTTTGGTCTTTGCGGGCCCGCCCTTTCAAACGCAAGAGGGATCGTGAGATCCGGACTTTCACCCTGGATGGAAAGACTTATTATCTGAAACGCTATTTTCGCCTTCCTCGTTGGGGAAAGAGCGGGGCCGAAACAGAATGGGAAGGGGCATTCAAGCTTTTGCGGGCGGGTTTCTCTGTACCCCTTCCCGTGTGCCTGGGAATAGAAAGAAACTTCTGGCGTGGCAGGGCTTTCACCCTCTTTCAAGCGGCCCGGGGGCAAAGACTCGAAGATCTTTTTCGCAAAGAATTATCCCTCAAGATAGTCTCACGTCTGGCAGAAACCGCCGGACGGTTCCACGCCAGAGGTTATTCTCACCAAGATTTTTATCTTTGCCACTTTTTTTGGGACGAAAAAGAACAACGCTTGACCATCATCGATCTCCAACGTCTCCGGTGGGCACGTTCTCCTAAAAGAAGATGGATCATCAAAGATCTGGCCGAATTATTCTATTCCGCCAGAGACATCCTCTCCTCCAGGGAAGCCCGTGTCTTCGAGGAGGAATTTCTCAAGATCTATGGCTCCTACTTGCCTTGGACCAGAGAAAAGACGTTTTGGTCGCGAGTGGAAAGAAAGATCAAACGTATTGCCCGCCATGATGAAAAATTGAAGGCCAAAAGGCTTGACCCCAGGACCTAGCTTCGGTTAATTCCCGCCGTCATGAAAGTGCGTTTCCACAAGATGCAGCTATCCAACGGGGTGCGCATCCTGAGCGAAGAAATCGAGGGCTTTCCCACGGTCTCCTTTGGAATCTGGGTAAACGTGGGGAGCCGGGACGAGAGACCGAAAGAAAATGGCATCACCCATTTCATCGAACACATGCTCTTCAAGGGCACAGAACACCGCTCGGCGCTGGAGATCGCCAAAGAGATGGATCGCTTGGGTGGTTACTCTAACGCCTTCACTTCGCGAGAAAACACCTGCCTTCACGCCAAGGTCCTGCCAGAGGATCTTCCCGAACTGGTAGAGCTGATGATCGATCTCTTTCTTCATTCCCGTTTCGATCCGGAAGACATAGAGAGGGAAAAACAGATCATCCGACAAGAGATCAACATGGTTGAAGATTCTCCCGAAGAATTGATACATGAGCTTTTTGGTCAGTTTTTTTGGGGAAACGAGGCCCTCGGCCGCCCTGTTCTGGGAACCTGGGAAACGGTATCCCGATTTGATCGGAAACAGCTAAAAGATTATTTCAAGCGTTCCTATACGGGGCCCCAAGTGGTGGTGGCTGCTGCGGGAGACCTGGACCACAAAGATCTTCTGGACTTAATAAAACCTCATTTTTCTCTCCTCCCACCGGAGATGAGGCCCCCACGGAAAACGCCCAAGCCCCGGCCAGGGCTTGGGGTTTACGAAAAAGATCTCGAACAGGTCCACTTTGTTCTGGGTGTTCCCACTCCTGGAGCCACCAGCGAACAACGCTACGCGGCCATGCTCTTTAATACCTTGCTGGGTGGTAACATGAGCTCCCGTCTCTTCCAAGAAATTCGCGAAAGAAGAGGACTGGCTTATGCGGTTTATTCTTATCTTTCACTTTACGAAGATATTGGAGTTCTAGGAGTTTATGCTGCGGTCGAAAAAAAGGATCTCAAGGAGGCCCTGGAGGTTATTCTTCGAGAGATCAAGGCCCTGATAGCGGGAAAGATCCTTCAAGAGGAATTCGAAGCCGCCCTGGCTCATTTGAAAAGCGCTCTCCTGCTCTCCTCTGACAATCCTGACACCAGGATGACAAGACTTGCCAGAAACGAGATACTATTCAAACGTTACATCCCTTACGAAGAGACCCTCCAGAGACTGAGAGCGTTAACCCCTGAAGAATTATCTTCATTTGCCGAAAAAATCTTTCGACACCGTCCGGCGCTGGTGGTACTCGGCCCCGTGCAAGAGAAGGATCTAGAGCTTCCAGCAGAACTCCTGTTCGGTCTTTAGGTATCTGAGGACCCAAGAAGGGGCCCGACTTCGATCGAAAATCACCCTTATCTCTCTCGGAGCAGGAAGATCTTTCTCATCCAGACAAAGGGCCAAACGCTTCTGTAATTCGAGAAGGGAAGAAGCGGTAACATAAATTCCCTCACCCCTGGCAACCCATTGGGATTCATAATAAAGCTCAATTTGAATACGCATCTCCCCCTCCTTTTCGATGAGGAATCTCTAATGAAGGAAAATAGACATCTTTAAGTCTCAAGCCAAGCGCTCAAAAGGCAAATCTCAAAATCGATCGATTTATTTGATCAAACATATTTTATTTCGCAATAAATTAAAGCCCTTTTAGATTCAGGCCGAAGGGCTTTTAACAGACTACCTCGGAGAGCCCTTATGCGTTTGCTCAGAGAATTAGAAGAAAGATATCTCAAAAACACGAATCTTTTTCGGCGCTGTTTCCCAACAATATCCAAAAGATTTCAAGAAGAAGATCCAGAAATAAACATAGAACTTAGTATTCTTTCAGAAAATCAATATAATCTTATTGTTAATGGACAATTTGTTTATCCAACGCATCCTAAATTTTTTAGTTATCAACAAGTAGAAAATTTTTTAAAAAATCCTCGCAAAATTAAAATCGCATTTCCACAAGAAGAATTTAATATAAATACAATTTTTCATTCACATTTAGAGAAGCTCCAAAGACTGATTCAGGAATACGATATAGAAAATGATTATAAATTTGATGGAAAATATATTCACACTTTAATGATAGAAGGCATATTATTTGGACACCATATAGAAAAAATAGTAGAAAAAATAGATATTGATTTATTAATTCTATTAGACTTTTCCACAGATCTTATAAAACCCAGTCTTTATACCATAGATTGGGAAAAAATATTGAATAAATTCAGTGACAAAGGAAAAGAAATTATCATTTTATATGATAAGGATCCAGAAATATTAGCTAAAAAGGTCTTAGAGTATTTCTGGAAAAATAATAAAATCTTAAGAATGACGTTCTTCTATAATTTTTCTATGTTTTATAGTAATTTTTGGGAAAATTTTGAAAAGTATTTTAAATATCATGCACATCCTTTATTAAGAGGGTGGGGATTTTATGATGACGAAATTATATCAATAATTCATACATTTAAAAATGTAGAAAGAAAAATTCCTATTTTAAAACCTAAACGGATAAATAAAGGATCGGTATGTTTGGTAGGATCTGGACCATCTTTAGATGAAGGAATTGAATGGCTAAAAAAATACCAAAATGATATAACAATATTTTCTTGCGGTTCAGCGATAAAAGCATTAGAAAAAGAGGACATATATCCTGATATTCATATAGAAATAGAAAGAACACATTCTACATATTTATCATTAAAAGAAATTTCAAGAGAATATTTAAATAAGATTCCCATAATTGCTCCAAATTGTATGGATCCAGATGTTTTTAAACTAAGTAAAAATTCTATTATGTTTCTAAAATTTAATGATGTTGGAGGATATATACTAGAAAAACATCTTAAATGTAAACCTTTGTTGTTTTGTAATCCAACTGTTGTTAATACGGGTTTGGCTATTGCAATAGAATTTGGATTTAAAGAAATATATTTATTAGGAGTAGATCTGGGATTTTTGAACGAAAAAAATCATCATGCTCAAAACACCGTATACTATCAAAATCCAGAAAAATTTAAATTTAACAAAAAAATTAGAGAATTCAAAAGAGAAGATGGAAAAATAGTTTATACTATTGATGATTTTCTCTACACAAAAAAAGTTATTGAAGCTTTGATAGAAAACAAAAGAAAAGAAAAAATTAGAATATATCACATAAATCCAATATTAACCATCAAAGGAACAATACCTATTCCATTATCTACTAAAATAGATTCCCAAAAAGCAAAAATAGAAATTGATAGATCAGCGTGGAAGAAATACAAAATAAATACAAAACAAATTATCAAAGATCTTACAACAGAAACCAAAGAAAATTTATTAAGGATTAAAAACATAATAGACAGAAAAATTACTAATCATAAAGAAATTTTACAGACCTTTGATACATATTCAAAATATATACAACAATGGTCTTTAAACAAACCAATAAGCGCAACACTTTTCAAAGGAAGTTTATTACATTTTGGAAGATATTGTATATCATATAGTTTTCTTTGTAGAAAGACTGATTTACCAGATTTCTATGACAATTTTAAAAAAGAAATTTTTTCTTTCTTAAATGAAGCGCAAAAAAATCTAGAAAAACTTAAAGATTATAACATCAAGAACGAACTAGAAAAAATAGAACCAAATATAAGAGATAGATTAGGAAGAAAAGCTTTTTATCGATTAATTTAAAAATCATTATTTTCTCAATTCTAAGATAGGCTGAACAGGAGTTCCATGAAGGACTTCTCTCAAAAGATCATATTCTATTATATATTTTAATAAACGAAAAACTTCATAGTACTTATCTAAAGTTTCATCAATAATATCAACATTATGAGAAAAAGATAAATTAAAAGATCCAGAAAATAACTCCCCTCTTCTAGCCATTTCTTGCTGAAGGAAAGAAAAAATTTCCCATTTAATAGACAAAGGAGAAGAAAGGACAAATCGGACTGGAAAGCCTTTTAATTCAAGGATATCTTGAAGGGATAAATCGACTAAAATAGTTTTCAATTTATTGATGAATAATTTTCCAAGAGAAGAAATATAGTCAGGCACTTTTAATTCTTGCAAAATTAGCAAGCAAGCTTTAGCAGCAGCCAGAGAAGCACATTCTCCACCAAATGTAAAAGAAAAGAAGACTTCTTTTTCTAATAAAGACATAATATCTTTTAAACCAACGAGGGCTGAAATTGGAAAACCATTCCCCAAAGCTTTACCAAAGCAGGCCAAATGTGGAACAACATTGTAATATCCTTGGGCACCAGAAAGACCAAAGCGAAAACCAGTTAAAACTTCATCAAATATCAAAAGGGCTCCATTTTTTTCACACAATTTCTTTACATTTTCCAAAAAATTTGGCATAGGATCTTCAAGAATAACCGGCTCCATTATAACACATGCAATCTTATCATGATATTCATCAAACAAATTTTCTAAAGATTCAAGATTGTTATATTCAAAAGATAGACTTAAATCTGCTATAGATTTTGGAATGCCAGCAGAACGATTTGTTAAAGATATATACCAATCATGCCAACCGTGATAACCACAGCATACAACAAAATCGCGACCTGTATAAGCACGTGCCAAACGAATAGCAGCTGTTGTAACATCTGAACCATTTTTTCCAAAACGGACCATTTGAGCACACGGAATAAATTCACAAAGGATCTCTGCTACTTCAGACTCAAGAATATGTGGCAAGCTAAATATTACACCTTTACGAATCTGTTTTTCAACGGCACGGTTAATATCTTCATAAGCATAACCCAAAATACAAGCCCCCAATGCCATTGTATAATCAGTATAAATTTTATTTTCTATATCACGGATTTTACAACCACTTGCCTCTTTCACAAAAAGCGGTGAAGAACCCAAGCTATAAAGATAATAAGACTTACTATAAGTTTGAGAAGCTAAGGGTATATATTGCTTGACATTATAAAAAAAATCTAAAGTTCTATTAAAAGACAAAGGTTTTATTGCATTTTTAAGGAATTTACGGTCAACATTCAAACTTTTTTGATATCCTTCATTTGGAAGATGACGTAAAGACTTTTGTAGCAATTCTGGATCTTTTTTTAACAAATCAACAACATCTTCATAAGTAAAATCTAATCTATAATCAAAATATTTTAAAATTTCTGAAATAGTTTCCAAATCGTCAGGATAATCTAAACTTAGATGACAATATGATAGATCAGAAGAACCATAAGGTTCTTCTAAACAACGAGAAGAATAAAACTTTTTTAAATAAGGAGTAACGTGCTCTTTTTCAGAGGGTAAAAAAGCTTTTTGTGAAGCTTCCAAAAGAGCTCGAGCCTCAATCACCCCCACATCGAATCCATCTATTACCCAGATAAGTTGTAAATAGACGGGCTTCTTTTTTTTAAAAACTGTGACAGCATAATTAACTAGATTTAGATCAATTAACGGACAATCTCCCGTTACTCGAACCACAACATCCAACCCGAAAAAACGAACCGCCGCCGCAAAGCGAGAAAGAACGTTTTCTTCTGCTCCTCTCAGGACCTCAAAACCAGCTTCCCAGGCCAGATCTGCTAACACAGCATCTCTTTTTAAATCGGAAGTGGCCAAAATTTTGGGACCAGGAAATCCTTTGAGGCGTTTCAGACACCAAGACAGCGCAGGTTGTCCCCCCAATGGGATTAAGGCCTTATTGGGGAAACGACTTGAGCCGGTCCGAGCTTGGACAACCAGGCCTATTCGCATGTTGCCTCCAAGGGAATCAAATCAAGTTTTGACCAAATCTTGAGGCCATAAATAAGGCACTATTAAATCTTCTCTTTCTATCTGATATTTTTGTAAATCATTTCTTAGATAACTTACTGCTCTTACTTTAGAAAGAGCAGACAGTATTTCTTTAAATTGACTTAAACTGTCTATTCCAACTATTACTTTGGAAATACCGGGTGTGGTTATAGCAAAACCAAGAAAAAGTTCTAAAAGAGTGAGATTGTTTTCTAAAGAAATATCGATCAAATCCGACAATTTGGAACGTAAAATATTAAAATCAGAAGGGAAATTATCAGGAGATAAGAATATCAAACCCTGTAAAAAAACAGAACGAACATGAATCTCTACTCCCAAAGAGATCATTTCGGGTATAAATTCCATAAATCTTTGATCGAAGATACTCAATGGAATTTGAATCAAATCTGGTATGATGTCTCTCTTTGTTATTTCTTGCCATTCATACGGATGATAAATAGAAAAACCCAATTTTTTGATTAAACCCTTTTTTTTAAAAAATAATAGATAATTCCATATATTAGGTTTCTCTAAAAAAAGAGAAAAATGATGAATCAAATATCCTTCCAAAACCTTCAATTTCAAATTTTTCAAAGTGGAAAGAATTAAAAAGTCGATATCAGACAAATGATTTATGAAGGGCAATTTAGAAATAATAGAAAAAGACAAATTTTTAGTAGAACAAATTTCTCCTAAAACAGCTTCTGTATTACCATAAAGAGGGGAAGTATCAATTAGTCTTATATTATTTCTATAAGCTTCTTCAAGGATAAGATATAACTCATCGAGAGGGATAAAATTTCTTCTATTAGCTACACCATAAGACATGGTAAACTGAGCTGTTCCAAGAGCTAACTTAGACATTTCTTTCTCTTTTTTTCTCCCAATAATTAAAATGTGAAAATTGCTTTTTAAAGCGACATAATTTTTGTCTTTTTAGAATTTCAAAAAAATGCAACAATTCAAAAAAATCTATATGATATTTTTCTGCAATAAAGAGAAGAGGATTGCCTGAAAAAGCCTCCCATTGTATTTGTTCGATATATTTCAACAAATCAGATTGATATAAATATTTATCAAAAGAATAGCGAGATAAATATAGGGGACCATGATAAAGAAGATAAGGAATACAATCGTTTTCCAAAATTTGAATAATTTTTTGCAAAATCCAAACAGATTCTTTTATGTGATAAAAATTGATATTTTCAAAATTATCGCTACTGAAATGATATTCTCGATGCATTAATCTACCAAGTCCTGAAACAGGAATATTATAAGGTGGAGATTCATAAAACATCTCATCATTACCCCACAAACTACGGTAACTATATTCCAACAAATTTAAAGTATGAGAACGAAGGACATTACGAATAGCTTGATCCACAGGAGAATCAAAGAAAGAAGATCTTTGAAAAGCTAATGGCTGATTATTAGATAACATATCAAGATATAATCCAGCCTTAATAAAAGAAATGTCAGAAGGAGAAGCTTTAGATAAAAAAAGAGCTGCAGAAAAATATTCGGGACCAAAAATAAATCTATATGAATATTTACGCTGCTTTAATGAAGAAAGCCAATAAAAAATTTCTAAGAGAATAGAAACATTAGCTAAACCATCACTAACCTGTGCAGGATGACAAGTATGAGCAAAAAAACAGATCGTATCTTTGTATCTACCAGGCAAATAAATATCTACTATCTTTAACTCTCCTTCATCTAAAGAAGCTTTAATATTAACATAAAAATTTTTAATTCTAGAAATGGATTTCCAAATATCTCCAGGAAGAGAAAAGCCCCAATCACGTACGTTATATCTATAGGCATTGATATAATGATAAGGTATCTCAAACGGACGATGCTCTATCGTATAAATATGTTTTTTTAATTCTGATTTAGATACTATTCCTTGATATGGAACAGAATAAGACCATAAAAACAACGGGTTTTCATTGAAATCCGCAATTTTTTTGCCTGATTTTGTCAATAATGAAGCTTCAAATACTTGCCAATTTTTTGGTACAATCCAACTGAGAATTTGTTCCCCGGATCTAGCAGATATTACTTTAGATTTTGCCAATGCTTTAGTAACATCATAGATATAATTTATTACTTTCGTATTTTCTTCAGAAACGGTAACACGATTTAATTTCCAAAATTTCTTTAAAAAAGATTTAACCCTCTCAAGATCCAAAATAGATTGACCTATAAAAGAATATTTAATGCTCGAAATGGAATAAGACATATTTTATTCTTGATAACCTTTGGATGCCTGATAAAAAATGTTTTCAAATAAAAAAGAAATTTTAATTAAATCTATATTTTCAGATTTTGTTATAAAAAGCGACTTTCTAAGATATTCTTTTGAAGTCTCCAAAGAAACATCCACAGGATTTACAGATGAATATTTTTTTATCCATAATGCTATCTCAGATAAAGAAAAACATAATGGATTATTAATAAAAAAAGGCAAACCTTTAAAACTAAAAGAAGACAAATAACCATGAAGATACATCTCCGGGCCACATATAAGTTTAATAAAATTCTCTTCATCACAAGTCAAAAATGATTTCCAACGGGTTATAGAATCTTTATTAAATCCTTGAAGACCGTTACCATAAGAAGTATTTTGAATCCATGGACGATTAAATCCATCTAAATATTTAGAAAAATCCAACAAATTTGGATGAAAAGAAAGATTTAAATGATCAAGAATACGATAAATCTCTTTTTCAGGATTAGAAATAAGTTTTTCATAATAAATTAACAAAACACGGTCAGAAAAAATATTTTTATAATGAAAAGCTAATCCAGCTAATTTCCTCCATTGTCTAGCTAGAAAAAGCCAAGGATATTTATCAGACGTAATATTTTTTGAAGAAGAAACTGCTCTTGGATCTCTCAAAAGAATCAAAATTTTTATATCATTAAAAGTACGAATTAAAGGAGGAATAAATTCATCAGTCCAGACTTCTTTAAATCCTATCAATTTAGGTTTTTTATTTTTTCCATAAACAGTATATCCTAAGTCCAAAATGTCTTGCAAAAGGTTCTTAAAAGTAGTAACAGAAAGTTCTTTTATATCATCCATTATAAGAGGTGAATAAGGATAACCATATTTTATAATGTCTTCTTTTATAGAATCTTTCCATCGCAAAGGAATTTTACAATCTAAATCAGATTCTTGAATAAGATTAAATAAAGACAACATTTCAGGTTTATAATAATAATCATCAAGTGGAGATTCAGGAGAAATATTTAAACCAAGATTTAAAGAAATATAGCTACGAAAGTATTTAAAAAAAGGCAAACACGGATCAGAAAGACAAACAATTTCAGGATGAGCATTTAACATTCGTGCCAAAAGTGTTGTACCAGAACGAAACATACCACTTATAAAAAAATACACAGAAAGAAACCTCCTAAAAAATTTATAACTCTATATATTCCCAACGCAAAGGAGTACCCTTAGATAAGGATTTACGAAATTTTTTACCAATAATATCTTTCAAATATTTAGGATGCAATCCATAACCAGGACGAATAGAACGAACATTCGATTCCGAAATAATATCTCCAGCACTAACATCCTGCACAACATATAAAGAGCGAGAAAAAACTCTTGCTTTAACTTGTTTCTCTGATAATTTATAAGAACTTTCCCCTAAAGCCTCTTCTATTTCACGAATAGCTAAAACCATACGTTTAAATTCATCAGGCTCCAAAGAAAAAGCAGCATCTGGACCACCCAAAGAACGATCAAGAATAAAGTGCTTTTCTATTATCTTAGCCCCTAAAGTTACTGCTGCTACAGAAACTGAAAAACTTAGAGTATGATCTGATAAACCAACTACAACATTAAAAATTTTTTCGAGATAAGGGATACTACGAAGATTGACCTCATTTAATGAAGTAGGATAAGAAGATACACATTTAAGAAGAGCTATCTGATAATTTTTCATTCTATGACAAGCTAATATAGCAGATTCAATATCAGATAAAGTAGCTATCCCTGTAGAAATAATTACTGGTTTTCCTTTTGAGGCTACATATTCAATAAGAGGAATATCTGTAATTTCAAAAGAAGCTATTTTATAAAATGGAACATCTAATGATTCCAGGAAATCTACAGCTGTTTTATCAAATGGTGTAGAAAAAAAGAGGAGTCCAAAATCTTCAGCTAAAGACTTAAGTTTATAATGCCACTCCCATGGCAAATAAGCCTTCTGATAGAGATCATAAAGTGTCTTACCATCCCATATAGTATCATGTTTTATTAAAAAATCGGAAGAATTACATTTTATAGTAATAGTATCTGGCGTATAAGTCTGAACTTTTACAGCATCAGCTCCAGATTTGGCCATAGCTTCTACGGTTTTTAAAGCCAAATCAAAATTTTGCAAATGATTAGCTGAAAGTTCAGCAACTATCAAAACCTTATTCTGATCTGTTCCGAACATATATCAATTTCCTCTTTTTAAAGATTCAATAACTTTTAAAGCACCAAATCCATTAACAATTTCAAAATTTGAAAAAATCTTTTTTCTAAAAGAAAAAGAACGAAATCTAATTAAAAGTTCACAAAGTTCATCAATAAAAAATGAATTTTTATTTGGTATGACATATACCAGTTCTTTTTCAGAAAGAATTTTGGCATTTCTTAACTGATTTTCTGCAGTTATTACTGATATTGAAGGAGTTTTTGTACAAATCAGTTCAAAAATAGTTTGACCACTTGCAGAAATAGCCAAATCGCAAGACAGCATTAAATCACGCATTTTTCTAGCATTTAATCGATAAAAGAATTTAAGATTTGGAAATTTGTGCAAATCATTTTCTCTAAAATTATGACTAATTACTACACAACATTCAGAAGAAGGAAAAACTTTTTTAACCGCTTGAATAGCTAATTTTATAAGATTTTTTATATCTCCACTCCCAAAAGTAATCATCACACGCTTTATTTCTTTCCGTAAAATACGATCAGGTGTTTTCCAAAAAGGAGGACGCAAAACTATATAATCTAAACCAAATAAATGATAAGGATTATTATCGGGATCAGCTGTTGGATTTAAAATATAAGAATTTACAGGATAAGAAAGACGAAAAAAATCATCAAAAATCAAAAGTTTTAAATTTATAGAAACCAACCAGTCATAAAAATACCTTTGCGCATTATATGAATCAACTATTACTAAAGATGCTCCATTAATAATATTATAAGTATCTGAAATTTCACGTTCCCAGTCAAAAAAATAGGCATCAAAACCATTTTGCTTTAAAAAAGAAAGTGAAGTTTTATCACCCCTTAAAAGAAAGAAGATATTAGAACCAACAAACCTTTTAAAAGCTTTAGCCAAAGCTGAACAACGACTAATATGACCAAAACCTGTAGAATAACCACCTTCAGTAAGAAAAACTATCTTTTCAAACATTTTTTAAAAATTAAAATATCTCCAGTTTGACAACAAAATTCATAATTAAATCTACGATAAAGACGAATAGCTTTTTCATTATATGAAAAAACTTCAGCCATCAAAATAGAAAGGTTCAGAACAAAGTCCGCTAAAAACTCAAGAACAAACAGCAAAACATTTCCGACAGAGATTGCTAATTTCGGATTTTTGTATAGGCCAAATTTTGCAATTCTTTTTTTCCAATCAACTTTATTAAAATTAACAACTCCTATTGGACAATCTTTTTTAAAAAGAAGGTAATAAAATCTATCATTTGATTGAAAAAGTTCAGATATAAAAAAATTGTGTTCTTCAAAAGAAATTGGAGATTTTCTAAACATAAATCTGGAGATTTCTGGATTATTTCTCCAGGATAAAATAAGCTTTTTTTCAGCATCTGACAAAAAGACAAAATTTTTAACTTCTAACCCCTGAGAAAGAAGATAGCACCACAATCTGGCTCTATCAGCAGATTCGTTAAACATAAATCAACATTTGATCTGATAATTGATACGACAACAAGAAACAAAACTATTAAAGATATTTCTTACAGTTTGAATAATATATTCTACTTCGTCGTCTTTAAGAGCTGGGAAAAGTGGAAGGCTTAGAGCACATCGATAAAAATGTTCGGCTTTAGGACACAACCCTTCCCGATAACCTAGTTTCTGGTAGAAAGGATGAAGATAAACTGGGAGATAGTGGACCTGGGTTCCAATTCCCTTTCCCTGCAGGTATCGAACAATCTTTTCCTTCCAGGGAAGTAGGTGTTCCTTGAGTCTGATAACGAAAAGATGCCAGGCACTTTGGGAAGCAGGACGATCCTCAAGTGGCAAGTTAAAGGCTTCATCCAGTTCGGTGAAGGCCTCCAGATAACGGGTGGCGATCTCCCGCCGCCGGGTCACGAATTGGTCAAGCTTTTTTAACTGGGACCGCCCGAGAGCGGCCTGAAAATCTGTCATCCACAGATTAAGACCAAGGAGCTGCATCTCGTGATACCATGGACCAGGAGAGGATCTTTGGAATTTTTCGGTCTCCCGTACGAAGCCATGGTCCCGAAACAGACAAAGTCTTTCGTAGAAGTCTTCCCGATTGGTAAGGATGGCCCCCCCTTCCCCGGTGGTAATGGATTTGAGGGGATGGAAACTGAAGACGGTCAGATCTGAAAAAACTCCGCTTCCCACCGGTGTTCCTAGATAGCGAGCCCCTAGCGCGTGACAGGCATCCTCGATTACCAGCAACCCATACCGGGAGGCCCAATCCCTGAGTTTGGCGAGTTCTACAGGTCGACCGGCATAATGAACCGGCACTACAGCTCTGGTGGCCGGGCTAAGATAGGTCTCAAGACCGTCCAGGCTGAGGTTCCCTGTCTCGCTCTCAATATCCACGAAGACAGGCCTGGCCCCCAACCAAAGAAGGGCGTTGGAAGTAGCAGAGAAGGTATTGGCTGGCACGAGCACCTCATCCCCGGGCCCGAGACCAGCGGCAGCATAAGCAGCCAAAAGGGCGGAAGTACCGGAATTCACCACCACTGCAAAACGCGCACCACAATAGGCTGCAAGCTCCCTCTCGAACGCTTTTATTTCCGGACCACGGGTCAGGAACGGGGCCTTCAAGGCCCTCAAGACGCAAGCCACATCCTGCTCGTCAATAAATTGCCGGCCATAGGGGACCATATCGCCTCTCCAAACTGACGGGCCAAAATGGCCCTCAGTTCTTCCTCACTAAGCCACCAGTCGTTGGTATCGCTCCGATAGGAAAATCCTTCCTCCACTTTGGGAAAGGACTGATAGCGTTCTAAGAGTCCCTTTCTACGAAAGACGAACTGGGGCAAAATGGCATAGTATTTGCCCAAATCATGGGTGCTGCGGGCTTCGTCTTCGGAGATTAGGGTTTCGTGAAGCTTTTCTCCCGGGCGGATACCAACCACCTCGAAGCGGCAATCTGGACAAAGGGCCCGTGCCAGATCGACAATCTTCATGCTGGGGATCTTGGGCACGAAAATCTCCCCACCTACGGCCTTGTCTAGGGCAAAAAGGACTAGCTCCACCGCTTCTTCGAGAGTGATCCAGAAGCGCGTCATACGGGGGTCCGTAATGGGGAAGGTCTTCTGTCCCTTCTGTTTTAATTCCAAGAAATATGGCAGCACGCTCCCTCTGGAACCAAGGACGTTTCCATAGCGAACCACGCAAAAGGTGATATCTTTCCGACCCGAATAATTTTCTCCAGCCACCACGATCTTTTCCATGGCCAATTTAGTGGCTCCGTAAAGGTTGATAGGATTGACGGCTTTGTCCGTAGAAAGGGCAACCACCTTCTTGATTCCCTTATCAATGGCGGCTTCGACCAGGTTCTGGGTCCCTAAAATGTTGGTTTTCACCGCTTCGAAGGGATTGTATTCCGCTGCTGGTACCTGTTTGAAAGCCGCCGCATGGATGACGTAGTCCACCCCTTCCAAGGCCCGACAAAGGCGCTGACGATCACGAATGTCTCCGATGAAGAAACGCAGCTGGTCTTGATAGCGCGAAAACCGCCTCTGCATTTGATATTGCTTGTATTCGTCGCGGGAATAAACGATGATCTTGCGAGGCCGGAAACGAGAAAGGGCTGTCTCTACGAACTTCTGACCAAAAGAACCCGTACCGCCCGTAATGAGGATGGTCTTTTCTTCAAACATTTCCTCTCCCAAAAGGTCCACGGCCTCTTAAAGCAATAGAAATGCCAAATAGAGGCCCTCTCTTTGAGGTGACGGTCGTTGCTTTGGAGCCGAAGCAAGAGGGTTTTTCTCAAAAAGCCTGTCAAAAAAATGACGCTAGGAGAAGCGAGGCCAGAAAGGAGGAACCTCTCGGCGATAACGCGCGTATTCCTCACCGAATTCACGGAGAAGTTTCCTCTCCTCCAAATAGGTCCCCAGTAAGAGATAGACCGTGAGCAAAACATCGGTCCAGAACCAGCAAAGACTCTGGTCTCGCGCCCAAAGGAAGAGAAAGCCTCCGGTGTAAAGAGGATGCCGAAGACGGGCCAGGATACCCTGGCGCAGAAGCCCCTTTTTGGGAGGTTTGAGCCCCAAAAATTCCCAGAAACCGTAAATCTTAAAGGCTGCCAAGAAAAGATAGAGGCCGAGGCCCCACAGGAGGATCTTAAGGGGCCAGGCCCAGAGAGGCCAGCGCCAGACCAAGGGGCCGTCTCCAAGATAGGTGAGAATCACCAGAGGTAAGACTGTAACCATACTGAACACGTTGAAAACCAAGCGCCACCAGCGTCTCAAAATGGGTCTGGAGCCCAGGGCCCTCTGGACCTTGTGTGAAACGAAAAGACTGTGAACCAGACACCAGAGGGCCCAAAGGGGAAGGAGGAGCGCTAGATTACACGTAAACCGAGGGATAGAGAGCGTCACTTTCCAAGGGGTGGGCGTTTACCATCTCCGCATAATCATCAAGCCAATAGGCGTCAGGATTCCGACGGTAGATGAGGACCTTGCCGGTGTTGGCGTTGTCCGCGGCGCGGTGGAACTTGAAGATGACATGTTCATCGGTGAGGGCGATGATCTCAAGCTTTCCCATCTCGTGTGACATAGTGAAACGGGCCCGTTTAGCCAAACCAGAAACCAAGCCCCTCGCCGCTTCAAAGATCTGATACCCTTCTTCAATGGGCACGGCGTAAGGACGATTACCCACCGTGGGTCGGCATTGGAATACGTAATAGGGAGCGATGCCGGCGAAGGAGAGACGGCGAAAGAGTTCAGCCAACACTTGAGGGTCATCGTTTACCCCACGAATCAGCGGGGTCTGGTTTAAGACAATGGCCCCGGCCCGTATCAAGAGGTCGCAAGCCTTTACGGCGTCAGGGGTAAGCTCCCGTGGATGATCAAAATGAGCGATAACATAGATGCGCTTCTCAGGGCTGGAATAGCGTTTGATAAGTTCCAAGAGTTCCGGATCATGCAAGATACGTTGAGGGAAATAGGCCGGCACCTTGGAGCCGAGTCGGATGATGCCCACGTGAGAGATCTCGCGCAGTCGGGAGACAATCTCACGCAGCCGCGCGGTAGGCAACATGAGGGAATCTCCTCCAGAGAGAATGACATTTGTGATCTCAGGATGGAGACGGATATAACGAAGGGCTTCATCAAGGTCCTGGAGCACTTCCGGACGACCTCCGTCGAGGAAGAGACGTTTGCGAAAGCAATAGCGGCAAAGACCCGCGCAATTTCCCGAAACTAACATGAGCACGGTGGAGTCGTACTTGTGTTGGAGACCCGGGATTACGGTGTAGGCCTTCTCATTGGAGGGATCAAGCTTGCCCCATTCCCATTCCAGGAGCTCGTCTTCGTGTGGAAGGATAATGCGTCCGATGGGGTCGTTGCCATCAAAAGAATTGATAAGTCCCAGATAGTATTCGGTGCACTTCAAAGGAAAACGGGCCACTACTTCTTGTAATCTCTCATTTTCCGCCAAAGCCGGGACCTGGCGCAGATTAGTGATAAAGGTTGTCCTGTGAGCCATTGGAAACCTCCTTATCAAAAGGGCGCTAGAAAGAAGGCGGACTGAGCGCCTGGAAACAATCTGGACTGGGCTATCTTTCTTTAGCAGATAATCTTAGTGGTCGTCAAGAAGTTGCTGCAAAATATTCTCAAGAACAGGGCGATGGAAACAAAATTCTTTAATCTCAAGATCATCCAAGAGGACCAGAGTAACGGGTTCATCTATAAGACCCTTGAGCTTTTGAGCTAGATATAGGCGGAACCTATCATCCAGGGTGGGGACCATTTTGCCATAGGCCCAAACCGTTAGAGCTCGCACGGAGGGATCCGATGAGTCTAGGAGGTGCAGGATATGCTCCGGGGCCTCGAAACGGAGGAGAAGATCCAATTGGAAATCGGCCAGACGTCCTATCCCCCAAATTACACCCCTCTGAGCAGGTGGATATTCCAGGTAGTTACCTTCAGGCCAGATATAAGAAATAAGGATGGAGGTGTATTCCTCAGCCAGTCTCCGATGTTGGGCCAGGCATTCAGCCATGGCCTCTGGCACGCCCCAGGCCATGCCTCCGGATTCCTCGTTTAACATCCACATAAAGCGACGAATGATCACCCTGGCGGCTTCCAGGTCCTTGTCAGCGAGCTTGGCCACCACCTGGCCAATGGCTGCCACGGCTTTGAAACGGGTCACGTCGTCTCGACAAAGGGCCCCGATCAAGGGATTCACTACCTGACGGAGTGGATAACGAAGGACCGCCTTCATAAGGGAAGGGAGGTCCTCGCGTTCCAAAAGAGCGAGGACCTCTTGCTTTAGGGTGCGACGGTTTTTAGACATGGGAGGCTTCCTTGAGGCCCCGGGCGATGGTTTGACCCATTTCCACACATTCTTTGAGCTGCTCATGGGTGGGAACGAACTTCACCCGAAGACCAGGATGGAGGATTTTGGTCTTCATTTCCTCCAAGACTTTGTTGATGTGCTTTACAGCCTCCCCACTCCAGCCGTAGGAGCCAAAGGCCGCTCCCAATTTCTTCCGAGGCCTCAACCCTTTGATGTAAGTAAGGACATCGGCCATTTGAGGAAGCATGTTGTTGTTGAGGGTGGAGGAACCGAAGACCAGGCCACGGGCGGTAAGAACTTCGGTCATGATATCGCTCCGGTGTTCCAGCCCGGCATTCATCACCTTTGCCCTGACACCTTCCCGCATGAGTCCTTCGGCGATGGCCAGGGCCATTTTTTCGGTGCTGTGCCACATGGTGGCGTAAACCACCAGGGCGTATTCTTCACTTTGATGGGTACACCAACGCTGATAGGCTGAAATGATATCCGCTACGTGACGACGCCAGATCACTCCGTGATCCGGGAGTATCATCTCGATCTCCAGGCCCATTTCCCGCACCGTCTGCAGAAGTTTTTCGACCTGAGGTGAGAAGGGCAACACGATATTGGCGTAATATTTGGCAGCCTCCTGCATCAGCTCATCGTAACGGACTTCGTCATCAAAGCGGGCACTGGTAGCGTAATGCTGGCCAAAGGCGTCTTGGGAAATGAGGATTTTGTCTTCGGGCAGATAGGAAATCATGCTATCTGGCCAGTGAATCATACGCGTTTCAAGGAACTTGACCTTTCGGCGACCCAGGGAGAGCTCCTCTCCACTCTTTACCTCTACCAAGGGCCAGTCTTCACGATGAAAATGTTCCTTGAGCCCCTTGAACCCCATGGGCGAGCAGAAAACCTTCTCGGGCTTGACTCGTTCGATGATCTCTGGCAGGGCTCCGGAGTGATCCATTTCTACGTGATTGACGACGATGTAGTCTATTTTTTCCGGATCGCCCAAGACCCTGACGAGATTGTGGATAAGATCACCCACAAAGGGTTTCTTGACGGTATCGAAGAGGGTGACCTTTTCATCGAGGACCAAATAAGCGTTATACGTGGAGCCCCGCTTGGTGGAATAGCCGTGGAAATCTCTGATGTTCCAATCGATGGCCCCCACCCAATAGATGTCTTCTTTGATTTTGATCGGCGGCATAACAGCCCTCCTTAGCCTTGAAAGTCTAAACTTCGGCCTTCCAAAGGCCGTGAAGATTACAGTACTCACGCGCGGTAACCTTTTCGGCCTCCACCTTGAAGACCGCCTCCGGAGTCTCTCCGGGATTCAAAAACTGGAGATAGGACCTTCCATCAGCTTCCAGTTCGATCCACTCGATGTAGTGTTTCTCCTCCATAGGATGAGGGACGCTGCCCACCTTGACCTTGAATCCACCTTCGATCTTTTCGATTACCGGGACATGCTTTTCATAAGCGGCATCCGTGGTGTTTTCCTTGAGAAGCTCCATGGGCTGATTGCAACAGACCAGTTGGCCGTGACTGCCGTGTAGAACCATCACAATATTGCCACAAACGTTGCAACGATAAATTTCCAATCTTTCTGCCATTTTATTTCCCCCTCCTTATAGAAATTTGATTTTCAACAAACAGATTAATGTCACCAGTGTCCAAATGTCAAGAAGAAATATTTTACAAAAAAACATATTGACAAAAAGTTAAACTAAAATAGAAAAATTCTTTAATAAAAGAAAGGGGCAGGAGGGGATAATGAGCAACAACCCTTTTGAAGGAGCCTACATCTGTTCCACGAGCAATTGCGGCTACATTTACAACCCGGCCAAAGGAGATCGAAAGGGCAAAATACCTGCTGGAACCAGGTTCGAGGACTTGCCCGAGCACTGGTGTTGTCCGGTATGCGGAGCAAGTAAGAAAGCCTTTCGACCCATGCAAGAAATGGAGGGGGCATCATGAAGATCGAGATAGAAAAACAAATCGTCCGTTTTATTCCTGAAAATTCGGCTGAGACCCAATCCCTCAATCGTCTCTGGCAATATCTTGTCTCTTGCGAAGGAGAAAGCTTCAAGCTTGTCCCGTTGGGGCTCTATGTTCCCGAAGCCACGGAAGCAGCCCAATTCCAGGTGGAAGGGCTCAAGATGGAGTCCGAAGCACCGGCCTACCAAGGCGAGAAGATCCGATACGTATGCCTAGAATGCAACCGCCTGGAAGAATACGCTCCCCAGGAGGAGCCCCCGATTTGTTGCGGGAGACCCATGCATCGCCTCGACTAGATCCAGGGCCACCCAAGAAGGTGGCCCCTCTCCCTTGCCAGGTCGGTTCAAGGCCGAGTAAGAATAACCCCATGCCCAAGGCCCTGATAATCGCCTCGGCTTCGAGCTCTTCTGGCAAGACCCTCCTTTCTTGTGGCTTGATCCTCCTCTTGCGAGAACGAGGTCTTTGTGTGAGCCCTTTCAAGATCGGACCAGATTACATCGACCCTGGACATCTCCGACGGGCCGCCGAACGTCCTTGTTACAACCTTGATTCCTGGATGCTGGATGAAAAGGCCCTGCTGCGCACCTTCCAACGAGGTCTGAGAGGGGCAGACATCGCCGTGATAGAAGGGGTGATGGGCCTCTACGATGGGCTTTCCGGCACCCTTCGCGCTTCCACCGCAGAGATAGCCCACCTGCTAGGGGTACCGATCCTGCTGGTCTTCGGGGCCCGAGGACTGGGAGGCACCATCGCCGCCCTGACTCAAGGGCTGGTACATTATGGACGCGACCTTTCCTTTCTGGGAGTGGTGGTTACTGGCGTAGGAAGCCCACGCCACGAGGAAATGCTGCGTAAGCCCTTAGAAAGAGCGGGGTTTAAAGTTTTCGGCATGATTCCCAAAGAAGAAGGCCTCTCCCTCCCCTCCCGCCATCTGGGCCTGATAGAAGGGCACGAATGGCCTCCGGGTTTCCGGGAAAAATTGCTCCGGACCATGGCCGAGCACTTTGAACTGAATTCCCTGCTGGATTCGCTCCCAGAAAAAAGCTTCAGCCCCCTTCCCCAGCCTGAAGTCCCTCCAGTTCGGGCCCTGATCGCTGTCGCCCGGGATGAGGCCTTTTCCTTCTACTATCAGGAAAATCTTGATCTTTTGAAAGAAGCCGGGGCCAAGCTCCAATTTTTCTCTCCCCTCCGTGATCCCCTTCCTCTAGCCCAGGGTTACTATTTTGGAGGAGGCTATCCAGAACTTTACCTCCAGGCCCTTTCGGCCCGTAAAGACCTGTGGTCAGCTCTCAGGGATCGATTGGCCCAAGGAGCGGTGGTGTTGGCGGAATGCGGAGGTTTTATGTCTCTCTGTCAGGGGATCTCAAAAGACGGAAACTACTATCCCTTAGGGGGAGTGCTTCCCGCCCGAGTCGTCTTCAAGAACAGACTCCAAGCTCTTGGCTACCGAAAACTCGAGGCCCGAAGAGAAAACTTCCTTTTGCCGCTGGGCGAACACGCCCGGGGACACGAATTTCGCTACAGCACCCTTGAAAATGATCTCTCCCACGGGTTTGCGGCCTTTGATGCTCAAGGACAAGACTTCAAGACCTTTGGTCTGGTTGAAGGAAATCTCTTCGCCAGCTACGTTCACCTACACTTTGGCAGCCATCCCCGTCTAGCCCAAAATTTTGTACAGGCTGCCAGCGTGGTGAAACTCTAGTGGTGACTCTAAAGGAGGAAAAGATGCGACTCATCGCTTGGTTCATCCTTTGTTTTGTTTTCTGGGGGACAACCCCCCTTCAGGCCAAGGAAAAGACCAGCTCCACCTTGGTTCCAATTCCGCGGGTGTGGCTTTCGGCCCAGGTAGTCACCAGTAAACACTTCCTAAACGGTGAGGCCCGCATTGAACTTCCACCACGCAAAGTAGTGTGGATAAATGTGAAAAACTTGGCAGTCAAAAAGGTGACCCTGGCCGGACGCCTCCTGGAGCCAGAAATCGAAAACGGTTACTTTCGTGTCCTCTCCACCTCGGCCAAACAAGTCCTAAGAATTCGCTTCTCTGCCAAATTTTCGGGAAAAGGCTCCAACCACATTTCACGCAAAGCGGTTGTGCTTACAGAAAATTGGTTTCCGAGTGTAAAGGGGCTGGCCTATTACGACTTGCACGTCACGGTACCCAAACGTTTCAAGGCTGTAGCTCCCGCAGACCAGATCAAGGTGGTCCGCAAAAAAGTGGCCTCCTATCACTTCCGTTTCCCTCATCCCACTGAAGCCCCACCCCTGATAGCTGCCCCCTATCACTATTATGAAAAGAAAACCGGAAAGGTAACCCTGGCCGTCTATCTTCTCAAACCGGATCGACGTCTCGCTCGGACCTATCTCGACCACGCCAAGCGCTATCTGCATTATTACGAGAAGTTGATCGGTCCCTACCCTTATCGTCGTTTCGCCGTGGTGGAAAATGTCTTTCCCACCGGCTACGCCTTTCCCACCTTTACCCTCATCGGACAAAGCATCATCAGGTTGCCCTTCGTGGCCGAGATCTCCCTACGTCATGAAATGCTCCACAACTGGTTCGGCAACGGGGTCTACGTCAACTGGAAAGAAGGTAACTGGTGTGAAGCCCTGGTAACCTATCTGGCTGACCATCTGATTGCAGAAGAAAGAGGAGAAGGTGCTGATTACCGACATCACTTGCTGGTTACTTACGAAAGCTATGTCACCCCTGAAAACGATTTTCCCCTCAAAGACTTCCGTTTCCGCACTGACCCTGCGGCCCAGGCTATCGGTTACGGCAAAGGAGCCCTGGTCTTTCACATGCTCCGGGAAAGAATCGGAAAGGAGCTCTTTTTCAAGGCCTTACGGCTCCTTTACGA
This sequence comes from uncultured Thermodesulfobacteriota bacterium, assembly GCA_964630855.1. GTDB lineage: Bacteria > Desulfobacterota > Thermodesulfobacteria > Thermodesulfobacteriales > Thermodesulfatatoraceae > JAADCO01. The sequence continues at coordinate 243,089 of CAZVXP010000004.1, read as the reverse complement.
GAAGTATCTCTTCACAGCGATCTCTTGGCCAGAAATTCAGAAGTGTTTTGAAGAGACGAGCCGAAGTTCTCTCCGGGGTTTTTTTGACCAATGGATCAAGCGCACCGGTCTGCCTCGCCTCACCTTTTATCGCGAACGCCTCATCCCGCTTAAGAATGATCGCTATCTGGTAGGCTTGAGCATCAGCCAAAAAGAGCCCTTCTACGAACTCACGATTCCCCTCAGGATCGTCTCAGAAAAAGAAACCAAAGAGACTCTTGTCTTTCTCTCTGGTCCCCGAACCCGGGTAGACGTTACCATCTCTGGAAGACCCCTCTACGCCCTTCTCGACCCTGATTACGACTTGGCCCGCCACCTAACTGAACCAGAATTTCCTCCGGTCATTGCCAGGGTCCTGGCCTTTCAGGGTGGTCGAATGATCCTTGGTGAGAAACGGGAAATAAGCCTCTATCGCCCCCTGATCAACTTCCTTGAAAAACGCGGCTATCGCCTGGAACTTGAGGTCCTCTATCCAGAAGAAAGTGCCAAAAACCTGATCTACTTAGGGAAAGTGCCATCCAAACTCTCCTCCCTTTTCTCCCTCTCTTCCTTCCAAGGAGATCTTTGTCTCGAAGTGCAGGAAAATCCGGTCTATCCTCAAGCCATCCTAGCGGTGGTGAAGGCCTCCAACCGGAAAGCCATCGAAGCTGTGCTCCCCAAGCTCCCACATCTGGGTCGTTATCAGCGGATTTGTTCTCAAGGAGGAGAGCTGATCAAGAAGGAAAAACCCCGTTACCAACACGGCATGCGCGTTAGTCTCTCCAACGGGGTCCGGGGAGTCTCTCTCAAAGATCTCTATCCCCTTGAAACCATCGCCCGGGCCATTTCCCTCCACCGGGTAATCTTTCTCGGAGAGCAACATGATCGTTACGAGGAACACCTGGCCCAGTTGGCCATCATCAAGTGGCTCAACGAGCACGGCCATCGGATAGCCATCGGCCTGGAGATGTTCCAGGCCCCCTTCCAGAAAGTACTTGACGACTACGTTTCTGGTCGCCTCGATGAGATCGAGTTCCTGAAGCGCACGGAATATTTCAAACGATGGGGATTCAACTGGCGGCTCTACAAGCCCATCTTGGATTACGCCCGCAAACACCGCCTTCCTCTAGTGGCCCTTAATGTCCCGTCGGAGATCACAGACAAAGTGGCCAAAAGGGGCCTTGAAGCCCTAAGCCCTGAAGAACGAGCTTCGCTGCCAGAAATAAACCGTGAAAACGTCGCCTATCGGGAATACTTGCGCCTGGTTTATGAAAGCCATCCCGAAAACCAGAAAGAAATCAAGGACTTCGAAACCTTCTATCAGGCCCAACTCCTTTGGGATGAAACCATGGCCGAGCACATTGTCTCTTATCTCAAAGAACATCCCAACCGCCAGATGGTAGTATTGGTGGGTCGGGCTCACGTAGCATACGGTTATGGTATCCCTTCCAGGGTGGCTCGAAGAGGAATCGAGGACTATGTCATTGTCCTCCTCTCACCAGGGGAAGGACTGTCACCTGCCATGGCAGATTACGTGCTCTTTCCTGCGCCGGAAAAAGCTCCTTTCACCGCCCGTCTCGGTATCCTGATCGAAGAGAAAGAAGAAGGTCTCCTCATCAAAAAGGTCCTTCCGGGAACTCCCGCAGAAAAGGCCGGACTCCAGCCCGAGGACCTCATCCTCAAAGCCGACGGGAAACCAGTCCGGAGCGTGGCTGATCTCAAACTCATCCTCTATCAGAAAGGTCCTCAGGACCGAGTGGAACTCCTGATCAGACGCCAGGGGAAGACCAAGAAGATAAAAGTGGGGCCCTTTCGGGAAGAAAAGAAGCCCCACCAGCGCTCCCACCAGGAGAAACCTTAGCTTCCGAAGATAGAAGCCGGGGCATAGGGGTGAGTCCCCTCGATCACCTCTACCCCGGCCTTCTCCTTGATGGCAGCGATTAGGTCGTCCTTTCTCTTACAAAACTTCATAATACACGTACCAACGTGTACGGCGTCGGCTTTTTCGTTCAGGGCCCCAAGCTGGAGCTTAAGCAACATAAGACTACAAATCACCCGGTTCTTGTTACCCTCACAGCCAGCACAGTCCACGATGCCTACAATCTCTGCTCCCGTCTCCTTGTAACGGGCAAATTCTCCCTCTTTGCGACTGAGGGCCACAAAGCATTTGGTATCACCCGGACAAAGATTTTGTTCTGAAATCATCTTGCACTTGACCAGAACGATCTTTTTCACTCTACCCCCCTCCTTCTCAGCATTTATTGAGAAATAATAGCCATAGAGAAGAAAGGGACACAAATCCTTTTTGGGAGGAAATCAGAGGAAAAGGAACAACCTGCGGAATTTAAGAAATTTTTAGGTTTAAATCCTCTTTTAAACAAGCTTTTCGAGAGTCGTTTGGTTTCAGAGGCAAAAAAGACGATAGAGAAGATATGAAGAAAGCGGTGGCCCTCAGGTACGAACCAAATCAGGATGCTGCTCCCCGGGTGGTGGCCAAAGGGGCTGGTCCGCTGGCTGAGAAGATCCTTTCCCTGGCCCGGGAAGCCGGGCTCCCCATCCACCAGGATCAGGAACTGGTTGAGGCCCTTATGAAGCTCGAAATTGAGGCCCAGGTACCACCAGAGCTATACGAAGCTGTAGCCGTGGTGCTTGCCTGGGCCTGGAAACTCAACGGAAAACTTCCCTAGCCTCCTCCCACCTTCGGAGTCTCTCCTTTGTGCCAGAGGTGTACGATCGGGCTGGCCACAAAGACCGAACTGTAAGTCCCCACTATTACTCCCAGGGCCAAGGCCAGGGCGAAGTCCCTCAATACCACCCCTCCAAAGAAGAGGATGGCAAGGATGACCAACAAAGTAGTCAAAGTGGTAATGATGGTGCGCGCCAACATCTCGTTCACGCTCTTGTTTATGATCTCCACGAAGCTCAATCGTCCGCGGTAACGTTTGATATTTTCTCGGATACGATCGAAGATGACCACGGTATCTGTAAGAGAGTAACCCGCCAGGGTAAGGAGGGCTGTCACGAAAAGCAGGGTGATCTCACGATTGAGCACGTAGAAAAGACCCAGCACCGCCAGAACATCGTGGAAGGTGGCCGCTGCTGCTGCCACCCCAAAGCTCACGTTGAAACGGAAGGCTAGATAGAGGATGATGCCCGCCAGAGAAATGGCGATGGCGATAATGGCCTTGCGTTTGAGCTCCTTGCTGATGGCTGATCCAATCTCCTCTTTGCCCTCGAGCCTGAATTTGTAGGCCGGAAACTTCTCTTCAAGCACCTTTCGTACCTTGAGCTCAAGGTCTCCGACGGTCTCGGTCTTCTTGCGCAGCTTAACGATGAGGAGGTTTTCACCCTTGACATCTTGGAGTTGGAACCCAGTAATCCCGGCCTCTTTGAAGGCCTTTCGGATTTCATCCAGGCTGAATGGTTTTTCGGCCCGATAATAGGCCATTACTCCTCCTCCAAAGTCCACTCCCAGGTTGGCTGCCCCACGAGAGATTTGGACAAAGGCCACCACCCCTAAAAGGACCAGGATGCCAGAGATGACCGCGGCAAACTTCCTGGCCCCCATAAAATCAAGGTTTGGTTTGCCTACGATGGAAAGAAAGTTGATCCGAGGGGTCCTGCCCTTGGCGATGAGATAGTCGTAAACGATTCGTGTACCAAAAATAGCGGTGAAGAGGTTGATTACGATACCTGCCGAGAGGGTGACTGCAAATCCTTTAATAGGACCCGTACCAAAGAGGAAGAGGGCCAAGGCTGTGATGAGCGTAGTGATGTGGGCATCCACGATGGTCCAAAAAGCCCGTTCGTAACCAGCCACAATGGCCGCGCGAGGGGGGCGTCCCAGAGAGAGCTCTTCTCGCATCCTCTCGAAAATGAGCACGTTCGAATCCACTCCCATACCCATGGTGAGGATGATACCCGCGATACCCGGCAGGGTAAGGGTGGCCCGAAACAGGGAAAGCACCGCCAGGAGCATGAGTACGTTCAGGATGAGGGCGATATCCGCCACAAAGCCCGAGAAACGATAGTAAATGATCATGAAGAGCATGACCGCCGCTGCTCCGATGAGGCCAGACATCAGACCCTTTTTGATGGAATCACGCCCTAGGCTGGGACCAACGGTGATGTTCTGGATGACCTTCACCGGAGCAGGCAAGGCCCCGGCACGCAGGACAATGGCCAGATCCGCGGCCTCCTCGTAAGTAAAAGAGCCTGTGATTTGCGCGTGCCCCCCGGGAATACGTTCTCGGATCACCGGAGCCGAACGAACCACGTTGTCCAATACGATGGCCAGGCGCTTGCCAACGTTTTCAGCAGTCACCCGCTCAAAGATGCGGGCCCCCCGATCAGTCAGTTCCAGGGCCACGTATGGTTCATTGTACACGCCTCCTATGCGCACCCTGGCGGTCTTGACCATGTCCCCTGTAAGTACCGCTCGCCTCTTCAAGAGGAGCGGGCGCTTGATTATGCGGCCAGTCTGACGGTCGCGCTCCACCAGGAAATAGATCTCATCATCCGGCGGAATATAGGGCCGCAGAACCCGATTGACCTCCTCGCGGGAGGCATTGGGTTTGAGACGGCCTTCTCGGATAGCCTTGGCAATGAGGGCCTGAAGATCAATACGGCTCATGGCCTCTTCGTCCACCAGCTTGAACTCGAGCTGGGCAGTCTGACCAATGAGTCGTAGGGCCCTCTCTGGATCCTTGACCCCCGGGAGTTGCACCACAATCTTGTCCTTGCCCTGTTTGACGATCACGGGTTCGGTGACTCCGAACTGATCGATCCGGTTGCGAATGATCTCCAGACATTGATCCACCGCGTTCTCCCGGATGAACGCGATCTGCTCCGGCGTCAAAGAAATCACAAGCTTGGGGAACTCCGCCTTTTCCACCCGGACCACGCGCAAACTCGGAAAGTCTTTCTCAATGATCTGTTTGACCTTCTCAAGGGCGCTCTGATTGGGCAGGATGAGAACGGCTTCTTTGAAATTCTTGCTTTCAGCCAAAGCTACCCGAATCCCCTTACGAGCCAGGACCTGCTGCAGGTCTTTCACCTGAGCAGAAAGGGCGTTTTCGATGGCCTTGTCCACGTCTACCTGCAGAACAAGATGCATCCCCCCCTGGAGATCAAGCCCCAACTTGAGAGTCTGACCATAGATGTGTTTGAGATACCAGGAAGGCAGATTTGGATAAAAAGACGGCAAGACCAGGATGACAGAAAGTACCGTGAGAAAGACCAACAAGGCGATCTTCCATTTTAGCGCGCGCGGCATAGGGGACCTCCTCAGCCAGGAACTTGCGTGAGTTTCTAATGTAAGAGATGCCACCTGACAAGCGAGAAACAAAAAATGGCTAAATTTGACCAAAGCCTTGGGCAAAGACCCGGGACTTTGTTATCATCTGGTCAAAAACTCTCAGGGAGGGAAGGATGGGGGTCTATTTTGAAAAGGCCGGAAAGGAAAACACGAGAGTTTGCCTTGAGATAGCCAAGAAGGCCTTTGAGGAAAGGGGAATCAAACACGTGGTGGTAGCTTCTACCTTTGGAGACACGGGACTTCTGGCAGCTGAACTTTTTCGGGGCTGTGGGGCCAACTTGGTGATAGTGACCCACAACGTGGGGTTCCGGGAACCTGGCAAACTCGAAATGAGCCCCCAAACCCGGGCCCAGATAGAATCCCTGGGGGCCAGGGTCTACACCGGGACCATGGTCTTCCGCAACCTCGGGACAGCGATTCGAGAACTCTTGCACTATTCCCAGCAAGACCTGGTGGCCAACACCTTGCGTCTTTTCGGACAAGGTGTAAAGGTCTGCGTTGAAATCGCCCTTATGGCCTGCGATGCCGGTCTCATCCCTCCGGAGGACGTCATCACCGTAGCGGGCACCGCACGCGGAGCAGACACCGTGGCCATCATCCGGGCCATGCCATCAAACAAATTCTTTTCCCTTAAAGTGCGCGAAATCCTAGCCAAACCCTATGACTGGTAGAAAACCAAAGATCTTGGTAGCAGGAGGGGCTGGCTACATTGGCTCCCACGTGGCTAAGGCCTTGGCCCGGAAAGGCTTTGAACCTTTGGTTTATGATGACCTATCTTCCGGGCACCGGGAAGCGGTTCTCTACGGACGTCTTATCGAAGGATCTCTGGCCAACCGGAAGCGATTACAGGCGCTGCTAGAGGCCGAAAGACCCATAGCCATTATGCATTTTGCCGCCTTCATCGTGGTGTCAGAAAGCGTTTCCCATCCTCTCAGGTACTATCGCAACAACCTGGCTGAAACCATAACCCTGCTAGAAGAAGCCCTCCGGGTCGGGGTGAAGGCCTTTATCTTTTCCTCCAGCGCTGCAGTCTACGGGAACCCGGAACAAATACCCATCCCCGAAGAGCACCCCTTAAGACCCATCAATCCTTATGGGGCGAGCAAACTCTTCGTGGAAAGGATCCTTTCAGACTGTCATCAGGCTTACGGGCTTCCCTACGTTTCGTTACGATATTTCAACGCTGCCGGCGCAGATCCCGAGGGTCATCTCGGGGAAGCCCACGAACCAGAGACTCATCTCATCCCCCTTCTGCTTCAAACAGCCCTCGGAAAGAGAAGAACCTTTCAGCTCTATGGCACGGATTATCCCACCCCTGACGGAAGTTGCATTCGCGACTTCATTCACGTAGAAGACCTGGCTCGCGTTCACCTCCTGGCCTTGGAACACCTGCTTTCGGGAGGAGAAAGTCTGGTACTCAACTGCGGTTATGGTCATGGTTATTCGGTCCGAGAGGTCCTCGAGTGCGCTAAACGGGTAACCGGACGTTCCATTCCGGTGGAAGAAAGGCCCCGCCGTCCGGGAGATCCTCCGGAGCTGGTGGCGGCTTGTGACAAAGCACGCCGGTTACTAGGGTTCTCACCTCGTTTTGACGATCTGGAATTCATCCTTCGCACCGCTTGGCAGTGGGAGATCAACCGGCGTTATTGATCCCGGAAAGAGGGCCAGAGGTCTACCAAATCCGGTCTCCTGAAAATGGCCTCCCGGATGTGAGAGGCCCTCTTCTGCTGGCCACACTTTTTGAGCGCCCGATAAAGGGGCACAAAAAAAGACCACTGCCCCGGAACCTCGGCGATGGCTTTCTCCAGGTACCCGATAGCCTTTCGGCAGCGCCCCTGTCTCTCAGCGAGCACACCCGCCAAAAAATAGGCCTCCGGAGGAGGAGAAGGAAGGGCAAGCACCCTGACCAAACGCCTCTCAGTTTCTTGGTAAAGGTGGTCCTCAAAGGCCAGAAAAGCCAGAAAGAGCTGGCTCAGGGGATCGGTCTTCTCGCGCAGAAGGCGCCTTATCTTACGACGAGGTTCTGGTGAAGAAGCGATCCTGGACAACAAGCGAAAGAGGCGAGGAGACATCCTTTCTTTGAGCAAGGGCCGCAGGCGCTTAAGGGCCTTGTCCGGATAGCCGAGTTTGAGGTCTATTTCAGCCAGGAAGAGGAGATCTCGGGGGCTTCCAGAGCTTTTGGCCTCCAAGTAACGTCTTCGTCGTTTGAAAAACCACCTCTGGGGAGTGGAAGGAGAAAAACCCTCCTTCAAACGGGCAAGAGGATCCCCTAGCACCACCGTTTGCCAGCTCAAATAAGCCAAAGAACGATAATAGGCCTCTGCCAGGGTGTCTCCGGCCAAATAAGCCGTAAAAAGGAGATGGGGACGAGCGGAAGCCGAAAGATAAGGTTCATAGGCGTTGCCCGATACACCGGTGATTCCCAGACGTACCAAGTCGGCAATGAGGGATTGGGGTGAACCAGCAAAGTGTTTGTGTTTGGCCTTCCAGGAGGCCCCCACTCTCCAGCCAGGGGGTGGTTCACGAAAGGTTCGGGCGCTGGTGCTCACATAGGTCACCCCGATGGCACCTGGTAAAAACTCCAGGAAAAGACGGCGATCCGGAGGGTAGTTAGGATCATTTGATCCCCAAGAGGCGTAACCTATGACCCGGCTAGCCCGCAGGACAAAGGCGGGATCGAAGGAGAGGGTGAAAAGGAGACCAGGGGTGTCTTTCAGGAGAAGCCAAGCGGCATGCATCCAGTTGTCCCCCGGGGCTGCGGGACCATCTTTGGCGTCGAGTACTAGCCGGAAAGGTGGTCTGGTCTTGGTAGCCAGGAGGGCCCGGTCCACCAGAGCTTGCACTTCGGCCTCGTTGTACCCAGCCAAACGCGTAACCAGATAAATGTCAAAACGATCGTGTTCAAAAGGGATTGAAAGGGGGGTCCGAAAGAAGGGATTTGGAAGCCAGCCTGAGAGGCGATAAGGACCATAGAGCATCTTGCGGTAAAGGAGTGCAAGCTCGGAATCAACCGCCGCTGCGTCACCCTTCCGCCCCACCCTTCCACGTATCTTATGGGGTACCTGGGGCATGAGTAGCAGGGCTAACACTTGGTCCTCGAGGTTGTGTTCTTGAAGATAGGCGGCCAAAGGCCTTTCCAGATATCGCAAATAAACCGGACGGCTGATCTCTTCTTTCAGAGGTAGGTCCAGAAAAAGCACCATCTCTTCTTTGATACCCCGTTTCTTTTGGTAATAGCGAGCCATCTTCACCGAGAGAGAACTACGCTGGTTGGCCACCACCAGTACCCTTGATGGATCAAGGGGAAGGGCTGGGGAAGCCAAAAAGAGGAGGACCAACCCCCAGAGGAGAGTTCTCATGTTTAAAGAACCCTATTGAGACGAAGGCTTGTGTCAAGCAAAAAAGCGGGGCCCGAAGGCCCCGCCAAACGAGGGGGATGTGTTGAGGGAAGATCAGAGACGATACTGGTCGACCATTTCTTTCAATACCAGGGCCAAACGGTTCAGGTCTTCAGCTGCCTGTTTGATCCCGCTCACTGAGGCTTGAGCCTCCTCGGTGCGGGTCCGAAGGTCACGTCCCATCTCAGAGATATGCACGATCTCTGAGGCGATACGATCTGTATTATGCGTGATCTCCTGGGTAACAGCAGTCTGTTGTTCGATGGCGGAAGCGATGCTTGCAGCCCTCTCCGCGGTCTTTTGCATGGTTTCAATAAGGATTTTGCTCGTTTCTTTCAGTCGAGCACTCTTCTCCACCAGGTTATCCACCCAGAGACGGATGCGATCCGTAGATTGACTCGTCTCACGGGAAAGTTCCTTGACCTCGCCTGCTACCACGGCAAAACCCTTGCCTGCCTCCCCGGCCCGGGCGGCCTCGATGGTGGCGTTTAAGGCCAGAAGGTTGGTCTGATCGGCGATGTTCTGAATGATATCCGCGGCGTTTTTGATGTGTTCGATCTCTCGTAAGAGAGACTCCAGTATCTCATCGTTTTCAAGGACCCGCGTGTTTCCCTGCTGGGTCTCTGCGCTGGTTTCCATGGTATGACGCGCGATTTCTTCCACCGCTGCTGAGAGTTCCTGAAGACTGTGAGAGGCCTGGTTGAGTTCTTCGTTCAGTTTCTCGGTAAAACCCGCTAACCGACGCACGTCTTCGAAAGTCTCCGCGGAATGTTGAGCGATTTGAGCGGCAATGGCTGAAAACTCCTCCGCCCCAGAGGCAATCTGATCAATACCTTCCCTCACCTGGCGCAGAACTTCAGCGGTTTGATCCACGGTCTGGTTGAAATAGCGCCCCAAAAGGTGGATCTCGTTCCGGCTGTCCGGAAGAACGTGAGCACGCTGACTAAAATCCCGCTCGCTGACGCGCTTCATCACGGAAACAAGACGTTGGGCCCCTTTTTCCAACTGACGGCCAATCCGCTGGGTCAACAGAAACCCCAGAAAAAAGGCCAAAAAGAAAAAGAACAAGTTCTCTTTTTGAAGAGAAGCTATCATCTCACGTTGCTGGTCAAGGGCGTGATTCATGTTTTCAAAACTCTGATAAGCCACCTCCTGAATCAACTGGGAGAGCCTCTCTTCACTCCGGGCCAGGTTCTCAAAGTCCTCTCCCCGAGTCAGGGCCTCTGAGAGAGCTTTGAGTTCGGTCTCTAAGGAGAGAAACCTTTGAGTGGTCTCCCGGTCGGCGTGTCTCTGAGCAAGTTTTAGATTGTCTTGTACCAATGCCTGGGCCTCTTTCAGCCTGTCGAGAGCGACCTCTACCCCCTGTTGATCCTGGGAGAGGAGGCTTGAAAGATATTTGACGCGGGCCAAGGAAATCTTGGTGAGGATTTCCTGACTACGGGAAGCTATCTGGCGCTCATAATCGTCGAGACGCTGTGAAAGATGATTAATTTTGTTTAGCCTATAAGTAGAAAGCATGAAAGTTATCAACCACAAAACAAAAATTGTACAGCAACTTAAGACTAAGATATTTTTTATGCTTAGTCTTTCCAAATACTTCATTATCTTGAACCTCCTTAAATACTAAAATTGCCTGACTTAAAAATCATGTGTATATTTACAATTCACAAAAATTTTCCATAGCCGCCCCTTCACCTCCTTTCTGAAATGACTGGGGAAAGATTTTATTTAGGAAGATTTAAACCTTGTTTCATAATTTGTGATGAAAACAATATTTAAAAGCTTCTTTCTTACTCATCGACTTTAGTAGTTTTTTGTTAAATTTTTCGCCTTTATTTGCCTAAAAGTGCACCATTAATGATGAACGATGAATCAACTTGGCAAAATTTGGTTATTGGTGGTATAATTTTTGGCAGCAAAAGTGATGAATTAGGAGGGAGGCCTTCGGAAAATGGCGACCAAACATCCGCGACTATGTGTCGTCTTAGATCCTGACACCTTTGAGCGAATCAAGCTTTTAGCTAAAATCAGAAACGTCTCCATGTCTTCCTTGGTTTGTGACTTGGTAAAGGTTGCCCTGGACCTGGAAGAAGATCTCCTTTTTGCCGAGTTTTTGGAGTCTCGCGAGAAAAACCTGCCGGAGGGAGTGGAAAGGAGATATGTTATCAAAGCTGTCTCAAAGGAAAAAAGAGACCTATGAACTGAGGTTCCACCCCCAGGCCACCAAAGACATGGCCAATTTGCCCGCTTCTCTGCGCCAAAAACTCCTTGAATTTTGCCAAAAAGAACTGGCCCTCAACCCTACCCTTTACGCCAAACCCCTGCGTGGTTCTCAAAAGGGCTATTGGAAGCTCAGAATCGGAGATTATCTGGTGGGGCTAAAAATCGTCGAAAACCTCCTTTTGGTCCTGGGTGTCATTCCGTATCTCCATCTTTACCAGGACTCACGAAGATGGAGAGAATGAGGCCTTGAAATCTTCCAGGATAAGATAGGCGCAGGGGACGAGGACGAGGGTGATAAAAGTGGCAAAAAGCACCCCAAATCCCAGGCTGATTGCCATAGGGATAAGGGCCCGGGCCTGAAGGCTCTTCTCGAAGATCATGGGCATAAGCCCCACAAAGGTCGTGAGCGTTGTCAACACGATAGGACGAAAACGTCTCACCGCCGCCTCTACCACCGCTTCAAGCAGGGCCTTGTCTTGTCGAAAACGATTGATGAGATCTACCAAAATGAGAGAGTCGTTGACCACCACCCCTGAAAGACCCACGATTCCAAAAAAGCTCAGGATACTCAAATGGTAACCCATGAGTTTGTGCCCCAGGAAGGCCCCAATGATTCCAAAAGGCACGGCAAACATGATGATGAGGGGCTGTAAATAAGACCTCAGGGGCACCGCTAACAGCACGAAAATCAGGATCTGGGCTATGACGAAACCTCGGAAAACGTCCGCCATGGCCTCGTGCCGCCGTCTCCCTTCTCCCTCCAGAGAGAAATGAAAACCCGGATACATCAGTTTCAGACGTGGTAAAAACACCTTCTCCAGATAGGTCCGAATCTCATCGGCGTTAGCCACCTTTTCGTCCACCTCGGCTGAAACCGTGATCACCCGGCGACAATCAAGCCTTGTAAGAGAGACGTAGCTCCGGCCCCATTTGAGCTCTGCAACCTCAAGAAGGGGGACCTCGCGCCCATCTGCCAGGTGGAGCCGCATTCGGGTGAGGTCCCAAACCGAAACCCTCTCTTCTTCCGGATAGCGCACCAGAACCTGGACTTCATCCTCTCCCCGTTGAACCCTTAAGGCCTCGGCTCCATAGAAGGCGTGACGCACGGCACGGGCCACGTCCTCAAGGCTCACTCCCAGGTTCCGAGCCCCTGGTCTCAGTCTGAGACGTATCTCCTCCTTGCCAGGCAGAAAACTGTCCTCAATGTCGTGTACCCCAGGGAACCGGGCCAGCTCTTTTTTCACCTTTTCCACGATTTCAAGGAGAACTCCTTCGTCCTTGTGGGAGAGGGCCACTTCAATGGGCTTCCCCAGGCTGAAGAGCTCACTCTGGAACACCACCCCTTCTGCTCCTGGCACACTTCCCACCTTCCGGCGCCAGGCCTTGGCGATCTCCGCCGTGCTGATACCTCGACGTTGTTCACTTGGCAGGAGTTTGAGAGTAACCTGAGCCAGGTGGGACCCCTGGGTAGGGACTCCGGCCTTTGGGCCGTGACGCGTCTGATGGACCCCTATCATCAGGATGGAATATTCCAGCAGATCCTGGTGATAGCGCCTTTCATATTCCCGTACCACCTCGCGTCCGATCTCTTCCAGACGACGTGCCACCTGATAGGTCTCTTCTGCCGGCGTACCAGCGGGCATGGTGAGGAAACATTCCACCTCGTCACTCTCCACTCGGGGAAAGAAAGTGAATTTGAGACGACCTCCCAGCCAGAGAGAAAAGACCACCATTAACAGCGCCATTCCAAGCGCTACCGTGACGTAACGCCAAGCTAGAAGCCGGGCCAGAAAACGACGGTAAGGACCTTCAACCAGACGGTTCAGACCTCGGGCCAAAAAGCTCCGGGCTTCAGGGCATATGCGCCCTCTGGTGGCTGCCAAATGCGCTGGGAGCACAAAGAGGGCCTCTATCAAAGAGCCCGCCAGCACCAAGATCACCACAATGGGGATGTTACGAATGAACTTACCCAGCATACCGCTGCCGTAGAGAAGGGGCCAAAAAGCCGCCATAGTGGTGAGCACGGAGAAGATCACGGGCTGACTAACCTCTATTGTGCCGCGTACCGCGGCCTCTAGTGGAGCAAGACCCGCTTCCCGATAGCGGAAGACATTTTCGCCGATGACAATGGCATCATCCACCACGATGCCCAGGACCAGGATAAAGGCAAAGAGTGAAACCATATTGATGGAGACCCCAAAATAGGGCAAGAGCCAGAGGGCCGTAGCAAAAGAGATCGGAATGCCGAGCATGATCCAGAAAGAAAGCCGGGCGTTCAAAAAGAAGCCCAGCAAGATGAGCACCAGCACCATCCCGAGACTCATGTTTTTGATCAGGAGGAAGAGCCTTTGTTTGACGATCTGGGAGTTGTCGTCGAAAATAGTGAGGTTTAGACCCTCCGGAAGCTGAGCCCTGATTTCGGGGAGGGCCTTGCGCACGGCCTTTGAAAGCTTAAGTACGTTTTGCTCTCCGATACGGAAGACTTCGATCACGGCCGCGCGCTGGCCATTGAAATAGGCGTAAAGGTCCACGATGTCGCGAAACTCGTCTTTTAAAAGGGCTAAATCTTCAAGTCTGATCTCGCCACCCCGCTCCCGGGCCAGAACCACGATGTCAGCGTATTCTCGGGCGTGATAGCGTTTGCCTCGAGCCCGCAAAAGGATCTCCCTCTTTGGATCCTTGATGCGACCCGCTGGCAGGTCTAGGCTCTCTTTCCGCACGATGGCAGCGATCTCCCCCAGTGAAAGACCATAGCGCCGGAGTGTCTCCTCTGAGACCTCGAGGTGGATCTCTGCAGGTCGCAAGGCGTAATAGGCCACTTCCGTCACTTCTGGCAGAGCAAGGAGCTCCTCTTTAATCCGTTCGGCCCAATACTTCAGGGTAGCCTCTGAGACCGAGCCGTAGAGAGCCATGTTCACCACTGGATAACGCCTGACCACCTGTCGCACGATGGGTCGCTCGGCCTCCTCGGGAAGGGTGGTGATCCCGTCGACCTCAACCTTGATGTCGTCGTACAGTTGACGGGGATCCCAGCCTTTCATGACCTCCACCGTAATCTTCCCAAGCCCTTCCAGGGCTACGGAATAGATGCGCTCGATACCCGGCAGTCCTGCAATGCGTTCCTCTATGGGACGGACAATCGAGTCTTCCACCTCATCCGGTGAAGCCCCGCGATACTCCACCCGAATCTCTATGGCCTCCAGGGCTACTTCGGGAAAGACCTCCACCTTCATATGGAAGGCGGTGAAGATCCCGGCGACCAACAGGAAGAGCATGAGGAGATTGGCCGCCACGTGGTTTTCAGCAAACCAGGCGATAAGACCTTTCATGAGTCCTTGAGCCGTACCCGCATCCCGGCCACCGGAGCTGGCAAACGGGTAGTAATCACTTTGGCCCCGGGGTAAAGCCCCTTTCGCACCAGGGCCTCGGTCTTGGTAAAGAGAAGGACCTCAAGAGAGCGGATCTCGAGTCGACCCCTAGAGTCCACCAGGTAAACCTCGTAGTGTCCTTTTTTGAGATGGAGGACGTCGCGCGGAAGGACGTAAACCCCCTTCAAGAGTCGCCCCTTCACCTTCACCCGCACGAACGTCCCGGGAAGCAGGGGTGGACGACGGGCAAAAGGGGCCTCTACCCTCAGGAAGACGTCTATCAGCCTGGTCTTCTCATCCGCCTGGGCAGCCGTGCGCACGACCTTCCCGGACCAAGGATTTGCATCCAGAGGAGAGAAGATTTCTGCCAGAGATCCCCGGGAGGCGTTGAACCCCGGGACGTCTATCCAGCGAAGCTCACGCGTTTCAAGCGGGACCACCACTTCCACCGCCGAGGCGTCGTAGATCTCCGCCAGGACTGTACCAGGACTCACGTACTGACCCAGGTCGACCTCCTCTCGCACCACTAATCCATCAAAAGGGGCTCTAATTACCGTGCGTTTGAGGTCTTCCTTGGCTTTGCGCCACTTAGCCTTGGCGGCTTCAACCCGGGCCCTGGCTGCTGCCAGTTGTGGCTCCTTGGCCACCAGAGGTGGAGGAGGTGTCTTTTTCTTGAGAACGTTAAACCACTCGTGAAGAGCAGCTTGCGCCGCCGCTTCCGTCTCCGCCAAGTTCTTCTCCGCCTCCCTGAGCTCTCCCTCAGCCAGGCAAACCGCTGTTTCGTAATCTACCGGATCAAGACGCACCAGGACCTCTCCTCGCCTGAAACGCCCCCCTTCCACCAGGTGAGGAGAAAGATAAATAATGCGACCTGCTACTTCTGGCACAATCTTACCAGTACGAAGCGGTTGCACCGTACCGAATTCTTCGATCTCAACCCGGTGATTTACGGGCTGGACCGTAATGACCTCCACCAGTGGAATGTGACGCGGGGGTTTCCTCTTCTTGAGACGAGGTTTGGTGTGCACCAGATAGAAGGCCATCCCAATCCCCAGCGAGAGGATCAGTATCACCAGCAGGGCCTGGAACAGTCTCCTCATCTCTCTTCTCCTTTGAAGACAGAAGCTGGCCAGGAACCGCCAAGGGCCCGATAGAGAGAGACTCGGTTCAGGAGCAAAGAGAGTTCGGCGGCCAGACGTTCCCGCTGACGCTCCAAGAACAGGTGCCTGGCCTTGAGATAATCGAGAATTTCCACCATGCCCCTTTCATAACGCACCCGCAAGATCTCTACTTCCGCCTGGGCTGCTTCTTCTTGGCGCTTACGCAAATACCAGGTGACCCGTTTTTTCTCTTCAGCCATAAGACCGGTCTCCACCTCGAAGAAGGCCTGAAGTACCGTACGGGCATAAAGGGCTTCGGCTTGACGATATCGAGCCCGAGCAGCTTCTTCTTCGGATCGCAAGGCTCCGGCCTCAAATAGGGGCTGGGTCAAAGAGAAGGCAAGTTCCCAGAAACGATGCCTCTGATTCAGAAAGTTCTTGAGGGCATTGGAGAGGCGGCCCTCAGAAGCTGTGAGGGTAAGGGAAGGGAACCGCGCCGCCCGGCGTACGGCCACCTCTTCAGCCGCTGAAAGAACCCGGGCTTGCGCCGCGCGCACGTCAGGCCGCCGCAGGAGGAGATCTGACGGAAGTCCCGGAGGAGGGGGTGGAAGATCTACCCTGCAGGGTCCCGAAATCTCAAGTGGTTTGGGATATCGCCCGAGCAACAGTGAGATTTCTTGTCGGGCTCGCAGAGCCTCTTCTTCAAGTTGCGGAATCATGGTCTCTAAGCCCGCCAACAAACGCTCTTCTTGCTCAAGGACCGAAGCCGAGACCAGGCCCTTATGGTAACGCTGACGCAGTACTTCAAGATAGGCCTTCTCCGTCTCCAGTTCCCTTTCAGCCACCTCGAGCTGACAAGAAAGATAGCGGGCCTCAAGATAACGAGTAACCAACTCCGCCACCAGACTCTGAGCCAGAGCCAGGCGATCTTCCTCTGTGGCCAGGAGCTGGAGACGAGCCGCCCGTTCCGCTCGCGAGAGCTTTTGCCAGAGATCAACCTCGTAAGAGGCCGCCAAGCTGCCGGTGAAACGGCCGCTTACATAGCCTCCACCACGGAAATAAGGAGCCAGCACCACGGTACGCTGCTTGTCTCCCCGAAAAGACAAATCCAGACGTGGAAAACGGGCTGCCCGGCTGATCCCAACCCTGGCCCGGACTTCTTCAAGTCTTCGAGCGGCCTCAAGGAGACTCGGGTTATGGACTAAGAGTTCGGCCACTAAGGCCGAAAGGCCAGGATCCCCCAAAGACTCCCACCATCGATCGGGGAAGGAGACTTCAGCCAGTCCGGGAGCAAAGTGATAGGCCTTTGGTGGAGAGATGCTCTGATGCCAAACCGGAGGCTTTGGCCCACAAGCCACCAAAAATAAGAAACAAAAGAGGAATATCCGCCGCAAGACCTGCCTCATACCAGAGATAGTGGCAAAACATTATATTCTACGCTTCCCGGAGACCAAATCAAAAAGGGGGGCCAAGAAGGCCCCCCACTGGGAAGGAGGGAGTAGGGAGGGGGATTAACAACCTTCAACGACTTTCTTTTTCTTCGGTTTTATATGACACTGTTTGCATTTAGTAGGGGGTTTTTTACCTTCAGCCTTAAGGGTCTTGTGACATCCGAGACAGTTGCTGTGAAAGAGCTTTTTGAAGGCCTTGCGATCAAGATCACCATGACAGGTCTTGCATTCGAAAGGATTCTTTCCGGCCTGGGTAAGAGCGTTCACTTTCTCTAAACTCATGGGCACGGGGACCAGCTTCTCGCCTTCTTTGATCTTCTTCTCATGATGGCAGGTACCGCAATGGTATTGGTAGTCGAGAATGTGTTTGGCGTGAGGAAAGGACACCTTGCCCATGCGTACCTTGTACTCCTTGACCACCGGTACGTTGATGACCTTGACTTCCTCTCCGGCCTGAAGAATGGCCACTCCCCCCATTAAGAGAAGACCCACCAAAAAGACCAGCCACTTTTTCATCTCTCCACCTCCTGAGCTCATTTTTATTTTTTTAAGATACAAAAAACATGCCTGGGAAAAGCCCCGTTTCAGGATCCTGGAAGACCTTTCCAGCGACAAATTTGTCGTCTTCTTCGACAATCTAACGGGCTGGACGGAGGGGTCTTGGAGTGTGTGGTTTTAGTTTTTCCCTCTCGGTTTCATGGACGAAAGAAACTTTCAGGGGATGATGAGGGGCCAGACCGGCGGTTTGCCGGATACGTTCTTCCCCTCTCTCGGCGTCCTCGGCGGAGAGTTTTTCTCTGGTGACCACGGCCAGGTGAAGTTTGTTGGCTGCTTCCCTCTCTCCTCGAGCCAATTCATCCAAAAGATAGACTTCGGCCTCTTTGAAATGGGTATCCACCGCCTGCAAAATCCCGTCGAGATAGTCCTCAAAATGGTCGAGAAACTCCTCCTTCTCTCGTAACTTCCAGTCAATGAATTCTGAAAGACGCCTTCTGGTGATAAAGCGGTAAAGGACTTCGAAGATGAGAGTGGCCAGGATCACAATGGAAGAAGACTTGAGAGACTGAGGGTTTGTTTTGAAGTTATGGAGGACCAAGACCACGGCAGAGATCAGACAGGCCAAGGCCCCCAAAGCGGCTAGGACCGGGTTAGCCTTGGTCTTTTTGGCTAATTTCAAATTAGCCAGATTCACTGCTCCGAAGACCAGCAGGAAACCCAGGCTTCCTGCCACCGAAATATTCTCTAGGTCGAAGGAAAGGGCCGCTACAACTGTCAGGATTCCGAGGATAACGAGTCCTTCGTAGGCTCCATGCCAGATCCTCTTGGCAAAGACCCTAGGAAGTTCTCCATATTTGGCCACCAAATAGCTGATGCGAGCCGTGCCATAAAGGGTGGCGTTGATAGCCGAAGCCGTTGAAAGAAGGGCTGCCACTCCTATGAGCACAAAACCAAATTCTCCCAAGAAAGGCTTGGCAGCCTCCGCCAGTACGTAGTCTTTGGCCTTGACCACCTCCTGGTAGCTCAGGTTGCCCACCGCCACCACGGCAACCAGTACGTAAACGAAGATGACGAAAAGAACTGCGGTATAGAAGGCCCGTGGGAGGATCCGATCCGGATCTTTCACGTCCTGAGCGGTATTGGCGATGAGTTCAAAGCCTTCATAAGCCAGAAAGATGATGAGCCCTCCCGTAAAGATATGAAGGAATGGGGGATAGTGCATCGGGGAGAGACGGCTGAAATCAACAGTCATGAAACCCAAGGCCGAAAAGAAAAGGAGGATCAAGACCTTGAAAGCTACCATCAGGTCTTCGGCCTTTCCCACCACATAGGCCCCAAGGAGATTCAGTATGGTGAAGAGGACGATCACCCCGGCGGTGAGGACTTTTTTGGCCAGGGGATTCTCTACTCCCATAAGAAGGACAGCGCCATAACTGCCGAAAGCATAAGAATAAAGAGAGAGCATAATGACGTAGCTGGCCAGAAGAAGGGTGTTCAACCAAGCTGGTATCACTCCCGGACCAAAAGCCCGTACAATGAATTCAATAGTCCCCCCTTCACTGGGATAACGCACCGCAAGCTTGGCGTAGGAGTAAGCAGTGATCAGGGCGATAAGACCAGCCACGAGAAAGGCCACCGGAGCCGCCCCGTGGGCCAGGAGGACCGTAAGCCCCAGGACAGCGAAGATTCCTCCCCCGATCATGCCTCCTACACCAATGGAAACCGCTTCCCAGAATCCGATCTTCTTACCAGACATGTCCTTCCCCATCTGAAGAATCAGCTGCCCAAAGATGTTAGGTATCCTTAAAAATAAGGCAAGATGGAACGCCACAGAAAGTAAAGCCCCATACCCAGAAGGAAGAAGAGATAGCCCCAAAGGTGGAAAGAGAGGAGAAACCGATTTCCTTCGGGAAGGGATTTGAGGTAAAGCCGATAAGCTATAAGGTTGGCCAAGGAGCTCACGAGGCTTCCGAAGCCTCCCACGTTCACCCCCCAGAGCAGGGCCTTCCAGCAAGGAGTAAAGTCCGAGAAGAGGAGAGCGGCTGGCACGTTACTAATGAATTGACTTGTTATAGCAGCTCCTAAAAAGACTCGATTGGGATCCGTAAAACGGAACTCCAGCATAGCCATCAGGTTGTCGGTAAAGCCGAAGAAAAAAAAGAAGATGAGGATTAAGGTATAGTCTACCCGCAGGACCTCCGGCTCGAAGAGGACCGCCGCGCCCACTACAATCAAGGCCACCCAAAAGGGAAGTATCTTGAGGACCACCAGGAGAAAGACCAGCAAGGCCAAGACGAAGATGGAAGCCCCTGGGCCTGGGACTATCCGAGTCTTGGGAGCCTCTGCCTTTTTGAGGAAGAAAAAGGCCGAAATCACCCCCAAGACAAAGGACATCCCCAGGCTGAAGGGGGCTATGGTCTTTAGGAAGACCAAAGGTTTAAGACCGTAATACCAGTAGATAAAGATGTTTTGGGGATTACCGAAGGGTGTAAAGGCCGAACCAGCGTTGGCCGCCAAGGCCAAGAAGATGACCAAAAGGCCCTTTCTTTCAAGGGGTAATTTGAGGGCCAGAGGTACCCCTACCAAGAGGGCCACGTCGTTGGTCACCACCATGGAAAGGAAGAAGACCGCCCAGATGAGCTTATAACCCGCTGCCCGGCCTTCACTCAGCCGGACAGCCAAAGCTGCAAAGAAATCGTTCCTTTCAAGCCCTTTGATCAACACCAAGAAACCAAAGAGCAGAAACAGGACTTCAAAATCATGGCGACTATAAAGTGGAAGTCTCCTGAGATGGATAGAGGTCGAAAGGACTCCCAAGGCCACCGCCGTAAGGAGCCACTCCCGAAGGAGGAACTCGCGAGTCTTTTCTCCAAAACGCCATGACATCCTGACAGAACCTTCGGTTGGACTTAAGATAAACCCAAAGGACCATAAAACAAGAGCACATGAGACGCTTTCGCCGTAAATATTACGATCTTTTCTCTCACTTCTATGATGCGGTGATCGCCCTCCACAGCCGGGATAGAAGGGCCTTTTTGCGTCGTTTCCTCCTTCAAAAGGCCGGGGTCAGAGAAAATACCTATCTGTTGGACCTTTGCACTGGTACCGGTGCGGTCCCCTTAGCAGCCGCACAATTTATCTCAGAGAAAGGCCTCATAGTGGGGGTGGACTTTTCGCAAGGTATGCTCAAACGAGCCCAGATCAAGGCCCAGAAAGTGGGTCATCCCCGGCTATATTTCGTCTTGGCCGATGCCGGACGCCTCCCCTTTACCAGCCAGATCTTTGACATCGTAACTTGTTCTCACGCCATGTACGAGCTTGACCCCGAAACCAGAAAGGCCACTCTTGAGGAAGTCTGCCGAGTACTCCGGCCTGGTGGCTGTTTTGCCATGATGGAACATTGCGAGCCCCGAAACCCTCTCATCCGCCTCCTTTATTACCTACGACTGGCGAGCATGGGTTCCAGGGAGAATCGTGCCTTTGCCCGGGACGAACGTCCATTTTTGAGGCCCTATTTTCGGGAGATAAAGAGACTTTTCTCCCCTACTGGCAACTCTAAACTCCTTCTGGCCTATGTTTGAGCTCGACCCCAAACGACGGGAAGCCATCCTTGGTTTCTGCTTTGCCCGCCTCAAAGAGGAGGGAGGCTTTGGTGCAAGCCCCTATCTTCCCCCTACCATCGAGGACACCTATTTTGCCGTAAAGATCTTAAACCTTTTGAAAGCGTCCTTCCCAGCCGAGGGAACAATCCTCTTTTTGCGACAAAAGGCAAAGGCCCCTCTCCCACCTCGACTGGCCTTTTTCCTCAAAGAGACCCTGTCCCTCCTGGGATTCCCTTTTGCCCCCCAAGTCTTGCTACCAAGGGCACCGAAACTTGACGAGGGGTTCTATCTCAAGCTCCTGGGACATCCGCTAGAAAAGGTCCCCGCGCTCAGTCCTCGACCCACACTGGAAGAACTCTTCTTCTACGCCTATCTCGCTCCAGAACAAGCTAGGAATTACCTTCCCTATGTCCTCAGGGCCCAAAACCCTGACGGAGGATTTGGTTTCTATCCTGGTACTACTTCTTTCCTTGAAAACGCCTATTACGCCCTTAAGTTCTTGAGAGTCTTCAAGACCCAGGTTAAGAAGCCTGAAGCCTTGCGAGATTATGTAATAGCGTGCTGGCGACGGGAGGGCTTTGCCCGCTCCCCAGGTGGGATCCCTTTCCTTGAAGCCACATACCAGGCCCTAGAAATACTCTCCCTCCTCGGATAAAGGTTCACACTTACGATTTTCCTCACACACCCCAGAGGGAGACAAAAATTCTTCCAGAGAAGGGGTCTTGGGCCCCTTTCCCCTCTGAAGATAGGAGAGGATGAGACCCGAGCCCACCAAGACCTGTTTTTCTCCATTCCTGTTGACTACCATTACCGGCACTCCCGGAATCTCAAGGAGACGTAAGAAGGCCAGGGCCTTTTCTCTGGGACAAAGGAGGAGGTCTAGATCTTTCATCTTCTCACAATAGGCCAAGACTTCGTGACAATGAGGACAGTCGTCGGCATAGATGAGGATGTAGCTTTCAGTGGGCTCTCCCCGGTGAATGTGCTTCACCGCCGCGCGGGAAAGCGGGGTGATGGAAAGGGGGGTCAGGAGCAAGGCCAACGCCACACCAGCCACAACTCCAAAGACCGCCAGACGTTTGCAAGAGAAGAGAACCAGGGAAGACGAAGTGACCACTAAGACCGCCACCGTCAGGCAAAAGGGACAATGGAGCTGATAATCTACGAATTGACGCCCGACAAAGACCACCTCTGCTCCCAGAGCGGTTGCAGACAGGAGAATGAGGGGCCGAAGAAAGGGGCCACCTGACCACCAGAGGAAGAAGGCCCCCAAGGCTTGGAGGAAGAAGAAGACAGAGGCCATGGCCGCCATTTCCTGACGAGAGAGACGAGAGAAGGACTCCACGATGGCACAAGTCTCGACCTGACAGAGGGTACGTCCAAAAAAGGCCAGCACCGCTTCGGTACCACAATAAAGAAAGCCCGCCAACGAGATAAGGGCCACCAACAAGAAAATCCGCCTCCCAATACGGACCCGCTGGTGGTAGGCGATTCCTCCACCGAGTTCCAAATCCCCCCGCAAGACCATCGGCGCCCTCCTCTTCGTCTTTCTAGTAGTTGAAGATCGATTGACGGGCAAGAAAGCTGAAGGGATAAAGGGCTCTTAACCAGGCCAGAACCGGAAGTACCATCGCCAGGACCTTGAAACACCAATCGTAAGGAAGGAGGCGATCCACCCGCCAAGCCCAAAAGGTACCCCAAAACAACCCTACCAAGAAACCGCTCAAATGGGCCAGAAGGTCGGTGTGTTCTCCGGCGGTTCCCAGAAGGCCCAGTAACGAAAGGCCCGCTCCCAGAGAAAGAAGGGTGGCCTGTCTATCTCCCCGACGCCAACGCAGACCGCACAAGAGCCCAAGGGCCCCGAAGACCGCGGTCGAGGAACCAAGAAAGAGATGCCCCCTTTGAAGCCAAGAATTGAGATAGTTCCCCAGAACTCCGGTGAGAAGTACTGAAAACCAAGTAAAACCCGCCGGCCAAGAAGCCCGCACCAGGAGCACGAAAATCCCTCCAAAGAGCATGTTTCCTAAAAGATGGGCCGGGTCCGCGTGGAGGGTTAGGGCAGTGATGGCACGCCACCACTGGCCGGCCAAAATGTCTTCGGACCGCCCAAGCCCTTTGTCCCATAACAACGGAGCAAGATCCGGATCGAAAGAAAGACTGCCCAGGGCCGTGAGGATGGCCACCGTCCAGATCAAAGCCCCGGCTCCGGGAATCCCTTCTGGTAAGGGTTTTTCCTGGGGTCTGTTTTCCTCTTCGTAAAGGGACAATTCGTGAAGGGCCTCCTGCTGATGCGGTTCTGGAACGACCAGTCTCAGACTCTGCCCTTCCCTTTCTACCCGATGGGGAATCCCCCTTGCCGTGAGCACTAAAGACCATTCGAAGACTTTCTCTGCCGGGGCATTCTCCCAAAAGGACCCTCTCATACGAAGTATTATAAACCAAATGTTGGAAGCCTTTGCCCAGAAGGGCTTTTTTGTGCTATCTATCAGCCAAGCGCCAGTTCTTACTTAAAGGAGGTCTTGAAATGAAGATCTACTACGATCAGGACGCTGATCTTTCCTTCATCGAGAAGGAAACCATCTGTATCCTGGGCTACGGCAGCCAGGGGCACGCCCACGCCCTGAATCTGCGCGACAGTGGACTCAAGGTAATAGTAGGGCTCCGCCCAGGAGGACCCAGTTATGAAAGGGCCCAGGCCGACGGCTTTGAACCCCTTCCTCCAGAAGAAGCTTGTGCCCAGGCCGACGTCATCATGGTCCTTGTCCCGGATCAAATTCAGCCCCAGATCTACGAACAGGCTATCAAACCCGGTCTCAAAGCGGGGAAGATGCTCATGTTTGCCCACGGCTTCAACATCCACTTTGGTCAGATTGTCCCTCCGCCGGACGTGGACGTTACCATGGTCGCTCCGAAGGGACCGGGGCATTTGGTACGCCGAGAATACGAACGCGGAGCTGGTGTGCCTTGCCTGGTAGCGGTACAGCAAGACGCCTCTGGCAAGGCCCTCAAGAGGGCTCTGGCTTACGCCAAAGGGATCGGCGGCACGCGGGCCGGAGTGCTTGAGACCACCTTCCGAGAAGAGACCGAAACCGATCTTTTCGGGGAACAATGTGTGTTGTGCGGTGGAGTGGCCGCCCTCATCAAAGCCGGTTTCGAAACCTTGGTAGAAGCAGGTTATCAGCCGGAGATTGCCTACTTTGAATGCTGTCACGAACTCAAACTCATCGTGGACCTCATCTATGAGGGAGGGCTGGCTTTCATGCGCTATTCTATCAGCGACACCGCGGAATATGGCGATCTCACCCGTGGCCCGCGGGTCATCAACGAAAACGTCAAAAAAGAGATGAAACGTATCCTGGAGGAGATCCAGTCTGGACAATTCGCCCGGGAATGGATCCTGGAGAACCAGGCCAAGCGTCCGGTAATGAATGCTTTGAGACGTCGGGAGGCTGAACATCCCCTAGAAGAGGTAGGTGCGAAACTGAGGGCCATGATGCCCTGGCTTAAAAGGAAGTAGAAAGCACCCAGGGCCTTGACGATGAGGCCCTGGGCGTTTAAATACTTTTTAGCGAAGCGCCGAGGTGGTGGAATTGGTAGACACGCTGTCTTGAGGGGGCAGTGGGCGTAAGCCCGTGCGGGTTCGAATCCCGCCCTCGGCACCACAACGGTTTCCAAAAGGGTCAGCTTCTTATCCTATCCTTCTTTGCTACCTTTGTTGCGAGCTGCCCGGAGCTTGCGTTCCACTTTGGCCCGCAGGGGATTGTCTTTGGGAAGGGCCCGGTAGGCTCGTTCAAGATGATAAAGGGCCACTTTGTCTTCACCTTTTAGCTGGAAATGGGCTGCGAACTGGTAATGGGCTTCACCCTCGCGACCAACAGAGGCGTAAAGACGTCCGAGATAATAATGGAACTCGGGATTGTCTTCCATCTTGGGCTTGAGTTCCTCATAAAGGGCAAGGGCCTTCTTAAACTCCCCTCTTTCCTGATAACACTTGGCTAGCAGGAACTTGGCTCCTTTGCGATAAGGATAGCGTCTGACAAACCATTCCAGCAGGGGTTGCGCCTCCTGATAGCGTCCGGCCTCAAAATAGATCTGGGCCAGGTCCAAACGAAAATCATCCTTATCAGGGAGAAGAGAGATGACATAACGCATCTGCTGAGCAGCTTCGTCGAAACGACGCAAACGGGCCAGGGCCAGAGCCAGCCCGTAACGCAGGAGCGGATCCTGGGGAGAGCGACTTAATTCTTCTTGATAACGCACAACGAGGCTTCCCGGGTCGTGGGTGAGGACCTTCACCCGCACCTGAACCCGACGCAAACGGAAGGGATCGGGATGATAGGTGACTTTGGGATGAAAGTGTTCGATGAGGGCCTCAAGATAGGTGATGCGTTCCGGTGTGCTGGGATGGGTCAAGAGATAGCTTGGAATGTTTTCCGAAAGCAACCAACGATGGCGAATAATCTTGTTAAAGACCTCAATGAAACCCCGAGGATCGTAGCCGGCAGCGGTTAAATATTGAAAACCCAAACGGTCAGCCTCTTCTTCGTCCGCCCGACTATAGGATAGGGCCTTGGTTGCTGCCAGAGCGCTAGAGGTAACGGCGATGGCTTGCCCGGTCTGTCCTCGCCCCAAAAGGAGCCCTACGATGGTCACCGCCGTGGTGGCCAGGTTGAGCCGGGTGAGTTTCTCCATCCGTTTGGCCAGGTGCCTGGCCTGTACGTGGGCCAGTTCATGGGCGATGACCCCTGCCAGCTCATCTTCCCGGTCAATGACTTCCAGCAGACCTGTGTTAACAAAGACCAGCCCCCCGGGCACGGCAAAAGCATTCAGAGATTCATCCTTGATGACATAGAAACGAAAAGGGAAATAATGGGGCCCAACCTGAGCCACGATGCGACGCCCTACATCTTCCACGTAACCCACCACTTCAGGATCATCCACAAACACCGCTTCTTTGCGGATCATCTGAAGAACCCGTCGGCCGAGCTTGCCCTCTTTCTCATGGCTCATGAGAGGATAGGCCGGGGAGAGAAAAAAGGTGAAGATCAGGAAAAAAACAAGCAACAACCGCATGAAAAACACCCCTTGAAGAAAGTATAACCACCCCATAAGGACCGTGCATCAAAAACAAAAAGGGCGGCTTAAAGCCGCCCTTTTGCAATTCTATTTCGTTTCAATCTTTAGAATTCAGGAGCCGGAGGAGTCCCGCCACCCTTTTCCTCCTTCGGCTTCTCAGCTACCATGGCCTCAGTCGTTAGCAGCAGACCAGCGATAGAGGCCGCATTCTGTAATGCAGTGCGCGAGACCTTTTTCGGGTCGATGATCCCGGCGGCCATGAGATCTTTTATCTCACCGGTTGCCGCGTCAAAGCCCACAGAACCACTTTCAGCCTTTACCTTCTCTACGATGATGGAACCCTCAAAACCGGCGTTAGCTGCAATCTGACGGAGCGGTTCCTCCAGGGCCCGTCGAATGATGTCAACCCCGTGTTTCTCGTCACCTTCGACCTCGACCCCTTCCAAGGCCGGGATACACCGGATGAAGGCCGTCCCACCACCAGGAACGATTCCTTCTTCCACCGCGGCTTTGGTGGCGTTAAGGGCGTCTTCCACGCGAGCCTTCTTCTCCTTCATTTCAGTCTCGGTGGCCGCACCCACGTAGATGACGGCTACACCACCCACCAGCTTCGCCAAACGTTCCTGGAGTTTCTCCCGGTCGTAATCCGAGGTGGTCTCTTCGATCTGGGCCCGAATCTGACGCACACGCGCCTCGATGGCCTCTTTGGAGCCGGCACCATCTACGATGGTGGTATGTTCCTTGTCCACAATGATGCGTCGGGCACGACCGAGTTGATCAAGAGTGGCGTTTTCAAGTTTGAAGCCAAGTTCTTCAGAAATCACCTGTCCACCGGTGAGAATGGCAATATCTTCCAGCATGGCCTTCCGGCGCTCACCAAACCCCGGAGCCTTCACCGCACAGCACTGGAGCACACCCCGGATCTTGTTTACCACGAGAGTGGCCAAGGCCTCACCCTCCACGTCTTCGGCGATAACCAAAAGTGGCTTACCGGAACGCACTACCTGCTCAAGGATGGGCAGGAGATCCTTCATGGAGCTGATCTTCTTGTCATGAATGAGGATATAGGCGTCCTCAAGCACACATTCCATCTTATCTGGATCCGTTACGAAGTACGGGGAGATATAACCCCGATCAAACTGCATACCCTCAACTACTTCCAGATAGGTATCGAGGCTTTTGGACTCCTCGACCGTAATGACCCCTTCCTTCCCCACCTTGTCCATCGCGTCTGCGATGATGTTCCCGATGGTGGGATCGTTGTTGGCCGAAATCGTGGCTACCTGAGCGATCTCCTGACGATCCTTACAGGGCTTGGCGATCTTCTCAAGTTCCTTGACAACGGCGTCAACCGCTTTGTCGATCCCGCGCTTGAGGGCCATGGGGTTGATACCAGCGGTGACCAGCTTGGTCCCCTCCCGGAAGATGCATTGCGCCAGGATGGTGGCCGTGGTAGTTCCGTCACCAGCTACATCGCTGGTCTTGGAGGCCACCTCTTTGACCATCTGGGCCCCCATGTTCTCGAACTTGCATTCGAGCTCGATCTCCTTGGCTACGGTGACACCGTCTTTCGTGATGGTCGGAGAACCAAAGGCCTTTTCGATGACAACATTACGCCCCTTCGGGCCCAAGGTTACCTTAACGGCGTCTGCCAGTTTGTTTACTCCAGCCAACAAGGCTTCACGAGCTTTCTCAGCGTAAAGAATTTCCTTGGCAGCCATACTCTCTCCCTCCTTTCAGGATTTTTTCGCTGGAATTAGTCCTCAATGATGGCGAGCACGTCGTCTTCACGCATAATGAGGTATTCTTCACCTTCGATTTTCACTTCCGTCCCAGCATATTTACCAAAGAGGATACGATCCCCTTCTTTGACGGTAAGTGGCATCTTCTGGCCGTTTTCCAGGATACGGCCGTCTCCTACGGCGATCACCTTGCCCATGATGGGCTTCTCTTTGGCGGTGTCCGGAATAATGATCCCGCTTTTCGTCCGCTCCTCTTCCTCAATGCGCTGCACGAGAATACGATCGTGAAGCGGTTTGATCTTCATCATGCACCCCTCCTTTTCAATGGATTTATTAGCACTCGCCTTGGTCGGCTGCTAATATAATCACCCGCTGGAGCGTTGCAAGAGGGATGTTCAGGTTTTTTGGAGGAGGGCTCGCCAGAGGGAGACCAGAAGAAAAAGCACCGAGAGGACAAAAAAGGTTGGAAGGTTCCCGATGCTGTAAGTGGGAAGTTTGACCATCTTTAGTCCGGTTGGGACCAGAAGGAAGAAACCAAAGAGAAAAAGTTCCAGTAAGAGAAAGGTTTTCACGAAGGTGGAGAGTTGTTTGCGGAATTGCCATTCACGTCGCAGTTCTTTCTCCATCTCTTGAAGGTCAGCGATGAGATCTTCGATGGCCTTAAGCTTGGCGTGAGCGGTTTTCAATTGGCGTCCAGGGTTGACCTTGAGGATCTCGGTAAGCTTTTCGATCTCCTCTCCCACCAAGGCCAGCTTCCGACTAAAAGGGTGGTCTTCCGTCTGATAGGGAAAGCGGCGCCAAAAGTCTTTTAGTTTGTTCCATTCACTTAACTGCTCTCGAAGTCTTTGACGGATCTTCCGGGTCTGACGAAAAAGATAGCCCTGCAATTCGAGCGAAAGGTCAAAGGCCCGTTTTTCTGCCAACAAGAGGTCGATGAATCCTCCTTCATAGACCTTTTGCCGGATGTCGGCCAGGGCCTCTTCGAAACTCTTGACCTCCTCCTCGGGCAGGGCCCGCAACATGGGTCGAAGGGCGTCCTCGGCACTGGCCAGCCGAGAAAGGGCTTGAGCTTGTTTTTCCTCAAAGGTGACCAAAAGGAGTTTTTCGACCTCTTCAGCCAGGGGCAAGAAACGCCCTTCCAGAAAAAAGAGGGGCAGGGCCAGGGGTTCGTTTACGAGCTGTTTAAGGCGAGAAAGGACCCTTTCTTTGGCAAATTTGACTTCCATAACGGCCAAATGCAGCCTGGCTGGCCAGAAGGTTCGGTCTTTTTTGAGGGCTTCTTTGTAGTTTTCCTCGGCCTCGAAATATTTTCGTTCCCGTTCCAAGATCCAACCTTTGAGCAGGGAAAGATAGGCCTGGAAAAGGGGGGTTTCGGCTCGACTGCGCGCGTTTTCCAGTTGATAGAGGGCTTCACTAAGGTTGCCTTCCAACAAGGCCAAGAAAACCAGACCAACGTGTGGCCTTGGATCCTTGGAGGTTTGCGCGGCTTCAAAACGCTTCTTGGCTTGGCCCCAATCCAGGGCCCGCAAGGCCTCCAAACCCAAAAAGAGATTCCCTCCTTTCTCC
The DNA here is from genome assembly GCA_964630855.1 of uncultured Thermodesulfobacteriota bacterium. Lineage (GTDB taxonomy): Bacteria > Desulfobacterota > Thermodesulfobacteria > Thermodesulfobacteriales > Thermodesulfatatoraceae > JAADCO01. Next base: position 213,730 of record CAZVXP010000004.1, on the reverse strand, counting down.
AACCCCGGTTTGATGGAAAAGTTCTCCCAGGAGCTCGCAGTAGTGGTAAAGAGATGGCGTAAAAATGCCGGCTTGAAATAGGGATACCGTCCACTAAAAAGGCCCTCCCCTTCTCCTTCTTCCAGAACGGTGTTCAATTTTTCCGCAAGGGCTGAAGGACGATAACGCAACAACTCCTGCGTCACCACAAAAGGATCGCGTTCTTTAAGCGTGGGACATTTCAAAGCTTCGTGCCACCTAAGCCCGCAAAAGGGGCAAGGCGAATGAGGACCAATGAGGAGGAGGTCTCGAAACCGGAAAAGAAGACCTCTTTCTTCTTCTGTGGCTGGCAAGACGAGCTCTACCCACCCTCGCCAAGGTTTGAGCTGTGCCAGGAAAGGAAGGGAAGAGAGACGACCTGCCAGGACTTTGGCTTCTTTAGGTTCAAGATAGATGCGACCCGGACGGAAGAGTCCCTGGGCCCGGGGGACCAGACTTACGGGTAAGGGGAAAGGGAGATCCTTAAGCCAGAGTCTCTTAAGTTCCTCCAACACCCGTTCCAAGGTTGCCAGACGCTCCGGAGGAATGAAAACCAGGCCTTCTCGAAATTCAAAATGGTGTTTGAGACTGCGGCGCACCCCTCTTTCAAAGTCTTGGGGATCAACGGGAAGGAAGAACTCCACCAGTCGTGGGAAAAACAGGAGTCGTTTGAGCATATTCCTTTGCCTTTGACAGGGTCTACTTTATGGTCGTCTAATCTTGAGCTCGGCTTAAAAGACCCTGAAGCAAAAGGCCGAGTACTCCCAGGGAAATGGCGGCGTCGGCCAGGTTGAAGGCCGGCCAGTGGTATGGTCCCAGGTGAAAGTCCAGGAAATCGAAGACCCGGCCGTAGAGCAAGCGATCACAGAGGTTGCCCAGGGCCCCCCCGGCGACCAAACCACAAAGCAGGGGCGAATGCCCGGCCCTCACGAGGTAGTAAAGGAAAAAGACCGCCAAAAGATTAACAACCGAAAGGAGATAGCGGGCCCATTCGGGATGATTGGCCAACAAACCGAAAGCCACCCCGGGATTCCAGACGTGGACCAGAGAAAAGACCCCGGGAAGCACCACTATTTCGCCCCCCGGGGCAACCAGAGAACGCAACAGGGCCTTGGTGGCCTGATCCAGGACCAAGACGAAAAAGGCCACTACGAAGAAGAGAATCGCTTGAGGAATGCGGGCCATTTTTCTCTTAGTACGCGGGCGCAACGCGCACATACCTGAGGGAGATCCTCATCGGTCCCAACACTTTCCGACCATTTCCAACAGCGTTCGCACTTCTTACCAGCAGCCCTTGAGACCCAAATCTTGAGACCCGGGATCTCCTCAGCCTCGTAGCACACCCCCCCTCCTGCCTCCTGACAGGAGAGTTGCGAGACGATGGCCAGATATTCCAACACTGGTGCATGTTCTTTTAAGAAGGTCTCCAGTTCCGTAGGGGCCTCGAGCACCACCCGGGCTTCCAGAGAATTTCCGATGATCTTTTCTTCCTTGCGGGCGATTTCAAGGGCCTTGGTGATCTCAGAACGGATCTCAAGCAACCTCTCCCACTTCCGCCGAAAGGCCTCTTCCACTTCAGGGAGAAGGGGTTGAGGGAAGGTGGCCAGATGAACACTTTCTGCCTCGCGCTTCCCTGGCATGTGTCCCCAGACCTCTTCGGCGGTGAAAGAAAGGATGGGGGCCATAAGACGGACAAGGGCCTCCAAGGCGTGATAGAGGACGGTCTGGACTGCTCGACGGGCCGGAGAATCCGGCGCCTCACAATAGAGGGTGTCACGGCTCACATCGATGAAAAGGGCCGATAGATCCACGGCGCAAAACTGGTGAAGTCCCTGACTTACTAGGTGAAAGTCGTAGTTCTCATAAGCCCGAAGGGCCCTCGCCACAAAGCGAGAAAGGCGATAGAGCATGTAGCGTTCAAACTCCGGAAGGGCCTCCGGGGGGAGGAGGTGTCTTGCAGGATCAAAGTCGTAGAGATTACCCAGGAGAAAACGACAGGTATTTCGAATCTTGCGATAGGCCTCGGTAAGGCGTGAGAGTATCTCATCTGAGAGCCGAATATCGTCCCGGTAATCTTCTGCCGAGACCCACAGACGCAGGATCTCCGCCCCATAACGTTTGATGATCTTTTCGGGAGGAATAACGTTTCCCAGAGATTTGGACATCTTGCGTCCCTGTCCGTCCACCACGAAACCGTGAGTGAGAACGGCCTCGTAAGGGGCCCTTCCCCTAGTACCCACGGCACAGAGCAAAGAGCTCTGAAACCAACCCCGGTGCTGATCTGATCCCTCAAGATAGAGCTCCGCCGGGAACTTGAGCTCTTCCCGGCGTTCGAGTACTGCAGCAAAGGAAACCCCGGAATCGAACCAAACGTCGAGGATGTCTTCTTCCTGGCGAAACTCCCGGGCCCCACACCGGGGACAGATCGTGCCTTCGGGCAGGAGTTCTTCTGGGGTTTTCTCGAACCAGACATCCGCTCCGTGTTCGTGAAAGAGGGCCAGGGTCTTTTCGTAGTATTTTTCATCTCGCAAGATCTCACCACAGGCCTTACAGATGAACACCGTAAGCGGGACACCCCAGGCCCTTTGACGCGAAAGACACCAGTCCGGCCGCCTCTCCACCATGCTCTTGATGCGTTCCTTGCCCCATCGAGGAATCCAGGTCACCCGTTCGATCCACTCGAGCGCCCTCTTTCTCAGGTCACCAGCCTCCATGGAGATGAACCACTGTTCCGTAGCCCGAAAGATAACGGGTTTCTTACAGCGCCAGCAGTGGGGATAACTGTGTTCAATCTGAGAAACATGGAGAAGACGCCCTTTTTCTTCAAGCCACCTGATGATCTCTTCGTTGGCAGCATAAATGTTCATCCCTCCGATCCTTGGCAGGTCTGAGAGGAAGCGTCCTTCTTCGTCCACCGGAGAATAGACCTCGAGTCCGTAACGGAGTCCGCTTTCGTAGTCTTCTTCACCGTGGCCCGGGGCGATGTGCACGCAACCCGTACCGGCCTCCAGGGTGACATAGTCGGCCAAAATGAAGAGACTTTCCCGATCCAAGAAGGGGTGTCTAGCGTGTTTGCCTTCGAGGTCTCGAGCCGAAAGACGAAAGAGGATCTCTGGTACCTTTTCCAGACCAAGTTCCGCCGCCAGAGCCGAAAGTCTGCCCTCCGCCAAGATGAGGACCTCTCCATCGAGACGTACGGCTACGTAATCAAACTCTGGATTGAGGGCAACAGCCAAGTTAGCCGGGAGAGTCCACGGAGTGGTGGTCCAGATGACCACCGAAACCAAGGCCTCAGGCCTTTGAGGTAAGGACTGTAGGGCATCTTCTGAAAGGGGAAACTTCACGTAAATTGAGGGAGAACGATGGGGTTCGTACTCCACCTCAGCCTCTGCCAGGGCAGTGAGACAATGGATACACCAATAAACCGGCTTCTTACGCCGGTAGACGTAACCCTGGGCAAGAAATCTCACGAATTCTCTGGCGATGGTGGCTTCGTAATCAAAGCTCATGGTCAGATACGGACGCCACCAATCTCCAATGACCCCGAGGCGACGGAATTCTTCGCGCTGAACGTTGATCCAGCGTTCGGCGTAGGCCCGGCAGTGTTTGCGGATCTCGAGTTTGGGGAGCTGTCCACGACGGACCTTGAGTTCCTTTTCCACGTTGAGCTCGATGGGTAATCCGTGACAATCCCAGCCTGGTACGTATGGGCAGTTGTGCCCTGCCATGCGCCGGCTTTTCAAGATGAAGTCCTTGAGTACCTTGTTGAGGGCCGTGCCCATGTGAATGTGGCCGTTGGCGTAGGGCGGACCATCGTGCAACACGAAAAGCGGGGCTCCTTCGGCTTTGGCAAGCATCTTTTCGTAAAGCTTCATCTCCTCCCAACGAGACAGAAACTCCGGTTCGCGCTTAGCCAGGTTGGCCTTCATGGGAAAATCAGTCTTGGGCAAGTTGAGGGTCTCTTTCCAGTCTGGTTTTTCACTCATGGTTCCGCTCCCTCGGGTTCAAATTTTTGCCAATACTAGCACCAGCGGCCAGGGCTTCAAGAAAGCCAGCGTGACAGATGGCGGAAGAGTTCTTCTCGACTGATGGGTTTGGTGATGAAACCATCCATGCCAGCCCGCAAACTTTCAGCCTCCACTTCGGAGACTGCGTGAGCGGTAATAGCCAAGATAGGAGCCTGAAATCCTGCTGCCCGGAGCCGACGAGCCACTTCCAGCCCGGAAAGACCCGGCATACGAATGTCGAGCAACAGGAGATCAAAGGGCCGAGAGAGGGCCTCTTCCAAGGCCGCCTCTCCGTTGGTCACGGCTTTCACTTCGAGACCCAATTTTTCAAGCGTCTTGACGAAGAAGTGTCTGGTCACGGCGTTGTCTTCGGCCAAAAGCACGCGTCCCGAAAGCCTTTGGCCTTCGACCCGGGGTGCCATTGCAGGCTTGGTGATCTTTAAAGGGACCTCGAAGTAGAACCTGGCTCCTCGCCCAACCCCTTCGCTCTCGGCCCAGATCTCTCCCCCCAGAAGGTGAACCAGGTGCTGAGAAATGGAAAGCCCTAATCCGGTACCTGGTACGCTCTCCGGGGCCAAACGCTCAAAAGGGATGAAAATGCGCTTCAAGGCCTCAGGAGGAAGTCCTATTCCGGTATCCTCTACTGTGAAACGCAAACGCACCAGCGTCCCGCTCTGTCTCACCGGCTCCACCCGGAGGATGGCTCCGCCCTCGGGAGTAAACTTGAGGGCGTTAGCCAGAAGATTTATCAGTACCTGTCTGATTTTGGCCACGTCCCCCCGGAGATAGCGGGGAACCCCTGAGGCCATTTCCACTTTAAAAAAAAGCCCCTTGCGTTCAAACTGGACCCCCAAAAGTTCCTCAAGCTCCCGCAGCATTTCTTTTAGATCGAAGTCTTCTTCGCGCAGGCTCTCCCTTTCCGCCTCAAGCCTGGCAAAGGAAAGGACATCTTCAATGAGTTCCGAAAGGGTGCGCAAAGAAGACCTCAGGTTTTCTAGGTATTGCTGCTCTTCCGGAGGAAGGGGGACATCTGCCAGAAGTTCTGCCATCCCAAGGGCCGCGGTCAAAGGTGTGCGGAGCTCATGGGTGATGTTGGCCAGGAAAGCGGTCTTGGCTCGGCTGGCAGCCTCAGCCCTTTTGGCCTCCTCTTGCCAGCGTTTGACTGCTGCCCTGAGTTCTTCCCGATAGTGGTTAAGTCTTTCTACCAGATGGTTGTAGGACTCCACTAAGATGCGAATCTCTCTAGGCCCCGGGACTTCAGGAAAGGGCAAGAGTTTTTCCGGGGCCTGCTCCATGTGTTTGGCCAGATCCAAGGCCGGATGACTCACCAAGCGATAATAGAGATAGAGCAGCCCCGCTACCAGGAAGGAGATGGCAAGACCTACCAAAAAGAACCTTTCAAGTAGGTGCCGGATCAGATTCTCATGAAAGGTATCATCGATGGCCACCTCCAAACGCCCGATCACCTCCCCTTTGTCTGAGATGGGCAGGGAGATGATCTCCCCTTCGAGGTTCCCCTTGGTTATCTCCAGTCTCTCTGGCAGGCGCGGGGGATGACGTCCCAGAAGGAAATCCATCTCACGGATGTCTCCATAGATAGAAGGTTCCTTCCAGACGATGCGTACCCCTTTGATAAATTCGAACTGGAGGAGTTCTTCGGCTACGCGTTCGATCTCACTACGAACCATGAGTTTGACGTGAGGTTCGATGACGCGCACCGTGTGGAGGAGAAGGGTTCGCAGATTCTCTTCCCTCTCGCGTGCCAACTCCTTTTTGATGGTGTAAGTCCCCCAAAGCGTGGCCCCCACGGTGAGGGAAATGGAGAGCAAGATCACCAAGAGGATGAGCACCGTGGCATTGAGACGCTCAAGCAGTCTTTGACGAATGGCCAGAAAGAATCTCACCGATCTACAGCTACGAAACAGATTTTTTTCATCAATTCATGAGGGAGTTCTAGATTCAAAGCCTGCCAAGACTCCCGATTGGCCAAAATGCAGGCCCGCCGTCGATCAAGATCAAGGGAAAGGGCTAACCCTTTGGGTACCAGTTCTGTGAGGTGAGAAACCGTAAGCACCCTCCTCTTGATCGCTTCCTTTAATATAAATCTGATTCGTGGCACAGGACCGGCAATGTAGAGTACGTCAAAATGGCCTTTTTCAAGAGCGCGTAAGACATCTTCCTCTGTATGGACCACTGTGAATTCGAAACACGGTCTCCGCCGGAAAAAGTCAAGCACCGTTTCATTGACCAGACGCTGATCTTGAAAGGCGGTGTGAATCCTGGGAAGGAGGATCAGGATCCGATAAGAGCGATGGTCTTTTAGATGGTTCTCCAGCCGAATGAAACGCTCAAGAAGCGAGAGGGTGAGGCGGGCCTTCTGAGTCTCGATGGTGACCAGGGTTCCACCCTCTCCCATCCTCAGCGGGAGGAGGGAGAAAAAGAACACAAAAATCCCATAAACTATCCAGGAAAAGACCTTCTTCTTCAAAAGCGAACCCGGAATCCAATTTCCCAGTACCGTCCCTGGTCCCGGTAATCATCCCTCACTCCACCGTAGGAGGAGGGATAACGTATTCCATCGTCAAACAGGTTGGTTATCGCCAGCCAAAGCGAGGCCTTTTCTGTGAGCTCGTAGGTCAACTTGAGGTTTACCAGAGTGTAACCGTCCAGTTTGGGTCTCTCATCGGCTACGTAAGTCCCCTGGCGAGTGAGATTGTATTTTTCTCGCCATCGTGGCCCCACATAGTTCCAAGAAAGGCTGATCTCCAGGGGCCAGCACTGGCAGAAATAAGAAATAATGCCACCGGCCAGAAAATTGGCCACATAGGGCCGAGGCTCATCGAATTCGTTTTCTCCCCATTGGTAACTGGCAAAAAGATAAAGATCCCAGAGGCGACCCTGATAACGGAACGAAAATTCCCCTCCCCAGACGTCTTCGTCTCCTCCCTGTTGGTAACTCCATCCTCCCACTCCACCTGGGGTTCGGCGACCAAGTACGTCGTGCAACCACATCCGATAAAGACTCAGACTAAAACGCTGTCTGGGGGTCGGTTTGAAGATGAAGACGGTCTCTAGGGAATCGAGCTTTTCCGGCTCAAGGTCACGGTTGCCGCTTACCAATGGATAGTGATCATCATAGAGGGCATCGAGATCCGGGACCCGAAAGCCGTGACCATAAATGAGTTTGGTTACCAGGCGCGAGGAGAAGCGATGAATCCAGACCAATCGGGGACTGAATTCTCCTGAAAAACCGTTGTATTTGTCATAACGAAGCCCCAGGTTCAATTCATCCTTTTCCGAAAGAGACCATTCATCCTGAAAATAAACGGCCCACATCCTTTCGGTGACCGAAGGCCAGGGATCGTGTTGCCTTTCGATCCGGGGAAGGGGTTGCATACACAAATGTGGGTTCTCAGGAGAACAGAGCAAACGGTTAGAAGAGAATTGTGAAGAACGGATGCTGTTTTCCATGAATTCGGTTCCCAGGGTTACCTGGTGGTTGGCCCATTGCCATTTGAACCGCAAACCGTAGGTCACCTCTCGCAATCTGGCTTTCTCCTGGGCTAAAGTGGGGGCTTCCATCGGTGGCAAAGGCAGAGGTTCGAGACTGGTGGGATGAAAGATGTAGAAGGTACCGTAATCAAAGATATCTTGGCGCCAGTTCAGATAGAGTTCTCCTCGGAGGTGAGAAGAGAGCTCGAAATTGTATCCCAGGCGCCCACCCAAAAAGGTGTGATCGTTTTCCTGATCCTCGACCCTCAGAAGACGATCCGTCACCTCGTAGTAATGGGTGTGAACGATATGAAAGCGGAAGAGACGGGCTGAAAAATTCCCCAGTCGAAGCCGGGTCTCCTGCCAGTCCGTATCGTGATGGAGGTCCACCCGCCCCGGGACACCTACAGCGTCCCGCAGATGGAAATGATCACCATTTGAGGTGGAGACCCCGGCACTGAACTGAACTGAGGTCTCCCCTTCTTCATACCCCGCGGTCACAAAACCCCTGGCACTGTCAAAGGCTCCATAAGCTCCCCCGAATTCTCCCCCTTTGGTCCACTTACGGGGAACAAGGTTCACCACCCCTCCCACGGCATAGGAACCATAGACCGCGGAAGAAGGTCCCCGCGAGATCTCCACCCTTTCCAAGATGTCAGCGGGCAAATAACCAATGAAGGAAAGGGCCCTCCGGGTGAGGAGGACGTTTAATGGTTGTCCGTCCCAGAGGATCAAGACACGGCGATCGGAATAGTTCCCTCGAATAATTAGATGATAGGTACCGTTTCCTTCCCGGATAACCTCCATTCCCGGGACAAAACGCAAGAGTTCAGCGATGGTGAGGGCACCAGAGCGTTCGATCATGTGACGATCGAGGATGGTGAAGGAAGAAGGGATCTGATCAATGTTGAGACCCGAGGAGGTGGCCTCTTCGGTGGCTTGGGCCAAGAAATCTTCTAGATCGTCTTTTTCCGCCTGGGCGGAAAAAGACAGCAGGCCAAACAGGATAAGCACCAAAAAGACCCAAAACCGGAGCAATAATCCCCCTCTCAAAAAGGGCTAAAGTTTTTCAAGGGCCTCCTTGATCCTCTCTACACCTTTGATGATCTCTTCATCGGCGTTGGCAAAGGAAATCCGAAGACAACGGTCGTCTCCAAAGGCCACTCCAGGGACTGTGGCCACTAGGGCCTCGGAGAGTAAATAATCACACATGTCCAGAGAGCCGTTGATGATCTCACCTCCAGGCCGCTGGCGCCCGAAATAGGCCGAAAAATCCACAAAGGCGTAAAAAGTCCCCCTGGGCTCAGGAAGACTCAGACCGGGGATTTCCTGGATTTTTTGACTCAGGAGTTTGGCCCGCCGGGCAAAGGCCTCGCGCATCTGTGTTACGCATTCCTGAGGGCCGGTGAGGGCCTCTAGTGCAGCCTTCTGTGCCACCGAGCTGGCGTTGGAGGTACTCTGCCCCTGGATACGGGCACAGGCTGCGATGATCTCTTTGGGCCCCACTGCCCAACCGATCCGCCATCCTGTCATGGCGTAAGTCTTGGAAACTCCATTTACCATAATGACCTGATCCCGCAGATCCGAAGCCACGGTGAGAATGTTTTCCGGAGGCTGACCATCGAAACGCAACTTGTCGTAAATATCATCGGTGATCACGATCAGACCATGGGTGCGCACCACCTCCGCCACCCCTTCCAAGAAAGAGCGCGAATAGATCTGTCCGGTGGGATTGGAGGGACTGTTCAGGAATATGGCCTTGGTCTTGTCGGTGATCCTCTTTTTGAGAGCCTCAAGATCTGGCTCGAAATTTTGCTCAAGCTCCGAGGGCACAATCACGGGTTTGGCCCCGGAGAGTTCTACGATTGGCGGATAGGAAACCCAATAAGGAGCCAGTATCAAGACCTCGTCTCCCGGATCGAAGAGGGCTTGGGAAAGGTTGAAAAGGGCCTGTTTGGCTCCGCAACTCACCACCACCTCGTCGGGAGAGTAAGAAAGACCGTAGTCTTCTTTGAGACGATGGCAAACCGCCTCCCGGAGCTCCGGGATGCCGCTTACCACCGTGTAGCGGGTAAAACCTTCCTCGATGGCCTTGATAGCCGCAGCCTTAATGTGAGATGGAGTGTCAAAGTCTGGCTCTCCAGCCGAAAGGTTTATGATGTCATAACCCTGAGCCTTGAGGGTCTTCGCTTTGGCGTTCACCGCCAGGGTGGCTGAAGGTTTCAGTTCCCTCACCCGGGCCGAAAGTTTGCTTTGCACGACGAGACCTCCTTTCTTCGTAAACTACTTCTTTGAGAAAGAGCCCTTGAGGTGGAGCGGGTGGAGGAGCCAGGGAGCGATCTCTGGCCGCCATGATTTCAGCCAGATCCTCTGGACTTATCTTGCCAAGCCCCACCTCCACCAGAGCCCCTACGATGTTTCTTACCATATAGCGCAAAAAACCGCGGGCTGAAATTTCAAATCGGATCATGCCAGCAATACCCACGGCTCGTTTGATTTCGGCCCGATAAACCGTGCGCACCGTAGTCTTGATGTCACTGCCAAGTTTGCGAAAACTGGCGAAGTCTTTCTTCCCTACCAGAAGGGGCAAACAGGCCCGCATGGCTTCCAGGTCGAGCTTCTGTGGTACCCACCAGGAATAGAGACGCCAGATGGGATTGCGCACGGGATGGTTATAGATTTGATAGAAATAGGTTTTATACCTGGCGTCATATTGGGCGTTGAATTTTATAGGAACCTCTTCCACCTTGACGATGGCGATATCTTTGGGAAGAAGGGCGTTGAGGGCCCGATGGAGGTCGGCCAGGGGCATCTTGCTCGTAGTCAGGAAATTGGCCACCTGCCCCAAGGCGTGCACCCCAGCGTCGGTCCGGCCGGCAGCGCGGAGTTTCACCTTGTGGCCTACCAGTCTGGCCAGTGTCTCCTCCAGAACCCCTTGAACCGTTGGCCCGACCTTTTGACGCTGCCAGCCTAAATAGTTGGTACCATCGTAGGCGATGGTGAGTTTTATGTTGCGCATCTTCAGGGGAAGAGGGGAGCTACGTTGAGCCCGGTCTCCTCTGGCCAACCCATCATCAGGTTCAGGTTCTGGACGGCCTGCCCGCTGGCCCCTTTGACCAAATTGTCGATGGCTGAAACCAAAATGACGCGACCCGTCCTGGGATCGAACTTGAGTCCGATCAGGGCCCGGTTGGAACCCCTTACGTGAGCCGTGTGAGGGAAGACCCCTTCAGGAAGGATCTCCACGAAAGAAGAAGGAGCGTAATAGTCTCTCAGAGTCTTGCGCAAACGGTCCTCCGAGACCCCTTCTCTGGGCCAAGCATAGATGGTGGCCAAAATCCCCCGACTCATGGGAACCAGATGGGTGGTAAAGTTCACCAAGATCTCTTCTTGGGCGGCTCGCGAAAGTTCTTGTTCGATCTCCGGGGTATGGCGGTGAATAGCAACATTGTAAGCACAGAAGTCTTCGTTCACCTCACAGAAGATGAGACGCAGCTTGGCCCCTCGCCCGGCCCCCGAAACCCCGCTCTTGGCATCGATGATGAGACCCTTCTTCAGGAGAAGCCCCTCTCTGAAAAGAGGGATCAAAGGGAGGAGGCTGGCTGTAGGATAACAGCCCGGATTGGCCACCAGACGGGCCTCCCTGATCTGAGATCGATAGACCTCCGAGAGCCCGTAAACCGCTTCTTTCAGGAGTTCGGGAACAGGATGCCTCACCTTGTACCAGCTCTCGTAGACCTCTCGGTCCTTGAGACGAAAATCCGCCGAGAGGTCGATCACTTTAAGACCCCGTTCCAGGAGTGAGGCGGCCATCTCCGCCGCGGCCCCGTGAGGTACGGCCAAAAAGGCCACTTCCGCCCGGATGGCAATTTCATCAACGGAGGGTTCGATCAAGATAAGGTCTCGATAATAAGTCAAAAAAGGAAAGATCTCTTTGAGCGGCTTCCCGGCTTCTTTGCGGGAGGTAACGCAAGTGACCTCGACCTGCGGGTGGCCACCTAAAAAACGCAAAAGTTCAAGACCAGTATAGCCTGTGGCTCCAACAACGGCCACCCGCACCATAAGGGCCTCCTGCGGGCCTTAACGCTTGGAGTACTGCTGACCACGCCGGGCACCGCGGAGACCATACTTTTTCCGCTCTTTGACCCGGGCGTCACGGGTCAGAAAACCCGCCTTCTTAAGAGAAGGCCGTAGCTCCTCGTTGAACAGGACAAGGGCCTTGGCTACCCCATGACGAATGGCCTCGGCTTGGGCCGACTTTCCGCCACCTTTGACCGTGCATAGAATGTCAAACTTCCCAAGCGTACCCGTCAGGTTGAAAGGTTGTTCTACCACGTGGCGGGCAACTACGTTGTCGGCAAAGTATTCGTCAAAGTCTTTTTCGTTGACACGAAAACGTCCGCTACCCGGGATAAGCCACACCCGGGCAATGGCTGTTTTCCTCTTACCAGTAGCGTAGTATCTTTCCTTGCTTTCAGCCATCTCTCTCACCTCTAGTCGATCTCAAGGGGTTTGGGGTTTTGGGCCTGGTGAGGATGCTTTGGCCCCCGATAGACTTTGAGCTTTTTGAGCATCTTGCGCCCTAATCGGTTCTTAGGCAGCATCCGCTTGACAGCCAGACGAATGACTTCTTCGGGTTTGGACTCAAGCATCTTCTTGGCCGGGGTGAGTTTGAGCCCTCCCATGTAGCCAGAATGGCGCCAGTAGATCTTTTGATCAAGCTTCCTCCCCGTGAGCCGGATATGCTCGGCGTTGATTACCACGATGAAATCACCTGCATCCACGTTTGGAGTAAAATCCGGGCGATGTTTGCCGCGCAAACGCTGGGCAATGAGACTTGCCAGACGTCCCAAGACCTTGCCCTTGGCGTCGATTACATACCACTGACGCTTGACTTCTTCTTTTTTGAGCATCGGGGTCTGCGAGGTAAAAATAGCCATCCTTCTCACTCCTTAAAGGGCGTAATCGCGCTCCGTCTCTTTAAAAGATAGACCTTTCCTTGTCAAGGAAGTGGCTCCATTTTAGCGCTTCTTAAAAGATTTTCAAACTTGACTACTCTCCAATCTTGGGGATGGTCCCCCGACGCAGGGCCTCTTGATGGACCTTCTCAAAAAGAAGATAGCTCCCTAACAAGTAGAGCAAGTTGAGGCCGGTGGCCTCAAGGAGCAAGGAAGATCGAATCTCACCCTCCAGGAGAATAGCACGCATACTTTCAAAGACGTAAGAGGAAGGTACTAGGTGGGCAATGCTCTCAAGCCAGGGGGGTAAGACGGAGACCGGATAAAAGACCGCAGAGACCGGCAAGAAGAGAAAGGCCAGGGCCCAGGCCAAGATCTCGGCCTCCTGGCCGAAACGCAGGATAGCCGCCATGGTGATCAGTCCAATAGACCAACCCAGGGCGCAAAGATTGAGCACCATGGGAATCAACCAGAGACCTAGGAGCAAGATCCTGAAACCAAAGATGGAAGCCGCCAAAAAAGACATAAGAAAGAGGGCCAGGGAGACCTTGAACACACTCACCAGGAGGAGCCCCAGGAGGTATTCCCGGATGGTGAGGGGCGAGACGAAGAGGTTGACCAGGTTCCGGGCCCAAACGTCTTCGAGGAAGGAGACCGAAAGGCCCTGCTGGGCCCGCAGGAGGATATTCCAGAGGATGAGCCCGCCCAAGAAAAAGGAGACGTAATGGGGCATCTTCTGTCCGACTCTCTCCAGATAAAGGGTAATGAATCCCCACAGGAGGAGATCGACTGTGGGCCAATAGAAAACGTCAAGCAGGCGGGTGAGGCTCCGCCGATAAAGATAGAGCTGTCTCAAAAAGATGGCCCAGATCCTTCGCGCACTCATGAGATTAAACGAAAATAAAGGTCTTCGAGGTCCTCGACTCCAAATCGAGCAAGAAGTTCAGAGACCCGACCAAAGGCTCTCACCTGGCCAGCCTGAATGATGAGCAAACGATCCGAAATCTCTTCTATTTCGTGAAGATTGTGAGAGGTTATCAGGACCGAAAGTCCAGAAGAACGTCTTAGATCTTTCAGGAGTTCCCGGGTCCGATGGGCCACCTCGGGGTCGAGTCCGGCGGTTGGTTCGTCAAGGAGGAGAACCCGTGGACGATTGAGCAGGGCTTTGGCCAGACAAAGACGCATCATTTGCCCGGAGGAAAGTTTCCTCGCAGGTTCGTCCCGCCTATGCCAGAGTCCAAAAAGCTCCAGGACCTCTTTGATCCGTTCCTCCGGTGAGGGCACCTGGTAGAGATGGGCATAGACACGTAGGTTCTCACGCAAGGTCAGGGATAGTGGAAGGGCTACGTAATTCGAGGCAAAGTTTACCTGCTGGAGCACTCTTGACCTTTCCCGAAAGAGGTCCAAACCAAAATAGAGGATACGTCCTCCAGAGGGGGTGACCAGGCCCAGGAGGCAGTTGATGAGGGTGGTCTTGCCCGCCCCGTTTGGCCCCACCACGCCCAAGATCTCGCCGGCTTTGAGCTCGAAAGAGACATTCAACAGGGCTGGCACACCATCAAAGCTTTTACTCAGCGACTCTACCCGTAAGACGCACTCCATGGATGGAAAAGATGACCCCTAGAGATGATCTTTCAAGGGGAGAAGGCATGGATCCCGGGGGTGGATTCGAACCACCATTCTGGGAGCCAAAGTCCCATGTCCTGCCAATTAGACGACCCGGGATCGGCGTCTAAAAAATAACCGGCTGTCACGAGCTTGAAAAGACCCCCCTAGAGGAGAATGCGGGCCAATTCCTCGGCCTCGCTGTATGCCCTTTTTAACATGGTGCGCGTGGTGTCCTTGTTGAGGTTGAAGCGCTCATAGGCCTCCTCGATGATGATTTCTGCCTCCGGACTACGGTTCGGGTCTTCCTGATAGCGAATATGGGAGACGAGATAGACTGCAGGATCAAGACCTTCCTCAAAACCATGATGGGACGAAACAGCCTGAACCAAATAGTCTGGAAGGTTCCACTCTTCAGCCATGAGCCGTCCAATGGCCTGATGGTCAAACCCAAGCTCCCGTCTTTCCAGTTCGTCGAGCCGGACCTCCCGCTCTACGTTCCAGGTCTCAAGGGTGGGACAGTAGATCTTTTCTTTAAGGTGTATGATTACCGGGATAGCCATGTCCTGAAGGAGACCAGCGCTGAAGGCCTCGACGTGATTGCGAGGATTGAGGGCCTGGGCCAGCTGTCTGGCCAGGATGGCCCGTCTGGCCCCAGCCAGCCAGAAGAGTTCCTGGTTGAGACAGACGGCCCGAAACTTGGGCAGGGCCTCTCTCACTGCCAGGGGCAAGACCAAGGACTCCAATCTGGCCCGTCCGAGGAGAGCCACCGCGTGTTCGATGTTGGTCACCTGCTTGGAGAGCCCGAAAGCCGCGGAATTGACGGTCTTGAGGACTTTGAGATGAATGGCCGGATCCAGGGAGACCCGGCGGGCGATCTCAAAGGCCGGAACGTTGGGATCGCGTAATCCCTCGAGAATGTACATCGCCACCTTGGGAAAGTGTGGCAGCTCAAAGTCCTCAAGGAGTTTCTTCAGCTCCTTCCTGGGATCTTTGGGTCTGATACGCTCCTTCAAAAAACCAATAAAACCCATCAGCCCGCCCTCCTTGCGATACGATTGGTAAAGATGGCCAAAAGGCCACCTAACATCACATATCCGGTGATGACTTCGCAGATGGCGATGATTTGTCCGGCCAGGGAGTTGGGGATCACATCTCCATACCCCAAAGTGGTGAGGGTTACGATGCTGTAATAAAGGGGAGAGAGAGGTGTGGGATATTTGCCGTAATCTACCCCCACCAAATGATAGAGAAAGGCGAAAAAGATGGCCTGAATGAAGATCAGCAGACACCAGCGAAACATACTTCGACCACAGTCAGAGGTGAGCCACCAGAGATAATAAGCCAGCCGGGCCAACCGTCCCTGGTTCTTGAATTCTTCGAGATAGTTTTCGTCCATGATGTGGCGTCTCAGGAGATAGGCCCCAGCAAAGTTGATGTCCCGGATATCGGCCCCGATCCAAGAGGCCTTCTTGTAACCCCGTATCATCCGGAGGCGCGAACCTCTCAAATCGGCGTTATAGAAGACGGCTCCTTTGACGTTGGACAAACTGAGGTCTGCTTCCTTGAAGATGGCCGAGGTAAAGTCCGCCTCCTCAAGGTTGGCCTCCCTCAGACGGGCCTTGGTAAAATCAGCACAACGAGCGTCGACGTGCTTCATGTTGGCCTTGGTAAAAGAGGCGTCTCGCAGGTCGGCGTGAAAGAGGCGGGCCCCTTCGAGCTTGGCCATACCAAAACCCGTAGCCCGGGCTTTTACCCCCTCGAGATGGGCACCGGAGAGGTCGGCCCCGGTGAAGTCTGCTCCGGAAAGGTCAGCCCCGTTGAAAATGGCCCCCACCAGCCTGGCCTTGAAGAATTTGGCTCCTTTCAGGTTAGCCCGGGTAAAGTCCTTCCCGGAAAGGTCTTGAAAACTGAAATCGTGGCCTTTTTCCTCTTCCTGGTGAACCTCTTCTTGAGGTAGCTCACAGTAAAGATTTGTTTCCATAAAAGAGGTCTCCCTTGAGGCTAAAACTATTTTTCGGTCGGAAACCTCGGTCTTTTAAACGCTACCCTTGTTGACACCCGTTGGGTTCATGTGCTAACGAAGTGCTCAATTCAAGATTGGCTCAAGGAGAGGAACCCATGATCGAAGTGAGACTCCACGGTCGAGGCGGTCAGGGAGCCGTGACTTCGGCGGAACTTATCGCCATCTCAGCTATCAACGAGGGCAAGTACGCCCAAGCCTTTCCGAGTTTTGGTCCTGAACGTCGCGGGGCGCCGGTCATGGCCTTTGTGCGGGTCAGTGACCATAGGATCAGGACCCGAGAAAAAGTCTATCATCCCGATATTATTGTCGTCCTCGACCCCTCGCTCCCTACCATTGTCAAAGTCACGGATGGTCTCAAAGAAGACGGCTGGGCCATTCTCAACACTTCCAAAGACGAAAAGACCGTTCGAGAGATGCTCGGCGGTTTCAAGGGCAAGCTGGCCTTGGTGGATGCCACTAAGATCGCGCTAGAGGTCCTGGGGCTCCCCATCACTAACACCACCATGTTAGGGGCCTTTCTCAAGGCCACGGGATTGGTGGAACAAAAACACCTAGAAGAGGCCCTTGAACATCGTTTTGGCCGTCTGGCTGAGAAGAATAAAGCGGCCATGCAACGGGCCATCGAAGAAACCAAACTTTATACCTAAGGAGTAAGTGCAATGGGTAAGGATCAGGGAATGCTTCCTTGGAAAGAGGTGCCGTTTGGGGTCTATATAATGGAGCCCGGCAACAGCGCCCAATTCAAAACGGGTAATTGGCGCTCCTTACGCCCAGAGCTTGACAAAGAAAAGTGCGTCAAGTGTGGCACCTGTTACATTATGTGTCCAGATATGTGTTACGATCAGCAAGACGAAGAGGGTTACTATTTAGTAAATCTCTTCTATTGCAAGGGGTGTGGGATTTGTGCCGCGGTCTGCCC
This sequence comes from uncultured Thermodesulfobacteriota bacterium, assembly GCA_964630855.1. Taxonomy (GTDB): domain Bacteria; phylum Desulfobacterota; class Thermodesulfobacteria; order Thermodesulfobacteriales; family Thermodesulfatatoraceae; genus JAADCO01. The sequence goes on along the minus strand of CAZVXP010000004.1, from coordinate 196,705 downwards.
CAAAGGGGCGATCACCATGGTCGTGGAGGAGGTTTAAAATGGGCAAGAGGATAGCCAAAGAAGTTTCCATTGCCATTGCTGACGCGGTCAAACTAGCGCGGGCCGAAGTCATCGCGGCCTATCCCATCACCCCACAGACACACATCGTAGAACACCTGAGTGAGCTCGTGGCCAATGGCGAGCTCGACGCCGAATACATTACCGTAGAATCCGAACACTCGGCCATTAGTGCGGCTTTGGGGGCCGTAGCCACGGGGGCTCGCACCTTTACTTCTACCTCGGCGCAGGGGCTGGCCTTGATGCACGAAATCCTTTTCATTGCTCCGGCTCTCAGGCTTCCGGTGGTAATGGTGGTGGCCAATCGAGCCCTTTCTGCTCCCATCAGCATCTGGAACGATCACAGTGACATCATGGCCGAAAGAGACATCGGTTGGATCCAGATGTGGGCAGAAAATGGCCAGGAAGCCGTTGATCTCGTGATTCAGGCCTTCAGAATCGCTGAAGACCGCAACGTAATGTTTCCTACCATCGTAAATATCGACGGGTTCACTCTCTCCCATGTGATCGAACCCGTGGAGTTACCAGATCAAGAGGAGGTTGACGCCTTCCTGCCGCCCTTCAGGCCAAAATATAAGCTTGATCCGCGCAAACCTCTGACCATGGGGCCGGTGGGAGTGCCTGAGATCTACTTTGAAGCCAAGAGGGCACAAGATGAAGCCTTTCGCAGCGCTCGTCGGGTGATCAACCGGATCTGGAAGGATTGGGCCAAACGTTTTGGGCGGGAGTACAACGCGGTGGAGACTTACCGGATGGAAGACGCTGAAGTGGCCCTGATGATTCTTGGCAGCATGGCGGAAACTGCTATGACCGCGGTCGACAAGATGCGGGAAGCCGGCAAGAAAGTGGGGCTCATCAGGCTCCGGCTCTGGAGGCCTTTCCCAGTCCAAGAATTCCGTAAGGCCGTAGCTGGCCTCCCGGTCCTGGCGGTCATCGATCGGGCCCTTTGCATCGGTGGGGTGGGAGGTCCGCTTGGCACCGAGGTGCGGGCTGCTCTATATGCGGCCGCTCGCCGGCCGAGGGTGGTTAACTTTATCGCCGGTCTCGGTGGACGTGACATCACGGTGGAGGACTTTGAGGAAATGGCAGACCGGGCTGCTTTTTATCGTAAGAAGCGGCCCAAAGAAGCTTACGAATACATAGGGGTGCGTGAGGTATGATTCCAGAACTCGCAAAATTCAAAGGTTTTTCCATCAAAAACTTACCGAAAGAGGAACCGCTTGCTCCGGGGCACCGGGCCTGTCAGGGTTGTGGTGAAGTCCTGGCCCTCCGGATGGTGATGAAGGCCTTAGGTACAGACGTGATCGTCTGCAACGCTACCGGGTGCATGGAGATCGTCACTTCGCCGTTTCCACACACTTCGTGGCGGGTACCCTGGATTCACATCGCCTTTGAGAACGCGGCGGCGGTAGCCTCCGGAGTGGAAGCGGCTCTCAAGGTTCTCAAGCGCCACGGGCGTTTTCCCAAGACCCGCCACGTGGATGTAGTGGCCATCGCTGGAGACGGTGGCACGGCTGACATCGGGCTCCAGGCCCTCTCCGGGGCTCTTGAGCGAGGACACGACTTCGTTTACGTCTGTCTCGACAATGAAGCTTATATGAACACCGGCGTACAGCGTTCGAGCTGTACTCCTTATGGGGCTATGACTACCACCAGCCCGCCGGGGGCCAGGAGTTTTGGTCAGATGACCTGGAAGAAGAATGTGCCAGCCATTGCCGTGGCTCATGGTATTCCTTACGTGGCAACGGCTAGCCCGGCCTTCTTCCTGGACTTGATGAACAAGGTTAAAAAGGCGGCTTTGGTCAAGGGACCAGCTTATATCCACATTTATGCCCCTTGTCCAACGGGCTGGGGGACCAAAGGGGAAGACTCCATCAAACTGGCCCGGTTGGCCGTGGACACCAAGGTCTTTCCCCTTTACGAGGTGATTGAAGGGAAATACTATCTGACGCGCAAGGTCACCAAGCCCAAGCCAGTAGAGGAATATCTTAAGGCGCAGCGGCGCTTCCGGCATCTAACCCCTGATCATATCGCTGAGATCCAGCGGCGGGTAGATGCCGAATACGAACGTCTGGTAAAGCTCTCCGAGCTCTAGGTGCCCTTGACAGGGGTTTACGGGCTAGGTATTTATTTGAGCAAAGAGCGGGAGTAGCTCAGTTGGTAGAGCGCCACCTTGCCAAGGTGGATGTCGCGGGTTCAAGTCCCGTCTCCCGCTCCATTTCTTTTTAAATTCCCTTCTCTACCAACAGCTCAAGAAACCTAAGGGCGTCTTCTTTCATGTAAACGTTATTGAAAAGCACGCAAATCTTCTCTGCTCGGCTCTGTATCAGAAGGTTTGCCAGTTCTTCAAGCTCCTCTTCAGGATACTGGTATTTGTAGTTAAGACGTCCTCGCTCGTCTCTTTGGCCGTGCAAACGAAGATAGAGAAAATCGAGCTCCGGGAAGAAGATCTCGCGGAGTGTGGGCTCCAGAAAGGGATCAAAGACTGGCACCACGTTGAGCTTCCGCCAACAATCCTCCAACAACGAAGGGGCTGACCAGCGAATCTCAAGCCCCAGGGGCACAGAAAGGATCTTCGAAGCTCGGCTTAGGAATGGGAAAAGGTTGGTAGCCTCTGTTTTGCAAGAAGATGGCAGCTGAAAGAGGAGAAAATCGGCCTTCAAAGTTGAAAGGAGTTCTTCGGTCCTTTTCAGGAAGGCTTCGGTAAGGGAATTGAGGCGCAAACAGCCCACCTTGTCTTTCATCTCCTGGAGCTCTGTAGAGCTCAATCCGGATCGTTTCCAGGTAGGAGAACGGATAGGATGTGTAAATCCCTGATAGGCCTTCAGGGCAAGAAAGAAGTCCCTTCTTTCTTCGAAGACCCGGGCCCAGTTTCGAAGCTGTTTTTCCGTAGGGAAACGATAAAAAGTGGCGTTAATCTCAAGAGCACTATAAGTGACAAGCATTTTCTTTAGACCCATCACTTGACCGCAAGTCCCCACGTAGAAACGCTTCACGCCACACCTCCTTGAAGGCTCGTTCCTAGGGATTAAGATGGGGTCCATGCGGGCGGTGGTGCAACGGGTAAAACGGGCGGAGGTACGTGTAGCACAGGAACTCGTCTCAAAGATTAATCGAGGACTCTTGGTGCTGGTGGGAGTCTGCCGGGAGGACACCGAAAAAGACGCCTCCTATCTAGCTTCCAAGATAGCAGGGCTGCGCATCTTTGAAGATGAAAATCAAAGACTTAACCTTTCTGTCAAGGACATTCGGGGAGAAATTCTCTTGGTCTCCAATTTCACCCTTTACGGAGACGTGCGTCGGGGGAAAAGGCCCTCCTTTGATCAAGCGGCTGATCCGAAAAAGGCCGAAGCACTCTATCTCCTTCTGGCCGAAAAATTGAAACAAGAAGGCCTTCCGGTGAAGACTGGACGTTTCCGAGCCTATATGCAGGTGGAACTCTTGAACGATGGTCCTGTAACCATTCTTTTGGACAGTCAGAAGGTCTTCTGAGATGGAATTCCAGAGAGGAAGTCGACACTATCTACAGGTGAAACTGAAGGATTCCCCTTCTTTTTGGAAGGAATTTCGACACCCCTGGCTGATTGGCTCCCATTATCTAGCAGAGGAAGGAATCCTGGTCCTGGTCTTTGAACCCCGAGATATCAACCCCCTTTTGAGGGCGTTGCTCGATTTCCGGCCCCAGGCAGAAATACTCGAGGCCGGACTCACTCCGAGCCCGGGCCCTCTCCTGGGCTATCGTCTCCCCTTGAGCCCCTCTCTCACTTTAGTCTCTCCGGCTGAGGGGGTTGAAGCTCACCCTGGCGAAATCATCATCCGAAGCAATCTATCTTTTGGAAGTGGTTTCCACCCTACCACCGCCCTTTGTGCACGTTTGATGGAAGAAGCCTTTTCACACAGAAAGACAGAAAGTGTTTTCGATTTGGGCACCGGAAGCGGAGTATTAGCGCTTTGTGCCGTCCAATTGGGGGCTCAAAAGGTCCTGGCTGCTGACATAGACTTCCGAGCCTGTCTAGAAGCCAGGAGAAATCTCCGTCTCAACCGACGAGAGGCTGAGATCTTGGTGGTGCTGGGTTCGGTAGAATGCGCAAGGCCTGGGTATTTTGATCTCTTGGTAGCCAATTTGACCATTGTCACCATTCTCACCCTGGCCTCAGAACTCCCGCGGCCCCTGGCCCCCGGGGGAATGATGATCCTTTCGGGTTTTGTGGAAGCCCAAACCGCTGAAGTCTTACAGGCCCTACCAGGACAGCTGATAGCCCAAGAAAGCCTTGAAGGGTGGACGGCCCTCCTCATGGCCTTTTAGCTCTCCACACCAACACCAGAGTGAGAAAGACCCGTAAATTGGTTAAAAGGGCCAGCAAAAGATAGAGAGCCTTGACGTGGCCCAAGATGACGAACACCATGGAAAGGAAGACGCGTTCGTCCCGTTTGCCAGGCACCCATTGGAGGGCTGGGATATCGGCTTGGAGATCCGTACCAAAGGCCCCCCGGTAACGTTCACTGGTATAGCTGACCATTATCGAGCCAAAAATGGCCCACAAATAGACTGCAAACTCCGCCAGACCCTGAGGAGAAAAGAGGAGTCCCAGGACCAGGAGGAAGGAAAAATCCACCAGGCGATCCAGGACCGAATCCAGCCATCCTCCAAAGGCACTGGTTCGCAAACTGGCACGGGCGATCTCCCCATCGATGCCATCGAGTGCAGAACTGAATTGATAGAGGAGAGCCGCCATCCAGGGAGACCTGAAGAGCAGGAGAGCCGCCAGAAGGCCAAGGAAGGTGGTAAGGAGGGTGGCCTGATTAGGGGTGAGCCAGGAGATCACACGGGCCGAAATCCAGGTTGAGACCCGCCGGTTGAGCCAGCGTGAGACCAGGCCGTCACCGCGGCCCTTAACGCTCTGCTTGATCAGATAAACTGTAGCCTTTTTCAGATCTTCAGGGGTATCGACGTCCATCCAAAAGAGACCCGGCAGAAAGGAACAAGGGATCCGGGCTTGAACCATGATTTCAGAGAGAGAGACCTCTTTTTGTCTGGCTATCAGGGTCTCAGCCACCGTAAAGACCTCCGGTGAGAGAACAAAGAAACCGGTGTCAAACCCCGTGTAATGGGAAAGGTCTTTCCCCAGTCTTTGGACGTATCCCCCTTCGCAAAGGGCCTTGGTGGCTTCGTTGTGATCGATGAAAAGACCCTCTGGATCTACGATCAGACCCTTGAGGGAAACCGCTTGAGAAACAAAAGAGGGTTCATACACGTGGTCTCCCATGACCAACACAAAAGGCCCTTTCACCTTTTGTTGGGCGAGATAGAAAGAATAACCGTTTCCCCGTTCGGGATGGGGGTTTAAGACCAAAGAGCAGGAAAACTCCGGATGTTTCTGCAAAAAACGTTGAAAATATCGTTCGTGGCGGGGATTAATCACTATGATAAACTCTTGGACACCGGCCTCTTTTAAGAGTCTCAGATGGCGGTAAAGGAGCTCACGTCCTGCCACTGAAAGAAGGGGCTTGGGAAAGTTGGTGGTATAAGGTCTCAATCTGGTTCCCAAACCAGCAGCCAAGATAACAGCTTGCATTGGAAGCTCCCCTGGAGAAAAAGATGTCGCACGCCGAGCTAAATATAAGCACTCACCCTGCTGGGCCAATCCTTTCCTTTCATCCCTTGATCGTGGGAGATTTCAATTTCTGGGCCTTTTCTGCGGTGACCGAAGAGGTCCTGGAGGCCTTGGAGCGGGCTCGGGTGGTGATCTTCCCTCAGGTCTTTCCAGAGATCCTCTACCATCTAGCCCGAAATCAAGGGATACAGGTCTTTCCGAATTACGACTTTCGTTTTCGCTTCCGCGGAAAAGGGGGACAATACCTTTTATTTCGTCAGCTTGGTCTCCCTTGTCCGAAGAGCGTCTGGATTCCTAAAATTGCAGCCCTTGGCCCCCATCCTCAGGCTTGTCGGGTCAGATGGCCAGGATTCCCCATGGTGGTAAAGACAGACCATGAACACGAAGGGCGCGGGCTCTTCCTGGTCTCAAAGGAAGAAGAGCTCGATGAGGTTTTCCAAAAGCTCAAGGCCTACGAACGGGAAGGGCGGTCCGGTTTCCTGGCCCAAGAATATCTCCCTCATCCCTTCGATTTGAGGGTCGTGATCGTTGGCAAGCGCCTCCTGCCCTTCTGGCGGAAATTGGGCCCAGATTTTCGAAGCAACCTGGCCCAAGGCGGTGAACTCATCCCGTGCCCGGATTTGAAGCTTGAAGAACAGGCCCTAGCCTTGGCCTCCAGACTCCGTCAGGAGACCGCACTCCATCTAGCGGCGGTGGACTTCCTCTTCCGAGGAGAAGAGGTGCTTCTGAACGAAATAAACTACGTCTTTGGACGACGGGCCTTGGGAGAGAAGTACGAAACCCTTTTATTCGAAGCGGTCAGCTGGTTTCTCTCAACCCTGGAGGCACCGGGAAAGCAATGATAAACCTGCTACCCTGCCCTTCCCGGCTCTCAACCCTGATCTCACCTCCGGCTTCCTCCACCCAGTCCCGAATCAGAGAAAGACCAAGACCCGAACCAGATTCTTTAGTGGTAAAAAAGGGCTCGAATATCAGATCTTTGAGTTCCTCTTTGATACCCATTCCATTGTCTTCCACCATGAGAAAGGCTTTGTCACCGGCGTCCTTGGTCTTGACCCGAATAAAACCTCCGGTCTTGGGCAGGGCTTCAGCAGCGTTCATGATCAAATTGAGCAAGATCTGTTCGAGTACCGCCCGGTTAAAACGGATGGGTTTGAGGGCTGGATCCGGTATTACTTCATAACAGACACCCTCTGGGATGAAGAGCTTGATCAGAGGATGAAGATCTTCCAGGATCCGGTTGAGGTTCAAAGGTTCAGCCTCTTTGCGCAGGTCCCCGAGGGAGCTTAACTTGCGACTCAACGTAGAGATGCTCTCCAACACTACGCGCATCTTGCGATACCGGTGTTTCAAACGCTCATCCGCAGTAAGAAGTTCCAATATCTCAAGTTCTCCTAACAAGTAGGAGAGGAGATTCTTGATGTCGTGTACAAAGCCCGTGGCCAGACGACCAATGATTTCAAAGCGGTAAGAACCAAGGGCTTCCTTAGCCTCCTGAGAACCCAGCCTGACCCCCATGAGCCAGAGGGCCTCGACCTTTTCTTTCTTTTTGCTGGAAAAGACCGGGGCCACGGAAACATAGAGGGCCCCGAGGGTAGGGGTGTGTAAGATGCCCCGGCAAGTCCTTTTGGTGGCCATGGCAATCTTGGCCGGACACCTCTTGGGAGGGACCTTTTTGCCGTGAAGGATCTCGAAACATCGCCGCCCCTTCAAATCGTCATCCTGAAAGAGTCTCCGAGCTTCCCTGTTGGCCCAAAGGATCAAAAATTGGGGATCTATAAGGAGGATAATTTCAGGCAAGAAGACCAGCGCTTGGGAAAGGAGTTTCTCAGACATGCTTTAAAGGTATTCGACTCAAAAAGAGACATCCTTGAGCTAAAATTCACGCGGGTCTTCTACCGCACGAGTGCTGAACTCCTGCCCTTTGAGGATCTTTTTGACCAAATTGGTCAGGACATTTTTCGGACCTACCTCTACAAATTCTCGCCCCCCTGAGGCGTAAATATTTTCTATTTCCTCCACCCAGCGCACCGGACTTTCGATTTGAAGACCCATGAGGCGTTTGATTTCTCCGGCCTCAGAGACTTCAGAGGCTGTAACATTGGAGAAAAAGCGGATCCGAGGAGTAGAGAAAGGAATTGTTTCGAGAAAGACCCGAAATTCCCGGGCAGCTTCAGCCATAAGGGGGCTATGATAGGCTCCGCTCACCTTGAGGCGCACCACTCGGGCCCCGATCTCTTTGGCTTTATCTGCTGCCAGAGAAACCGCTTCTTCCTCACCCGTGATGACGATCTGTTCAGGAGCGTTGTGGTTGGCCAGGACCACCACTCCTCTTTCCTGAGTCTGGGCTACGATCTTTTCGAGTTCTGGCCGTTTGAGCCCGATGACGGCGTACATGGCCCCAGGGTGGCTCTCAGCAGCCTTTTCCATCAACTCGCCTCGCTTCCAGACAAGACGGAAGACATCCTCAAGGCCCACAACCCCTGCGGCGTAAAGGGCAGCGTATTCTCCCAAACTGTGTCCGCACACAAACTCCGGTTGAATTCCCCTTTCACGCAAGGCCTCAAAGACCGCCAGATTAACCGCGGTAAGGACCGGTTGCAGATTAAGGGTACGAGTCAACTCGGAAAGGGGCCCTTCGAAGCTGAGTTTCCGGATCTGAAGGCCACAGACTTCCTCTGCTACTTGAAAGACTTCCCGGGCCTTCAGAGAGATCTCATAAACCGTGCGTCCCATTCCTACGTATTGCGAACCCTGACCTGGAAACATGAAGACTAGCATCGTTATTCCTCTTCTTCGAAATCGAATTCCTCTTCCTCCGCCACGGGAATCTCTTCACTGGCTGTGATATCTTCGTATTCGTCAGCGGTAAGTAATTCTTCGAGTTCCTCTGGGTCAGAGAGTTTGACCTTGACAATCCACCCTTCGTCGTAGGGGTCTTCGTTAATAATATCCGGGGCATCGAGAAGGTCTTCGTTGATCTCCAGCACCTCCCCACTTACCGGAGCAATGAGGTCCACCACCCCTTGAGTGGACTCCACACTACCAAAGGCCTCTTCCTTGATCAGTTCGTCACCTTCCTCCGGCAACTCGATGTCTATGATCTCTCCTAAACGAAGCTGCCCAAGCTCTGTCATCCCGATGAGCGCCTTGCTGCCTCGCTGCTTCTTGACCCAGAGATGATGTTCACTGTAGAGCCTATCTTCAGGGATGCGCATGGCCACCTCCTCGCCAAAGTTCTACCACGCATTATCGGATTAAGATTGTTTTGGCAAGAGATTTTAGCCCCCGATACTACGCATCAGACGTTGAGGGGAATGATGATGCTTGGAAACAGGTTTGTGAGCCACAGCCTCTCGAAAGGCGCGAACCAATTCCTCCGAGCGATGAGGCCGACGAAGGATGACTTTCAGATCTATCTCCTGGTCGGAAAAGAGACAGGGACGTAGACGCCCCTCAGGGGTTAGTCGCAAGCGATTACAACCCTTGCAAAATGGTTCGCTCATCGCTCCGATGAACCCCAGACGACCGCAAGCCCCAGGAAAAGTGAAGACCCGGGCCGGCCCACCTCCCCTCCTCTCAACGGGTTTCAGTTCTCCCAGAGGAGAAAGCCTCTTCTTGACTTCTTCCAGCGGTAAAAAGTGTTCTTCTCCCCAGCCCGCTCCTTCTCCCACGGGCATGAATTCGATAAAACGTACTTCCACCGGCCATCTTTCCGCCAGTCGGGCCAAATCCAGAAGCTCATCGTCATTTTTACCCCGCAGGACCACCGTGTTAATCTTGACCGGATAAAAACCCACCTTTAAGGCCTCTTCAATCCCTGCCAGGACCTCCTTCAAAAAAGGCCGACCGCAGAGCCGTTCGAAACGATCTTCTCGCAAGGTATCAAGACTTACGTTCAAACGTTTGAGCCCTGCTTCTCTTAGCTTACGGGCATAACGCGCCAGCAGCACCCCGTTGGTTGTGAGGGCGATGTCCTTCAAGGGCAGGGTGGAAAGCCGGGCTACGAAATCTACCAATCCCTTCCGTATCAAAGGTTCCCCTCCGGTAAGACGCACCCGTTCTATCCCCAGAGAAACCGCTGTCTTCACCACTTCGAAGAGTTCCTCATATGAGAGGATCTCGTCCGGGGCCAGCCAGGAAAAGGCATTCTGACGACTGCAATAGAAACAGCGCAGATTACAGCGATCCGTGACCGAGAGACGAAGATAGGTGATGCGGCGACCATGAACGTCAACTAACATGGCGTAATTTTCTCCGATACTTTTCCCTCATCCTCCTGAAGAGGGCCCGAACCTCTTCGTCAGCATAGTCCGGATAGGTCCATGGTAAAGGCTGGTAGTGACCATGACGAAAGATAAGGGTCACCTCTCCGTAGACTCCCTCCCCCAAGTAGAGACGATGAGAAAAATTTTTGAAGGTAACCAACACCAGGCGCTCAAGCAGGAGATAACCCGGGTCAATATTGACCCTCCTCTTCCCCTGAACAGAAAATTCCTTCTCTATTTTCCAGGCTAGGTGCTTCACCGCTACGATTCGCTCCTGGGGGAATAGTTTCTGGAAAAAGACGAAACGGCGCACCAGATTGGGGCCGAACTCCGGAACGTAATAGTCGGTTTTGTCAAAGGGCAGAAGTGGACTTTGTTCCTCTCGGGGGCCCAGAACTCCTTCCAATCTGTTCACGGCTTCTTCGATGAGATCAGGTGAGGCAGAGAAAACGCTGACAAAAAGCTGAGCTGGAACCGCCCTCTGAGGCTCACTCATCCCTCTTTTTTCTCTTCTGTGTTTTCTGTCACCAAGGGCTTGGCTTCCTCTATGAGCATAATGGGAATTCCTTCCCGGATCTCGTAAAGGAGGGCGCAACGATGGCAGACCAGACCTTTGAGCTTTTCGTCAAGCTCAAGGTCACCCTTACATTTGGGACAAGCCAGAATAGCCAGCAGTTCTTGAGGGATGAGGCTTACCATGAGACCCTCCAACATGTCTTCTCTCCTACCATTCGTCGAGTTTTAATTCGACCTTTTTCAGGGTGTCACCCTTCCTGAGGACAACTTCTCCGCACCAATCATCTCCTTTGGGGTCTTCGAAACAGATGGTGACCACCGCGGTTCGGCGTCCATCGATGTCAACCCAGGCCTTCAAAACCTTGTGCGGTGGAATAGATTCCCCATCCGGGAAATCCACGAGCACCTTTCAGGACTTTTCTATATCAGAAAGAGTCAACTTATAAGCCGTGGGATTGTGGATTTGGAGCTCAATAAGCTCACTGGCCAAAGAGGCTGAAACCACCCCCAAGACCAGCACCAAAGGCATGAACCAACGCATGCTTTCCTCCTAGTTTTTTAGGGCGTTCTGCGCCACAAATCGGCGCACAACCTCTACCTCTGCCGGGAGAATGACCTCCCGACGCGGCATTTTTTCAAGGTCCTGAAGAGCTGGTGGCCTTTCGGGTTCGCGACCGATGGCTTGTGAAACCGCCTCTGGAAACTTGGCCGGATGAGCCGTAGCCAGACAAATCATGGGTAGTTCGTTCTGGAAATAAAGCCCGGCTCGCACTCCCACCGCGGTGTGGGGATCCAACACATAACCCGTTTCTTCGTAAAAAGAGCGTATGGTTTCGATGGTTTCCTGCTGGTTGACCGAAACCGAAAGAAAGTCCTCCTGCACCCGCGCCACTTCTTCTTCAGAGAAGGAAAGACGTCCTTCCTCTCGAAACCGTTCCATGGCCTCCCTAACCAGGGCAGGGTTTTCTCCGTAGAGATAGTAAAGATAACGTTCAAAGTTGCTGGCCACCTGGATATCCATGGAGGGGCTAATGGTGGGCGTGACACGCCCAAGAGAATAATCTCCCCGCCTGACGAAGCGGGTCAGGATGTCGTTTTCATTGGTGGCCAGTACAAGACGTTCGATACGCGAACCAAGCATACGTCGGGCTACGTAACCAGCAAAGATGTCGCCGAAGTTGCCCGTGGGCACTGAAAAACGCACCTGTGAGGCCCCGGTACTCTCAGAGACCCGGAAATAGGCCCAAATGTAATAAACCACCTGAGCCAAAACCCGGGCCCAGTTGATGGAGTTCACCGCCCCCAAGGCGTAGCGCCGCTTGAATTCGAGGTCCGCAAAGAGGGCCTTAACTATGGCCTGACAATCGTCAAAGGTGCCTTCAATGGCCAGGCAAAAGACGTTTTCATCGGGGACCGTGGTCATCTGGAGGGCCTGTACCGGAGAGACTCGGCCGTGAGGAAAGAGGATGAAGATGTTGATGTTCCGGCGGCCACGCACCCCGTAGATGGCAGCGGAACCGGTATCCCCGGAAGTGGCCCCCACGATGTTCATCCGAAGACCACGTTCGGTAAGAAGGTACTCGAAGAGATGACCCAAGAGCTGAAGAGCTACGTCCTTGAAGGCCAGGGTAGGCCCGTGAAAGAGTTCGAGGATGAAGACCCCGTTTTTTTTAACCACCGGACAGATCTCAGGATGCGTGAAGGAGGCGTAAGCGCGCTCAATAAGGGTTCTCAAGGTCTCAGCCGGGATGTCGTCGGCAAAAAGACCCAACACCTCAAAGGCAAGCTCCGGATAGGAAAGATGTCGCCAAAAAGAGAGTTTCTCTTCATCTGGGATAGGGATCTCCTCTGGTAGGATAAGCCCCCCATCTTCAGCCAACCCCATGAGGACTGTCTCTTTGAAAGAGATGGGTTCTATCCCTCCACGAGTGCTAAGGTAACGCATGGGGCCATTTTAATCGGCTAAGGTCAAAAGAAAAAGGGGTGGCCAAGAGCCACCCCCTCTTCCTTTCTTTTAGCTGAAAGGCTTAGAAGAAGTAGTAGAGGCTCCCCATGAAGCGATTAAGCTCTCCATCTCCTCCATCGGCTTTGTGGTAATCGGTCTCGATGTACATGTATTCCGCACCGAAACCAAATTCCTTGGTAAGACGATAAATGAAGTTGGCGTAATACATCTGCTGCTGGAGCCGCGCCCCGGCTACTCCATTGAGATCGTCGTTGTCCGGGTTGTCGATCCCCCAACCGAAATGGGTGACGAGTTTTGGCGTCCAGAAAAGCTCTAGCTCGATCCAGCCACCCCAAGCGTCGATTTCATCAACTGCTACCACGTTACTCGGAGACACACCTACCAGACCCGTAGTGTAACCGCCGCTGGACAACTTGAAACGAGTGCCCTGGTTTACACCACAAGAATAGTAACCGTCGAAGTTTCGACCATACCAGATCTCACCGAGTAAAAAGGCCTTCTTCTGGACAGGAAGCGGGATTTTCGCTTCCAGACCTACCGAGTAGCTCTCGGCGTCTTCCTCTCCGGTTGAAATGTCATATTCCTCTTTGGAATAGTGTCCCCACAGGGCCAAGAGGGCAGGTTTACCGAAAAGCCGGGTCTCGTAAGCCACTCGTCCTTCGATCCCTGGGAAACCGGCGTCGTTTGAGGGATCACTGTCGTAAATAAACCAGGTTCTGTCAGCCCGCGGAAAACCAAAAGGCTGTTCAGCAGCCACTTGGACCTTGAGCCGACTGGTCTCATCGAGCTTGAACCATTTGGTAAGACGCACCTGTGTCATACGATAGGCCGGGTTTCCCATGAAGGTCCCGGATGGGAAGTTAGAGAGATGGGGATAGAGTTGCGAGATGGTCAACCAATCCAGACCAGCCAGGAGTTGCCAGGTACCCCACTCCACTCCCACAAAGACCCTTCTGGCACGCACGGGAGAGTGATTGTCATTCCAGGGGAGGGTTTCTTCATTATGAGACTGGGTATAGAAGTCCATTTCCATTTTGCCGAAGACCCGGAAGTTTTCGTAAGGCTTGGAAAAATCGAAACCAAATCGGCTGTGCCGGAAGTTCAGGGTAAACTTGTTGTCTCCGTCCCCTCTGCTTCCGGGCAGGACCCAAAGCACATAGTTGTCTCCCACCGCCGAAGAATCCTGCCAGACGGCGTCAATTTTGAAGAAACCGTAGAAATCGATACCACTCGGGCTGGAACCATACGCCCCTTTGCTGAAGAAGGAGTGTCCTTTGGCCGGAGCAGTCGGGGCTGCCATTTGTGGCGCCCGTTTCAACTGTTCCACCTGGGAGCGGAGTTCGGCGTTCTCTTTCTTGAGTTCCTGGACCTCTCGTTTGAGCTCCTCCAGCATCCGGCGAAGCTCATCGGTCTCGGAAGAGGCCCAACTCATCCCCACCATCAAGAAGAGACACAAAAAGATCAAAAGACCTCGCTTCATCTGCCACCTCCCGAGTTTTGATTAGCCGCTTCATAGCAAAACTTTGGCGGAGATCAAGGGGCCTTTAAGGGCAAAAAGGGGAGAATGCGGGCGTTTTTTTAAGACCAAACGCCCGCTGAAGGGAATAAAAACTTACAACCCGGTCTTGGCGATTTGGGCCTTTACAGCTTCCACCGAACGAGAAAGGGCCTCTTTTTCTTCGGTGGTCAAGGGAAATTCCAAAATTTGCTCCACCCCCCGACTTCCAAGCACCACTGGCACTCCGATGAAGACCTCTGAAAAACCGAACTCTCCTTCTAACCACACCGAGCAGGTGAGAACACGCTTTTCGTCCCGGAGAATGCTCTCGGCCATTTCAATGGCTGCCAGTCCTGGAGTAGTAAAGGCGCTTCCGGTCCTGAGATAAGAAACAATCTCCGCTCCTCCTTTGCGGGTACGCTCCACGATTTCGGCTATCTTCTCTTCCGGGAGAAGATCCTTGATTGGTACTCCGGCCACGTTGGCCAGGCGAACAAGAGGCAGCATGTGATCCCCATGAATGCCCATAACGAGGGCTTGTACGTCCTTGGGCGACACACCCAGGGCCTCAGCCAGGAAGTATCGGTAACGGGCTGAATCCAAGACCCCGGCCATTCCTATGACCCTTTCACGGGGGAAACCGGAGACGCGAAAGGCCGTATAAACCATGGCGTCAATGGGATTGGTGATTACAATAAGACAGGCCTCCGGAGCCTGCTCCACGATACGTTCTACGCACGATTTGACGATTTCGAGGTTTACCTGCAGGAGATCGTCCCGGCTCATTCCCGGCTTCCGTGGACGACCGGCGGTAATGATGACCACTTGAGCGTCTTTCAGGGCTGACCAATCCTGGGTCCCTTCTACTTTGGTCGAAAAGCCAAAAATAGGGGCACTCTGGGCCATATCCAGGGCCTTACCTTTGGCCAGACCTTCAACAATGTCAACTAGGACCACCTCTTCGGCTATCCCTTTCACAAGGGCCCAATGCGCCGCTGCTGTCCCCACGGCTCCGGCTCCCACGATGCCCAATTTGCGTCGCATACTCACCTCCGTTGATCAATAATGATTTCCCATGGAAGATCCCAAGATCTCCGGTATTCGAAGCCTCTCTTCTCTATTTCAACCTTCTTTTCAAGGGGAGTGCTCACGGAGTAGTAGAAGATATCCCTCTTCCCATCGGCCCGCGGGATTTCCATTACCCCTACTGCGGATCGAGGACCCTCCTTTTCCAGACGGATGATCTCTACCACGGCCTCATCATTGAGACCGGCCTTTTTGAGGGCTCGAACGAGTTCAACGGTCTCGGTATCCAGGGCCCAAACTGTAAGAGGTGATACCCATATAAGAGCAAAAAGGATCAGCTCAAAGATCTTTGAAGACCTTGGCCAGCGACTCTCCGGCCACGTGCATTTTCCATTCGTTGAGCCAACCAAAGGGAGTTTCATATATCTTGAAACCTCCTCGTCTGAGTTTTTCCTTGGCCTTTTCGATGAGGGCCAGTCCTTCTTCAGGAGAGGCCTTGCTCACGGAAAGGTGATTAAAGGAGTGTAACACCACTTGAGTGGTACCAAATTTGCGAGCCAACCACTTGATGTTTTTGACCAGTTTTTCAACCACTTTCTTTTCTCGTGGTGGATCTTCGGCTTCGACGTGATAAAAAACAACCACCGCCCTTTCCACCCTGTTCTCCGGACCCGGATCAGGAGCTTCTGGAAGCACTTGAGAGTAAGGCTTCCACCAGAATTCAGGGGCAAAGAACATAATGATCTTCATGGCCCCAAGCTTAGCGCAGGGGAGAAAAATCGACCAGCATCTCGAAAGAAATCCTTTCCACTTCCCCTTCCCATCCTTGACAGGGGACCGTCTTCAGCATACATTAAGCCTCCGAACGCCGGGGTAGCTCAGTCGGTAGAGCAGCGGACTGAAAATCCGCGTGTCCCTGGTTCGATTCCGGGCCCCGGCACCTCCTTAATCCCTTAAACCAGTCATTCTTCTCGATTTCGAGGTACCGGAAAGAAAAAACTTTGAAAGGTTCCTCTATTTCTCTTGAGACTTCCAACATCCGTTAGAAACCATATTCCAGCACGCTGCCAGCTACTAAAGGCTTGGATAGTGGCTGGCCATTTTTTACCAGCAACTGGCAAGCTCAGGACAGAAAGCTATTGACCCCTGTGAAATTTATAAAGGACAAACCTCTAAAGGAGGCCAAATCCGATTGGATTCTCAGAATCCGCTCCGATTTAACGCTTCTTCCAATAAGAAGATCAGTTTTCTTGTTTCTTGTGGCGACAATGTTAGCGGTATCATCTGATAACTGAGAAAACTTTTTGCGACCAGTTCCAGGCCGATAGATCTACTTGGACCGGGCTTTTTTTCTTCGATGATATGGACTTTGAGTTCGCAATTGGCAGGGCCTATGCTTTTGGCCTTTACCATTCCAATAGTTTGGAGAATTTTGCCCCCGAACATCCGCCCCTTAAGCCGATTAAGGAACCTCATAGATTCTCCCCTTGATAGTCTCGATCATATACACTCTGATCGTAAGCTTGATCCTTTTTAAAAAGATCTAGGGGATTAATCGTTGGAAACCGGTTTAGGTCGAATCACGGCAAAACCCTCGGGGATCTCGATTTTCAATACGAGTCTTTCGAAATGAAACAGTTCAAGAGAGGTCTAGCCTAAGATCTCGTCTTTGGTCTTTTTCCAACCCAGGCGTTCGATGATATTACCGAGCCGTTCCCCCTTTTGGTTGTAACGCTTGTAGAAAGAGATGGTGCGTTTAAGAAGCTGCGGGACCTTTTCTGCTGCGAGAAAAGGGACAAGTTCGGTAGCCAAGCGGGGATGGCGCCCCAGTTTACCACCGAGGAGGACCTGATAGCCGGTTCGCCCTGCTTGAATGGCAGTGGTGGGGCAGACTCGTACACACGCTCCACATCGAAGACATTTCGCCTCTTCAAGTATCGGGCCGGTTTCCGTAAGGCGGATGGCCCCTTCTTCACAATTCTCCTCACATTCACCGCAAAAAGAGCACTCTTCTGGAGAGAGTACGATTTCCATCCGGCCGATGAGGGCAAAGTCCTTGATCTGGACCTGGGAGCAGGCGTTGGGGCATTCCGCCAGGGCCACCCGAAACTGATGATGATGTTTGAGGGGAGCCCCTATTTTCTTTTGCAAAAAGCCTGTCAGGTCTTCACTTCGAAGGATCTCTTCTAAACGCTCCCAGAGCTGGCTGGAATCCGTCACGGCGTTGGGACAACCTGTAGCACCAAAACATCCTTCCAGCACGTAACCTTCGGACACGGAAGAGGTCTTCTGGCGAAGGGCCTCACGGGCGGCTAACATCTCTTCTTTGGTAACCACCTCTTTGCCCTGGGCCCGAACGAATTCCTCTACCTTTTTCCTGACCTTGCGACGAACGAAGAAGGGGACCCTTTTGAGAAGGGCTTCGGCTTCCGGTTCCCAACGCATTTTAGGACCAGACCTCCTCTGCCAGGATCTCTCCCTTGATGGAGATCACTTTCACCTTGAAGGGTTGTTCGAAGCCCGCCTGTTCTTTGGCCTTCTTCACGATCATGACAAAACTCTTGCAGCAGGGAACCTCCATCACAGCCACCTCTATCTCTCGCACCGAGGCCTCACGAAAGATGGCCGCCAGTTTTTCCACGTAGGCCTCAGCCTCGTCAAACTTCGGACAGCCAATCAAGAGGGCACGACCAGGTAGAAGATCCTGATGAAAGGCCGGCATAGAAAAACCCACGCAGTCTGCCGCCAGGAGGATAGAAGCACCCTTGAGGAAAGGCGCCTGTGGTGGCACGAGTCTCAACTGAATGGGCCAGTGGAAAAGAGCGGAAGAAGGGCTCGCCTCCCCGAGGATCCGCATCTTGGTCCCTGGACAGGCGCAACTCTGATCTTTTCTCAGATGCTGTTCTACCGCCTGTTCGTCAAATTCTTCGGCCTCTCGTTCTACCAGACGAATGGCCCCACGAGGGCAATGCCCCAAACAGGCCCCCAAACCATCGCAAAGCCTCTCTGCTATCAGACGGGCTTTACCATCTAGGATCTGAATGGCCCCTTCCTCACAGGCCGGAACACACTGACCACAACCGTCACAAAGCTCTTCGTCGATCTCTACGATGGGCCTCCGGATCTTTCCAGGCATATTTGCTCCTTTTGGTATTGAAATTCTTAAATAATTTAACAACCCTTGATCTTGCTGGCAAGGGAAAAAACGCGCCAGAGAAAGGCGGAATGATTAACTTTTGGACAAACGTCCGTCCGGAGGAAAGACATGGGTGTTCTGATCATGACAGCCAATGGTTTCGAAGACACAGAACTCCTTTGCCCACTTTATCGCTTCCGTGAAGAGGGTTTGCCAGTGGATATCTGTGCCCCGGAATGGGGAGAGGTGAAAGGCAAACACGGCTATCTTATCTCTGCTAACCTTTCCATTTCAGAGGTTCAAGCCGAAGCCTATCAACTTCTGTATATCCCGGGGGGCCGAGCTCCTTCGGAGCTGAGGATCTTGCCCGAGGCCCTAGACTTGGTGCGGGCTTTCTACACCCAGGGCAAGCCCCTGGCTGCCATCTGTCATGGTCCACTCGTGCTTCTTTCCGCTGGAATCCTCAAAGGGAAAAAGGCCACGTGCTATCCAAAAATTGCAATGGAACTCAAAGCTGCCGGAGTAAACTATCTAGACGACGAAGTAGTGGTTGACGGAAACATCATCACCTCTCGTCGTCCAGCAGATCTGCCAGCTTTTATGAAGGCCGTCTTGAAGACTCTCAGGGCACCGACTTAAGCCGGTGCCCTCTTTTGTCGTTTATTGGTTGGGGGGCGTTGGAATGGGAGAACCCTCTGGGCTTTGTGGTGCTGGTGCCGAGGCCCCGGAAGTGGAATCTTGAGGAAGAGACTGTCCTTGAGGGGTGGGCACCGTTGGCGCCGGAGCCGTTTCAGGTGCCGGGATCTCCATCTTGGGGACTTCTTCCATCAGGGAACCCTTGCTGCGTTTGGCTGAAAGATAAGTCAAGGCCAGAGAAGTGGCAAAGAAGAGGATGGCTAAAACCGTGGTTACCTTGTTAAGAAAAGTGCCGGGGCCTGCTCCACCAAAGATGGCCTGACTCCCCGAAAAGACCGCTCCCACCTCGGAACCCTTGCTCACGTTGACCATGACGATTCCGATGAGGAAGAGGCAAACGATGACGTGTACGATGACCAATACCGTAAACACTACTCTATCCTCCCAAAACGGACGATTCGGGCGAAGGTGTCCGGGTTGAGAGAAGCTCCGCCCACCAAGGCCCCGTCAATATCGGGGCGCGCCATAAGTCCTACAATATTTTCGGGCTTCACGCTACCCCCGTAAAGGATGCGCGTCTTCCCAGCAAAGGCCTCATCAAACGTCTCAGCCAGGAGTTTGCGAATGAAGGCGTGGGCCTCCTGGGCCTGCTCCGGAGAGGCCGTCTTGCCCGTTCCTATAGCCCAGACCGGTTCGTAGGCGATGACAAGATCCTTTAATTCCCCGGCAGAAAAGCCCTTTAGCCCCTCTGTAAGCTGCCGCTCTAAGACCTCTAAGGTCCTTCCAGCCTCTCTCTCCTCAAGGGTTTCCCCCACGCAAAGAATAGGGACCATCTCATGGCGCAATACCGCCTCGATCTTTCGCCGGATCATTTCATCCGTTTCTCCAAATAGATGACGTCTTTCTGAATGACCCAAGATAACGTAGGTCACCCCCACGTCCACTAGCATCCGGGGAGAAACTTCTCCCGTAAAGGCCCCTTCGTCCTCCCAGTGACAATTCTGAGCTCCAAGAGCCACGTTAGATCCCTCCAAGGCCTTCTCACAGGCGTCAAGGGCAATAAAAGGCGGTGCAATCATGATGTCTCGATCGTCTACGTCAGCCACTAGAGGCTTGAAGGCTTCGATATAGGCCAGGGCCTCGTTCACGGTCTTGTGCATCTTCCAGTTTCCGGCGATAAGAGGTCTGCGCTTCATCTCGGCCTCCTCTTTCAAGATTTTTTCTCAAGCGCTGCGATTCCTGGGAGCTCCTTGCCTTCCAGAAACTCCAGAAAGGCCCCGCCACCAGTAGAAAGGTAGGAAAAGGCCCTTTTGATCCCCGCCATTTTCAAGGCCCGCAAGGTGTCTCCTCCCCCTGCCACGGTTGTGGCGTTCTGAGCCGCCACCAGACGGGCCACCTGGATCGTACCTTTTGCAAAGGCCCGGTTTTCGAACAACCCCAAAGGGCCATTCCAAACAATGGTTCCCTGGCCTTTTAGGGCTTCACAGAAGAGCTTTATAGTCTCCTCACCCAGATCAAAGACCTTTGCTTCTTCCGGAATAGCCTCCACCGGCACCTGGCGCCCCTCTCCGGCGTCTTCCGAAGCCGCTACTTTCACGTCCACCGGCAAGTATACCTTCACACCCTGATGTTCGGCCTGGTCAAGGATCTTCCTGGCCTCCTCCAGAAAGTCCTCCTCGTAGAAAGATTGTCCCACCGAGAACCCCTGAGCCTGGAGAAAGGTGTTGGCCATCGCTCCTCCTATAAGGAGCTTGTCGACCTTTGGTAAGAGATGCGAAAGAACCCCGATCTTAGTCGAGACCTTGGCTCCCCCCACCACCAAGGCCACGGGTCTTTCGGGATTGTTCACCACCCGGGATAGATATCGAATCTCCCGGGCCAAGAGAAAACCTGCCCCGGCCTCTGCAACATATTCCACCACCCCTACCACCGAGGCGTGGGCCCGGTGGCTTACGGCAAAGGCGTCGTTGACGTAAACCTCCGCTAAACGGGCCAAGGCCTTGGCAAACTCCGGATCGTTCTTGGTCTCTCCTTCATGGAAGCGGAGGTTTTCCAGAAGCAGGATTTCACCAGGGGAAAGATCCTGAACCATTCGTTCCACTTCTTCTCCCACGCAGTCTGGAGCAAACTTGACCTCTTGGCCAAGAAGCTCCGAAAGCCTTTTGGCCACCGGCGCCAGAGAGAGCTCCGGCACCCTCTGCCCTTTAGGCCGGCCCAGATGGGAGGCCAAAATGAGCTTGGCTCCCTGTTTTAAGGCGTAACGAAGGGTAGGCAAGGTAGCCCGCAACCTGGTATCGTCTGCCACCTCACCTCCTTTGAGAGGAACGTTGTAATCCACCCGTATCAAAACCCTCTTTCCTTCAAGGGAAAGATCTTCTATGGTCTTCATCATCCCACCTCCTCCCTAAAAAACGAAAAAACCTCCGGTCCGACCTTCAAAGCATTTGCTGGGCAATATGAAGGGTGAGCTCACCAAGCATGGTGGTATAAGAACCGAATTCGTTGTCGTACCAACCGTAGATCACAGCCTGGGTGACCGGTATCTCAATATGGGCACAAGAGAGGCCTTTGATCTGTTCGGCCTCAGGACCGCAGGCCTTGGTGAGGTCCACCTTGACCAATCCGGTACGCGTGTGAGTCTCAGCCCCTTCAATGATGGCCGCAGCCGCCGGATAGCCGATAATGTCGGAAGAAACGTTCTGCTCCATGGTGAAGATGAGATAAGGTTTATAGGCCCCTTCAGCTGCTTGGCGATAAATGTTGTTGATGACCTCCCGGGTGACCCGGCCCTCAAGACTCTCGTCCTGGATATTTACCACCAAGACGATCAGACTGCCTGTGTTGGTAGGAATGCGCACACTCTCGGCAATGAAACCAATTTTTTTCATTTCCGGGATGACCAACGCCAAGGCCTTGGCCGCACCGGTAGTCGTTAGGATAATGTTGTTGAAGATACTCCTGATCTTCCTCAGATCCGTAGCCCCGGCCTTGGGAACCCGGTCCAGAACCGCTTGGGAGGCGGTAGCAGCGTGTACCGTGACCATGGAAGCTGAAAGAATACGATCCGCACCGAAATGGTCGAGCAAGGGGCGCATCATGTAGGCCAGACAGGTGGTGGTACAGGAAGCCGCGGAAATCACATGGTGTTTGTCCGGCCGGTAGTCACCCTCATTGATGCCATAGACTACGGTCACGGCATCTTCTGGCATCTCCCGGCCTTTCTCCCGAATTTTAAAAGGCGCAGAAAGAATGACCTTTTCTGCTCCGGAGGCCAGGTGCCCACGTAAAGCCCCACCTGAAGTCTCTGGAGGAGCCGTGGGATCGCGAAAGCGGCCCGTGGAATCTACCACTAACCGCACCCCATAGTCTTTCCAGCCTATTTCCGCCGGGTTGCGATGCTCCCTCAAGATGCGCACCGGCACCCCGTCGATGGTCATGGTGCCCTCGGCCTCATTCAGGTTCTCAATCACCCGGCCAGACTTGTGACCATATAGATAGACCGGAAGCCAACCGTACGTACTGTCCTTTTCAATGTAATTTGCGATATCCTCCAGCGAGGTACCCGCTTGTCTTCCTAAGTTGACCACGATCTCTGAGAAAGATTTGCGGGCTACGTGATGCCAAAGAGTAAGCTTACCAATTCTTCCCAAGCCATTAATCCCTAGTTTCATCGGTAATGGTTCGTTAATCTCGATGCGCATCTTCTTACCCCTCCTTTCTCAAGGAAATTACGATAATCTAAACATTAGTAATTTTTATGCTAAAGAAAACCAACCCCTTATCTCAAGTTATGTCTTCAAAAGGTGATATTCAATATCCTCAGAAGGTGACATTCAACTTGAACCAAGACGTTACGGAACAACCCTTTGCAAGGTCTGACCCAACAAACGCCAGAGCCGGCCAAAGGTTTCAAGGTCCCCCTGTTTCAAGGCTTCCTGGGCCCTCTGATAAAGTTCCAGGACGGATCTCAAGTCTTTTCTAGCCCCTTCCTGGGGTGGTTTGATCTGGACTTGGGGTTTTTCTCCAAAGATGGCGGCTAAAGCCTCTTCCAGGGTCCGGCGCATCTTGATCTCGTTCTCATAGGCTACGATCACCCTCTTCAGTTCGGGAATCTGGCCAGACTCAGCTTTCAGATAGAGTGGTTGTACATAAAGAAGATTCCCCTCAATAGGAATGATGAGCAGGGTTCCCAAGATGACGCGACTGCCCCGCTGATCCCAAAGGGAGAGCTGGCGCGAAATTTCGGGATCCTGATTGATACGGCTCTCTATCTGTTGAGGCCCATAGACTAGTTTCTGCTTGGGGAAACGATAAACCAGCATCTGACCATAATGCTTTGGATCGCAACGCACACACATCCAGGCTGCCAGATTATGTTTGCGGGCGGGATTGAAGGGAATCATCAGGATGAATTCTGCCTTCTCCTCCCCCGGAAGTTTCATAATGGTATAGTAGGGTCGCATGTAACGGCGACCTTCTTTGAGACCGCGTGGTATTTCCCAAAGATCCTCTTGGTTGTAGAAGACCCTTGGATTTCGCATGTGATAGGCCCCGAAGAGACGGGCTTGTAAGAAGAAAAGCCGGTGAGGATAACGGATGTGCCGGCGCAAATCAGGGCGTAGTTCATCAAGAGGTTTGAACATCCTCGGAAAGATCTTTTGATAGGCTCGGATGATCGGGTCTTTTTCATCTTTGAGATAAAACTCGATGGTGCCATGATAGGCGTCAACTACCGCAAGAACGGCGTTTCGGATGTAGTTGCCCACTCCCTTAACCCGGCGAGCATATGGGTAACGATCAGAAACTGTGTAGGCGTCCACCAACCAAAAGAGGCGACCGTCTTCGCCGATGACAAGATAAGGATCAGCGTCAAAGAGTAGAAAGGGGGCAGCCCGACGCACCCTCTCGGAAACCGACCGATAAAAGAGAATGCGACTCTGGGAGGTAATGTCCCGGGTGAGAAGGATCTTGCTTGAGCCAAAACGCAAACTGAAGAGCAAACGGCGGGGTAGAGTCCCGATCTTTACCCCGGTCCGGCCTTGATATGAGGTGTAAACGTTGGTTTCTCCTGCCGGGTAATCGAATTCTTTGGCTTTGGTACGCACGATAACGTATTCGTTGGCCAGTTCGCCAAAGTAGATCTCGGGACGCCGGACCTTGATGTTGCACTCCGAAACCGGCGGAATGTCCTTGATGAGTAGTTTGGGCAGCCCCTCAGCTGTAACTTCGTTGACCACGCCCAGGGTAAG
Source organism: uncultured Thermodesulfobacteriota bacterium (assembly GCA_964630855.1). Classification (GTDB taxonomy): domain Bacteria; phylum Desulfobacterota; class Thermodesulfobacteria; order Thermodesulfobacteriales; family Thermodesulfatatoraceae; genus JAADCO01. The sequence goes on along the minus strand of CAZVXP010000004.1, from coordinate 172,738 downwards.
ACCATAACCGTGGGTATAGATGAGGTGTTCGTTGATCCAGGAACGACTAGGAAGATCATCATAGGAGAGCTCCCGAGCCGAGAGCATCACCTGTCTAAGCTCACCGTTGATCAAATAACGGTCGTTGTCTACTGAGACGAATTTGTAGTAAGTGCGAATCTCCTGAATCTGGCTGTAGGTCTCAAGAAGGGGTTCGTGATCCCAGAGACGAATATTCTTGATGGTGTCCTGATTGCGAGCCAGGATTTCAGGTGTCAGCGGCGGTCCAAATCGAAAGGCCCTCTCGTCCACACGATCCAAACCAAAGGCTGCCCTAGTAGCCTCTATCTCGTAGGCCAGATATTTCTTTTCACGTTCCAATTCGTTGGGTTGCACTACATAGCGATGTACCATTCCGGGTAGCACCTTGAGACCCACCAGGTACAGGACCCCGTAGGCCAGAAGCAGCCCCAGGATGATCTCCTTGCGAGGTCTCAGGACGAAGAAGGCCGAAAGACCAGCTGCAGCCACCGAAAGGAAGGCAAGCGCCGTCAGCACCGGTAATACCACGTGGGCTTCGGTAAACCCCGCTCCGAAGACCACCCCCCGTTCGTCAAAGAGGAGATCCGCCCTATCCAGCCAAAGATCAAAGGCCAGACGCAAGAAAAAAAGCGCCGCCATCAAGGCCAGATAACGCCGGAAAGGTGTGCTCATCACCAGAGGACGTGAAAGGCGGACGTGACCCAGGGTGGAGAAGATCAAAGTGCCACTGACAGCACACAAAAACCAGACCGCAAAGAAGTAGCTCGAAAGATAGCGCCAAAAAGGCAACCGGAAGATGAAAAAGGAAAGATCCAAGCCAAGCAGAGGGTCCGTTCGACCAAAGGGGACAGCGTGGGTGAAGAGCAAAGCATCCTCCCAAAAAGGGGCGGATGAAAAGCCAAAGACCAAAAAGAACAGGAGCGTCAAGCCCTTCAATAGCAAGCGGAACTTGGCCGAAAGCCAGTAACGCACTCTGGGGTCCAGAACCCTTTCCCAAATCGTCTCCCTGGTGGCTAAACGGTGAACCAAAGAACCGTTGAGATAGAAAAGTCCAGCCCCCACGCCCCCCACCACCAGGAAGAGCAGGGCTTGGACCCAAAACTTGAGGAGAAAGACCCTGGTGAAGCCCAGGTCCTGATACCAGAGGTAATCCGTGTAATAAGTCACAAAGGGGTTTCCCAGGAAGGTCGAGAGGAGGAGAAGGGCCAGAAACAGGAGTAGAAGGCGCGGTATAAGACGCATCAAAGTCCCCTATTCCCGAGCCAAGTTGAGGAGGGAGCCTGCCAGGATAATCTTGCGGTCGCGCTCCGTGAGTTCCAGACGCCCCCTGATCTCTCCCTTTCCTGAAACGACAATAACAATCTCTTCAGCCTGAGAGGCAAGAGCCTCTCGGATCTGTGGAAACACCAGTTCATCGCCTGGTTCTACCCGGTCGTAGTCCGCTGGGTCTGCGAAGACTACCGGCAGGATACCAAAGTTGATGAGATTGGCCTTGTGGATACGGGCAAAACTTTTGGCCAGTTTAGCCCTCACCCCGAGATAGCGCGGGGCCAGAGCAGCATGTTCCCGAGAAGATCCCTGACCGTAGTTCTCTCCTCCCACTACCGCCACCCACTCCTGGGCTTCCTTGGTGGCCAAGGCCTTTTTGGCAAATTCTGGATCAATAGCACTGAAAACGTATTCACTTATCGCCGGAAGGTTACTTCTCAAAGGCAAGATCTTGGCCCCAGCAGGCATGATGTGATCGGTGGTGATGTTATCCCCCACTTTTAATAGGACCTTGCAACGAAGGGTCTCGGGCATGGGCTCAAAAGCTGGCAGAGGTACAATATTCGGCCCGCGAACGATCTCCACCTTCTCTGCTTCCTCAGGTGGTAAGGGCGGCAAGAGAAGGGCGTCGTTCAAGATGAAACGCTCCGGAAGTTCGATCTCCGGATAGGCTCCGAGTTTGCGTGGGTCCGTGATCTGACCGGTGAGGGCCGCCGCTACCGCTACCTCAGGACTCACCAAAAAGACCTGATCGTTTTTGGTGCCAGAACGCCCGGGAAAGTTACGGGTGAAGGTCCGTAAGGAAATTGTGCCAGTGGCAGGGGCCTGGCCCATTCCTATGCATCCCAAACATCCGGACTGATGGATCCGGGCTCCAGCGTGGATGAGCTCCTTGAGGGCCCCCAAGGCGTCCAGGTTCTCCAACACTTGAAGGGAACCCGGGTTGATCTCGAAAGAGACGTCAGGGTGGACCTTGCGACCCACCAAGGTCTTGGCTACCACCAAAAGGTCTCGCAAGGAAGAATTGGCACAGGAGCCTACGATTACCTGAGCCACCGGACGTCCCTCCAGCTCGGATACCGGACGAACGTTATCCGGCGAAGAAGGACAGGCTGCCAGGGGTTCAAGCGTTGAAAGATCGAGTTCGATGATCTCGTCATAACGGGCCCCTTCGTCCGGGAGGATCTCTTCCCATTCCTCCTCCCGACCCTGAGCACGAAGCCAAGCTAAGGTTACCTCATCGGAAGGAAAGACACTGGTCGTGGCTCCCATTTCCGTACCCAGGTTGGCAATGGTGGCCCGGTCCGGGACAGAAAGATTTCTCACTCCCGGCCCGAAATACTCCAGTATCTTTCCGAGACCTCCCTTGACCGTAAGCTTGCGAAGCATCCACAGGGCCACGTCTCGGGCCGAGACCCAGGGAGGAAGGGTTCCCGTAAGGTAAACGCCCACGATCTTGGGCATGAGGAGGTGAAAGGGTTTGCCTGCCATGGCCATGGCCACGTCAAGCCCACCCGCACCGATGGCCAGCATGGCACAACCGCCCGCGGTTGGGGTGTGTGAGTCTGACCCAAGAAGGGTCCGTCCCGGACGGGCAAAGCGTTCCAGATGCACTTGATGGCAGATTCCGTTTCCAGGCCGCGAAAACCATAGCCCGTACCGGGCGGCAATGGACTGGAGGAACCGATGATCGTCGGCGTTGCGGAAGTCAGTCTGCAAGAGATTGTGGTCTACATAGGAGACCGAAAGTTCGGTCCGGACCCGTGACAGACCAATGACCTCGAATTCAAGATAGGCCATGGTGCCTGTGGCGTCCTGAGTCAGAGTCTGATCAATACGGATGGCAATAGGTTCGCCCCTCTTAAGGCTGCCAGAGACCAGATGAGACTCGATAAGCTTTTCCGCTACGGTAAGCGCCATGATCGCCTCCTTGACGTTCAATCTTCTGGTAGAAGTCCAAAAGGTTCGGGATAACGTTGGCGAAGTTCCTTGAAAAGCCTCGTGAGAGCCGGACGGAGGGGATGATCCTCCCGGGCCTTCACTCTGCCGACCAAAGAAAGATACGAAATAAGGGGTTCGTAGAGGTATCCCCGTCTGCCAGCAGCCAAAGGCTGAAAGTAGGGATTCAGTCGCCCCTCCACCTCGGGCCAGGACACCGGAGGGGGGTCTTCGGGAAGAACGAGTCCCGGGATCTCAGCCAAAATCACCGGGGAGAACCCCTCACGGAAGAGCGACATCACTTCTAGGGCCGCCAGTTCGAAAGAGACCAGAAGATATTCGTGCCGAAGCCGCAAAGGCAGCTCAAGGGCCCTTATTTCTTCGGCAGACAGGGCACGAAAGCCTATCCCTATGGGTGGGACTAGCCCGTGCTTCGGCCACAGATCTTCGAAAAGGGGCCGCTGATGCTCACACAGGAAAAGCAAAAGGGCCTTGACCACCTTTTGTTCTTTAAGCTCCAGGTAAAGCTCGCGGAAAGCCCGTACCGTGCCCGAAATGAGATAGCGCCGTCTTTCAATTTTGTCCCAATTGATACCTCTGGGCTGACCCTCGAGGAAACGGAGCATGGTGGTCTCACTGTCGATAGAGAGTTCGAGTACCAGGCCGCAAAGATCAAACCAGCTCTCGTCTCGCCCACGGGACGCCTGGGCCTCAAGAAAGGCCTGAGGATCTTTGGGATCAGGCTGCTGCTCGGCAATGGTCAAAGTGGGATGCTTCCACTCCATGGCCGAAACTCTAGCATGAAACTCCTAAGCCAAGAAGGCTCTCTTCTCCGAAAGCTTGGCCTCAAGATCTCGCTCGTGACCAATGACCAGGAGGGAATCACCAGGGCTAAGCCTGGTCTTTTTGTCCAAAACGAAATCCTTTCGACCATTGGCACGTTTGACGAGCACGGCATAAACCCCTCGAATGGTCTTAATGCCAAGCTCTTCAAGACTGGTTTCCTGCTTGATCTGAAGGTCCTCCACCAGGATCTCCTCCGGCAGATCAGCTCGATCTACCACCACCTCCTCGATCAGATCCGCCACTTGAGGTCGTACCATGGCCAGAAACATCCTCAGCGCCCCAACCTTGCTGGGATGAACCATGGCATCCACCCGGGAGGCCTCGAAGATCAGGCGGGCCTCTTCGTCTTCGTTTCTAGCCACCACCCGTATCTCAGGACACAAACTCTTGGCCAAAAGGGCCAAATAGATGTTTTTCGAAGAGTCCCCCAGGGCGGCAAAGAGCCCTTTGGCCCGCCTCACCCCAGCTGCTTCGAGGGTCTCTTTTTCAATGGCGTTACCGATAACATATGGAAGGCCTTTTTCACGAAAATGTTCGAGATATTTCTCATCCGCCTCGATTACAGCCAGAGGTTTGCCTTCTGCCACTAGAAGGTCGCAAATCCTGCGTCCTACCTTTCCATAACCACAGACGAGATAGTGCTCACTCAGGGCCTCAAGTGCTTTGCGATTACGCCTCTCCCCCAGCACCTGGCTGAGTTGACCGGAGACCACCGTCTCAGTAATGGCCGAAAAGAGATAGCAGGCCGTACCGATGCCTCCCAGGATGAGAAAACTGGTGAAGAGACGTCCCACTGGTGAAAGGTTACGAATCTCTCCAAATCCCACGGTTGAAAGGGTAATGATGGTCATGTAGAAGGCATCAAGTGGATCCCAGCCCTCAAGGAGCACGTAACCGATGGTGCCCAAACAGAGGAAGACGCCGAAAAGAGCGGTAGCTAAAAAGAGCCTTCGCCACATGAAACACCCTCCGGTTGCCACTTCTTGCCGGACAAGATATAACGCGGAAAGGGCCTTTTAAAGGCCTGAAGAGGACCACCTCCCTGGCCCGGGGAGGGATTCGTTTTTTTCGGACGAAGAAGCGAGGACGGAAGACTTGGAAAGGCGGCATCTCTGGCTCCTACTGGATACCATCCTCATTGGGGCGGCGGGGGCACTGGCAGCCTTCATCTTCGCCCACATGGTGGACCTCTCGCAAGAGGTCTTCTTGGTCAAACTGGCCAAATATCGCCCTCCAGGGCTTCCCAATGAAGGTGGCTCCTTGAAGGAGTGGATTGGGCCCTATGGTCTTCTGCTCATCCCGGTGGTGACCACTCTGGGAGGGTTAATCTCTGGTCTCATCGTTCATCTCCTGGCACCGGAAGCCAAAGGCCATGGCACTGATGCCGCCATCCGGGCCTTCCATTTCGGGGAAGGGCGCGTTCGTTTCCGTGTACCTTTCGTCAAAATGCTGGCCTCCGCCGTAACCTTGGGGTCAGGAGGATCTGCAGGGCGTGAAGGACCCACTGCCCAGATCGGCTCCGGCATTGGAGCTATTTACGCGGCCCTTACCAAACGCCCCCCTCATGAACGCCGCTTACTCCTTTTAATGGGTATGGCCGCCGGGCTCTCAGCCATCTTCCGCTCGCCCATCGGCTGTGCCTTCTTCGCCATCGAAGTCCTCTACAGCCAGATAGAATTCGAATCCCGCGCTCTGCTCTACACCTTGATCTCTGCGGTCATCGCTTACGTTCTCATCGGCTTTGCCACCGGCTGGAAACCCCTGTTTTCCCTGCCTCCAGACCTCGGAGTAACCGCCAGCTACGAATACCTCTTCTTCGCGGTTCTGGGAATCTTCTCCGGAATCATGGGGGCCCTATTGCCTAACATCTTCGGTTTCATCCACCGGTTCTTCGACCGACTCCCCTTGCCTTTCTTCATCAAACCAGGCCTGGGCGGCCTCTTTTTGGGACTCATAGCCCTGGCGCTCCCCCAGGTCCTGGGTATCGGCTATGGCTGGCTCCAGCACGCCATCGAAGGGAACCTCCCCGGCGGGCTGATGCTCACTCTGGCCCTGGTCAAAGCCGTGGCTTTCTCCCTTACCGTGGGTTCCGGAGGTTCAGGTGGAGATTTTGCCCCCAGCCTCTACGTAGGTGGCATGCTTGGTGGATTCGTGGCCAGCCTTTTTCATCAAGATCCTGCGGCTTACGTGGTAGTGGGGATGGCCTCGGTCTTCGGAGCCGCAGCCCGTGCTCCCATTGCCAACAGCCTCATCGTGGTGGAGATCACCGGGGGGTTTCACCTCCTACCAGCCGCCAGCCTCTCGGTGATGCTGGCCTATCTCATCCAGACCGCCATTTCGAACTACCTGCCCTATCGAAGTCTCTATGAATCTCAGGTACCCACCCCCGTCCATTCTCCGGCCCACCGCGGGGAGTTTTTCACCGATATCCTGGCAGACATCAAAGTCAAAGACATCTTCCGTCCCGGACGTGTCTGGGCGGTCATCCCAGAGGATATGACCTTCCGGCAATTCATCGATTTCTTCGGACGGACCGAACAGCACTACTTCCCCGTAGTGGACAAGGAGGGAAAGTTGATCGGGATCTTCTCTGTCAATGACATCCGGCCCTTCCTATTCAACGAAGACATCAAGGACATCCTCATTATCAAGGATATTGCCCGCCGGGATATCATCACCACTAAGCCTTCCGAAGACATCAACAGCGTGTTGCGCAAGTTCACCATCCGCAACATTGACCAACTTCCGGTAGTGGCTGATGACGATCCCCGTCATTTTCTAGGCATGATTTCTCGTCGGGAGGTTATTGACTTTTACAATCGAAGACTCAACGAATTCAAAAGGGAGTCCGAACGCCGCTAGGAGGGGACTTGAAACGCGAACACGCCTACACCCGTCTGTTCATCGACGCCTTCTTCCTCGGGGTCATTGGGGTCATCTCCGCTCAAATCTTTACTTACATGGTCAACACCTGTCAGTATTTGTTCCTGGAAAAGTGGCTCGGATTTCGGCCTGGCCTTCCCAAGGAGGCCTATCTCTACTGGCTCATTCCTCTCGCCACCACCCTGGGCGGGCTCATATCCGGAATCATCGTCTACAGCTTGGCCCCCGAAGCTGAGGGCCACGGCACCGACGCCGCCATCAAGGCCTTCCATCAAACCGAGGGCTGGATTCGACCCCGTGTTCCATTCGTCAAATTGGTAGCTTCTGCCATTACCATCGGTTCGGGGGGCTCCGCCGGACGAGAAGGTCCGGTAGTCCAGATCAGCGCTGGTATCGCCTCCATCTATGCCACTCTGGCCAAACGTTCAATTCCTGAAAGACGCCTCCTTCTTCTCATTGGGATGTCAGCGGGTTTGGGAGCGGTCTTTCGTTCCCCTATTGGGGCAGCCATGTTTTCCGTGGGTATCCTCTATTCCGAAGTGGACATCGAAGCCCACGCCGTCCTCTTCAGTCTCCTGGCCTCGGTCACGGCTTACGCCTTAAACGGGGTCATCGTGGGCTGGGAACCCCTCTTCCACTTTCCCAAAGGCATTGCCATCACCAGCCTCAAGGAATACCTGGCCTTTGCCAGCTTGGGGTTGTGTGCCGGTCTCGTGGCCACTTTATTACCACCGGTTTTCTATGGGACCCGTGATCTCTTTCGCAAGATAAAAATCCCAAACCACGTCAAACCCGCCATCGGGGGATTACTGGTGGGCCTTATGGCTATAGAGCTGCCCCACGTCTTAGGAGGCGGCTATTACTGGATCCAGGCGGCTATTGACGGGAAGATGATGGTAGAAATCATGCTCGTCCTTATCTTTGCCAAGATGGTAGCCCTCGGACTCACCGTGGGCTCGGGTGGCTCGGGGGGTGTCTTTGCCCCTAGTCTATTTGTGGGAGCCATGCTGGGAGGCAGCCTGGCCCATCTCTTCCAACAGCCTCCACCGGCTTACGTGGTAATTGGCATGGCTTCGGTCTTCGGAGCCGCGGCCCGTGTCCCCCTGGCCTCCCTCTTCATGGTGATCGAAATGACCGGGGCCTTTCCCCTGCTGGGTGCCGCCGCTCTCTCGGTGACCATCTCTTATACCCTGCAACGCTTTCTTTCAGGAGCCTTTCGTTATCGGAGTCTCTACGAGGGCCAAGTACCCACCAAATTCGAATCTCCGGCCCATCGGGGCGAATTCTTCCACGATATCCTCTATGGCATAAAGGTCAGGGACATTTTCCGTCCGAATACCAAAAAATGGCAGGTCCTCCCTGAAGATATGGGCTTTGAAGAATTCGTCCGGTTTTTCCATCAAACTGAACAACATTACTTTCCAGTGGTAAACAAAGAAGGAAAACTCGTCGGAATTTTTTCGATTAACGATGTTCGTCCCTTTCTTGAAGACGAAAACCTCTGGAAACTTCTGGTAGTCAAAGACATTGCCCGGCGAGACGTGATCACCACCAAGCCTTCTGAAGACATCCATACCGCGCTTCAAAAGTTCACCATTCGCAACATTGACCAGCTACCCGTGGTGGCTGACGATGATCCCCAAAAATTTCTAGGGATGCTTTCTCGCCGAGAGGTAATCCGGTTTTACAACGAGAAACTGGCTGAATTCACCGCCCAAAAGAGCCCGCTTTCTCACCCCCATTAGAAGGGCAGGTCCTCTTCTGGCGGAAGATCATCTTCGAAATCAGGCCCTGAAGCAGATTCAGAGGGTGCGGCTGTCTCTTCCCGCCGTCCAAGCATTTGCATGTTCTGAGCCACGACTTCCGTGACAAAGCGTTTGATTCCATCCCGGTCTTCATAGGAGCGGGTCTGAAGCCGGCCCTCGATATAGACCTGACGCCCTTTGGAAAGGTATTCGCCACAGATTTCCGCCAGGCGTCCAAAAGCTACGATGCGATGCCACTCCGTGCGCTCTTGACGGTTGCCGTTCTTATCGGTCCAACGCTCAGAGGTGGCCAAGCGAAAGGTAGCCACCGGCTGGCCATCAGCGGTGTAGCGAATCTCAGGATCTGCTCCCAGACGGCCGATAAGGATCACCTTATTGACACTCATATACCCTTCCTTCGTCGGTTTAGCTCCATTTTACCCCAAAGGGCCCGGGAGACTAGTCAGGAACCACTTTAACGTATACCCGGCGGTTACGCGGACCATCGTATTCGGCGAAAAAGATCCGCTGCCAGGTCCCCAGCTTGAGACGACCGTCCTCCACAAAGACAAAGGTCCCCGGCCCGGTGAGGGAGGCCTTGACGTGGGCCGGAGAGTTCCCCTCAAGGTGTTTGTAGCCAAATTTCCAGGGGACGAAGTGGTTGAGCACCGCAACCACGTCTTCGGCCACCGCAGGATCAGCCCCTTCATTGATAATGATTCCCGCGGTGGTGTGTGGACAGTAAAGGTAACAAATACCGCTCTTTGTTCCTTCTACCAACCGAGAGACCTGATCCGTGATGTCTACCAGTTCCGTCTGACGGGTAGTCCGGACCGTGATGACCTCCATGTCTACTTCCTCCTATTTCCAGCCTCCGATGAGGTGGAGATGAATGTGAAAAATGAGCTGTCCCCCACCCTTTTCCACGTTGAAGAAAAGGCGATATCCGCTCTCAGCGGTACCGAGCTCCTTGGCCAAATCTTTGGCCACCATGATCATCTCCGCCACCAGGGGCGCATCCTCTTCCGTGAGGTCGTTGACACTACGGATGTGTTTCTTAGGCACGATCAAGATGTGGATGGGCGCTTGTGGGTTGATGTCCTTGAAGGCCACGATACGTTCGCCCTGATAGACGAACTCCGCCGGAATCTCACCGCTTATGATCTTGCAGAAGATGCAATCATCCATCTTTCCACCCTCCTTTGCTTAACCTTTGATACAACCCAGAGGCAAGACCTTGGCCACCTTTCTGGCCAACCCAGCCCGATGGGCCACCTCTACCACCTCGTTCACGTCCTTGTAAGCCTCTGGTGCTTCTTCTGCTGCCCCGCGTTTGGATTTGGCCCGCACGATGATGCCCCTCTTGCGAAGCTCTGCAATGATCTGTTCTCCTCGCCAACGCTTGAGAGCCTGGTGACGACTCATGGTCCTCCCAGCTCCATGACAAGCCGAACCAAAGGCCTTTTCTTCCCCTTCCCGGGTACCCACCAAGATGTAAGAAGCCGTGCCCATACTGCCACCGATGATTACGGGCTGTCCAACCGGGCGATAGCGCTCTGGAAGTTCCGGCCGCCCGGGGCCCCAGGCCCGCGTGGCACCCTTCCGATGAACGTAAAGTCTCTTGCGTATCCCGTTTACCGGGTGTTCCTCGATCTTACAAGTGTTGTGACTGATATCGTAGAGGACCGTAATCCTGGCTCCGGGCACCACCTCGGCGAATACCTCCCGTACCAGATGGGTAATTACCTGCCGGTTGGCTAGGGCGCAATTTACCCCACAGGCCATGGCCCGGTAGTAACGTTCCCCTTCGGGGGAGAGAATGGGAGCGCAGACCAGCTCTTTTTCCCGAATGGGAATCCCATATTTCTTGGCAGCTTTGGCCAGGACCTTGAGATAATCAGTGGCAATTTGATGTCCCAGGGCCCTTGAACCGCAGTGGATGGAAACTACTACGTCGTCCAGCTCCAAACCAAAGGCTTCGGCAGCCTGGGCGTCATAGATCTCAGCCACGTATTGGATCTCAAGATAGTGATTGCCTGAACCCAGGGTCCCCACCTGACGATGCTGGCGTTTTTTGGCCTCCAAGGAGACACAACTCGGGTCTGCGCCGGGCAAACAACCGCGCTCTTCGATGTAATCAAGATCCTCTGGTAAGCCGTAGCCCTTGGCTACCGCCCAGCGAGCCCCTCCCACCAGGACTTCGTCAAGCTGGTTCACCGAGAGCTTGAGTTTGCCCTCTGAACCCACGCCCGCTGGAATGGTGGCAAAAAGTTCGTCAATGAGCTCTTCGAGCACAGGGACGATCTCCTCCCTTTTCAAGCCGGTACGCAAGCATCGTACCCCACAGGAGATATCGTATCCCACTCCACCCACGGAGATAATACCTCCCTGATCCGGATCGAAAGCTGCCACGCCCCCGATGGGGAAACCATAACCCCAGTGGGCATCTGGCATGGCAATGGAGGCCCTGACAATGCCCGGTAGACAGGCCACGTTTGTCACTTGCTCCCGAACCTTTTCGTCCATCTCTTCCAGAAGTCGCCGACTGGCAAAAATTCGGCCCGGAACCCGCATGGCACCACTTCTTGGAATCTCCCACTCGTAATCACTCACCTTTACCAGAGATTTGATCTGCATCTTTGGCCTCCTGGGCAGATTTTTCACTCTCAAGTTAATGATCAAAAAACAGATGGCAATTTTTGATGTCAAACCGAAATTAACCATTAGAATAGCTCAAATCAGGAGAAAATGATGCAGGACGTCATTGCCCAGAGCGGGGTCAATTTTTATCGATGCTACCATTGTGGTCTCTGTCACAACGGTTGCCCTTTTGCCAGCATCATGGAGCATCCCCCGAACCATCTCATTCGACTCCTCCAACTGGGTCTCGTAGAAGAGGCCCTTCACAGCAATACCATCTGGATCTGCGTGGGTTGCAACGCCTGTGTTTCCTTCTGTCCTATGGCCATCAACCTGCCGGCCTTGATGGATGCTTTGCGAGAAACCGCTCTGCTCCGGGGGATCCCTTGTCGGGAACCGGATGTCCTTGAGTTTCATCGTCAAGTACTAGCAGCCATCAGACGACGAGGACGAGCCAACGAATTGGAGATCATGCTTGGTTACAAGCTCAAAAAGCGCCAATGGTTGAACGATCTGGGGCTTGGGTTGAAGATGCTCGCCAAACAGAAGATCAAGCTCTGGCCTACCACTATCAAGGACCCATCAGAACTTGAAAAGCTCTTCAAAGGGTGTGAGCTATGAAGAGGCTGGCTTACTTTCCAGGCTGCTCCTTGGTGACCCTGGCCCGAGAAGCCCACGAGGCCCTGCTGGAGATCGCTCCCCTCTTGGGTCTGACCCTAGAAGAGATCCCGGACTGGAACTGTTGTGGGAGCTCTTCGGCCCACAGCCTCTGCCAACCCCTGGCCAAAAGACTCACTTGGCGCATCTTTTCCTTACTTCGCAAAGACCAGGAAGAGATCCTGGTGATGTGTCCGAGCTGCAACCTGAGGTTAAAAGAAGGGCTTCTAGCCCTGAGGCACCCTGTACATCAAAGTGAATTCCAACGTCTCTTCCCCAACATCCCCTTAAGACCCTGGAAAGTAACCCATTTGGTGGAACTCCTGGTCGAGGTGAGATGGTCAAAGCTGGTCAACACCCCCCTGAAGGGTCTGCGCTTGGCCCCCTATTACGGATGTCTCCTTTTCGCCCCTCCTGAAACGAGGAGTCCCAGGTTGCATTTGGGAGCATTGGAGGAACTCCTTGCCGGGTTGGGGGCCGAGGTGGTCCCTTGGCGTTTTGCCTCCCAGTGCTGCGGCACCTACCTTTCGGTAGTCCGACCGGACCTGGTAATGGCCATCGTCTCCAAGATGATGTTTGAGGCTCGCCAAAAGGAGATTCAGGCCCTGGTGACCCCGTGCGTCATGTGTCAGATGAATCTCGAGATGCGTGCAAGTGTTCCGGAACCCGTTCCCGTCTTCCACCTCACCGAAATCCTCGCTCTCGCCCTGGGTCGCGCCGAGGAAAATTGGTTTAAACGTCATTTGATTGACCCCCGTCCCCTTCTCCGGGCCAGAGGACTCCTTTAAGTCTTTTGCATCTCTTCTGAGCCCAAGGTAAAAAAGGATCATGATCTTGGGGGTAGGAGTAGATCTGGTCGAGGTGTCTCGCATCGCCCAAGTCCTGGAAAGATACGGAGATCGCTTTCTCAAAAGGGTCTTTACTCCGCAGGAACGCCTCTTCGTGAAGGACAAGGCCGAAGTCGCCCAGCGACTAGCAGCCTTTTTCGCTGCCAAGGAGGCCTGTCTTAAGGCCCTTGGCACCGGTTTGCGGGGCATCTCCTGGCAAGAAGTGGAAGTGGGACACGAACCCTCGGGGCGCCCTTTTCTCACCTTGCGAGGTCGGGCCCAGGAAAGATTTCAGGCCCTGCAGGGAAAACGGCTCCATCTTTCTCTGAGTCACGAACGGACCCATGCGGTGGCAATTGTCATTATCGAAGGAGGAAGGCCATGAGATTGGTCTATGGCAAAGAAATGCAAGAACTTGACCGGTTCACCATAGAAGAATTGGGAGTGCCGGGCCTCATTCTGATGGAAAATGCCGGACGTGGCACTACCGAACTTCTTCTGGAACGTTTTGCCCCCGAGGCCACCCGCGGCGTCCTGGTGGTTTGCGGGCCGGGAAACAACGGTGGAGATGGTTTCGTGATAGCCAGACACCTGGTCCAGCGAGGTTATCCGGTCAAACTCTTCGTCTTGGCCCCGGAAGAGAAGTTTCGCGGAGACGCTGGCATAAATTTCGGTATCGTGCGCCGGATGGGCCTGAGCATGGAATTCATCCTGGAAGAAGGTGACCTGCCCCGCCTCTGTCAAGCCTTGAGAGAAAACGCCTTGGTGGTGGATGCCATCTTTGGGACCGGACTTTCACGGGAAGTTTCCGGACGTTTTGCCCGGGTGATCGAAGCCATCAACACCAGCCAAAGACCGGTGATAGCGGTCGACATCCCCTCGGGTCTTTCTGCAGACACAGGTCATCCGCTAGGGGTAGCCGTTCGAGCCACCCTTACCGCCACCATGGCCCTTCCAAAGGTGGGGCAGGTGGTCTACCCGGGACGGGAATACGTGGGAGAGCTCCGAGTGGTGGACATCTCCATGCCTGCCAGTGTCATAGAGGAACGGGCCCCACAACGGTTCTGGCTCACCGCGGATTGGGCAGCCCAGAAGCTTTCGGTCCGTTCACCTGACACACACAAAGGCACTTACGGACACCTTCTGGTCATGGCTGGTTCGGTAGGAAAGACCGGAGCCGCCATCTTGACCTGCCTGGGAGCCCTTCATGGTGGAGCGGGGCTAGTCACCCTGGCTTGCGCTGAAAGTCTTGATCCCATCTTCGAAGCCACTCTTATCGAAGCCATGACCATCCCTATCGGGGAGGAAACCGAAGAAGGCAGTCTCACCATCGGGGCCTTTGGACGACTTTCAGAACTAGCTGCCGGGAAAAAGGCCGCTGTCCTGGGACCGGGGTTTGGACTCCACCCGGCCACGGTGGAACTGAGCCAAAAACTCTGCGCTGAACTAGCCTTACCCATGGTCATAGATGCCGACGCCCTCACGGCACTTTCCGGACAACTCTATCACGTACGCCGGGCCCAGCGCCCCCGTATCCTGACCCCCCATCCCGGAGAGATGGCACGCCTCCTGCAGGTCTCCAAGGATGAAATCCAGGAGGATCGTCTGCGAGCCGCGCGTCTGGCCTCCCGGGAATCTGGGGCCGTGGTAGTGCTCAAAGGAGCTGCCACGGTGATCGCCGCCCCTGATGGGCGAGAAGCGATAAACGCTTCCGGCAACCCCGGGTTGGCTAGTGGAGGGACGGGAGATGTCTTAGCCGGTCTCATTGGAGCCCTTCTGGCCCAAGGCTACGAACCCTTTTCAGCAGCCTGTCTGGGGGTTTTCCTTCACGGACTCGCAGCCGACATCCTGGCCCAACGCCGTGGTCCCTGGGGATATCGGGCCCAGGAACTGGCGGAAACTATCCCTCAGGCCATCAGGGAGGTCCTTTGGCGGAGGAAACTCAGTGGAAATCAAGACTAAGAGCCCAGAAGAAACTCGAAAACTAGCCTGTCAGCTGGCTCAGAGACTCTCCCCAGGGACCGTGATCCTGCTCTTTGGTGATCTGGGAGCCGGGAAGACAACCTTTGTGCAGGGTCTGGCCAAGGGACTGGGTGTACCAGAAGACTATTATGTCTCAAGCCCCACCTTTGCCCTGATCAACGAATACCCCGGCCGCCTCCCCCTCTATCACGTCGATCTCTATCGTCTGGAACCCGAAGACGTGGAGGAATTGGGGCTTCCCGAGCTTGCCGAAAGGGGGATCATGGTGGTTGAATGGGCAGAAAAGTTGCCCTTTTCTTTTCCACGGGTCATCCGGGTTGAGATTGAGGTCCTCTCCCCGGAAGAACGGGTCTTTCATATCGAGGAGTTATCATGATCTTCAGTCCCTTTGCCCTGCTCTTTTTCATCTTTTTCCTCTTCCTGGTGATCTTCCTCTTTGTGTTCATTCACGTGGGGATCATCACCGTGGCGGCTAGCAAGATCGGTCTTAGTGGGGATCAGATCCTCCTTTTCCTCCTAGGTTCCCTCATCGGCAGCCACATCAACCTCCCCCTCAAGAAAATCGAACATGACGAAGAACTCTATCCCGAAAGGGTGGTAAGTTTCTTCGGCGTTCGTTACGTGGTACCCGAGGTACGAGAAAAACGCGTCACCATCATCGCGGTCAACGTGGGAGGATGTATTATACCAGTCTTTGTTTCCCTCTATCTCATGATCAAAAACGGTCTTTTCTGGCATCCGGTTCTGGCTACCGCGGTAGTGAGTGTAGTGTGTTACAAACTGGCCCGTCCCATTCCTGGCATAGGTATCGGACTTCCCATGTTCATCCCGCCTCTAGTGGCTGCTCTGGTGGCCCTGCTCATTGCTCCCCAAAAGGCCCCGGTGGTGGCCTACATCTCTGGGACCCTAGGCACGTTGATCGGGGCGGATCTCCTGCATTTGAAGGAGATAGACCGGCTTAAGGCCCCGGTGGCCAGCATCGGTGGGGCTGGTACTTTCGACGGGATCTTCCTCACAGGTATCATAGCCGTGCTCCTGGCTTAGTCGTAAAGGGCTGCAGCCGCAAAGGAAACGATGGAACCGGGTCCGAAATCTACGGCTTCCTGATGGAGGATCTCTCCGCGCCAGCCCTTTTTTTCCAAGACACGAAGCAACACGTAAAGAGGACCAAAGCCGCAGACCTTGTAACGGTTGCCATGGGAGATGATGAGTTCTCTGAAGCCTTCGGCATCAAGGGCCATTATCTTTTCAAGAAGCTGCCGATCGTAGGCTAGGGCCCTTTCCTTTTCCTTTTCTCCAGCCGGGACCGGATCCCCATAACGCACACCCAAATGACAAAAATCCACCCCAAGTACAAAATAGGTCCTCTCGTCAGCCAGTTCCCTCAGGGCGGAAACCAGACGTTCCAGGAGATCCTGTTCTTGGGGCAAGAAGAGTTCCGGACTGGCGCAAAGGATGGGGACCAGGGTGAAATCCGAAAGGAGGTGTCGCAAGAAAATGACCTGGAATTCAATGGCGTGCTCCGCGCGATGTGCCCAAAGATGGCCCCTAAGCTCCGGGCCCACCATTTCAAACAGCTCCTTTACAAATTCCCGATCGTAAGGAACCCGCCCCAGAGGAGTATCAAAGTCTTTGTCCAGGAGGGAAAAGAAACTCTCAAGGAAGTGTCCGGTCCCCAAGACTACCACCCTGACACCCGGAGGCAGATCAAGACCCTGATAGGCCATGGCAAAGCCTTTGGCCCCGACAGTAAGATCGATGTGAGGGGCAATGAGGACCCGCGGGCAATGTCTCTTTCTTCCTGGCCCTTGGGCCAGTATAGCTTCCAGGAAACGGACAAGTTCTTTTCTTTCCGAAGGATAGGCCTTTCCAGCGTGGGAAGGGGGACGAACCGGGGAGGAGAGGAATTCTTCTTCCTTCTGGCGCTTAAGGGTGTTGAAACGTTCACCCTCCAAAAAATAGTGTTGGTCCAAGGACCTCACCAGACCTTCTATCTCTTCAAGGAGCACCAATCGCCCGAAAAGACGCGAGGCTTCAAGCTGAAGATCCCGCAGGGTGTGGTCCCCATCCATCCGGGCCAGAAGGGGGCCGAGCACTGCCGGTACCACCAGCTGGCCTTCGGCGTAACCGTGAGGATCACGAAGGAGAAGACTCTTCTGTCCCTGCCAGTCAAAAGGGAAGACGTCCACCATTCGCAACTTGGGCCGGAACTCCGGCTCATAAGACATGGGGGCCTCCAAATTCCTCGGGAGAAAGTTCCCTACAGGCCTCTTTTACGCGTTCTAAGGCCTCGTAAAAATCATCTTCGATCTTGCGCACTCTCATGCCATAAGCCCTTTGTACGGCTTTGCGGACGATTTCTCCCTTCAACAGAGCATTGGTAAGCCCGAGACGGGCGTAAGCCTCATTCACCACCTCATTCAGCTCAAGGAGTGTGTGGGCCCGACGACGCCGTTCCTCAGCTGCTTCTGAAAGAGGCTCCTCCAAGAAACGATCGATCTTTGAAACGAGAGACTCGTAAAAACTGGCAGGAAAGCGGGGTTCTAGTTCCTCAAGTACAAAACCAAAGGTAAGATAGCTCGGCTCCTTGAAAAAAGACCAGAGATCGACTTCGAGCCTGGCAGGGTCCTTCTCCAAAAACTCCTGAAAGAGCCGGTAGGCTTGCTTGGAACGCTCTTTGACGTTTGGAGGTTTCTCCGTGTTAAATTCCAGAATGTAATGGGCCAGTTCCGCGGGGACGATGATACCCACGATCTCTTCGTAGCCCAGTTCCCGTAAGGCTTCCAGGCGATGCCGACCGTCGATGACGAAATATCGGCCTTGGTCTTCGAAAACCAGGATGGGATGCAAGAACCCCAGACGCTCGATGGCCAACTCCAGGTTGCGTTTGAGACCTTCGGAAAGGTCTCGTTGAAAAGCTGGGATCAAAACCTCGTCTATTCCAAAACGAGCCAGGACCAGTTCTTGCTTTTTGACCGGGTCCGTGTAGCGACACAACTCTTCCATCGCTCCCCCTCCTGACTCTGTTTCAAAAGTTAAGATTTTTTCTTCTTGCTTTCGAGGAGTTCTTGGATCTGTGCGATAAATTCCGTCACATCCTTGAACTGACGATAAACCGAGGCAAAGCGCACGTAAGCTACATCGTCCCATTCGTGGAGCTTGGCCATCACGCGCTCACCGATCTCTGTAGAGGGGATCTCCCTTTCGCCAGATTCCATCAGATCACGTTCCAGTTCGCTGACGAAGGCCTCAATCTGATCCATGCTGATTGGTCTTTTCTGACAGGCCTTACGCATTCCCTCGATAACTTTTTCTCGACTGAATGGTTCTCGCCGCCCGTCACGCTTTATTACCAGCGGCAACTGCATCTCCACCCGTTCGTATGTGGTAAAGCGAAAACCGCAAGCCAGGCACTCCCGACGTCGGCGAATGGCAGCCCCGTCTTTGCTCACGCGACTGTCTACTACCTTGGTCTCAGGGTGTTGGCAGGCTGGACACTTCATGGGATCAGTTTATCCGCAAAAACATTCCTCTAGCAACGAAGTTCTTTTCATAGTAGTTTTTGTATTATGGAAGGTAGATCGAGTTTGTGGTGGATTTGGATCTTGTTATTGGGTCTGTGGCTCCTTTTCTCTTTTTGGAAAGGCCAGCCCATAAGCTTCTGAACGCTCACTGGCGGCGCTCGTGGAGCGCCCAAGGCCTGCCCTGCTCCCTACGCCAAACCCCATGGGGAATCCGTACCCTCGCCTCAAACGCCTCATCGGTAGAGCCATCCATCGCTACGAACTTCTGGAAGAGGGAGACCGTATTCTCCTGGCTCTCTCCGGGGGAGAAGATAGCCTGGTACTTTTGCGCTTTCTGGCAGAATGGCGCCGCAAGACCCCCTTTGCTTGGGAGTTGGAAGCCGTACACCTGGACATGGGTTTTGAAACCGGGACAGAACACGAGGAAAACCTGACCCGTTTAGCAGACTACTGTGCCACCCTGGAGGTACCCTATCGCCTGGAACGGACCAATTACGGCCCCATGGCTCTTGAAGCTCGTGAAAAAAAGGTCTCGGCCTGTTTCGTCTGTTCCTGGCACCGCCGCAAGCACCTCTTTCGTCTGGCAGACCGAGAAGGATTCACCAAAATCGCCTTTGGCCATCACAAAGATGACCTGATAGTCACTTTCTTCCTGAACATGTGCTATCATGGAGAGCTCTCCACCCTCTTACCTAGACAGGAAATGTTTAAAGGAAAGCTTTATCTCATCAGACCCCTGATTTTCGTGGACAAGGCCCTTATTTCGGCCTTTGCCAAGAGAGAAAACCTTCCAGTCTTCAAAAATCCCTGCCCCATCAGTGAAGAAACCCGACGGGTCAAGATGGAACGATTCCTGGAAGAAAAACTCTATCCCGAAAACCCCAAGTTTAAGGGGAACATCTTTCACGCCATTTTCAACTGTCGAACGGATTATCTACCCAAACCCTAAAAAGGAAGGGGGCCGGTCTCCCGGCCCGTTCCTTACTTTTTCTCAGAGGAAGAAGAACCGGAAGAAGAGGAATCCTTGGAAGAGGACTTACTCTCGGACTTCTTTTCTTTGCGGGCGTAATCAGTTACGTACCAACCAGAGCCCTTCAGGATAAAGGAGCTCTGACTGATAAGCTTGCGCAGTTTACCTTGACACACCTCGCAAGTCGTTAGAGGTTCATCGGTGATCCTTTGCCACACCTCGAAGTGACGGCCGCAGTTTTCGCACTCGTATTCGTAGATGGGCATTATCACACCTCCTAAGCGTAGATTTCATCGAAACGGTTCAATACCGTTAGCATCTCCTTCAACCGAAGACGGGTCAGAATCTCCCGTGCCAGGGCGTGAACCCGGCGTTCCTCTTCGAAACGGTCCTCCGCTGACATCCAGAACCCAGCAGCAAAACGCAGGAATCGCACCATGTGTACCAGCTCGTGGGTAAAAATATAAAGCAGGAGGGCACGAAGAAAATCCCTCCCCTCGGCCAGGGAGATGATCTTTTGTTCTGAGAGAAGTAACCAGTAAAATTCCCGTCTCTGGCGCGGGAGGAGAGCCCTGGTTTCAGCCCGAACCAGACCTGCCAAAGCCGAATCAGGCAAAGGAAAAAACAGGAGATCCCTTTCGGTGAACACTTCGTACTGAAGGGATCGAAAGTCACGGGAGGTAAGGGAAAAGGCTTCTCCTACCAATTCTTCCGCCAGGGCGGCCGTGTCAGCCAACATCTCGGGCTCAAGATAACCCTTCTTCTTCAGGGGGCCTCCCCAGCCGGGTAGGAGCCAAGCCATTCCACGTGGACACAAATCTTTTCGAGCTCCCCCAGACATTGTCTGACCGGCTCTTCCTCTGCGTGCCCCTCACAATCCAAGAAGAAGAGATAACGCCATGGTTCGCTCTTGGCCGGACGACTTTCGATCTTGGTAAGATTGATCTGCCGCTTAGCAAAGCAGCTTAACACCTGATAGAGCGCCCCGGGGCGATCGGAAATACTAAAAAAGAGGGAAGTCTTGTCGTGTCCCGTGGGTTCGGGACTCTGCTTGCCTATGATCCAGAACCTGGTGACGTTACCACGAAAGTCTTCGATCCGGCTGGCCACTACCTGAAGGTGATAGGTGCGGGCTGCCAAGGGGCTTGCAATGGCCGCTACCGAGGGGTCCACCGCTGCCCACCGGGCGGCAAAAGCCGTGGAAGAGACCTCCTCCACCGGCACCGAAGGCAAATTCTTCCGTAGCCACCGCCGACACTGGGCCAAGGCGTGCGGATGAGAAAGCACCTTCCGGATATCTTCCTTACGACCTGTTTGATTCAGGAGGTCGTGGGAAATGGGGACATAAACCTCTCCGCAAACCCGGAGACGATAATCGGAAAAGGCATCAAGAGTGGTAGAAACCGTGCCTTCGATGGAGTTTTCCACCGGAACCACCCCGAAGCGGGTCCGGCCAGCCTCCGTCTCTTCAAAGACATCAAGTACCGACTCCAAGGGCAAAAACTCCGCACCGTGACCAAAAAATTTAATAGCAGCCATATGGCTGAAAGTGGCCTCCGGTCCAAGATAGGCCACCTTCACCGCTTCCTGAGCCGAACGACACGTGTTGATGATCTCAAGAAAAATGGCTTTGAGACTCTCTTCCGGAAATTCTCCCTGATTCTCGCGCAACAAGCGCTCAAGAAGGGCCTTTTCCCGACCAAGGTCAAGGACCGTCATCCCCATCTGGCGCTTGAGACGCCCCACTTCACCCACGATTCGATAACGTTTCTTGAGACAGGCCAGGATTTGACGATCAAGGGCGTCTATTTCTTCTCGCAGTTTGGCCAGAGCCTCAGTCTTGTCCTTCATCTCTTTCTCCCAGGCCAAGGCCGACACTTCTTACAGGGACAATAACCTTCGTAAAAGGCTTCTTTCATCTCTTTAAAGATAACCCGGTTCCGACGAGAAGTCCTCTGCCCGTAAGGACATCCCGGTCGATGGAAACGGCGGGACCTTTTGTTTCCGAGATAATACGGCTCTCCCCGGAAGAGATCTGCGCCCCAGAGGCCTCGACCGGCTTTTAGAGCCTTGCGTTCGGTTTCCAACAAACGCGGGTAATATTTGAGATTGGGGGGTAAATAGCAGACAAAGGCCAGCCCCTGGCCCACCAGTTCCTCCTGAACAAAGGTCCCGTCCGGCAAGAAGATGTAGGCCAGGAGACGACCAAATCGATCCCGTCTCTCTTCAGCTGGTTCAAGGAGAATCATCCGACCCTGAACCAAACGCCGGTTGAAACGTCTGGCCGCCTCCCCGAAGGGCTCACCGGGCTCGTTTTCGTGAGGGATCTCCGGGGCATTTATGCCGGCATAACGTACGTGAAGACCGTTTTCCAGGACTACGGTGTCTCCGTCGATCACCCAGCGCACGTAATGGCGTTCAACCCGTTGTGCTCCAGAGACACCTGTCAGGACGAAAAAGAGGAGGAGAACAGAGAAAAAGAGTTTTTGCCAACTGGACATAGAATATCTTGTCTCTATGATCCTTCCCCTTCGGCCTTTTCCTCAGAAGGCTTTTCTCCCGCGGGTCTCTCCTTAAGAGATTCCGCCAAGGCTGCCTTACGAGAGAGTTTGATTCGTCCGGCCTTGTCGATGTCAATCACCTTTACCAGGACCTCGTCTCCCTCGCGCAGGATGTCTGTCACGTTGCGCACCCGGCGATTATCAAGTTGAGAGATGTGGATCAGACCTTCTGTCCCGGGAAAAATCTCCACGAAGGCCCCAAAGTCTGCCACCCTGGTGACCCGTCCCAGGTAAAGTTTCCCCACCTCGGCTTCTTGGGTCACTTCTTCGACCATCTTGGCCGCCTTTTCTGCAACTTCGGCAGAAGAGGAGTAAATCCGTACCACCCCCGTCCGATCATCTATGTCGATCTTCACGTCACCACAGGCTGCAATGATGCCTTTGATCGTCTTTCCACCCGGGCCAATGAGATCTCGTACTTTTTCCGGACTAATCTGGACGGTGAGCATCTTCGGGGCGTAAACTGAAAGTTTTTCCCGAGGTTTGTCGAGTACTTCACGCATCTTAGCCAACACGTGAAGACGGGCCTGGCGGGCCTGCTCCAAGGCCTGTGCCATGATTTCACGGGTGATGCCCGTGATCTTGATGTCCATCTGAAGGGCAGTGACCCCTCGTTCGGTCCCTGCCACCTTGAAATCCATATCTCCCATCCGGTCCTCATCGCCCAGGATGTCAGTCAGGATGACGACCTGGTCTCCCTCCTTGATAAGACCCATGGCGATGCCCGCGACCATGTCCTTGATGGGCACACCTGCGTCCATCAAAGAAAGAGTGGCCCCACAAACCGTGGCCATGGATGAAGAACCGTTAGATTCAAGTACGTCTGAAACCACCCGAATGGTGTAAGGAAACTCCTCTTCCGCCGGGACCACTGGGGTCAATGCCCTTTCGGCCAGCATTCCGTGTCCGATCTCACGCCGGGAAGGACCACGCAGGGGTCTCACTTCTCCTACACAGTAAGGGGGGAAGTTGTAATGGAGGATGAAGTGCTTGAAAACCTCCTCCCCTGGCATATCAATGCGCTGTTCCTCTTCAGGACTCCCCAACGTGGCCACAGTGAGCACCTGCGTCTCGCCTCGGGTGAAGATGGCCGAACCGTGGGTTCGCGGTAACACCGAGACCTCAGCCCAGATGGGTCGTACTTCCTCAGGCCGACGACCATCTACCCGACGCCCTTCTCTCAGGAGCATCTGACGCAGGAGTTCCTTTTCGAATTCCTCAAAATATTCCCTGATTTCCCCTTCTCGCCCGGAATATTCCTCTCCCAAGGCTTCAAGAAGGGCCCGAAAGGCCTGTTTTCGTTTCTGGTTACGTTCCACCTTTTTGGCTGTGGTGATGACCTCTTTCAGAGAAGCCTCCGAAAGCGTTCGCACCCTGGACCGCAATTCCTCATCTATTGGAGGCTCCTGGTAGGGCACCTTCTCCTGGCCAGCAGCCTCTCGCAGCTCGCGCTGAAGGGCCAGAAGCGGCTTCAGGTGTTCGTGGGCGAAAAAGAGGGCCTCCCGAACCACCTCTTCAGGTACCTCTCGGGCCATTCCCTCCACCATCACAATGGCCTCCTCACTCCCCACCACGACCAGGTTGAGCTCACTTTCCTTAAGCACCGCAGCGCTGGGATTCAGGACAAACTCTCCCTTTACCCTCCCCACCCGCACCGCGGCGATGGGACCGGCAAAGGGGATGTGTGAGATCTCCAAGGCCGCTGAAGCCGCAGTAATAGCCACGATGTCAGGATCAACCTCGGGATCCATGGAGAGCACGGTGGCCATGATCTGGGTCTCATAACGCCAGCTTTTGGGAAAGAGTGGCCTGATGGGCCTATCAATCAAGCGGGCGGTAATGATCTCTTTCTCGCTGCCTTTTCCCATCTCCCGGCGGAAATAACTGCCCGGAATACGACCGGCAGCGTAATACATCTCCTGGTATTCCACGGTTAGAGGCAGAAAATCCATTTCTTTGGGTTCATCGGAAGACACCACCGTGACCAGGACCACGGTATCTCCGTATTTGGCCCAAACTGCTCCATGGGCCTGTTTGGCCACCTTTCCCGTTTCAAGTACAAATTTTCGCCCGCCTATCTCGGTTTCCACTCGATGCATCAACACTCTCCCCTTAAACCTATTTTTAAGCTCTCAATCCCAAGGCCTGGACGATCTGGCGATAGCGATCAAAGTCCGTACGTTTGAGATAGTTGAGAAGCCTCCGGCGGCGACCCACAAGCTTGAGCAACCCACGCCGGGAATGATGGTCCTTTTTGTGAATTTTGAAGTGCTCCTCCAGGTGCTTGATGCGCGCTGTAAGGAGTGCGATCTGCACCTCGGGACTACCCGTATCCCCAGGATGTCGGGCAAACTTTTCGATAATCTCCCTTTTTACGTCGCTGTCAAAGGCCATTTCGAAAACCTCCCTGATATTTGGATTTAAAGCCCAGGAGGGGCTAGGCCACCCCCTGCGCGTGGCTAACTCTTTCTAACACTCCCCCTTTCCCCCTTCAACCTAGAAACCTTCCGGAAAAACGCGTACCATCTTTACGTTACCCATCTGATTGAGATCCTGGGGATATTCGACCACTGCCACTAAGGAGCCGTCCGGAGTTACCAAACGCAACCAAGGCACCCGTGGTTTCTGGGGCACCTTTTGCAGACGAATCATGTTGGCCACGGCTGAAACAGCCAAAGGTCGTCCATTCCGAATCCGACGGGCTACTTCCGGCCCAAGGGTCAGGGCAGGAATAAACTCCAAAGCCCTGGCCGGTGGGATAATCCAACGCTCAAGGCGCCGGTCTTCGGCTTCTTCGTCAAGGCGCTTGAGGCTTATGGCCTGCTCAATGGTAAAAGGCCCTTTGCGCAATCGGCGAAGCTTGACCAGCGTCGCTCCACATCCTAAACGCTGCCCTACTTCGTGAACAAGCGAGCGGATATAGGTCCCCTTGCTGCAATAGATGCGGAAGTACACGTAAGGAGGCTCGTACTTCAGGGCCTCAAAGACCAAAATCTCCACTTTCTTGGGAGGTTTCTCCACTTTGAGTCCTTCACGGGCGTATTTGTAAAGAGGACGTCCGTGGAGTTTAGCCGCTGAAAAGGCCGGAGGGGCCTGCTCTATGACACCCACGTATTCGTCAAAGACCTTCTGAATCTCCTCCAGAGAAAGCTCCGGAACAGGCCTTCTCTCCACCACCTCACCGGTAATGTCGTAGGTTTCTGTCTCCAGGCCAAGCTCAAAATGGCCTTCGTATTCTTTATCACCCTCCAGGATGAACTGGGCGATTTTTGTCCCACGGCCCAGACAGATGGGCAATACCCCGGTAGCAAAGGGGTCAAGAGTGCCTCCGTGCCCGGCTTTCTTCACCTTCAACCGGCGCTTGACGTGTTCCACCACTTCGGTGGAACTCATTCCTTCGGGTTTGTCGACGATCAAAACACCATCTTTCATCTAAAAAGGGCCTCCAGTTCTTGACCAAGGATATGGGAAAAGTGATAGGGATCATCCTTCATCCTGAAACCAGCGGCGCAACGATGCCCTCCTCCTCCAAAACGGGCCGCGAACCGCGCCACGTTCACCTGCCCTCGACTCCGAAGACTCACCGAAAGCTCTCCAGGCTTGAATTCCTTGATGAGAGCCGAGACTTCCACGCCCTCGATGGAACGCAAAAAAGTAGCAAAGTCTTCCGGATCAGACTTAGAGGCCTGACAACGCTCATAATCCTCACGCCTCAACACCGAAAGGGCCACCCTCCCTTCAGCCAAAAGATGCAAACTCTCCAGCACCTGCCGGAGGAGACAGAAGCGCGAAAGGGGGTAGTGCTCCGTGAGTTTTTCGGCGATCCAGGCAGGATTGGCCCCGGCTTCGGCCAGCTCCTTGGCCATAGCAAAGGTCTCCGCAGTGGTCTGCTGAAAACGAAATCCACCAGTATCAGAAAAGATAGCGGTATAAAGATTTTCAGCGATTTCCTGGTTCAACGGGAAAGAGAGTTCCTTCAAAAGCCAGAAGACCAAAGCCCCGGTAGCAAAGACCGGCTCCACCACCCTCACATGCCCCAGGTCACCGGAGACCTCATGATGATCGAGGACCACCACCTCGGGTAAATGCTCCAGGAACTCAGCTGCCCCTCCAACTCTTGAAAGATCGCCACAGTCCAGCACCACCGCCGTCCAGGGCCGATCAGGGGGTAGATGATGACGTATCTCACCAAGGCCTGGCAACCAGCGGTAGACCTTGGGTGGCTCTTCATCCAAATAAGGCCAGACTTCTTTGCCCATCCCTTGGAGAGCAAGGGTGAGTGCCAACATGGAACCCAGGGCGTCACCATCGGGGTTGACATGGGTGACGAGAAAGAAACGTTTCCGTGCCCGGATAAGACGAGCCACCTCCTCAAGGGCTCCCATGTTTGATCCTTTCAAATAGGGCCTCAAGCCTTTCTTCTTCGGCGCTTCGCTTGTCTAAAATGAATTCGATCTCCGGTACGAACTTGGTATAGAGCCTTTTAGAAAGGAGGCGTCGAATGTAGGAAGCCGCTCGCGAAAAACCCCGGGCTACCGCTTCCTCTTCAGCCACCCCACCGTGGACCTGATAGAACACCTTGGCCTGTTTGAGATCCGGACTCACCTCAACCCGGGAGATGGTAATGATGAGCCCCTGAAGCTCGGGATCCGAGAGCTCCTCACGGAGGATTTGAGAGATCTCTTCCTGAATAAAATCCGCCAAGCGGCGGTCACGATGTCCTTTCATATCGAGAGCCTACATTGAAATGATATCAATTTCGGCTTGGATGATCTCAAAATCTTCGAACTCTTCCATGTAATCCAGGATCTGATCAAGCACACGATTAATGAGACGGCTATCAGATCCGACTGTGGTGATCCCTAAGACGGCCTTTTGCCAAAGATCCTGGTCCGCCACCTCGGAGACCGCCACGTTTTTGAACCGGCCATTCATACGCTGGATGAGTCTTTTCACTACCTGGCGCTTGCCTTTGAGCGAGCGCGTCTCCGGAATATGAAGAGAGACTTTGATCACACCAACGACCATCTCTCCTAAAGTTCACGCTTGATTTCAACCAACTCAAAGGCCTCGATGATGTCACCAACCTTAATGTCCTGAAAGTTCTCAAGCCCTACCCCGCATTCGTAGCCAGCTGGCACTTCCTTCACGTCTTCCTTGAAGCGTCTGAGAGAGGCTATCTTTCCGGTATAGATGACTACGTTATCCCGCAAGAGGCGAACTTTGGCTCCCCGCTCGAGCTTGCCTTCTTTGACATAACAACCAGCAACCACGCCT
Organism: uncultured Thermodesulfobacteriota bacterium; assembly: GCA_964630855.1. GTDB lineage: Bacteria > Desulfobacterota > Thermodesulfobacteria > Thermodesulfobacteriales > Thermodesulfatatoraceae > JAADCO01. Next base: position 145,597 of record CAZVXP010000004.1, on the reverse strand, counting down.
ACCTTGGGTACCTTGAAGGTAGCCCTCACCTCCGCCACCCCGGTGATGCGTTCTTCGTATTCCGGTTCGAGCAGACCACTCATTGCGGCCTTCACATCTTCGATCAACTTGTAAATCACGTCATAGAAACGGACCTCTACCTTTTCCTGCTCGGCCAGCTTCTTGGCCTGGGCCGTAGGTCGCACATTGAATCCGATAACAATGGCGTCGGAAGCCGAGGCCAACATAATATCACTCTCCGAAATGGCCCCTATCCCGGAACGGATGACATTGACTCGCACTTCGTCGGTGGAGAGTTTGCGCAGCGAATCCATAAGGGCCTCAAGAGTGCCCTGCACGTCGGCTTTGAGGACCACTTTGAGTTCCTTGATTTCGCCTTCCTTGAGCTTCTCAAAGAGTTTTTCAAGAGACATCTTGGCCTCTCGGGCCACTTCGGCTTCACGCTGCTTGCGAGCCCGGTATTCTGCCACCTTCCGCGCCTTTTGCTCATCTGGCATGACGATAAAATCGTCTCCAGCTTGAGGCACCTCCGAAAAACCCAAAACCTCAACGGGGGTGGCAGGGCCTGCTTCCTTGAGCCTCCGACCACGCTCATCGAGCATGGCCCTTACTCGACCATAAGTGGTCCCAGCCACAAAGGGATCCCCTTCGTGCAAGGTTCCCTCCTGAATGATGACGGTAGCCACTGGTCCCCGCCCCTTGTCTAGACGGCTCTCGATGATACGACCCCGCGCTGGACGATTGGGAGCGGCTTTAAGTTCGAGCATCTCAGCCTGCAAAAGAACCAGCTCCAGGAGCTCGTCAATGCCCATCTTTTTCTTGGCTGAAATCTCCGCAAAGAGCGTCTCTCCTCCCCAATCCTCAGGCACCAAACCGAGCTCTGCGAGCTCGCTCTTGACACGTTCGGGATTAGCATCGGGCTTGTCGATCTTGTTGATGGCCACCACGATAGGCACGCCCGCAGCCCGAGCGTGATCAATAGCCTCCCGGGTCTGATCCATCACGCCATCGTCCGCAGCCACCACTAGGATGACGATATCTGTGACCTGGGCCCCCCTGGCCCGCATGTGGGTGAAGGCTTCATGCCCGGGCGTGTCTATAAAAGTGATTTCCTGACCATCTTTGAGCTTTACCTTATAAGCCCCGATGTGTTGGGTGATGCCACCGGCTTCCCTGGCCGCCACGTCGGTCTCCCGGATGGCATCAAGCAAGGTGGTCTTACCATGATCCACGTGTCCCATCACCGTCACCACCGGGGGACGTGGCTTAAGTTCCTCAGGGGAAGGGGGCGTATATTCCAGGAGTTGTTCTTCCTCAATGGCCGCCTGTTCCACCTCGTAACCGAATTCTGAGGCCACAATAGCCGCGGTCTCGGCGTCAATGGATTGGTTGATGGTGACCATAGTCCCCAGTTCCATAAATTTGCGGATGAGATCCGCGGCCTTGACCCCCATCTGTTTGGCCAGCTCTCCCACCTGGATAGACTCATAGACCTTGATCTTCTTCTCCTTTCGCGGAAGGGTGGCCGGACGCTCCTCCTTGGCTTCTTCCTTCGGAGGCTCCTCCTTCTTGGAGACCTCTGGTTTTTCAGACACTTCTATCTCAGCGGCCAGCTCCTCCGGGGCCTTCTTGAGCTCCTCCATCAGCTCAAGTTCCTCCAGGATCTCCTCCCGCTCCCTTTTCGGTTTGGCCGCCTTCTTCTTGGCCTTTTTCCGAAATTCTTCCAGTTCAACGACCTGTTTTTTCTTTTTCTTCTTTTCTACGGTCTTTTCAGGCTCAGGAGGTCTAGGGGGCTCTGGACGGGGCCGGCGTTCGAAGTCCGTCACCACCCGACGGGTTTTCTTTGGTCTTTCGACCTTTTCCTTTGGTCTTTCGGCCTTTTGCCGCATCTCTACCACTTGTTTGGCCACTCCCACCGGACGGGCCACTACCCGAGGACCACGCGGTTTCTCCGCCCTGGTTTCCTCACCTGGTTCTTTGGTCTTGGAAATCTCTTCGGGGGTCTCTTTGGGGGCAACGGTTTCTTTTTTCTCTTCTGGCTTCGAGACTTCTCTGACAGGCTCTTTCTCGGTCTTTGGGGGTTCTGGTACTACCTCGGCGGGCTTCTTTTCAGCTTCCGTTTCCTCCTTCCGCACCTCTTCAACCTTTGGTTGCTCTTCTGAGACTTCCTTTTTGGCAGGCTTCTTCAGGACCAGCTTGAACTTGATCTTAGGCTTCTTCTCAACAGGTTTCTCTTCTTCTTTTTTTTCTTCTACTTGAGCCTCCTCGCTTTCCCGGCGCCGCCGAATGATGATGGCTGGCTTGGAATTCGACTTCTCTTCGGCTTTGACCTGCTCGGAGGAGACCTCTTCTTTTTTGGGCCAACCTTCGGCCTCCAGTCGGTTCCTGACCGCCTGGGCCTCCTCTTCGCTCAGGGTACTGGAATGACTCCTTACGTCATACCCCATCTCCTTGATACGCTCGAAAAGGTCCTTGGGTTTGACCCCCATTTCATTGGCCAGATCATAAATTCTTACCTTGCTCATACTACCCGTTGCCCCCTTCGCGCGACGCAAGCGCCGCCAAAATTTGATCTATAGTCTTTTGAGGAAGTTCTCTCACTCGCCCTCGAAAGGCATAACGCAAACGTTTGTCTCCGTGTTTGGTAAGGAGCTTGGCTACACAGCCATCACTCTGGCAGACGTAAGCCCCTCGCCCTGGCAAACGCTGCGCTCTGTCAAAGATAACCCGTCCTCTTTCGTCTAGCACTAAGCGAAAGAGATGCCCCTTGGCCGTCTTCTGACCACAAATAATACACGATCTTTGTGGAATATGACGCCTCTTAGACCTCGCTTCCACCAGACTCTGATACCTCTTGGGTCTCTTCTTGGGTCGAAGCCTTTTTAGCCAGGTATTTCTTGGCCGCTTCAATCAAGGCTTCGGCCTCGGAATTTTTGAGGCGGGCTGCATCCGCCACCTGTTCTACTTCCGCCTGGGCCAGGGCCTCTACGGAGTTTATCCCCTTGTCGTAGAGCTTGGCCGCTGTCTCTTCGGTCATCCCTTCAACAGCCAGCATATCCTGAAAATTGGGATCCTGCCGGCGCATGTACTGGGTCTCGCTCATCACATCAATGCGCCAACCAAGGAGTTTGGAAGCCAAGCGGACGTTTTGTCCCTGCTTACCAATGGCCAGCGAAAGCTGATCGTCGGGTACGATGACCTCAAGGGTCTTGTTATCTTCGTCCACAATCACCCGCGTACATTCCGCCGGAGCCAAAGCGTTGTAAACCAAACGCGCCGGATCCGGATTCCAGGGAATGATGTCGATCTTCTCGCCACGAAGTTCCTGTACCACAGCCTGGACCCTCGACCCTTTGAGCCCCACACAGGCCCCTACCGGGTCGACGTCTGGATCCGAAGAAACCACCGCCATCTTGGCCCGGCTCCCTGGCTCCCGGGCCACCGCCACAATCTTGACAATTCCTTCCTGGATCTCTGGCACCTCAAGCTCGAAGAGACGTTTCAAGAAATCCGGGTGCGTGCGCGAGAGCACGATCTGCGGATCTCGCCCGGAACGATTGACTTCAATGATAAGGGCCCGAATCCGATCGCCCCGGTGATAACGCTCATTTGGAATCTGTTCCGCCACCGGCAAAATGGCTTCGGCTCGGCCAAGCTGTACAATCACGTTGCCCCTGTCAAAACGGTGCACAAATCCCGAAACGATCTGTCCTACTCGATCCTTGAATTCCTGATAGATGAGCTCCCTCTCGGCTCCTCTCACCTTTTGAGTAAGAATCTGTTTAGCCAGTTGGGCTGCAATGCGACCCAGTTCCTGGATCTCCACCCTGGTACCCACTTCATCTCCTACCTGAACGTTGGGATCAAGTCTTCGGGCTTCTTCCAAGGCAATCTCGGTCTCAGGATCTTCTACTTTTTCCACCACCTTGCGAAAACGGTAGACTTCGATCTCGCCGGTTTCGTCGTTGTATTGGGCATCCACAATGGCCCTTGATCCAAACTTTTTGCGAGCCGCCGCTCGCATTCCTTCTTCCAGGGCCTCGATGATCACCTGCCGTGGAATACCCTTCTCTTTGCTAAAGGCTTCAACCAGTTTTCTGATTTCTCCAGCCATCTCTAAACCCCTCAGACGTCAAACTCATACTTGATGTGAGCCTTCTTGATCTTAGTCCTTGGTAATCGAAAGGTCTGACCATCTATTTCTACCAGGACCTCGTCCCCCTCGATCCCCTTCAGGAGTCCGGTAAAGTTCCGGCGCCCGGAAAGAGGCTCCTTGAGCTGAATCTTAACCTTGTCTCCAGCAAAACGCTCGAAATCTTCGGCCTTCTTCAGGGGGCGATCTACCCCTGGAGATGAAACTTCCAGGTGATAGGAATGATGGATAAAATCCTTGGCATCTAACAGATCGCCAAGTATCTCGCTCACCCGGACACAATCTCCCAGGGTCACCCCACCAGGCCGGTCAATATAAAGACGGAGAACCCAACCCTGTCGCTCACGTTGAAACTCCACGTCTACCAGTTCCAGACCCTGCGCCAGGACCACAGGTTCTGCTAATTCCCAGACTTTTTTGATGATCTCTTCCCGATCCATAAATAAGTTTCCGTCTGTTCTTGATTTCAGAGCCCCATAACAAAAAAAGTGGGCGTGTGGGCCCACTTTTTTTCGAACCCAAATTTGTTGGAGCGGGCAACGGGACTCGAACCCGCGACCCTCAGCTTGGGAAGCTGATGCTCTACCAACTGAGCTATACCCGCTCCGGCCATCTAAATATTAGAAAGCCCCTTTCTGAGTGTCAAGAAGATCGATGTCTTGAGGAGTTGGAGAGCCCTTTTTAAAAAAGGGCCAAAAGCCGATGAAAATTACGCCAACACCTGGAGTCAGCTTGTTGACACCCCTGGTTTTGAGGGGCAATATCATAGGTTGACTCTTAAGAAGGCGGTGACGGAAGAAAGATGAGCAAAGAATTTTCACCCATCAAACCGGCACGGCGGACGGAGAAGATCGAATATGCCGTTCGTGATATCGTGCTTGTGGCTGAAGAGGCCAAAAGAAAGGGCAAGAAGCTCCTGTTCCTGAACATCGGAGACCCCATTCAATATGACTTTCAGACCCCTTTTCCCTTGGTTGAGGCCACTTACCAGGCCATGCGTGAAAACCTCACCGGTTATTCGGCCTCCGAAGGGGTGGACGAAGCCATTGAGGCTATCCGTCAGGAGGCTCGCGCCCACGGAATCGAACCCACAGACATCTTCATCACCACCGGAGCCAGTGAAGCCATCGACTTTGCCCTCACCGCCCTAGTTAATGAGGGAGAAAACGTCCTGGTGCCTTATCCCGGCTATCCACTCTATACGGCTATCTTGGCCAAATTGGGAGCGGAACCCAATCCTTATTATCTGGACGAAGAAAACGCCTGGCAGCCAGACCTGGCTGATATAGAAGCCAAGGTCAATGAAAAGACGCGCGCCATCGTGATCATCAATCCCAATAACCCTACCGGGGCGGTCTATTCTGAAGAGACGCTGCGAGGCCTCATCGAAATTGCCAAAAGGCATCATCTGGTCATCTTTTCTGATGAGATCTACGACAAACTGGTTTTCGATGGTAAACGCCATATCCCCATCGCCTCTCTCGATTCGGAGGTCCCGGTGGTTACTTTCAACGGGTTGTCAAAATGCTACTTGGCACCGGGATTTCGAATCGGTTGGGGTATCGTCTCTGGCCCCTGGGAAATAGTGAAGGATTACGTGGAGGCCATCCACAAATTGGCCCGGGCCCGTCTTTCCACCAGTCATCCCAAACAATATGCCATCCCGGTAGCCTTGAACGGAAACCAGGCTCATCTGAACGAAGTGCTCAAGAAACTTGAAAGGAGGCGCGACCTCACCGTTGAGATGCTCAACGACATCCCGGGTATCTCTTGCGTCAAACCCGAAGGGGCCTTTTACGCCTTTCCGCGCCTCGAAATCCCTGGTGTTTCGGACCGAGACTTTGTCAAACAGCTCATCGCCGAGACCGGCGTGGTAGTAGTCCACGGAAGCGGTTTCGGCCAAAAGCCTGGTACAGCCCATTTCAGGGTGGTCTTCTTGCCCCCAGAAGAAACCCTGATCGAAGCCTACGAGCGCATCAAAAAGTTCATGGAAGGGTATCTGAGCAGACGCCCTCTTAAGGCTTGAAGCCTACGTGGAGGTGTACCACTCCAAAGGTCAAAGGACGGAAACGTACCCCTTGAAAGCCTACTTCCCGTAAAAAATGGGCCAGTTCCTCGGGTGAGGGAAAGGCTTCGATGGAGTGTGCCAGGTACTCGTAGGCCTCCTGGTCTCCGGTAAGCTTTCCACCCAAAAAAGGCATGAAATGCCGCAAATAGCGTCGATAAAGGGGGGCAAAGACCGGGGTTTTGGGACGAGAAAACTCCAGGATCACGGCCTTACCTCCTGGCTTTAGGACGCGAAACATCTCCTTGAGCCCGACCTTAAGATGGGCCAGGTTGCGTACCCCAAAGGCCACACTCACCCCGAAGAAACTCTCTTCTGGAAAAGGAAGTTTCTCCCCGTCACCCACCACTAGCCGGATAAAAGTCAGTGCCGGATGGCGGGTCAGACGTGTCCGGCCGTAAGCGAGCATCTCCCAACAGATGTCAAGGGCCACCACCATACGGGGACGCTGGCGTACGATCTCTTTTGAAAGGGTTAGGGTCCCGGCACAAAGATCCAGGATGGGGCCGGGAAGACGGGCTAGTTCGCGCGCGGCCTGGTAACGCCACCAATGATCCAGACCGAAACTGCCAAGAGCGTTTACCAGATCGTAGCGCCTGGTGACACGGGAGAACTTCTCCCGGACATAGCATTTCTTTTCTCTCCCTTGGGGTAACATGTGCTGTTAGAGTAGTGAAAAACAGAGGCGGTGACAAGAAATGAGAACCCTTTGGGAAGCCGCTCTCTTGGCAGTAGCAATAGGCGACGCCTTGGGGTTTCCCTTTGAAGGCGAAGCTCCTGAGAACCTGAAAGATTTCGACCCCTCTTTCTATCGGGCTGGATCTTGGCCTCCAGGGACCTGGTCCGATGACACTTCGCTAACCTTTATCACCGCTGAAAGTCTGATTTCTCGCAAGAGACTAGACCTTGAAGATCTCGGACACCGGTTCCTCAAGTGGCTTCATGAGGGATATTTCACCCCTTTTGGCCAGGCAATCGGAGTGGGAAGGGCCACCAGAGAAGCCCTCTTGAGGCTGGCCCAAGGTGTTCCTCCGACCAAAGCGGGCGGCCGGGGGGAGAGAGACAACGGAAACGGCGCCCTCATGCGCCTCCTGCCGGTGGTCTTGTGGTATCACCGGGCGGAAGAAAATCTTTTTCTGGCCAGGGTCCACGAAGCCGCCAGCCTCACCCACGCCCATCCTCGCAACCTTTTGGCCTGTGGTCTTTACGCCTTCGTGGTAAGAGAGGTCCTGAAAGGCCTGCCCTTCAGAGAGGCCCTCACCAAGGCTCTGGAACAGGGTTTTTCATTTTACTCCAGAAGCCCCTGGATCAGAGAGTTGAAATTTTTCGAGCCTTTGGGCCAGATCTTTCTTATCAGGGCCCCGGAAATCAGGGCCTCGGGTTACGTGGTACACACTCTGGAAGCTGTTTGCTGGGTCCTGGGACAAAGTACTTCTTTCCTCGATGCCTTAAGACTCGCCATTTCCCTGGGAGGAGACACCGATACCATCGCCGCCATCACCGGTGGTCTGGCTGCCCTCCTCTACGGCCCGGGTGATCTCCCCGAAACCCTGGTCCAGGGGCTTGTCAGAAGCGAGCTCCTCACCACAGTGGCTCGCAACTTCGCAGAAGCCCTCAACACTTCACCCTGGGTAGATAGTGCTTGATCATGAGGTCCGAACCTAAAATGTGCTGGATGAGCCATTCCCTCAAAAATTCAAGGAGATCCCGACCTGAAACCAGCCCCTTGTCGTAGCGTTCCTTGAAAGCAAAGACCTCTATCACCAGACGTTCGTGTTCGGCCCGATGTTCGGCCAAATACGGATAGTTAATGCTTTCCATCAGCCTTTCTTCGTCCCGAAAATGTTCCTCTGCGTAGTTGATGAGCTCGATGAGGGCCTTGTCAACGAGAATAGCCGAGGCTTTGGAATGGATCTTGTCATGAAGCAAGTTCAAGAGGGCTACCAGGCGCCGGTGTTGATAGTCTATTGTGGGATCCCCCACACAATAACAGGATTTCCAAGAAACGAATTCCATCTCTCTCCCCCCTCATACCGCCCCCCAAGATACCCACCCATAATTTTTAATCGTTGTAAAAAATGAAGAATTTGAACGGTAGTCTTGTAGAGTGGGAAAAAATTTGCCAGGATGAGAAAGGTGACCTATGAAATTCATGAAACCCGAAGTCCACAAAAAATGGCTCTACTGGGTTTCGGGTCTCCTGTGGTTGGGGGTGGGGCTCATGTTATGTCTGCGGGGGCTTTGGTGGGTCAAAGCCCAGCAGGAGCTTTGGGCCTGGGGACTCTACCTGGCAGCCTTGCTGGCTTCCTACTTCATGGGGCGTTTTTTTCTTTTCCGCCTTGCTCGCCGGAACTTACGTCGCCTCGATGGAAAACCCGAAAGGATTTGCTGTTTTGCCTTCCAGCCCTGGCGCAGTTATCTCGTCATCCTCTTGATGATTGCCATGGGTATCGGGCTCAGACGCTCTGAACTTCCTCGAGTGGTCTTGGCTGCCATCTACGCCCTCATGGGTGGGGCCCTCATCTGGGCCAGTGGCCTCTATTTTGTCCGTGGGCTGGAAGTGCTTCGTCATTGATCCCCCTTGTCAAAGGGAAAAGACCACTATATATTGCCTTCCAGGTGGGCGGTTAGCTCAGTGGTAGAGCGTCATCCTCACACGGTGGAAGTCGCTGGTTCGAATCCAGCACCGCCCACCAATTTTTATTTTATTTTTCCTCCTTGCTCCGAAAGGGGCCAAAAAACGACCAAAAGGAGGTCATATGAAAAAGCTCCGCAAGTACGAAACCCTCTTTGTCATCCATCCGGACCGAGTCGAGGAGAAAGAAGCCGTTTTGGAGAAACTCTCCGAGATCATTCAAAACGACGGGGGCGAAGTCCTCAGGACTGACGAATGGGGGCTTCGCAAACTGGCTTATCCCATCGAAAAAAAGAAACAGGGTTATTACATCCTGATGGAGTTTGCCGCTCCGGCGGAGACTCCGGCCAAACTAGAGCAATATTACCGGATTGATGAACGGGTCATCCGTTTCATCGTGGTCAAACTCGAAGAAAAATACGAACCCGAAAGCCTAGCGGCTTAAGGAGGGAGTCATGGCCAACGAAACTCAAAGTGCGGTTCGTCGCCGTCGATTCTATCCGCGACGCAAGATATGCCGTTTTTGTGCGGATCCAAACCTCAAGATAGACTACAAAGAACCCGAAATCCTCAAGGCCTTTATTACCGAGCGGGGCAAGATCATTCCTCGTCGCCAAACAGGAACGTGTGCCAAACACCAGCGCCAGTTGACCACCGCCATAAAGCGGGCCCGTATCATGGCGCTTCTGCCCTTCATCGCTACCCTGGATGAAGAAGAGCTTGCCCGTCAAGGAGGTTGATCATGGAAGTCATCCTGCGTTCCTATGTACCCAATCTTGGGGCTCCGGGAGACGTGGTCACCGTCAAGGATGGCTATGCCCGTAATTATCTCATTCCAAAGGGGTTGGCGATCCCGGCCAGCAAGAAAAGTCTCAAAGCCATTGAACGGGAACGACAGATTATTCTGGCCAAAGCCGAACGTCTCCGCAAACAGCTCCAGTCCGTGGCTGAACGCCTGAACGAAATGGAACTGGTCATCCCTCAACGAGTGATCGAAGAAGATCGCCTCTACGGTTCGGTCTCAGCCACAGAGATCGTCCAACACCTCAAAGAACAGGGGATCGAGATCACCAAAAAGCAGGTCCTCCTTGACGAACCCATCAAAAAACTAGGAGAGTACCTGGTCCCCATTCGGTTTTCCCACGATGTTATAGCCCATCTCAAAGTCAAGGTAGTTCCTCTGGAATAAAAGAAAGGCGCGGGTATCCCGCGCCTTTCTCCTCAGAGCCGCTCAAAGGCCTCAAGCAATCTGAAGAGATATTCGTGACAGAAAGAATAAAGTTCTGGTTGGCCTTTGATGATTTCTGGATCCTGAACATAGGGCCCAGGGACCAGATCCGAGGCACTCTTTTCTAGAAGTTCCGCTACGATTTCGGGCGTCACTTCCAAATGGAATTGAAGGCCCAAGACCCGGTCTTCGTAGAGGAAAGCCTGGTTCTCGCAGGCCTCGGAGCGAGCCAGGTGAACAGCCTCCGGGGGAAGGCTGAAGGTCTCGCCGTGCCAGTGAAAGACCTGCAAGCTCTCAGGCCAACCATGGAATAAGGGATGCGCTCGTCCGGCCTTTGTGAGCTCCACGGGAAACCAGCCAACTTCTTTGAACTGGTTGGGATATACTTCCCCCCCTAAAACCTCAGCCAGAAGCTGGGCCCCCAGACATACCCCCAAGACCTTGGGACGGTCATCATCTCCCAGGATGTCACGCAAGAAGGCCTTTTCTTCCGCCAACCAGGGATACTGGGCCTCATCGTGCACGCTCATCGGCCCTCCCATGAGGACTAAGAAGTCGAACTCCCCCGCCGAAGGAAAAGGCTCGTGCAGGAAGAGTCTGGTACGGCTTATCTCATAGCCTTTGTGTCTAGCCCATTGCAAGATAGCACCTGGCGTTTCAAAGGGGACGTGTTGGATGTAATGGAACCTTTTCATGAGACCGCTGCCAACTTGGGAGCCATGGCTTGTAGGGCATACCTGCTGGCCAGATCCTTGCGTTGGAGATAGGCCTCCCGTACGATTCGCATGTCTTCAAGGAAATGGGGCAATTCCTCCAGACGCAAGGCCTGAGGACCATCGCAAAGGGCCTTCTCCGGTCTGGGATGAAATTCCACCAGGACCATGTTGGCCCCGGCAATCACCCCCTGAGCCGCAGCGTGAAAGATTTCCTGGATCCCATCTGGGGCAAAATGCCGCCGGCCCACAGAATGAGTAGGGTCCACACAAACCGGCAAACGCGTAAGGCTTTTGACTACCGGTACATGGGCGAAATCTACCAGGTTGCGATGCGGATCTCCCAAGTTGGTCTTAACCCCTCGAAGGCAGTAGATGATGTTGCGGTTCCCTTCGCTAGCGATGTATTCGCAAGCATTCAAACTCTCTTCAATGGTGATACCCATCCCTCGTTTGTAGAGAACCGGAAATTCCTGCTGGCTGCCTACGGCCTTGAGAAGCTCAAAATTCTGGGCGTTTCGGGTACCGATCTGGAGCATTACCCCGGTAGGACGTCCGGCCCGCTCAAGCTCTTCGTAGATCTCCTCGATGTGGGCCTCTTTACAGACCTCCATCGCGATGCAGCGTATGCCATACTTGCCTGCCAGCTCGAAGACCCATGGAAGACACTTGCGACCATGTCCCTGAAAAGAATAGGGGTTGGTGCGCGGCTTGTAGGCTCCCATGCGAGAAGTCACCACCCCGGCCTCTTTGAGGGCAGCAAACATCATTTCCACGTGTTCCGGAGTATCTACTGCGCAAAGTCCGGCAAACACGTAGAAGGAATCCTGATCAAAGTGCAAACCGTTGTAATCAAAACCGAAAGCTTCCTGGTCGTCGGCGTGCCGTCCGATGAGGCGGTATTTTTTGGAAACCCTCACCACCCGCTCCACACCTGGGAGATGGGCGATCTCTTCGTCTGGAATGCGTGAAGTATCGCCCAAAACGTAAATCTCGATTACTTTACGCTCTGTTCCAGTGACCGCGGAAATACGGGTGGTAATACCCTGATAATAGTGAAGAGTCTCCAAGATACGTTGTACTTCCGGACCAGAAGGGTCGACATCTGGTTTCAGAATGATGATCATGGAAAAACACCCCTTGTACCAAAATGTTGCTTTCTTAATCTAGCGCAGCGACAAGGGGTTGCAATGTCGGCCAAAGACGGTAGAGGGTAATTCCGATGATGCTGGCCTATATCTTACAAATCTTCAGCGGTTTTTTGGCCATTATGAACCCCATTGGAAACGTCCCGGTCTTTATCGGGCTGGTGGAAGACTTTGATGAAGCCACTAAGAAACGAGTGGCCAAAAAGGCCACCCTCACCGCCTTTTTCATCTGCAGTCTTTTTGTGGTGATGGGAAACCTCATTTTCCGATTCTTCGGTATCACCCTGCCGGCCTTTCGCATCGCCGGTGGCATCCTGGTCTTTTTGATCGCCTATCACCTGCTACGGGGAAAGACTTCTCGCCAACACCATCCAGGTGAGGAGGAACACGAAGAAAACGATCCAGACTCCTTGGCCGTCACTCCGCTCGGGACTCCCATCCTCTCCGGGCCAGGGACCATTACCACCGCCATGTCTTTCGTGGGCGCCAGACAACATCTTCTCGATATTGTCATCATCCTTTCGGTCTTTGGCATCGTTTGTCTCCTCACTTATCTTTGTTTCGTTTACGGTGAAGCCATCTTTGATCGCCTGGGGCGTACCAAAATCGGTGTTATTACCCGACTGATGGGGCTGATCCTGGCTGTTATCGCCGTCCAAATGGTCATCGAGGGTCTTTCCGAGGCCTTTCCCTTCCTCACCAAATCGTCTTTTTAATACTCATTTTAAGAAAGAGAGTTTTCTCCATAAAAACACTTTTGTGTCTAAATTAGGAAATTATTTTATTGTTTTCTTTCTCAGAAATCTGGTCTAAAGAAAGAAAAAAACTCTCGAGAGGGGGAGCTATGGAGACTAAAGAAATGCTGATTACCACTAAAATCTATCTTCTCAGCAAGTTGCCCCAGGTGATAGGGGCCCTGGTTATCCTGGTAGTAGGCGTCTGGCTTTCAAAGAGGATCGCCAACTTCTTTGGTCGGGTCATGGAAAGGCGCGGGGTGGATATCACCCTGGTCAACTTTCTCAAGGGTCTTCTTTACTATTTGTTCGTCTTGGTAGTCCTCATCGCTGCCGCCGGACAGCTGGGTTTTAACACCACGTCTTTCCTGACCATCCTTGGTGCCATCGGTCTGGCGATAGGTCTGGCTTTAAAGGACTCTCTTTCCAATTTTGCCGCCGGGGTGATGCTCATCCTCTTTCGTCCTTTCCGGGTAGGCGATGCGATCAACGCCGCCGGAGTTACGGGTAGTGTCCAGGAGATCAACCTCTTTAACACCATCCTCCACACCCCGGACAACCAGAAGGTCATCGTACCCAATGGCAAGATTATAGGTGACATCATCACTAACATTACGGCCAACGATACCCGCCGGATAGATCTGGTGGTGGGTATCAGCTATGAGGACGACTTAGACAAGGCCAAGGCCATCCTCTGGCAGATCCTGGCTGAAGATCCTCGTATCCTGAAAGAACCCTCTCCCACCATTGCCGTGGCCGAACTGGCTGACAGCTCGGTCAACTTGGTGGTTCGCCCCTGGGTGAAGACTGGTGATTACTGGGTGGTGCGTTTCGATCTAACGGAAAAGATCAAGAAAATCTTCGACGAACAAGGTCTGAATATCCCCTATCCGCAACAAGACGTCCATCTCTTCGTGGAAAAGGCGGCTTAAAACTTGACTTTCCTCGGCCCCGTGGAAGTCTAAAGCAAAAATGCCCCGCGGGGCCGAGGAGGAAAAAATGGCCGTCTCTCAGAGGATTCGCGATTACCTGGCCGGGGCTTCCTGGATCAGGAAGATGTTTGAAGAAGGGGCCAAACTCAAGGCCCAGTACGGAGTAGACCGGGTTTGCGACTTCAGTCTTGGAAATCCCGATGTCCCTCCACCTCCCAGTGTAAAACAGGCCCTAGAAGAGCTCATCCGGGAAGATGCCCCCAGTCTTCACGGTTATATGCCAAACGCCGGATTTCCCTTTGTGCGGGAGGCCATGGCCATCAAGGTTTCCAAGGAACAGAAAACAGCCGTTCCCATGGAACACATCGTGATGACTTGTGGGGCCGCAGGGGCCTTGAACGTGATCTTTAAGGCCCTTCTTGAACCAGGAGACGAGGTGATCTATCCCGCTCCTTTCTTCGTAGAATACAAGTTTTACGTAGAAAATCACCAGGGAATACCCAAACCCGTTCCTTCCAGAGAGGATTTTTCCCTAGACTTAGGAGCCATTGAAGCAGCCATAGGGCCTCGCACCAAGGCCATCCTCATCAATTCCCCTCACAACCCCACTGGTCAGCTCTATGGAGACAACGAGCTCCGGGAACTGGCCCAGCTTCTTGAGAAGAAGTCTCAAGAAATGGGCCGACCTTTGTATCTCATCTCTGATGAGCCTTACCGGAATCTCGTATTCGACGGCCTGGAAACACCAGCCATTTTCCCGCTCTATCCTCACAGCATCGTGGTCTCGAGTTTTTCCAAAGAACTATCTCTACCCGGAGAACGCATTGGGTTCCTGGCCTTACACCCTGAAGCCGAGGGGAAAGAAGAACTCATGGCAGCCTTTGTGTTGGCCAACCGGATCCTGGGCTTCGTAAATGCTCCGGCTCTGGCCCAGAGATTGGCGGCCAAATGCGCCGAAGAAGTGGTAGAAGTAAGCATCTACGAACGCCGACGCGATCTCTTTTGCGAGATCCTGAGGGAGGCCGGGCTTGAGTTCGTCAAACCCAAAGGAGCCTTTTATATCTTCCCCAAGACGCCCATCGACGACGTTGAATTCTGTCGTCTCCTTCAGGAAGAACTCATCTTGGCGGTCCCGGGACGGGGATTCGGTGGTCCCGGACATATTCGCTTGGCCTTCTGCGTAGATGAAAGCTACATCGAAAGGTCTCGCGAGGGTTTTAAACGCGCGGTAGAAAAAGCCAAAAAACTTTAAGGAGGGAACCTTGTATCAGCCGCGTCTGGAGACCTTGCCCCGGGAGGAATTGGAAAGACTCCAGCTCAGGAGATTACGCAAAACTCTGGCCCACATCAAAGCCAACAACGCCCGTTACGCCTCACATCTCGGAGAGGTTGAACCCCAAGACATACGAGATCTTTCCGATCTCAAAGAACTGCCCTTCATCACCAAAGACGATCTGCGGGAGGCCTATCCCCTGGGTTTGGCCTGCGCTCCCAAAGAAGATTTTGTGCGTTTCCATATGTCTTCAGGCACCACCGGAACACCGGTCATCAATCCTTTTACCCGTTCCGACGTGGAGCAGTGGGCTGAGATCATGGCCCGCTGCCTCTCTGCCGCTACTCTCACTTACAAAGACGTACTCCAGATCACCCCGGGCTTTGGACTGTTTAATGGGGGTTTTGGTTTCCATTACGGAGCCGAACGCCTAGGTTGTTTTGTCATCCCCATTGGTCCTGGACGGACCCTCTTGCAACTTAAATTCATACGAGACTTTGGGACCACCGCACTGGCGGCCATCTCTTCCTATCCCCTGCGTCTCATCGAGGTAGCCAGGGCCGAAGGTTTCGATTTCCAGAAGACCCGGCTCCGCGTCGGCATCTTTGGGGCAGAGGTCTGGAGCGATGAAACCCGCAAGTTCATCGAGCGCCAAATGGGAATTGAGACCTTCGATATCATCGGCATGACGGAAACCGGTGGGGTGGGTCTCGGTATAGACTGCGTGGCTCACGAGGGCCTTCACGTCTGGGAGGATCACTATCTTGTGGAAATCGTCGATCCCGAAACCGGAGAACCCCTCCCTGATGGAGAGGAAGGAGAGCTGGTTATCACTACTCTTACCAGGGAAGGACTCCCTCTCATCCGTTATCGCACCCGTGATATCACCCGCATTCTTTCACGTGGACGTTGCGTTTGCGGACGGACCATGTTGCGTCTAGCCCGCCTCAAAGGACGCACCGACGACATGCTAAAGGTGAAAGGGGTCAATTTTTACCCCCGTCAGATAGAAGAAATTCTCATGCGACACAAGGAAGTGTTACCCGATTACCTCATCCGGCTAGGGAAGAGCGCTGGTAGAGACTTCATCGAGATCCTGGTGGAAAGCCATTCCCTTGATGAGACACTGAAGAGACGTTTGGAAGATGAGATTTACAATTACTTAGGTTTTCGAGCCGAAGTGATCCTCCTTCCAGAGGGCAAGCTCCCTCGGCGCGAGGGCAAGGCCGTAAGAGTAGAAAGGGTCAAGGAATAGGACTTTCCTTGAAGACCCCGCTTGTCATTCTGGCCCCGATGTCAGGTTTTACCGGGAGCGCCTTTCGGCGTTTGGCCCGGCGTCTGGGAGCTGATCTCACCTGGTCCGAACTGATCAGCGCCCATCTGGTGCTGATAAAAGGGCTCTCGGATCCACTACTCCACGTCACCCCTAAAGAACGCCCCCTGCGACTACAGCTTTACGGCTCCGAGCCCGAAGCCCTCTTCCAAGCTGCAAAGGTCGTTCTCCAGACGATACGACCCGAAGGATTGGACCTAAACGCAGGTTGTCCAGCACGAAAGGTAGTGCGTACCGGCGCTGGGGCCGCTCTGCTCACCGATCGAAAAAAACTCCTCACCATAGCCAGAGGTCTGGCAGAACTGGCCTCTTCCTTTGGCGTCGATTTCTCCGTCAAGTTCCGTTTGGGTTTTGAAAAGGACGAGCTGGAGGTTATTGCTGAAACCCTTTTAAAAGCCGGAGTAAAGACCCTTGCTCTACATCCACGTCTGGCCAAGGAGGGTTTTTCCGGCAGGGCCCGCTGGGACCGGGTAAAAGATCTGAAAAAATTGGTTGGAAAGGAAATCTCGGTCTATCTCAGCGGAGATGTAAGAAGTCTGGAAGACTTCTGGCGAGCGGTCCAGGAGACAGGCTGTGATGGGGTGTTGATTGGACGAGCCGCTCTTGCCCGTCCCTGGATCTTTGCGGAGATCAAGGGCGGAAAAACTTTAGAATTGAAGGCTTCCGACCGAATCGCTCTTTTAGAAGAACTTGGTTCTTACTTGGACTATGTGGAAGGTGAGCAACGACTCAAGATCCTCAAACTTTTCGTCCCCAAATTCCTCAAGGGGATACCCGGACGAAGGAAGCTCTTGCCGGAACTCTTGGCTGAAGAGCGAGAAGAGAAATTTTGGGCCAGGTTGCGATCATTAAATGAAACCCATCGTCCTGAGACTAACCAATCGTCTCAAAAGGATCGCCAACTTTCCGGCATTACGCACCACCACTGAGGCGGTTTCCACCTTCTACAGTGAAATAGAAATTTCTCCCGAACGCCTGGTACGCGTGATCTCTGCTGACATAGGCCTTTGCGTCCAAGTATTGAAGGCTGCCAACTCGGCCTATTTCAATCCTTTGAGCCTTCCCATGAACACCCTCTCCCGTGCGGCTGTGCTCCTGGGCTTCGACAACCTAAAACAGATTGCACGTTCTGCGCCTCGACTTGAAGACGATCTCCTGCGCGAGGAAAACTTCCTCCGTGAATACGCCCTCGGATTGATCACCGCTCATCTAGCAGGAGCCGCGGCTGAGAAAAAAGCTGCCTCTGCCGAAGAAGTCTATCTGGCTGGTCTCTTCCGCCGACTGGCACGCCTCCTGCTCATCATTTATAGTCCGCGCACTTACCACGAAATACGAAGACTTTCTGAAGCTCGTCAAAGAGAGCTCTTTCTTCTGGTGGGAGAGCGCCTGGCCAAACACTGGAACCTGCCCACCCCTGTGCTCCAGGGTCTTGAAGGACGAGAGAAGATCAAACACCAAGGAAACGTCTTGAGGCTTGTTATCTTGGCCGAAAAGCTGGCTTTAAGCCTGCTTGAAGAAGGGCTCTTGCCGGGCTGGCAGCGACTTTTTGACTCACCCCAAGCCGTCAAGCAGGCTCTGGAAGAATTGAAGAGAAAACTGCCCTATCTTCCCCCAACCCTAAAGGATGCCCTTGGAGACTGGTTAAACGTTGACGAATCGGCCTTTGAAGTGGAGCTCCCTCCAGAAGGAGAAGACCTCTTCTATCTCCCGCGCGAGGTCCTCACCCTCTCCCAGAGGGCTCTCAAGGCTTTGTGTGAGGAAATCGAAGCCGAAGGTAAACTCTTCTATCTCGAAGACAACCATCTGGAAGGCCTTGAGGAGGAGTTGAGCCCCGAAGCTGAGAGATTCCTCCTTGAAATTCTCAGAAAAGGTGATCTCTATCGTGGCAGCGGGGCCGAAGAGTTCGTGTATCTGCCCCTGTCTTTTGGAGGTAAACCAGCGGTGCTCTTGGGCCTCAAACGGCGCGAACCTTTCAGCGAGAAAGAACTATACGGATTAAAACTCCTCCAGCGGACCCTCGAGAGTCTCTTCGCCCGGTTCTAATTCCCAAGAAAGCTTGCGAATCCGTCTGAGAGGGACCTCTTCAACTGGAAGTCCCCAGAGGGCCGCAACTACTTCTTGGGCCCGTACCCCCCCTTGGGGCGGTTCAAAAAGACGAAGACGCAGCTGCTTCCCCTGCCCTTCCATGAAAACGACGTATGGTCTCAAATCAATGACCTTTTCTTTCTTCCCCCGACGCACCCGCCAGGTCACACTGCGCTGAGAGAGAAAACTCTCTAGCCTCGCTTGCGGCAGATCTTGGGTGAATTCGATCTCATAGGTAACCTCATCTGGCACCAGCAAAGCCTTCTCTTCGGTGGTGAAGGAGACCTCGAGTATTCCCAATTCCGTTGGAAGTTCCCGGTTGAGACGCTCTCTTATCTCCCCGGGAGGTAGGCGACGGACAAGCTCAAGCGCCAAGACTTCTTTTTCGCTTTCCACTCCCACGGGAAGGGCTCGCGGGAAGGAAAGCTTGGGCAGGGGATGGAAACCCTCGCTGAAGGACACTGGTAGCCCAGCCCGACGGACAGCACGATGGAAGGCCCGCATGAGTTCGAGCTGTGAAAGGAAACGCGCCCAGCCAATTTTCTGATAGTAGACCCGATAGAAAAAGCGCCCCTCGGCTTTGAGACGGCTTACCCGGATTTGCGGTGGAGTACAGTCTTTCTCGAGGCGATTCCGCAGGGTACGAAAATCGCAAACCCCGCATTTGAGACATCGCGCAAATCGGCAGTCCGGTGAAATCTCCTCTCCCAAAGCCTTCTGTCTTTCGGCCAAGAGGAACCCTTTCTCTACCCCCAGATCAATGTGATCCCAGGGCAGGATCTCTTCAAGAGGCCTGGCCCGCAAATAGGAGGAGAGATCAAGCCCCAGTTTCCGAGCGGCTTTGAGCCAGAGCTCAAAACGCAATTCCTCACTCCAGCCATCAAGTCTTGCACCCAAACGGTGTGCTTCTACCACCAGATGTGAAAGTCTACGATCCCCTCGTGAGAAGACCCCCTCTAGAAAACTCTGTTCCGGTAGATGCCATTTGAAACGCAATTTCTTGCTGCGCAGGTGTTCTCGAAGCCAGCTCAGCCTGGCCCTGGTCTCCTGGCGGTCAATCTGTGATTCCCACTGAAAGGCGGTGTGCGGTTTGGGCACGAAAGTAGAGACTGAAACATTCACCTGTGGTCCTTGACGCCCCTTGATCCGGGTGAGTTTACGGCTCAAACGTACAATGCCTTCTAAATCCTCGGGGGTCTCACTGGGCAGACCTATCATGAAATAGAGTTTTAAATGGCGCCAGCCCGCCTCAAAGGCCAGGCGGGCGGTCTCCAAGAGATCTTCCTCGGAAATGTCTTTATTAATCACACGGCGCAGGCGCTCTGTCCCGGCTTCCGGAGCCAAAGTAAAACCGGTTTTGCGAACCCTTTTCACTTCCTGAATGATGGTCTGGTTAAGACTACCAACGCGAAGAGAGGGAAGAGAAAGGGCGATTTTCTCCGGAAGGAAACGACGGTTGAAAGTAACCAGGAGCTCGGTAAGACAGGAATAGTCCCCTGCAGAAAGCGAAAGAAAGGAGATCTCATCCCATCCCGTAGCTGCAAGCCCTTCCTCTGCCATTTCGAGTAAACGCTTGAGAGATCGTTCCCTTACCGGTCGATAAAGGCTGCTGGCCTGACAGAAGCGACATCCCCGTGTGCAACCTCTTGAGATCTCTAAAGCCAAACGATCGTGGGTGATCTCGGCCCACGGCACTGGTGGTTTCCAAGGGTAGGGAACCTGGTCGAGATCTGCTATCACCCGGCGCCTTACTTTCTCATAGCCCGGAAGCAAGGGCTCCATCAAACGGAACATTCCTTGCTCGTAGACCGGACGAAAGAACCTGGGAACATAGACGCCCGGCAGACAGGCCAAGGCTTTCAGGATCTCCTCCCGGGAAAGAGAATCTTCTCTCAAAGCAATGATGGTCTCCACCACTTCCGAAATGGCTTCTTCTGCTTCACCAATAATGATGGCGTCGTAAAAGTCTGCCACAGGTTCGGGATTGGCCATGGCTGAACCGCCACCAAGAACTATAGGATCACTCTCTGTACGCTGGGAGGCTAGGATCGGTACCCCAGCTAGATCAAGCACATTGACGATGTTGGTGGCACAGAGCTCATAAGGATAACTGATCCCGATCACCTCGAAGTCCTTCAAAGGACGCCGATGATCGAGGGAAAAGAGAGGCACACCACGTCGGCGGAGTTCGGCTTCAAAATCGCGCGCCGGGGCGTAGGCCCGGTCCACCACCAAATCTTCTCTCTGGGAGAGGATGAGATAAAGGATGAGCAGACCAATATGGGACATGCCTATCTCATAGAGGTCTGGAAATACAAGACAGATCCGCAACCTGGCCTCATCGAAGGATCTCAAGACCGTATTTTTCTCTCGCCCCAGATAACGAGCCGGACGCCTCACCTGAGAAAGGATCTCTTCCAAGACAAAGGAAAGGTCTTCCATGGAGAAAAAACAATAATGGGACTTGGAAAAAGGTAAAGGAGGCCGCAAACGGCCTCCTCTTTTGTTAGACGCGAAAGCGACCCAGAAGATCCATCAATTCCTCCGAGAGACGCCGGAGTTCCGTGGCCACCTGACGCACTTGCTCTGCCCCTTGGGCGGTTTGCTCCCCAGCAGCGGCGATGGTCTGACTCATCCTGGAAAGTTCTCCCATTTCTTCGTTTACCTTTTGGGTGTTGGCACTGACTTCGTTGGTAATGGCGGTCTGTTCTTCCATGGCCGCGGCGATGTTGTTAGATAGTTCGGCCACTTTATGGATGACCTCGTTGATTCGGTTTACCGCTTCCAAGGCCTGGGAGGCCCCATCTTGTAGGTGTTTAACCATTTCGTCGATCTCCGAGACGGAATCTCCCGTCTGCCTTGCCAGTTCCTTCACTTCGCCCGCCACCACAGTAAAGCCCTTGCCCGCCTCCCCAGCCCGGGCAGCCTCGATGGTGGCGTTCAGAGCGAGTAGATTGGTTTGTTCTGCAATGGATCCAATGAGGCGACTCACCTCGCTGATCTTATCAGAAGCCTCGGCTAACTGTTCCAGGACACGTTGGGTTTGTGCCGCCTGGGTCGTGGCCTGTTGGGCGGCCTGGCTGCCTTCGGTGGTATGCTGGGCTACCTCACTCATAGCGGTGCTCATCTCTTCCATGGCCGCGGCCACGGAATGCACGTTTTGGCTGGTCTCTTCTGCCACCCGTGTAATCTCCTCAGCCTGCCGTTGTGACTCCACGGCGCCGCTTGCCAGTTGTTCTGAGACCTCAAGGAGACTCTTTGCCCCCTCTGCCACTTTCTGGCCTTGCTCAAGCACCAGGGCCACCATCCGCCTTATGCGGAGGAGCAAAGTATTTACTGAAGTAGCTACCTCGTCTATCTCGGTGACCACGGCTTCCTTAAACACCTTGCATTCCCGACAAGATTGATAGACGCCGTTGATGATCTTGGGACAATGGACATCATCGGAAAAGCTGCCCACTTCATACCAGCAATGGGCCTCCTTTCCATAGCAAGGACATTGACTCTGCTGACAGCCTGTCCTTTCTGAACAATTCACCTTGGTCAGGGAAACCTGGCGCGTAAGATCCGTGTCAATGCCCCGGATGTCTGCCATCAACCTTCCCAGACGTCGGGATATGCCCCGAATCACCAGCATCAGAGGCAGAAGAACCGCCCCACCAACCCCTATTCCCATCAAAATCATCAGTTTGGCCAGACGATGAATGGGCTGTAAAACTTCTTGATAATCTTTCTCAGCTAGAATGGCCCACCGAAGACCACCTGGCAGATCAAGTGGGGCATAGGCAGAAAGGACCTTGGTTCCCCGGTAATCTTTGATAATCTTTGCCCCTTTGCGCCCGGCCAGGGCTGCCCGCACCCCCTCGGTATCTACCTTCAGGACCCCGATGGTGGTTCCTATCTCCTTCGCCAGACCGCCCATCTCATCCAGGAAACGACTGTCGTTTCGCATGAGATAATCTGGCCCCACGAGATAGACTTCCCCGGTCTCTCCTAGACCTACGGACTTCCATTTTTTGTTGAAGCTCATGATGGCGTCGAGCTTGTCTACGGGAAACTGAAAACAGAGCACCCCCAATTTTTGACCACCCTGATAAATGGGCGTGGCAATAAAGGCTGCAGGAAGGTTGTAACTCGGGAGATAGGGTGAAAAATCTATGAGGACCGATTTTCCCGCTGGAAGATCAAGAGCCCTCCGAAAGGCCCTGGCAAGACCCGAATCCCGGTAAGGACCTTGGTTCAGGTTGGTAGCAAAGTCCTTTTCCTTGAAGACCGTATAGACTACGTTTCCCTCAAGATCAATGAGGAAGACGTCGTAAAGAGAAAACTTTTCGAGAAATTCTCTAAAAAACGGATGGTAAACTTTGTGAAAGCGATCGTAGGAAAGAGGAAGTCCCAAGGTATCCAATTTTTGTTTCTCTCCTACTGGGAAATGGTTGTAATCCTCGTGGATGTAAAGATATTGGAGAAGCCTTCCGTTTGGAGAACGGGGCAGCAGTTCTTGAACGTCGCGTGGGACTTTGGCCCCGGGGACATCCCTTTTGATGCGTGGCAGATACTCTCTTTCGTAATGATCAAGGAGCTTTTCTTCCTGAAAAACCATTCCAATCTTTTCCGCCTCGCGGGGAGCCATGGCAAAACCCTGACCTAAATCCTTGAGGGCCCGGCGTACGAATTGGTCCTGGGCCATGGTTTCTTGGAGATCTTGGATAGACTCGAAATATTGCCGAACCGCCACGCTCTGGGCCTCACGCAAGCTTACGAGATGATCCAGTTTGGCCCGAATCAGGGCCTTCTTTCCCTTAAGATAAGCGTTATAAGTGAGGATCAGGACGAGAGAGAGTATTCCCAAAATAACGCAGGCGTAAAGTCTTCGCGAGATGTTTAGCCGAATCAAACCTAGTAATCGTTTCATCTTGCCACCTCTTGAACGTTTTTTGTGAAAACTTCAACTCGATTTATCGGCGGATCATAACTGATACTTGATCCCGGCTATCTCTTGGGAAACTAAGAAAAGAACGATTTCGAGGTACTCATCAAACCAGACAAAGAATCAGTGATACGGTCAGAGGTAAGAGGAGGTTGTCGTTGAGGGGAGAGAGGTTTTCAACCCCAGCCGCTAGAAGAGCCGTCCCAAAGGCCTTCCAAGCTCCCCAACCTCCTGCCAGGAGGAGGCCGAAACAGAGGCCAAAGAAGACCAGGGTCCCGAGAGCGCTTTTCCGTCCCAAACGTTTCTGGCTCCGGACATGAAGGATTCCTGCCACCGGATCAACCACCGCCAAGACCAGGAGACCATAAGTGGCGCAATGGACCTCGAAGAAAAGAAAAGAAAGGGCCACGCCCCAAAGATAGAAGAAAGAGCCTGACAGATGCCTCTTTTCTTCGTCTCGGAGAAGGGAAGAAAAGAGGCGGAGATAGAGTCTTCTAAAATAGGGATGATAAAGCCTGAGGAATTCGAACACGCTCTCTCCCAACGCCAATGCCAGAAAGACCATCTTCTCTTGCCCCGGAAAAAGAGCGGGTACCAAAAGGAGCAAGAGACCGGAGAGGTGAAAGAGTCGTCGAGGACATTCCTCTTGAAAAGACATCTTTCAAGCTTCAGCCTTTTGTAAGATATCCCTCCCGGGCCGGGAGAAAGGTTCGCCTCTCCGGGACAAGGACCCTTTCCTGCCAGGAAAGCTCTTGTCCCTTTATCTCTATCAGGAAATAGGCTGCCTTCTTTAAAGGCGAAGGTGTTACGGATGTGATGGAAGAGGCCCCGAGTACCAGGGTTTTTCCCGCAGAAAAGACGTACCTGCGATGCGTATGGCCAAAGAGGATCAACTCCGGTTCCGCCTCCCTCAAGATCTGATTGAGGGGTTCCAGGTCCAGCAAGGCCTTGCGTTTGCTCGTCACCCCAGGAAGAGGTGGATGATGGAGGAAGAGGATTCGCCAGAGTCCGCGGGTTTGGAACAAGATCCTTGCAAGTCTTTCAAGTTGAACCTGTCCTAGACGACCTATGGCCAGAGGCGGGAAGTTGGGACAGGCCGTACTAAGTCCGATGAGGACCAGGTTATTTATCCGGCGAACCAGGGGGAA
Source organism: uncultured Thermodesulfobacteriota bacterium (assembly GCA_964630855.1). Classification (GTDB taxonomy): domain Bacteria; phylum Desulfobacterota; class Thermodesulfobacteria; order Thermodesulfobacteriales; family Thermodesulfatatoraceae; genus JAADCO01. The sequence goes on along the minus strand of CAZVXP010000004.1, from coordinate 121,220 downwards.
ATAGATTGCAAGACCTTCCCCTTCCCAGTTTTCCTCTCCGCAAAAATAAGGTTCCCAGAGGGCAAAGGTCTCGGACCAGGGCCCCCAGCGGTAGGCGTCGTGGTTACCGGGTACCACGACCACCTTTTCAGGAGGCCCCAATTTCTCAAGCCAGCGTCGGGCCTTTTTAAACTCTTCTGGCAGCCCGAGATGGGTAAGATCTCCGGTGATAAGGACCTGGTCTGGGACTAGCCGTAAGAGGTCTTCCTGCACCGTTTTGAGAAGGGCCTCATCGTGTTTGCGCCCCCGCCAAAAACGCCAACGTAAATAACCAATAAGACGCCGATCAAGGACCTCCAGCAGATGGGTGCCGGCAAAGAAAAGGTGGGGATCTGAAAGATGTACCAGACGAACCATGGCTGACTTATAGCCTTTCCTGACAGGATGGCAAAGGCCCCCCTTTACCAGAACAAAGAGATCTGCCAAATTAGACTCCAAAAATCAGGAGAGCGGGATGAAGAGGTTCCTTTACCCTTTTTCTGCCATCGTGGGGCAAGAGGAGATGAAACTTGCCCTTATCCTTAACGTAATTGATCCCTCCATAGGTGGCGTCCTGATCCGGGGTGAAAAGGGCACAGGCAAGTCCACGGTGGTCAGAGCCCTGGCGGACATTTTGCCTGAAATAGAAGTGGTAGAGGGTTGTCCTTTTTCTTGCAATCCGGACGATCTTGAAAGCCTCTGTCCCTTGTGCCAGGAGAGGTTAGCACGTGGAGAGCCGCTTGTACGGGCCAAAAGAAAGATCCGCGTGGTGGAGCTCCCACTCTCAGCCACCGAAGACCGACTGGTGGGGAGCCTAGACATTGAGGCGGCCTTGACCAAAGGGGAAAAAAGGTTCGAACCAGGACTACTGGCTACGGCCCATCGGGGGATACTCTACGTGGATGAGGTCAACCTCTTGCCAGACCACCTGGTTGATACCCTTCTCGACGTAGCAGCCATGGGTGTGAATTACGTGGAACGAGAAGGGGTGAGTTTTATGCACGCGGCTCGTTTTGTCCTGGTGGGAACGATGAACCCCGAGGAAGGAGAGCTCCGGCCCCAGCTCCTCGATCGTTTCGGCCTTTGTGTCACGGTAGAGGGATTGAAAGATCCCAAACAACGTGTCCTCATCATGGAACGCCGGGCCGCTTTCGAGGCTGACCCTGAAGGCTTCTCTCGGCGTTTTGCCGAGGAAAACCAGGCCTTGGTCCAGCGCCTCCAGGAGGCTCAAGAGCTTCTCCAACAAATCGAGCTCTCTCCAGAGATCCTTTACCAGATCGCCAAGAAAACCATCACTTTGGGAGTCGATGGCCATCGGGCTGATCTTACCTTGGCCAAGACCGCCCGCGCCCATGCTGCTTATCAACTCCGCACCGAAATCCTAGAAGAAGACCTTAAAATAGCCGAAAGGCTGGCTTTACCTCATCGTTTGAGACGGCGTCCTTTCGAAGAGATCTCTCCTCAGGCTTTCAAGATATGACGAAAAAAATCCTGGTCCTTCCCCATCGTCGGGCCATCGAACGTCTCGGTCAGCTGAACCCTCCTTCCAACCCCTGCTGGATAGCGGTCTTTCGGCCCTCGGTGCCTGCCTCGGCCAAAGCCGTAAAACCCCGGCACTTTGCCTTCTTGGAATTCGACGACGTAACAGACGAAAAGCAGGCCCGTGATTTCGGGCTCCTTCCTTTTGACGAAGCACAAGCCTTCTATGCCGCAGAGGTATTGCTTCAGGCCCTTCAAGAAGGGGTTAAGGAATTCATCTTCTCCTGCGACGCGGGAATTAGCCGTTCCGCCGGGCTGGCCGAGGCCTTCGCTTGTTTCCTGAAAGAAATGGGGTTTCCTTTTGAAAAAGAGCATCTTCACCCGCCAAACCCCAATCCTCTCGCCAGGCAAAGGCTCTACCAGGCCCTAAAGGCCTTAAAGGACCCTGGCAGCTTCGTCAATGGCTCGAGCGTAGGCCCGGGCCAAACCCCGTAAGTCTTCCCTGGCTCGAGCGAGATCCTGATCGTTATCAATAAAGAAGGGTTCAGCGATGACACAAGGGGCCTTAGTATAACGCAGGAGATATCCTCCTCGGTCCTCAGCCGTACAAGGTTTGAGTCCGCGGTTAGGAAGACGGAGGTGGGCTACCAGGTGTTTGAGGAGAATTTCAGCCAATTTCTGCCCCCGAAGAGAACGATGGTAGTAAAGCACTTCCGTCCCGGAGGCCTTCGTGTCAAAAGCATTACAATGGAGACTGACGATGAAATCCGGTCCCAGGGCGTTGAGGTCTGAAGGAAGGGTCTCGTAGGTGCGCCGATAGACGCGTTCAACTTCTGCCTCTTGGACTTCCCGTTCCACGAGACGGGAAAGCTCGTCGTTGAAATCAAACTCGCTGAGTCCGGTAGAAGGATTTACCGCTCCAGGGGAACTCCTCTTATGACCGATGACCAGGGCACAGAGCCGACGTTTCTTGGGAAGAGTCAAGGCTTCGAGATCTTTGAGGGTAACCTCCCCTTCTTCAAGGAGGAGAGCCAAAATTTTTTCCGAAATGGGAGGGAGAGTTTCAAGGACTTGGGCTTCGTAGAGGATATCACCCTCCGGTTCCCCGGCTACAAGGACACTCTTTCCCTCTTCTCCTTCAGGGACCGGAAGAGGAACAACTTCTTCTCCGACCTTGACCGGAGTGAGAAGATATCGTTTCTCCTTGGTTAGAAGAAACCCATGGGCTCTCAGAACCCCTACCAAGAGACGCACCTTTCCCTCCTAGTCTGCTTTGCGTCGCAGGAAGGCTGGGATCTCAAGTTCTTTTTCACTGGGAAGACGGTCAAGGATGCGTGGTCTCTTGCGTCTGGCTCCAGCCACCGCCGTGGCCTTCGGCGTCTGATCCTCGGATCTTGAAGGCTCGGGTCGCAAGTTAATCACCGGCGCCACCTTCTCTCCTTCCTGTTTGGCAGATTCTTTTTTTTCTTCCTCCTCGTCTCGGCCAATGCCTGTAGCGATCACCGTTACCCGGAGCTCTTCTCCCGCCTCTTCATCGAAAACTACTCCCCAGTAGATGCTGGCTTCTTCGTGGGCCTCTGCAGCCACCAGATCTGAGATGTATTGGGTCTCTTCCATGGTCAGGGTTTCAGGATGAGCGGTGATATTCAGCAATACTCCCCGCGCTCCGGAAATGGAAATGTCCTCCAGCAGGGGGCTGGAGATGGCCTTTTGAGCCGCTTCCTGGGCGCGCTGTTCGCCGGTGGCCACTCCGGTGCCCATGAGGGCCATTCCCATCTCACTCATCACCGCGCGCACGTCTGCAAAGTCAAGGTTGATGTAACCCGGGAAGAGGATCAGATCCGAAATGCCCCGGACCGCATAATAGAGTACGTCGTCAGCCTGACGAAACATTTCCAGCAGGCGAGACTTGGGCGAAGAAAGGGAAAGAAGACGGTCGTTGGGGATGGTAATAATGGTGTCAACTTCTTGTTTGAGCTCTTTGAGTCCTTTCTTCGCTACCCGGGCCCGAATATTCCCCTCGAAAGTGAAAGGCTTGGTTACCACCGCTACCGTGAGGGCCCCGAGCTCCTTGCTGATACGCGCGATGACTGGTGCTGCTCCTGTCCCTGTACCTCCCCCAAGCCCGGCGGTAATGAAGACCATATCAGCTCCGGAGAGGACCTGACGAATATCCTCTTCGGCTTCAAGCGCCGCTTCTCGGCCAACTTCGGGGTTCCCCCCTGCACCCAGACCCTTGGTCAATTCTTTGCCGAGCTGGATCTTTACCGGAGCAGGAGATAGATCCAGGACACGATAGTCCGTGTTGGCTACGATGAACTCTACCCCCTTCAGTCCCTTGGCTATCATGTTGTTGACGGCGTTTCCACCTGCTCCACCCACTCCGATGACCTTTATTTTGGCTTGATATTCGCTTTCCAAGAGTTCAAAACTCATGATTCCCCTCCAAAAATCCATTGGTAAATTTTGGAAATAGGGCTCTTGGGCCGGCGAGGTATCTCGCCCTTGAGATACTTCTGGGCGTAAAGCAAGAGCCCCACAGCTGTAGAGAGACGTGGATGATAGACCTCTTCGGAAAGCCCCGACAACTTTCGGGGATAACCCACCCTGGTGGGGAGCTCAAAGATCTGATCCGCCATCTCCACCAAACCCGGCAAGAGAGAAGATCCGCCAGTGATCACCACCCCGGAACCAAGACGGGGTTTGAGCCCTGAGCGTTCGAGCTCGGTGTTGATGATCTCCAAGAGTTCTTCTACCCGCGGCTCCAAAATTTCTGCCAGTACCTGACGAGAAAGCTTGCGCGGGGGACGGTTGCCAAGCCCCGGGACCTCAAGATAATCGTCTCTTGGCACGAGGGGGGCCAAGCAGCAACCGTATTCCACCTTGAGCCTTTCTGCCGCGCTCATGGTGGTGCGAAGACCAACCGTAAGATCGCTGGTCAAGAGTTGTCCGCCAACGGCTACTGCTGTCACGTAACGGAGAGTTCCTTCCAGGAAGACCGCGACATCGGTGGTCCCTCCTCCGAAGTCAATTAACGCTACACCTAGCTGTTTTTCTTCTTCGGTGAGTACGGCCTCAGCCGAAGCCAGAGGCTGAAGGACTACCGCTTCTACCGCGTAATTAGATTTTTCGATGCACTTTATGAGATTATCCAGGGCGGATCTCCCAGCTGTAATGATGTGAACCTTGGCTTCGAGCCGCACACCGCTCATTCCTACTGGTTGTTCAATGCCTCCCTGATTATCCACGATGAATTCCTGAGGTAGGGCGTGAAGAATGACCCGGTCGTTGGGTAAATGAATGGCCTTGGCTGCTTCGATCACACGCTCGATATCCTCGGGAGTGACCTCGTGTTTCTTCAAGGCGATGACGCCATGGCTTTCCTGGCTTTTAATGTGGGTCCCTGCAATACCAACCACCACACCTGTCACCTCTTCACCCGAGATCTCCTCCGCCTGCTGAACGGCACGTACGATGGAATTCACCGTACTTTCGATGTTCACCACCACACCACGACGAAGCCCTACGGAATCCGCCAGACCCAAGCCAACAACGCGCAATTCCCCCTCGATCTCCTCAGCCACGAGGCAACAAACTTTGGTCGTTCCAACGTCCAGGGCAACGATTTTGTCTTCCATCTCCTAACCTTTCCGAAAAACGAGCGCCGCTTGACCCTCGGGATAATCCAGCCGTACGGCCTTCACCCGCGTGTATTGTTTGGTGCGATAAAGATAGGCCAAGATGGCATCAAGCCGCCGGTAAGCTGCCCAGAATTCTTTGAAACTCTCGCCTTTGAATCTTATCTGAATGGCATCCCTGGTGAGTAACAGAAAACCATCGTCCAGAAGCTTGATCTGAGAAAGATTGGCATAACAGGGGACCAAGGCTTCTTCTCTTTTCAAGCGGACCAAAAGGGTCAAAATCCCCTTTCTCTCCGGTGACAAACGCCCGCTTTTAAGCTCCTCTTCAGAAAGCCCCATCAGGGCTGGTAATTCTTTCATCCATTCTGGAGTGGCTAGGGCAAAAAGTTCTCCGGCCTCATTTACCAAGAAAACCTGTCTGCCCCTGGCCACCATGGCTATCGGACGCTCTTCTTCTATCTTGATAAAGACGGCGTGGGGGAGTTTGCGTGAAACAAAGGCCCGGGCCACCCAGGGATGGCTCTCCAAACGTTTTCTGACCTCTTCGAGATCTATCGTAAAGATATTTTGTCCCAGACGGACGCCAGACAGGGCCACCACTTCTTCTTTGCTTACCTGACCCTCGGTACTGATCTCCACCCGTCGCAAGTTGAAGTAATCAAGCTGCTTGAGATAGCGCCAAAGCCCTCCCAGGGCCAAGAATAAAGACAAAAAGCCCACAAGGAGGAGGATCCTTTTACGCTTCACCAAGGATCATCACCTCCTCTGAAAGTTCGATGCCAAAGGCCTTGAAGACCTCTTCCTTTGCTTTTTCCACCAGGGCCAAAACCTCATCCGCCCGGGCCCCTCCCAGGTTGACGATGAAGTTGGCGTGGCGGGAAGAAATGGCTGCCCGCCCCCGTACGAAACCCTTGAGTCCGACTTTTTCAATAAGATAGCCCGCCGGGGCCTGGGGAGGATTTTTAAAGATACAGCCCGCAGTCGGAAACCTGAGGGGCTGGGTCTCTCTGCGTCGGGCAAGATAGGTGCTTGACCGTGAAGCTACCTCTTGGGTGCTGGAGGGCTTAAGGCGCAACCTGGCCTTGACCACCAGCGCTCCCTTAGGGCCGCCCCAATTTCGATAGGAGAAGGGGAGTTCTGTGGCTTGATAAGTACGGAATTGGCCGTTTTGAAACACCGTTACCTCGAGCAGGAGATCTTTCATCTCCTGCCCAAAGGCCCCGGCGTTCATCACCACCGCCCCCCCAAGGGTTGCCGGCACCCCTGCCAAAAATTCAAGCCCGGAAAGACCTTGTTTGATACAAAAGGAAAGGAGTTCCGGGACCAAAACCCCGGCCTCGGCCTCAAGTATCTCTCCCTTCAAGGAAAACGACCTGAGGGCGCGCAAACTCACCACCAGGCCTCGCAGTCCACCGTCGCGGACGACCAAATTGCTCCCTCCTCCCAGGAAGGAAACAGGAAGACCCATCTCTTCTGCCAAGGACAGCCCGCGCCAGAGCTCGAGATAATTTCGCGGAAAGAAGAGCAAATCTGCCACTCCCCCCACCCGAAGAGTGGTGTAACGGGAAAGATTCTCCCTCTCTAAGACCTCCAAACCTTCTTGTACGAAACGTTCGGCCAATTTCATGCCACTTCTTCCCGCACCCCGAGCTCTTCGATAAGGGCCTCGGTGACCCGGTAAATGTCTCCGGCCCCCATACTCACCACCACGTCTCCGGGTTCCAAGATGGAAAGCACCCGGGCCAGGAGCACCTCTTTGGTCTCGGCAAAATAGGTCTCTCCTTCCCTTCGCTTCTTCAAGGCCGCGGCCAGCCTTTCACCCGTTACTCCTGGAATTGGTGTCTCCGAAGCCGGATAGATTTCCGTGAGCATCAAGACGTCAGCCAGATCAAAGGCCGATACAAAATCCTCAAAAAGGGCTTTGGTTCGCGTATAACGATGAGGTTGGAAGAGGATCACCAGTCTGCGGGCAGGATAGGCGGCTTTTAGGGCCTGAAGGGTGGCCTTGATCTCTGTGGGATGATGGGCATAGTCGTCAAGTACTAAGATCCCCCCTATGTCACCTTTGACCTCCAGTCTCCGCCTCACCCCGGTAAAACGGGCCAGGCCTCGAGCGATCTCCTCAAAGGGAAGGCCCAATTCCAGCCCTACCGCCACTGCTGCGAGGGCGTTTTGGACGTTGTGGCGGCCTGGCAGAGAGAGACGCACCTCTCCCAAGGGCTTTCCCTGCCAATGAACCTCGAAACGAGCCGCCGGGCCCTCTTCGATCAGGATCCCCCGTACCCGAGCCTGGGGATGGAAACCATAAGTACACACCCGACGTGGTAGTCCCTTGCGATACAGGTCTTCAAGAGAAGGATTGTCCAGACAGATGACAAGGGCCCCTTCGGGAACCACCCTTTTGAAGAAATTCTCAAAGGCTTCTTTGACGGCCTCAAGATCCGGATAGAAATCGAGGTGCTCGGCGTCGATGTTGGTCACCACCGCCAGCCAAGGATTCATGCGCAAAAAGGAACCATCGCTCTCGTCAGCCTCTGCCACCAGATAGTCGCGTTTGCCCAACCAGGCGTTCTCATTGAAACCATTGAGCTTTCCACCCACTGCCACGGTAGGTTTCAACCCGGCATGGGTAAGCACCGCTGCTATCATGGAAGAAGTAGTGGTCTTTCCGTGTGCCCCGGCCACGGCGATGTTGTAACGATGCAGATCCATGATCTCTACCAACATCTGCGCCCGGGGGATGACCCTCAGACCGAGTTCTTTGGCCCGCAGTAGTTCGGGGTTGTCCGGGCGAATCGCCGAAGAATAAACCACCACCTCGGCCCCTTCGACGTTTTCGGGGCGATGGGCATAAACAATTCTCGCCCCCTGCCTCTCAAGAGCCTTGGTGATCTCAGAACGTTTGATATCCGAACCACTGACCTCAAAGCCCAGGCTCAAAAGGAGCCGGGCTATACCACTCATGCCAATGCCACCGATCCCCACAAAGTGGACTCGTTTATAATCAAGCATAAGCCACCATCGCCTCCATTTCTGAGAGGATAACTTCGAGCGCGTTGTGCGGCATGAATTCCTTCATCCTGCGCGCCATTTGCCGACGTTTGGAGTCGTTTCGTAGGAGCTCAACCATGACTCCTACCATCTTCTCCACTTCGACCTCTTCTTCCCGGAAGAAGATCGCACCTCCGGCCTGGGCCACCAACCTGGCATTCATCTCCTGATGACCGTGAGTGGCGTGTGGAAAAGGGATCAGAACTGCCGGTTTGCCCAAAACAGAAAGTTCCGCGATGGTAGTGGCTCCAGCCCGCCCCAGAACTAAATCCGCTTGAGCGTAAGCCCAAGCCATATCCTTGAAAAATGGGCTGACCCGGACTGACAAGCCCTGTCCTCGATAAGAGGCCAAGACCAACTCGTAGTCTGAAAATCCCGTCTGATGGATAAGATAAAGATCTGGCAGGATCGCAAAGAGACGGGGAGCCATCTCCAGGAGCAAACGATTGAGAAAACGTGCACCCTGGCTCCCCCCGGTCACCAGGAGCCCCAAACCCCGATGTTCCCGGGGCACCGGGCGCCGAACTTCAGGACGTACCGGATTGCCAGAGAAGATGGTCTTAGTCCGGGGAAAATAGCGCTCGCTGAGCGGAAAAGACACAAAGACACGATCCACCAGCCGACCTAAGAAACGATTGGCCAGTCCTGGAATAGAATTTTGTTCGTGAATGGCAGCTGGAAGCCCTGAGAGTTTGGCAGCCAAAAGAACCGGAAAGGAAGCGTATCCTCCCACTCCAAAAACTATCTGGGGGGCGAAAGAACGGATGAGATCACGGGCCTTGGAAAGGGATCGCAGGAGACGTGGCAAGGCTTGAACCTTAGCCCGCCAAGGACGCCCCACCAGCCCCTGAGCCGCAAGTCTCTCCACTCGGAAGTCCTTTCCAGAAAGGGCCAACTCTTCCACCTTGCGCCCGCTTCCTACTAGCAACACCTCCCCTCCCCTAGCCCTGATGCTCTCTGCCAGGGCCAAAGCGGGAAAGAGATGCCCCCCGGTTCCACCTCCTGCAAGTAAAGCTCTCATCAGTGATAGGTCACCATTTCAGCTCGATTGTCTTCGCCCAGGAATTGCGGGGCGTAAGAGAGAACAAGTTCCCGAAAGATATCCCCCCGCTCCTGGTAATTTTCAAACTGATCAAAACTGGCAGCCGCTGGAGAAAGGAGTACTGTATCTCCGGTCATGGCCTCGGAAATGGCCACGGCTACCGCCTCCTCGAGGTTCTCCACCATCTTGGTAGGTACCAGGTCTCGCAAATCCTCCGCCATGAGGAAGCGTGATTCTCCCATCAAGATGAGCAGGCGGACTTTTTCCTTGATAAGAGAGGCCAGCGGCCGATAACTTGCTCCCTTGTGTTTGCCCCCCAAAATGAGCACGATGGGGCCTGCTAGCCCCTCCAAGGCCTTGAGAGTGGCATCTACGTTGGTGGCCTTGGAATCGTTGACGAAATAAACCCCTCCAAAACAACCGATGAACTCCAGGCGATGTGAAAAACCGACAAAACTACGTACGGCTCGATGGATGGCCTCTGGATCCGCCCCGGAAAGTCTGGCGGCCAAGGCCGCCGCCACAAAGTTGAGACGATTGTGGAGACCCAGGGGTTTGAAACCAGCAAATGAATAACGTTCTTCATCCCGACCTGGCAAACGCAAGAAAAAGACCCCCTCCGAAAGCTGGGCCGTAGCCGAACGCTTGAAACCAAAGGAAAAACACCGGGCCTTAGTCTTGAGAAAAGCCAGCTGAGAAGATGGCAAATCCTCAGGAAGGATGGCAGCGGCTTCAGCAGATTGGTTTTCAAAAAGCCGCATCTTGGCTTGGACGTAATCTTCAAAACGAGCGTAGCGTTCTAAGTGGTCAGGGGTAATGTTCAGGAGGAGACCCACCTGAGGGGCAAAAGTCCTGATGGTTTCCAGCTGAAAACTCGACACTTCCAATACGACGAATTCCGCCTTTTGGCCGGCCAGGATGAATTCTGAAAGGGGCGTCCCATAGTTACCTCCCACGAAGACCCGTTTACCTGCCAGACGCAGGATATCCGTTACCATGGCGGTGGTGGTGGTCTTTCCATTGGTCCCGGTAATGCCCACCACCCACTTTTCACGCAGGAAACGGAAGGCCAGTTCGAGTTCCCCTATTACCTCTAGACCGGCTTCCACCGCCGGAAGATAGACCTCCGGCGGAACCCCGGGACTGACCACCACCAGATCTGCCCCTTCGAAAACCTCTGGCCGATGTGCCCCGGTGTCAAAGAGAACTCCCTGGGCCTCAAAGGAAGCCATCAGAGCCCGGGGAAGTTTCTCTCGCGACCGATGGTCTGAAACGATGACTTTGGCTCCAGAGACCAAGAGTAGCCTCGTGGCAGCTTGGCCCGAGCGTCCAAACCCCAAGACCACCGCTTTCTTTCCAAAAAGTTCGTAAGACATCTCTCTCACCTGAGCTTGAGGGTGCTCATTGCCAGAAGCCCAAGGAAGGCTGAAATGATCCAAAAACGGACGATGATTTTGGGCTCTGGCCAGCCTTTTTTCTCAAAATGGTGATGGAGAGGGGCCATGAGAAAAACGCGTTTCCCCCCCGTGAGACGAAAGTAAAAGACCTGAATCATTACGGAGAGGGCTTCCACCACAAAGATCCCCCCAGCCAGCACCAAGAGCAGTTCTTGCTTGGAAAGCACGGCCACCACGCCGAGCGAGGCCCCCAAGGAAAGGGAACCCGTATCCCCCATGAAGACCTCTGCTGGATAGGCATTATACCAAAGAAAACCCAGTCCCGCCCCGAGAAGCGCACCGCAAAAGACTGTAAGTTCTCCTACTCCCGCTACGTAGGGAAGATGGAGATAGGAAGCCAGTTTGGCGTGGCCTGCCAGATAGACGAAAAGCATGTAAACCCCCGCCACGATCACAAACGGTCCGATAGCCAGGCCGTCGAGACCATCCGTAAGGTTTACGGCATTAGAAGCACCCACCACCACCAACATGGCAAAGGGTAGATAAAGTAAGCCGAGATCCGGACGAAACCCCTTGAAAAACGGGACCGACAGACGCGTATCAAAGGAGCCGTATTCAATGGCCAAACTCAAGAAGACAAAGGCCAGGAAGAATTGCGCAAAGAGTTTCTGTTTGCCAGTAAGACCCAGGTTGCGTTTTTGGGTCACCTTCCGCCAGTCGTCATAAAAGCCGATCAGGGCGAAACCAGAAAAGACCCCCAGGGCTACCCACAGGTAAAGATTGGTCAAGTTACCCCACAGGAGCACCGTGATTACCACGGCCAAGGAAATCACCACCCCTCCCATGGTGGGCGTACCAGCTTTGTGGGCGTGATCAGGACCTATTTCGCGGATGACCTGACCAAACTGGCGTCTCTTGAGATAGCGAATGAAGGGTGGCATCAAGAAGAAGACAATGAGTCCGGCAGTGATGATGGCATAAATGGTGCGAAAAGTGATGTAGCGAAAGACGTTGAAGAGCCCAAACCAGTGATGGAGAGGGTAGAGCAAATGGTAGAACATCTAACCCCCTGTGCCAAGCTCTTCCAGCCTTGAAATGACTTCCTCCATCTTCATGGCACGTGAACCTTTGACCAGGATCAGCGTGGGTCGCGAAAGCTCCTCTTTAAGGGCCTCAAGCAAAGAAGTTCGGTCCTCAAAATGGCGGGCCTTCCCTCCCGCCGCCCTTACCAGGGCTTGCGTCTCTTCTCCAAGGGCCAGAATCAAATCAAAGACCCGGGCCAGCTGCCTCCCGGCTTCTTCGTGAAGGGGCTGCGAATGAAGCCCGAGTTCTTTCATGTCTCCCACTACAGCCACCGTTTGCTCAAATCCATCTTTGAGGGCAGCTACCACCTTGCAAGCAGCTTCCAGAGAGGCTGGGTTGGCGTTGTAAGTGTCATCAAGCACCAGGTGTCGTCCCAAAGGCCTGAGCTCCAAGCGATGGGGAAGGGTGTGAACCCCAGATAAGCCTTCTGTGACCTCTTCAAAAGAAAGCCCCAGGGCCAAAGCAGTAGCTGCTGCAGCTAAAGCGTCACGTACAAAATGCTCTCCCAGCAGAGGAATACGCACCAGGGCCTTCCGATCACGAAAAGAGAGTCTGAATTCCGTCCCCTCTCTGGTAAGACGAAGATCCGAGGCCCGCAAGTTGGCCCCCTCTTCCAAACCAAAGGAGAGGCAACCAGCTACGCGATGTTGGCAGATTTCCAGGGCCTTTTCCCTTACCTCTTTCTGATCGTAAGGATAGACGAGAACGGCATTTGAAGGAGCCCTCTCAAAGAGGGCCAATTTTTCTTTGAGGACGCCTTCCAGGTCTTTTAAACCCTCAAGATGCGAGGGATAAACCGAGACCAAGACTGCTACCTCTGGGGAAACAATCTCAGTAAGACGAGCGATTTCTCCAGGTCTATTGGTGGCAAGTTCCAAGACCAAGACCTCGCTCCCTTCTGGAGAGTTAAGAATGGAGAGAGGAACTCCAACGAGGTTATTCCAATTGCCAGGACTTTTGGCCACCTTGAACCGGGGCTCCAGGAGAGTCGCGATCATTTCTTTGGTGGTGCTTTTACCGCAAGAACCCGTAACCGCTACCACTTTTGCGGAAAGTCTCTGTCGCCAGTAGGAGGCCAAATCCTGTAAGGCCCGATAGGTGCTTGGCACCTTTATGATGGAGAGGCCGCGATGGAGTTCAAAAATGTTTATCTCTTGGGGCCAATATTCCACCAGAGCACCTTTGGCCCCTTTTTCAAAGGCTTCCAGCACGAAGCGATGACCATCGAAGCGAGGCCCTTTCAGGGCCACGAAGAGTTCTCCCGCCCTGAGGCGGCGCGAATCATGACAGACCCCATTGAAGGGAATCCCCATGTCGCCGTTGAGAAGAATGCCTCCTGTAGCCCTGACAACGTCTTCTGTGGTGATCATGCCGCCTCCGTGAGAAGGATCTCTCTGATGATTTCCTGATCTGAAAAGGGATATCTCTGTCCGCGAATTTCTTGATAATCCTCGTGGCCCTTGCCAGCCACCAGCAAGACATCCCCCGGGGATAATTGTTCCAGGGCGATGGCCAGGGCCTCCCGTCGGTCAGGTTTTATCAAGGCTTTGGTGCTCAATCCCTTGGCAATGTCAGCGATGATGGCCTCCGGATCCTCGAAACGGGGGTTGTCCGAGGTTAAAATCACTAAGTCGGCCAATTCTTCGGCCACCCGTCCCATCTGTGGTCGTTTACCTTGGTCACGGTTACCTCCACAACCAAAGAGGACCAAGAGTCGCTTCCGTACGTAGGGTTTGAGACTCAAGAGAGCGCGTCGAAGGGCCTCTGGCGTGTGTGCGTAATCCACAAACACCAAGGCCCCCCCATACGTGGCCACCAGTTCAAGCCTTCCTGGTGGGGCTGAAAGTGTAGAGAGCTTTTCTGCCACCTCAGAAAAGGAAAGACCCAGGGCCAGGGCACAACCAGCGGTGAGAAGCAGGTTCTCCAACTGGAAATCACCAAAGACCCGAGTGGCAACCTGCCGTGTCTCGCCGCCGGAGCGAAGACAGAAGACTAGCCCCTCCGGCGTACGGGCTAAAATTTCCCCAGAGGGGTCCTCCCCTACCTTAGTCACGGGCACTTTGAGCCCCATTGCTAGTCTCCGTCCCCAAGGATTAAGGGTATTTATCACCGCCTGACCCCGGGTCTTGAGATAACGGGTAAAGAGCCTGGTTTTGGCCTCAAAATAGGCCTCAAGACTTCCGTGATAGTCCAGATGATCCCGGGAAAGGTTGGTGAAGGCTGCCACCTGAAAGGTCAAACCTTCCACTCGACCTTGATCCAGGGCGTGAGAAGAGACCTCGAGAACCGCGTGCGTAAGCCCGGCTTGCTTCATCTCTGCCAGATAGGACATCGTCTTCAGAATGGAAGGCGTTGTCTCCCGGGCCTTGAGGCTTCTCTCTCCCAGAACATACCGGATCGTACCAAGGAGTCCGGTGGGGATACCGGTTTGTTCCAGGAGTTGACGCAAGAACCAGCTCACCGAAGTCTTGCCATTCGTTCCGGTGATCCCTACCAGAGTCAACTCTCGTTGGGGATAGCCATAGAAGGCCGCAGCCAGCTCTCCGAGAACCCGATTGGTGTCCTCCACTTGGGCGAAAGCTACTTCCGCAGGGAGATCAAGGTTCCTTTCCGCTACGATGCCAGCGGCCCCTTGAAGCAAGGCCTGAGGAATAAAATTATGTCCATCAACCGTAGTGCCCCGGCGGGCCACGAATACCCAGCCGGGGGAGATCTCCCGCGAGTCGTCGGAGAGACCCAAGATCTCCTTATCCTCTCCCCGGAGAAAAACGGGGGATATCTTTCGAAACAGTTCGCCAAACCTCATTTGAGAATGAGATAACACTCCCTGATCTTTTTGAGAGAAGCACCAGGAACTGGCCATTGCCTGACAGTGACCCCAAAGCCCGAAAAACTCACCTTGAGTCCCAAAGGGGTCAAGTGTTCCAGGGCTTCTTTCAGGGTAAGTCCCCGAACGTCTGGCATCACGCCGGTCTTTTTCTCAAAAGAAGATCTCTTCTTTTTGGCTCTGGCAAGGGTTGAGGTTTGGGCCAGGCGCAGGGCCCTGGGGATGAACCGGGTATAGTAACAGGGAAGACCCCACACTTTGACTCCTTTGACGTAAAGAACGTAAGCCAAACGCGGCTTTCGTCTGGGATAGAGACCAGCCAAAACGAAAGCTCCGGCCTTCCGGCTCCCTCCCCACCACCAGGCCCCACCATTTTGCCGTGGTACCAGGTCTTCGAGTTCTTCTTGGGTAGTAGTTACTTGATAATGTTCCTGACCACTTTGGACCTCCAAGGCCACCCGCGGAGAGAAAAGTCTACCCGAAGAGATGGCAGCCAGAGCCCGCACGATTTGAACCGGCGAGGCCAAAACGTCTTCCAAAGATAGCACCTCCGGAGGCAGAACTCCTACCTCTTCGCCGGGAAGATCTATTCCGGTTGGTTCACCAAAACCAAGGGCCCGCAAGAACTCGGCCCGTTCTTCAAACATGCTATCGTAGTAAGCCTCCTCAAAGAGGTCAGCGAGGGTGGCCAGCGGGATCTCCGAGGAGAGGAGGTCCAGTCCCCCCTCAGAGACCATGGCTTTGACCCGCCCGGTCTTTATATCTAGGATCACTCCACCTGCCGCCCGGGCCCTAAGGAGGCGTTTGGCCCGCTCCACGTCCGCCAACAGAGCCTCTTCCAACTCTATCTTTACCGCCAAACGCAGGTTGGTCTCCGGTTTAGAAAGAAGCCTCTGATAGTAAGCCTCCACCCCAATCAAACCCGTTTCTCTTTGTCCCATAAGAGGAGAAAAAGCGGTAAAGGGGTAGCGGCGCCTGAAATATCGACGCACAAATACCCCGTCAAGCTCTTCAAGACGCTTGAGCAGGTCTTGCGAAAGTCCTGGCGAAAGATAAAGAAAGTCTTTTCCTTCAGAGAAAAAGAGGGTCAAAGTGGTGGGAGACTTGCCGGTAGCTTGGGAGAGGAGGGCCAAAGACTCTTCCCGAATCTCAAAGGCCTGAGGTAGAATGGCTAATCCTTTCACCGGGATGGATTCCGCCAGAAGGCGTCCCTCCACGTCATATATCTCTCCCAAGGCCTTTTCTTTGTAAGCAGCAAGCCTTGGAGGTTCACTACGATGGAGGAGACCCGAGACCCCTTGGGTCAAAAAAAAGACCAACCCCAAGAGAAAGGCCAGAACCACCACATGTCTCATTTTAACCCTCACTATCTGTACTTTATTTTCACTATCTGTTCTTTCTTCGGTGGATGGAGACCAAGGAGCTTGGCCTTCTTAAAGACCACTTCTTTACTCGTCAAGGCTTGGTATTGAGCCCCAAGGGCCCTGGTTTCCCGCTGGAGAAGAGCCACTTCCTGTTGGAGACGATGGACCTTGGCGTATTCTCTTACCAGAAGATACCCTCCCACAAGGAGCAAAATGAGGAGAAAGGCCGTCACCACCAGGCCCAAAACCTGGTAAATGTTGAGAGTAAAACCCGTGCGTTTATGTGAAGAACGCGGAGAAAAAGTATAAACCGCTGCCATTTTTGGCCTCCTCAAACCCTTTCTGCGGCTCGGAGCTTGGCACTCCGAGCACGGGGATTTCTGGCCACCTCTTCCGAAGAAGGAGTAACCGGCTTTTTGGTAAGCACCCGCAGACGCTCGTCTGAACGAAAGGCCCGCTTCACCAGACGATCTTCTAGTGAATGAAAGGAAATGATCACCAGCCGTCCACCTGGTCGCAGCACCTCGGGCGCGGTCTCCAGAAAACGCTTGAGGTTTTCTAGTTCTTGGTTGACAGCCAAACGCAGAGCCTGAAAGGTACGCGTAGCAGGGTGGATCTTTTCACGGCCCTTTGGGACTGCTCGAGAGACAATCTCTGCTAACTGTTGGCTTGTCCTGATGGGAGATCGGCGTCTGGCCTCGCAGATGGCTCTGGCAATTCGGCGCGCAAACCGTTCCTCCCCAAAAGAACGAATAAGTTCTTCGAGCTGGAGGGGAGAGAGCTGATTCACAAGGTCTTTGGCTGTCAGGGTAAGTCGGTCGTCCATCCGCATGTCAAGTGGTTCGTCCCGTAAAAAACTGAACCCTCGCCCACTGCCTTCGAGCAGGAAAGAAGACACCCCCAGATCCAAGAGGATTCCATCCACCGGGATCCGCCCCAGTTCTTCGAGGACTTCCTTTAACTTGGCGAAATTTTCTCGCACGATGATAAAACGCCCTTCGTAAGGCTTTAACCGCTCTCTGGCTCGTTCTAGGGACTCTTGGTGCCACTCGAAACCAACGAGAAAGCCCTCCGGAGACGAAGATTTGAGGATGGCTTCGCTGTGTCCACCAAGACCCACGGTGCCATCCACATAGACCCCCTTGGGCTCCACTCCAAGCCAGTGAAGAGCCTCCTCAAGGAGAACGGGTTCATGCCACGGGGCCTTGGAGGAGCTCGTGGACCTTGGCGTCGAGCTCGTCGAAATTCTCTCGGGCCCGTTTGAACTCGGCTTCAAGCCGTTCGGGACTCCAGATTTCAAAATGGTTGAGCATCCCAACAAGGACCACCTCTCGATCAATGCCAGCTTCTTCTCTCAAATGTGCCGGAATCAGAATCCTCCCTTGGCGATCTGGGAGGCATTCTTCGGCTGATCCAAGGAAATAACGTTTAAATCTTCTCAATTCCGGGGGATCTACCGGAGAAATCAGAAGTTTTTCTTCTATTTCTTGCCAAACCTGCCACGGATAAACCAACAAACACGCTGGCGTATTGGTCATGATGAGAGTCGAATTTCCGTATACGTTCTTGATGACCTCGCGAAAGCGCGCCGGGATGCTCAAACGCCCTTTGTTGTCCAGCGTATGATTCGATCTCCCCCGGAATCGCAACTACCACTCCTCACCACTATTCACCACTATTTTCCACCTGAGGCTAGTAAGAGGTTATCGTAAGTGTCAAGGAAAAACTTGAATACTACATTTTGTAGTCAAATTTTATAAGCGTGCAATATATGGGGTTGACTAGAAGGCAACTGGTGGAAGAAAGTGGGAAGAACGCAAGCGAAAAATGGGTGAGTTAGCTACTCCCCGGAAAGCTTTATGAGGTTTGGCTTGTGAAAGAAATCATTTTTGAGGGGAAATAGAGACGGAAGACCGTTCCATCTCCTTCAAGATCCACCTCAACCCTTCCACCCCACAAGCTGACCAGGCTGTGGACCACCGAAAGTCCGAGGCCGGTGCCTTCGGATTTGGTGGTAAAAAAGGGTTCAAAGATGTGAGGAAGTACCTCTTGAGGGATACCTCCGGCGTTGTCTTTAAATTCTAATACCCCGAAGCCGTCCTTCTGGTAAAATGAGACCCAAATCTTGAGAGAATGAGGGGTAGCCTCCAAAGCGTTGAGGCACAGGTTCAAAAGAACCTGTTTGAATCGGCCCGGTTCCACCAACAGTTCCACTTCGGATGGGACTTCCGCCTTGAAGAAAAGATCCCTCTCCGGGTGTCCTATCTGTAATTCTTCTTTTATTTCCGACAGGATCTCTTTCAGGGAGACCCTTTGCACTTCGCCCCTGGTGGGTCGGGCAAAAAGGAGAAAATCTGTCACCAGTTTGTCGAGCCGACGACTTTCCCGTTCCAAAATCCGGATTAGACGTTCCCCTTCCGGCGAAACCAGCTGATTCTCTTTGAGCAATTCCACCACCCCGCAAATGGAAGCCAAGGGGTTTTTGATCTCATGAACCAGGCCGGAAGCCATAGTCCCCAGGGCTGCAAGGTGTTCGGTACGTCTCAGTCTCTCTTCCTGTTCCTTGATATGGGTAATGTCCTGAAAAAGAAAGCCGTAACCGAAGATCTGATCCCTCTCATCCCGCAAGGGAAAGAGACTATAGCCCAGGTAGCGCCGCTGTCCGTTATTCAGGAGCAATTCGCAACGTTTCTGGTCTTCGTGCAAGTTGATCGAGGGAAAAAGATCATGAAACCTCAGGCCTTCAAGGGATTGGCCCAGGATCTCTTCGGCGCGCTTGTTGGCCGAAATGATGTGCCCCGAAAGATCTGTGATAATCAGGCCCGAGGCCAGAGAACGCATGATGTGGCGGTGTAGCTCTTCTACTCGGAAAAGGGCTGCCCTGGTCTCCGCTGCGGTGCGCCTGGTATGAGCCAGTTCGTCTGCTAGACGAAGGGCCAGGAAACCAGAGACTCCCATGGCTCCCAAGGAGATGAAAAACTGAAGGAGGCTTTGGGAATCAAATGGGGGATGGGGTTCCTGAAACCAATAGATCGAGGTGTAAGCCAAAAGACAGGCCAAGATAAAAAAATCCGCCCTCCGGTGCCCGAGATGGAGACTGGCCACAAAAATAAAAAGCGGATAGAGGAAGACAAAAGGGCTTTCGCGCCCCCCGCTGCCCAGGATGAGGACGTTGACCAGGATAAAATCGACGATGAGCTCCCAGTAAATAAGCCTCGCCCAGCTAAGACGCCGGGCCAACCAGAACATGGCCGCGGTTTCCACCCAGAAAAGGCCAAAGATCAAACCCGTTCCAGGTTGAAGAAAGTTTTCCTGGTGAAAAGAGATAAACCAAAAGATCGTCCCAACCAGGAGAAGGAGGAGACGCAGATATTGAAAACGCCATTGGGTGCGTGGATCAACGTTCATGAAAGTCCATACTTGGCCAATCGATAGCGGAAAGAACGAAAGTTGAGGCCCAGAAGCTTGGCGGCTTCGGTCTTGTTGCCTCGAGTGCGGTCCAGAGCCTGCTTGAGGAGGGAAACCTCGATGCGAGCCAGTAGATCTTCCAGATCAAGGCCCTGTTCCGGAAGTTTTATCTCAAAACCTTCCTGTTCGCGAGGCCGTTTGTGACAAAGGGTGAGACTCTCTGGCAGAATAAGAGGACCGGTTTCGAGGGCCACCGAACGTTCAATGATATTCTCGAGCTCACGCACGTTGCCTGGGAAATCGTATTCCATCAGGGCCTTAAGGGCGAAATCTGAAATCCCCTCGATCTTTTTGCCCATCTTTTCGGCGTATTTCTTGAGAAAGTGCTCCACCAAAAGGGGGATATCCTCTTTTCTTTCTCTGAGAGGGGGCAGATGGAGGGAGATCACGTTCAAACGGTAGAAGAGATCTTCCCGGAAGTTACCAGCCAGAACCTCGGCTTCCAGATCGCGATTGGTAGCTGATATGATTCTAACGTTTATCTGAATCTCTTTGGTGGACCCCAGCGGCATGATGGTCTTTTCCTGAACCACTCGGAGCAGCTTCACTTGGAGCTCCGGGGGCAGCTCTCCAACTTCGTCTAAAAAGATGGTTCCTTCATGGGCCTGCAGGAAAAGACCGGGTTTGTCCCGATGCGCCCCGGTAAAAGCCCCCTTTATATAGCCAAAGAGTTCTGATTCAAGAAGGTTGGGAGGAATTCCTCCACAGTTCACCACCACGAAGGGTTTTTCTCGGCGAGGAGAGAGCTGATGAATGGCCCGGGCCACCAATTCCTTGCCCGTACCGGATTCTCCCATGATAAGAACGTTGGAGGGAGCGGCCGCCACCCGGGGCAACATCTCAAAAATGCGGCGCATAGACGGACTACGACCTATGATACCCAGAAACTGATCTCCATTGACCGGAGATGGTTCTTTGGACTGATGGTTCAAGGCCCTGCGAATGAGCTCCCGCAAGTCATCCAGTCGAAAGGGTTTGGAGACGTAATCAAAGGCCCCTTCCCTTTTAGCCTCAACCGCGGAATCAAGCGAGGCGTAAGCTGTGATCATGATTACTGGGAGCTCCAAACCTTTACGACGGAGTTCTCTCAAAAAAGAAAGACCGTCCAGTTTGGGCATCCGGATATCAGCTAGAATCAAATCAACCGGCAGACGTTCCAAGAGTTTCAAGGCCTCCTCTCCGTCTCCAGCAGTAAGCACACGATAGCCATCTTTGGAGAGAAAGATCTCCAGAAATTCCCTCAAACTTTGATCATCGTCGACAATGAGGATATTGGTCTCTTGGGGAGCCATCCCAACCTCCTGGAAGATCTTTCGGCCCCCCTTTCTTCGGCCTTGAAAGTTTAAGGTCTTTTTGGATATTTGGATAATCGTTTCGGAGGAAGTTCCCGAGAAGGTGTCACAGATTTAATAGATTTAGTAGACGGGACAGGAAGGGTGGGTAATCGCGGATGCACCTTCAATTCAATCTGGCAATCCCCCCCTAAAACGACACGATCCCTTTCCACTAGCACTAAGGGACAATTGTCCAAGGTTTCACCCCTTTTTAAAATGATATATTTACCTGAAAGGTTCAGTTTCTTCTTGAGAAGTGGAGAAAGTCGAAAAACAGCAAATTTTTCGCCGTTTTTTTCAAATGTTCCTTTTACTTCTAATTGCTTGAGCCAAGAAGGTCCTTTTGAGATTCCGTTTTTGCCTTCCGATATCTCCGGGGGTGGTTCATAATATCTTTTAGGTGAAAAAGGATTTTGGACGACGATTTCATGATACTTGTTTTTTTGTGCTATTCCTAAATTGATGTCCAGACATATATTGAAAAAAACAATAAAAAAAACCAAAATAAAATCTTTTACCATCTTAGAATTTATCCTGGCCATTTTTTTGTCTACCCTCCTTTTATTGCTTATATATCAAAGTTATTACCAGATTGTCAAAGCCTTTGAAAACAATAAATATAAAACCGAAAATTTCATCTTATTTTGTAGTGCTTTAGACTTTCAAATTAAAGACAAAAATTGCAAATACAAATTAATCATAGATGACAAATCTTATCATTTATATCTACACAATAATATCTTAGCCTTTATTACAAATTATTCACCAGATAAACCACTAATTGTAATCTATAAATTTTTTGAAGACAAAGTAAAATATTGGGAACATTACTATGAAAAAAATATAAAAGTTACAGATATTTTAGAAAACGAGAAACCCTTTATCTTTAATTTATCATGTAAATTATCAACAAAAATTTTAAATAAAAATAAAGAAGAGGAAGAAAAAAATAAAGAAAACAATATTTCTAGTATTTCAATTACAATTGAAGGGCCAAAAGGCCTTAAAAAAGAATTAATTTGGTCGGAGTGCAAAAATGAAATATAAATATGTTGCAATATCAACAGAAGGCATTCTAGAAAAAGGAAATATAGAAGCTGAATCTCTCAAAGAAGCTTTGGAAAAAATTAGAAAACAAGATTTAATTCCAATAGAAATAAAAAAAGAGGATACTCTATTAAATAGACTTAAATTAAAAATAAACAAAGACAAAACAGGAGATATATTATTTTTTACAGAAAATTTATACCGTTTAACTGTAGCAGGAATACCTATAGATAGATCCATGAAGATTTTAAGTAAAATTTTTCTCAACAATAATTATAAGATGGCCCAAATAACAAATAAAATTTCCTTAGAAATTAAACAAGGCAAACCCTTATCAGAAGCACTAAAAAATACAAAAATTTTTCCAGTATTTTATATAAACCTAATTAAAGCTGGAGAAAATAGTGGCCATTTAACAGAAGTCTTAAAATATCTAACTGATTACATAAAAAAACAAAAAAAATTCAAACAGGAATTGCTATCATCGATTTTATATCCCTTATTTTTAATGATTTTTGGAATGTTAGCTATTCAGACTGTCTTCGTCTATGTTTTACCAAAATTTGGAAAAATTTTCGAAGAAATGGGAGTTTCGCCACCTACACTTACTAAACTTTTAATAAATTGTGGAATATTTTGGAAAAATTGGGGATGGATATTTCTCATTTTTTTACTAATTATAGTTTGCTATTTTCATTATCTTTTAACAAATGTAAAAAAGAGAAAATGGTTTGAAAAACAACTAATCAGACTTCCCATTATAGGAAAATTTATTATATGTATTGAATTAGCCAAAATATTTAATACTTTAGCTATAACCAATAAAGGTGGTGTCAATATAGAAAAGTCGTTGGAACTTGTGTCAGAAATTTCACATTTAGAAATAATCAAAGATTTTTTTAAACATATTTCAAAAGAGATAATAGCAGGAAAAAAATTATCTGTATTAATGCAACAATTACCAGGAAATTTTTATTTCATTTCTGAACTTATTTCTATCGGAGAAGAAACGGGAGAATTAGGAGAAAATTTTAAAGAAATAGCTCTCATATTAGAAGAAGAAAGTCAAAATTTAGCAAAAAAAATATTAATTCTTATAGAACCTATAACTATCCTATCTTTAGGATTAATTTTGGGTATTAGTATCATTTCAATCTTGTTAGCTATTTTTGACTTAAGATTTTAAACTTTGGAAGCTCTCTAAAGTAAAGCAGTTGTGGCTTATCACTTGATAATAAGAATATACCCAAAAATTCATAATCAAAGTTTTTATAGCCAATTTTCAGAATAAAACGGTAACAATTATCACAAAAAGTAAAATATTGTATCAAAGAAGGGTTAATATATAAAGAGTATATATCGAAAATATATAAACATTCCAACAAAGGTTCAAACTCATTACTTTTGATATTCTCTAAACAAAAAAGAAAATTCTTTATTACACTATCCGAGAAGTTAAATTTATATAATACTTCTTCTATTTTATCACTCAACAACTTACCATTTAATAAATTGATCTTCCCATTCTCACTTTCAACTTCAACATGACATGAAATGTTATCTATCTTAAAAAAGAAAGATATATTATCTTGCTCTTCATTGAGTCTATTTAAAACATCTCGATTTTCAGATAAAAAATTTAAAACAAAAAAAAGAATTTGATTTAAATTATTAAAAATCAAAGATCTATTATAAATCGATTTCATTAACAATAATCTAGAATTAGATTTCAGGCGTAGAAAAGAAATCAAAATAGAAATAGAAAAAAGAAATATAAAAACAACAATTAGAATAAAGGCTTTATTATTTAATAATTTGTTTCTCTGTAAATAAGCCACTGAGATTTAGGAACATAAAAAATATTTTGAGTTTTATAATTTAAGTCAATTATTTCTACAATTCCTCCACTAGACAAACCGGAACTCAAAAAAAAGATTAATTTATAGTCATCTAAATTTATCAAATGTTCTGCTTTTATTTCGAATTCTTCTGGAACATTTATCTGGGATTTCAGATCTTCTATCAAACTATTATTTAAGCTACTCAAAGCAGAAAGATTAGATGACACAAAAATTCTTCTATTTTCTGAATCAAATATTAAAAAATAAGACAAATTATTAATAATAGCTTTCATTCTAGCCTGAATCAATAATTCCTCAAATTCAGTCGCAAAATTTCTATATAAAGAAAAATTTCTTGTTATTTTAGGAATTATTAAAGATGCAGTTAAACTTATTAAAAACAAGACTACAAGTAATTCTAGTAACGTAAAAGCTTTCCTCATTTTATTTTCAAAGAAATAGCAAAATATTCCTTTTGAGTCCTAGGATTTTTACTAACTGTAGACAAAAATCTAACATCATAAAAAGATTCAGATAATTGAAGTCTTTTTAACAAAGCCAAAGCGTTTTTACCTTCTCCCCAAATTCTTATTTCATTAGGATAACGAAATTCAAATTTTCTAATCCATACATCAGAAGAAAGCAAATTAGTAATGGTATAAAGAGAGTCCAAAATATCAGGTTGTTTTTTAAAATTATCAATTTCTTTCCTTAACAAGGAAAAACTTTGTAATTTTTCCTTTTGAGACATCAATGTTTTATAATCTGATTTTATTTTTTTAAGTTTACCTCTTAAAAGAGTCTCGTACTTATGATAATCATTAGAAAGATGATTCAAATAAAAATTGACACCCAAAAGACAAATAGGAAGAGACCATAAAAAGAACAATCGGGGAGATATATTGGGTCGCTTACGCAAATGATAATGATTAAAAGATTTAATTAATGAACTAGGCAAACGACAAACAAGACGAGAAGCATTAGCTAAAAATAAAGATGGATTTTTAGTCTTTATTTCAAATTTAGGGCCTGAATAGTCATCAATTATTTTAGCAGATAAATGGATATTAGATGGAAGAATTTGATAAATTCCTTTATCCCAAATAAAACCTTCAACAATATCACCTATTAATATATAATAAAGACCGTCTATTATCTGCTTATTTTTATGATAAAACCAAGAAAGTATAGATAAAAAAGAAGGAAATATACCGGACAATATCCAAGGATAATTGATTTTAGAAATAATATTTTCAAAAAAATCTCTCTTTTGAAAAGAGAGCAAAATCTGATTATTTCTATTAGATAAAATAACAAAAGAAAGATTTTTACTATCATCTAAATCAAGAGATCTCATAATTTCAAAAGAAATGCTTGACTCTAGCTGATACTGTGGAATATCAAAAGGAAACTTAATTGTTTGAAAATACAAACAAGAATGCGAAACCGACAAATACAAACGACCAGCTTTTTCGGTTAATAACCTTGATTTTTCATCATATATAATCTTGTTACCATCAAAAAATGCCCCTATATCTGAGGGTTTTAAAAAATCTTTAATCAATATAAAAATTTTTTGATATTTATTCTTCGCTTTCATAAGTGACATTATCTAAAAAGAAAAAACGATTATTTGACGATTGCAAAAGGTTAAAAGTTATATAATAGATTTTATCTCCAAATTGCAAGGCATAAGAAGAGGTCTTTAAAATGTCATCAGTAAAATTTTGATCATTTTGAACATAAAAAAACCACAAATTCATCTCATTTAAAAAAGAAAATTCATTATAAAAACGTTCCTCCATATAAGAAATTTCTGTTAAAAAATATAAAAAAAACATCAACATCAATGTTCCAATCAAAAAAGACACAATTACTTCCAAAAATGAAAAACCTTTAATATTCATTTCAAATCAGTCATTATAAATTTTTGCTCCTCTTAAATTTTGGCTACCCTCAAAATTTCTTCAAATGATGTCAAACCTTTAGCTACTTTTCTTAGACCATCTTGATATAAAGTAATAATTTTTTCTTTATAAACGAAATTTTGCAAGTCATCATCAGAACCATCTAAAATTATCTTTTTAAGTTTGCCTGAAATAGGAATTATTTCATAAATACCTATACGGCCTAAATAACCAGTATTAGAACAATGTTCACAGCCTTTCGGAACAAGATATCTAATTTGTGACAAATTATTCGGAAGATATTTCAACGCTGTCAAAAATTCTGTAGGTGGAGGATACACCTCCTTTGCACAATGAGGGCATAGAATCCTTACCAATCTTTGAGCGACAACTCCGACCAATGAAGCAGCTATTAAATATCTTTCTATTCCCATCTCTGCCAATCTAGTTATTGCACCTATTGCATTATTGGTATGCAAAGTTGAAAAAACTAAATGCCCTGTCAAAGAAGCTTGAATTGCTATCTCTGCTGTCTCCAAATCTCTAATTTCACCAACTAAAATAATATCTGGATCATGCCTCAATATAGAACGCAAACTAGAAGCAAAAGTCAATCCAATTTCAGGTTTAACCTGTATCTGAGAAATACCAGCAATCTGATACTCTACCGGATCTTCAATGGTAATTATTTTTTTATCTGGAGAATTCAAGAGAGATAAAGCAGCATAAAGCGTTGTGGTTTTTCCTGAACCAGTAGGTCCTGTAACGAGTATTATACCATTAGGCTGCTTTATTAAATTTAAAAAAGAACGAAAATGATCTTTCTCCAAACCCAACTTATCAAGTGTTAAAAAATCAGCTTCTTTTGGCAAAAGACGCAATACTATTCCTTCACCGTTAATTGTAGGAATAGTAGAAACACGAATATCTAAATCTTCTCCCCCAACTCTGAACTTAATCCTTCCATCTTGAGGAAGACGATGTTCAGCGATATTCAATTTTGCCATTAACTTAAGACGAGAAATCAAGGGAGCTTTTAGAGCTTTAGAATAAAAGGCTCTTTCATGTAAAACGCCATCTATTCTGAAACGAATCCGTAAGCCGTCTTTTTGCGGCTCTAAATGGATATCTGTTGCTCTACTCTCAACAGCTTCTCTAATGATTTGGTTTACAAGTCTGACAACAGGAGCTTCAGAGGCCAGATCTCTTAAAAGATCAATATCTTCTTTGATATCTTCTTCCAAATCGTCTGGTTCTTCGGGATGGGTTTCATAAAATTTTTGAATTAATTCCAAAATAAGGTCTTCTTCGGCCAACGCGACTTCGAAAGAACGACCGCTATGTTTTTCTAAAAAATCCACCGCTAAAAGGTTTTCCGGAGAAGGGATCAAAGCCCAGGCCTTTTCCCCCATCAAATATGGGAAAACCTTCGAATGCCTCAAAAGAGTGGGATTCAGACCTTCCAGGGGGATAAGACTATCCTGTGGAATATCCGTCTTTTTAAATTTCGGTAGGAAATTTTGTCCCATGAAGTAAAATTTACTCCACAAAATTCCGAGAAGCTACCAAGAACGCGACGGAGGAGAAAAATGAACAAAAAAGGATTCACCCTTTTGGAACTCTTGGTGGTGGTCATTATCTTGGGATTGCTAGCGGCTCTTGTTGGCCCCCGATTAATTGGACGAGTAGGAAGAGCTAAAACTGAAATTGCCAAAAGCCAGATCGCTCTCCTGGAGTCCGCTCTCGATCAGTATCGCCTCGATATGGGATATTATCCCTCCACCGAAGAAGGATTGGAAGCCCTTATTTCTCCCCCCTCCGATGAGGAAAAAAAGCGGAACTGGCGAGGTCCCTATCTCAAGAAGAAAAAAATTCCCCTTGATCCTTGGGGAAGACCTTATCAATACCGATGCCCTGGAGAACATGGAGAATATGATCTGTGGTCCTACGGCGCTGATGGTCAACCGGGAGGAGAAGGAGAAAACGCAGATATTACAAACTGGGACTAAACGTGTTCAAAATTTCTATTCCTAAGCGTTTATCTAATAAAGGAAATACCAAAAAATTAATTACCATTTATGGAATTCCTTCGTTTCTATCTCTTTTAGTTTTATTATTTATTTGGCAAAATAGCTTAAAAAGCCTATTAAACTCAAAAGAACAGATAAAATATTATAAACAAAATATCGAGAAATATCAAGAGAAAACTTCCGAATTACAAAAAGACATAAAAAAGAAGAAAAAAGAGTTTGAAAATATAGAAAACATCTTAAAAGGGCAAGATGCTTATATCATAATATCATATATCCAAAACAAGATAGAAAAAATCCCAGAACTTTCAGTTCGCAGCTTCAGAATAGCAAAAACCATCGACAAAGAATTATATCAGATAGGAACTGTAAATCTGGTACTAGAGGGTGATGTCAAAGGTTTAGTAAAGCTTTTAGAAGAATTACAAAACTGTAAATATCCTATTCGCATTAAACGTTTAAGCGTTTCTTATCGTCGTGTAAGAAATAGAGATCAATTAAACATTGTTTTAGAGATTCAGGGTTTGTTTTTAAAGACCTAACTTTTCTCTAAGTCGGGACCAGAGAACTCGATCCGCTGGAGCCAGAGGCAAGTTTTCTAGTTCTTTTGGTAGAAACCAGGAAAGACCCTGGCCCTCAAGGGGTTTAGGTTCTCCAAAAATCTTTGCCTCATAACACAGCAGACGAATTGTTACCTCCGGATAAGAATGGACCACCTCTGCGAGGAAAGGACCAATCTCGGCTTCTACTCCTAATTCTTCCCTTATCTCCCTCTTGAGGGCCTCTTTCGGAGGCTCGTCTCCTTCGAGTTTTCCACCCGGAAATTCCCACAATCCGGCCCGAAGCTTTCCAGACGGTCGCCTGGCAAGCAAAATGTGCGGCCCCTTACGAATAAAGGCAGCTACTACCGGAAAAGGCTTCATCCAAAGACTCTCTTAAAGATAGTATCAACGTGACGTAAATAATGATCCAAATCGAAAATTCTCTCTAACTCTTCATTGGTTAAATGTTTGGCGATCTCGGGATCCGAAAATACCACCTCTTGAAAGGTCTTTTCGGGATCCTCCCAGACCTCCATGGCCCGCCGCTGTACCAAGACATAGGCCTCTTGCCGTGGAAGGCCCTTTTCGGTAAGGGCTAAAAGGAGGGGCTGGGAATAAATGAGTCCTCTCAAAAGGTTGAGGTTCTGTTTCATCCTCTCGGGATAGACGACCAATTTATCGAGCAAACCGATCAAACGGCGCAACATAAAATCCGCTGCTGTGGTAGCGTCAGGAACAATGACACGTTCTACCGAAGAATGGCTGATGTCTCTTTCGTGCCAAAGGGCGTCATTTTCAAGAGCCGGAAAGAGATAACCCCTCACCAGACGGGCCAAACCACAAAGGTTTTCTGAAAGAATAGGGTTTCTTTTGTGAGGCATGGCAGAGGAGCCTTTTTGCCCCTTGTGAAAAAATTCTTCTGCTTCTAAGACCTCCGTGCGCTGGAGATGGCGGATTTCGGTGGCGATCTTTTCTACTGTCCCAGCGGTGACAGCTAGAGCCGCCAGATATTCGGCGTAACGATCACGTTGGATAACCTGATTAGAAACGGGGGCTGGTTTAAGCCCCATTTTTTCACAGACATAGGCCTCAACTTCTGGTTCCACGTGAGCAAAGGTCCCTACGGCTCCGGATATTTTCCCATAGGAAATGGTTTCCAGAGCCGCCTCCAAACGCCTTTTGTTGCGACGCATCTCTTCGTACCAGAGCGCAAACTTAAGACCAAAGGTGATGGGTTCGGCGTGGATGCCATGGGTCCGCCCAATCATCACCGTGTCTTTGTGTTCCAAGGCCCGACGCTTCAAGACCGTTAGCAAATCCTCTACGTCTTCGATGATGATCTCCATGGCCCTTTTCATAAGCCAGGCCATGGCGGTGTCGAGCATATCAGAAGAGGTCATCCCAAGGTGTAGATAGCGTCCTTCCGGACCGATGAGACGCTCAAGATAGGTAAGAAAAGCGATGACGTCGTGGCGGGTCTCCCGCTCAATCTCTTCCACCCGAGCCACATCTTCCGGGCTAAAACCTTTTTCCAAAAGGGGTCGGGTCCTTTCTTTGATCTTGTCAACAACCTGCTGGGGAATACGACCAAGCCTGGCCCAGGCCTCACAAGCCAAGACTTCCACCATCAGCCAGGCTCTTAGCTTTTCTTCCGGACTCCAAAGTTTGGCCATTACCTCGCGGGTATAACGGGCAATCATGGGCGTCCTCCTTCTAGATTTGTCTCTTTAAAACACAAGAAGGACGCCCAGTGAAGGGGGAAGAGGTCAGAGATTGGAGACCAGAACAGAAGGAAGAGGCCGGTCTAATTCGGTCCCGAAGAAATAACGTCCAAAAAACTTCTTAAAAGGCGGTTCCATGCTTTCCCAAACGCGGGTGCGAGAAACATAAAATTCCTGAAAAATGGAAGCAGACATATTGACAGGTTTGATCAACTCCAAGAGATCCGTCAATTGCCCACGTTCTGCAAAGAAATTATAAAAGGCCAGACCTTCCTCAAATTCTTCATAGGCCCGTTTAAACCTTTCTTTCGCCGTGGTGAGATCCAAATGTTCCAGAATGGCCGGGGCATTTTGTAGTTTATGATAGACCTTCTCCGCACCAAGAGGACGAAAAAGAAGTATTTTCTCGTAAAAAAAAGAATGCTTGCGGTTAATGGAGATGACGATGTCCGTTACCCCCATGCTTACCGCATAACGGTAAAGGAGACGGAAAACATAAAAAAGGCCATTATGATGATGAAAAGGTGAATAATTGTTCTTGGCTGCCAGACAGGTGAACTCTGCCAGACGACGTCCTTCACGTCTCAAAATGTCTATCTCTTCTTTGTAGATAAAATCACTTGGCAGGCCCAATTCGGAATCTATCACCAGAGTTGCTGTGCTCATTATTTCTCCGGTCTCTTTATTACGAGCTATGCAAATACGACTTTTGGGAAGGGCTTGATAGGGAGTGAGGTAAAGTCGAGAAGGGCTTTCCGGAATGAGGCCTGCTCCATGATACCTTTCGTAAAGCAAAGCAAAAGCGTCTTCAAAATCTTCCTTACGACGATAGCAAAACCTGGTCTGGACCCTCGTCTCATTGAGGACCTGGAGGACATTGTACCGCAGGAGATATCTCCTACGAGCCCAAGAATCATCTGGAGAAAGGTGCGTTTTAGGACCTAAATACATGTTCTTTTTTGGGGACGTATGCCCCCACCCCTCCTTCCGTAAGATTGATCGACCACCCTCTTCATTTATTTCCTTTCGGATAAAGCATAGAAGAGTTTAACTCCGGCGGAAATAAAAAAACCCCAAAAAAATGAAACTTCGTAAAAAGCCCGGCAAACAAAAATATCCACGTAAGACGCGCTTTGGCGGGATACTTTTGAGCTCGGTTTAAGTATTAGTTCTTTTCTTCCTTGGCAAGTTCACGGGCCTTTTGGGCCATTTCTTTCAGTTTCTGATCCGCCAGATAGAAAATGCTGCCTTCGGGATAATTTCCATCAGGAAGTCTTTCACCTGCCGGTCTATCAGTAAGGATCTCCAGACCTTCTTCCACCCGTTCAATAGCCCAGAGATGGAAACGCCCTTCTTCTATGTCTCGAACAATCTCTTCTTTGAGCATCAATTCCTTAACGTTGGCCTTTGGAATGATGACCCCTTGTTGTCCTGTAAGTCCCTTTTTCTTACAAACCTTGTAGAAACCTTCTATCTTTTTGGTCACACCTCCCACGGGTTGAACGTCACCTTTTTGACTCAACGAACCGGTAACAGCGATTCCCTGTTTAAGGGGCACTCCGGAAAGAGCTGAAAGGATGGCGTAAAGTTCTGCTACCGAAGCCGAGTCTCCATCCACCAAACTATAGCTTTGTTCAAAACAAAGGGTGGCGGTGAGTGTGAGGGGTTTGTCCTTGGCAAACTTCTCTCTCAGAAAACCCGCTAAAATCATTACGCCTTTGGTATGAATCTTTCCTGAAAGCTCGGCTTCGCGTTCGATGTTCACCACCCCTTCTTTCCCAAGCGAGATGTTGGCTGTTATGCGGGTGGGACGACCAAAGACATAGTCTCCAAGATCATAAATGGAGAGTCCATTGATGCTTCCAACCTGTTCTCCTTCTACCTGTATTCTAAGGAGATCTTTTTCGATCATTTCCTGAAGTCGTTCTTCGGGAAGGGAGACCCGATATTCACGCTCATCGATGGCCTTTTGGACGTGAGCTCGCGTAATCTTCGAAGCTCCCTCCCTTTGGGCCCAGAAATGGGCTTCCTTGAGAAGATCGCGCACAGCAGGAAGCTCAAGGGAGAGCTTGTCTTGGCGACCTGCCAGTTCACAAGAAAATTCCACCACACGGGCCAGAGCCGAGGCCTCTAGGGGTAAAAGGTTATCGAGACGAACCATCCGCGCCACAACTCTTAAGAATTGCTTGGTGCGCACTTCGTCTCGATCAACCCAGACATCGAGATGGGCCTTTATTTTGAAGACTTCACGAAAGGTTTCATCAAAAAGATAGAGAAGATGATAGATGAAAGGGTCTCCCATCAAAACCACCTTGGCCCTGAAAGGGATGGGTTCGGGTTTGAGAGTCTTGGTGGTCCACAAACCGAGCTGTTCTGTGAGGTCTTCGAGAAAGATCTTACGGGTCTTGATGCTCCGTTTGAGACTTTCCCAACTGAAAGGATATCTCAAAAGATCAAGGGCTCGTACGATAAGAAATCCACCATTGGCTTTATGGAGACTGCCGGCCTTCAGCATGGTGAAGTCTGTCAAAAGGGCCCCAAATTGGGCTTTTCTTTCGATCACACCAAAAAGATTGGTGTAGGTAGGGTTGGGCTCAAAAATAACCGGAGCCCCCTCTCGCTCCGAGTTGTCCACGAAGACGTTTACCTCATAGCGCGTAAAGGAAGGCTGTGGAGGTGGCACGGGAAAGGGGATGGGTGGTGGAGGCGCGGGGCGCTGTCTAAAGTCGTCTGAATGTTTGATAATGTCTTCTTGGACTTGATTTAGATATTCGATCACGTGTGGCAGTCCGGCATATTTTTCCCTTAATTCCTGGATAAAACTTCCCACCACATTGAGAGTGACTTCTCGATCAAGCTGTTTCAGGCGCTGACGCAGCTCCTTTTCGAGTTGCTGAATACGTCGCGCCGTAGCGTTCAACTCCTTCTGTAATTCCTCACTCTTGCGTTTGAGTTCCTCTTTTCTCTCCTCTGGCAGCCCTTTTACGTCTTCTGGTGTCATGGGGGAACCGTCTTCCTTAGCGGGAATGATCATCATTCCCATGGGTTCCACGTTCAAGATAAAACCCTCGGCTCGAACCTTCCTTTCGAGTTCTTCAAAGATTCGGGCCCGGGCGACGTTGAACTCCCTGATAATGGCTTCCTTGCGATTGAGATAGACTTCGCTTTCAAAGGCCTCGGGAATCCTTTGTTTCAAAGATTCAATAAGGTCTGACATGTCTTTTTGGAATTGGCGACCCTGACCCGGAGGAAGCTCCAAGGCCCGAGGGGAATCGGGATCTTTGAAGTTATAAACGTAACACCAATCCGAAGGACGGGGGCGTTCTCTGGCACAAAGTTCTACAAGAGAGCGTGTGATGTAGCTGGCTCCCAAGGCCGCAGACCCCGCCACGTAGACGTGGAAATCCAGATCTTCGAGATTGAGACCGAAATCAAGAGCTCGCACCGCCCTTTCCTGAGCCATGATCTTTTCTTCCAATTCTTCTAACTCTTCACTGGAAACTATACCCAGACTCTCGGGGGCAATTCTCAGGCGAACTTCCTGCGCACTAAGTTTTTTGACCGCCATTTCACCCTCCGATCTTCAATTTGCAGGCTCAACTCCGCTGAATCTTAGCATATTTTAGCCTTCCTCGTTTGACAAAAATTTTCCCCCTTCGATATGATCTGCGGGCAAGAACCTACTTATTTAAAACAAGGAGGTTTTTTATGAAAAAATGGCTCTGGGTCTTGGGATTCTGGTTTCTCCTCACAGGGTTGGCTCTGGCCGCCAAGCCTTACAAAATCGGGGCCCTTTTCTCCATCACCGGCCCAACTTCCTTTATTGGTGAGCCAGAGAGAAATACCTTGGTCATGTTGGTGGAAGAAATCAACAAAAAAGGTGGTATCAACGGACATCCTATCGAGGTGGTCATTTACGATACCGAAGGAGATGAGACGAACGCCGTAAAGAAGATCACCAAACTTTGTGTCCAAGACAAGGTACTGGCTGTTATTGGCCCAAGCCGGACAGGAACCACTCTGGCTGTCATTCCCTTCGTGGAACGCTATAAGGTACCTCTCATTTCGTGTGCCGCGGGGGTTAAGATCACCGAACCCGTAAAACCCTGGGTCTTCAAGGTCCCCCAAACCGATCGCATGGCTGTCAAACGCATCTATGCCTATTGCAACGAAAAGGGTTATCAAAAGATAGCCATTATCACTGTTTCCACCGGCTTCGGACAAAGTGGTCGTGAACAGCTCAAAATGCTTGCCCCCAAGTATGGTATCAAACTAGTGGCTGACGAAGTCTTCGGTCCCAAAGACGTAGATATGACCCCCCAGCTCACCCGTATTCGGGCCAAGAATCCCGATGCTGTTATCTGCTGGGGGACCAATCCGGGGCCGGCCATTGTAGCCAAAAATATGCGTCAGCTTGGCATGAAACAACAGCTTTTCATGAGTCATGGCGTGGCCTCCAAACGCTTCATTGCCTTGGCTGGCGAAGCTGCCGAAGGAATTATCCTACCAGCTGGGAAGATCCTCGTAGCCCGGCAGCTTCCTGATTCTGACCCCCAGAAAAAGGTGATCCTTGATTACATCGCCCGTTACAAGGCTCGTTATGGTGAAGAACCCTCGGCCTTTGGCGGGCATGCCTACGACGCCTTTCTCCTTCTTTCCAAGGCCCTTGAAAAGGCTGGAGCCGATCGGGCCCGGATTCGAGAAGCTCTCGAAAATCTCAAAGGGGTTGTTGGCATCCACGGAATCTTCAACATGAGCCCCAAAGATCACAATGGCCTCGATGAAAAGGAGGCCTTTGTTTTGGTCCGTATTCACAACGGAGACTGGGAGCTACTCGAAAGATAAAGACCAAGCCCGGTCTTCAGGCCGGGCTTGGCTTCCCGCCCAACCTGTTTTAAAGTCAGCCCGCTGAACGTTTTGGCGGGAAGAAAAATGGGTGAATTGCTCCAATATTTCCTCTCTGGTCTGACAAGCGGGGCTATTTATGCCCTGATCGCCCTCGGATTCACCATCATTTATAACGCTACCGAAGTGATCAACTTTGCTCAGGGCGAATTTGTGATGCTCGGAGCCATGTTCATGGCCACTTTTCTGGGCAAAATGGGACTTCCTTTGCCCGTGGCTTTTGCCCTTTCGGTAGGACTTACCGCTTTGATAGGAATTTTGGTGGAAAGGCTTACTATATATCCAGCCCGAGGGGCCAGCGTAATCACGCTTATCATTATCACCATTGGGGTCTCCATTCTCTTAAAAGGCGTGGCCATGTTTGTCTGGGGCAAAGATTCTTTAGCGGTTCCGGCCTTTTTGGGAGAAGAACCTATCCGCCTCTTCGGAGCAACCATTATTCCTCAGAGCATTCTTATCCTGGTGGTCGCTCTGGTCGCGGTTTTGGGGCTGGAATTCTTTTTCAAGCACACCTTAACAGGTCAAGCTATGCGAGCCTGTGCCGCCAATCGCCTAGCTGCAAGGCTCCTAGGAATAAAGGTTGAACCATTAGTGTTATTGGCTTTTGGAGTCTCCGCTGGGCTTTCAGCCATTGCTGGTGTGATCATCTCTCCCATCACTTTTGCCACCTACGACATGGGCACCATGTTGGGTCTTAAAGGCTTTTCCGCCGCCGTTCTAGGAGGGCTTACTTCAAGCTTCGGAGCCGTGGCCGGGGGGTTCTTACTGGGTCTGCTTGAAGCCCTGGCGGCTGGCTTCATTTCTTCGGCCTACAAAGACGCCGCAGCCTTTGTCATCCTCCTCCTTATGCTCTTCCTCAAACCTGAAGGCCTCTTTGGGCAAGGAGAGATCAAAAAATTATGAAGCTCAACTATGGTATCTGGGCCAGCTTAGCCCTGGTTCTTTTTGTTTTTGGCCTCTCAAACACCAACGATTACTTTTTCAACGTATTAAACGTCCTGGGTCTGAATAGCCTTGTTGTACTGGGCCTGGCCCTCTTGATGGGTTATGCCGGTCAGGTCTCTCTGGGACACGCGGCTTTTTACGGGTTGGGAGCCTACACTTCCGGCATTCTAACCGCCAAATACAGTCTCTCGCCCCTCTTGGGGATAGGAGCCGCTCAGGCTGTAGTACTAGTTTCGGCCCTCCTTATAGGTCTGCCAGCCTTGAGACTCAAAGGCCATTATTTGGCTATGGCTACTCTTGGTTTCGGAGTCATCGTCCACGTCCTTTTCAAAGAAACCATCTCTCTTACCGGAGGTCCTTCCGGATTGGTTGGTATCCCTCCACTCCAAATATTTGGATTTACCCTGCTCTCGAGTCGAGAGTATTTCTTTCTCATCTGGTCTCTGGTACTCCTGATATTACTATTTTCTTTGCACCTGGCCCACTCTCCCTTTGGAAGGGCCCTTTTGGCCTTACATGATAGCGAGGCCGCTACCCAGGCCCTGGGATACGACACCAGTCGTTTAAAATTGTTGGTCTTCCTCCTCTCAGCCTCCTTTGCCGGCTTGGCCGGAAGCCTTTACGCCCACTTTGCCATGTTTATCAGTCCCACTAGTTTTACCTTCCTTCATTCCGTCAAGTTGGTAACCATGGTGGTCATCGGAGGAGTGGCCAGCCTCTGGGGGGCTCTTCTAGGAGCAAGTGTCCTTTCGATCCTGCCAGAAGTCTTAACGGTTTTTGAAGACTACGACGTCC
This sequence comes from uncultured Thermodesulfobacteriota bacterium, assembly GCA_964630855.1. Lineage (GTDB taxonomy): Bacteria > Desulfobacterota > Thermodesulfobacteria > Thermodesulfobacteriales > Thermodesulfatatoraceae > JAADCO01. Next base: position 84,783 of record CAZVXP010000004.1, on the reverse strand, counting down.
TCATCTTTGGTGCTATCCTCGTAACCATAATGATATTTTTACCCGATGGGCTATTAAAAGGTCTGAACAATCTCTGGCAAAAGAGGAAGACCCATGGCTAAACTCACCATCCGTTACTTAGGCGATCCGGTGCTGAGAGAAAAGGCCAAACCCGTAGAAGAGATAAATGGCCGTTTACAACAACTTATCGACGAGATGGCTGAGACCATGTATGAAGCCAAAGGCCTGGGGCTGGCTGCCAACCAAGTTGGTCTCCTGAAGCGAGTCTTTGTTCTAGATCTCTCTCAGAGAGAAGGAAAGCCTGAACTATTAGTCTTTATCAACCCCGAGATTATAGAATCCGAGGGCGAAATAGCCGAGGAGGAAGGCTGTCTCAGTATCCCGGGGTACTCGGCCAAAATCAGACGTCGAGCCCGCGTCCTCATCAGGGCCCTAGATCGAGAAGGGAAACCTTTCGAGATGGAACTTGAAGGACTGGGAGCCCGCGCCGTTCAACATGAATTAGACCATCTCAACGGTATCCTTTACGTTGATTACCTCTCCGCTCTCAAAAAACAACTCTTCAAAAAATGGTGGAAAAAACATCGACCCAAATAAAAAAGAACACCAGCGGGCCTCCTAGTGCGGGAGGGGCGGGCTCTCGACAACTTTAAGGAGGGCCCGCTGGTGGTAGACCAGACACCATCCCCCCACCTTACTTTCAACTCAATAAAAAAAGCCCTTGGGTTTCCCCAAGGGCTTCCATGGCCCTTAAGCCAAAAACATTTTATCCTTCTTTGATTTGGTGTCAATCCTTGTTTTGTCTCTAAATTTCTTTTCGGCCCACTACATCTTTTTCTTTTGTCCCAAAATTGTAGAAAGTTTTCTTTTTTCAAATATTTTTTTCAAAAAATTTTCTCTAAAAATGCGGTTTGACAACAAAAACCCGGCCAAAGGCCGGGTTTTTGGGAAGGCCCTTTTAAAGTTTTGACTCTTAACGGCCCATCCGTCTCGGCCCGCGATGGCCCATCCCCTTTTCGTCCGTCAAGGTCTTGAGAAAGGCCACGATATCGTCGATATCCTGCTCGGAAAGCCCCATGTTACCTACATCTTGCGAGAGATTCATGTTCACTTCTGGCTCGGGCCAATCTCCTACGTCACGAGAGTTGTGAAAAGCCACCATGTCTCTCAGATTGGCAAAGTAGCCATTATGACCATAAGGAGGTGTAATGGCCACGTTACGCAGGGTGGGCACCTTGAACTTGCCATAGTGTGCAGCGTAATTAGGATCTCCAATGATAGGAGAATCGCTCTTATAGTCCTTTTCGAGGAAACCACCTAGTCCAAGATCTGGTCCCTTGTCTGCCAAGAGAGGATTGGCTGGCAATCCGATGTTGTGATAAGAGTAGTCGGTAAAAAGAGGTGGTGTCCCGTCGGGACCAGGCTCCGCGGAATGGCATTTGGAACAATGGGCCTTGAAGAGCTCAAAACCCCGACGCTCTTGTTCGTTTAACTCTCCTCGATCAAAACGGGAATTGAACTTTTGAACCATAGAAGACCTCTCGAAAGCCGCGATGGCTATGGCAAAGTAGTCATAGGCCCGATCTACGTCATCCAAGGCCTCAGGGCCGAAGACCTGGAGAAACAGATTGACATAAGGGGCATTGCGGATGACTTCCACCACGGCTTCTTTACTCGGCATGTTCATCTCTACTGGATTGAGCGGAGGTCCCTGAGCCTGCTCGGCTAGAGGATCTCCCAAAATCCAACCTGTAGCCCGACCATCCCAAAACATACCACCCACATAGGTCCCTTTAACCTCATCGTAGTGAAGTTTGGGACTGTAACCGCAGTAAGCCGCCGTGGGAGAATTGCGATCTCCCGTGCTCACACCATCATCACCCACCGAAACCACGGAATTCTCAGGATCAGCCACGTTAGCCGGATCAACAAAGGCCAACCTCCGATCATGACACGTGTTACAAGATTGCGTACCATTACGAGAAAAGTTCCGATCCATGTACATCTTCATACCAAGACGTTCGATAGGGGTTAAACGTCCTGCATACCCCACAGAAGCGGTACACAAAACAGCAGCTAAAAGGACAAATTTAAACCACAATTTCATAAAAAAACCTCCTCTTTTTTTGACCACTTAAGAAAAAAATTCTCTTAAGGGCCTTCCCAGCACATGTATAAAAAATAATACAAGAATATCTCTGTTATTATTTTGGATTATTTATAATCTACTAAAGAAATTTTACAAGATATAAACTGGCAAAAAATATATATATCGAAGGAAAATTTTTCTATAATAAAGGGCAGAAAAAGTAGAATGATGGGAAATTTTTGCCACCCAGGACAACAAGAAGAGGCGGCCTTTCGAGCCGCCTCTTGAGACCCAGGGGTTGGAGTAAACTAGGGGAGAAAACCGGCACAACAGGCCCGAGCAAAATCAATCAAAGGCCCAGGCCACACCCCAAAGAGAAGAACACCTACCACAGAAAAGGCTAATCCAGCCCAAAGATAAGGGGTCAGAGAAAGAGATACCGTTTTTTCAGGGGGTTTCATATACATGAGCATTACAATCCGCAAATAAGGGTAAGCTGCGATACAACTGGCCAAAACCGCCGCTATTACGAGGTAGGGGTGTCCAGCCTCAAAGGCCGCCCGGAAGACAAAAAACTTCCCGATAAAACCTGCTGTCGGTGGAATTCCAGTCAAAGAAAAAAGAAATAACAACATGAGGAGGGCCACGGTTGGATGAGTCTTGGCCAGGCCTTGGTAATCGTAGATGTCCTCCCCCACGAAGTCCCTTCTCCGCAAGAGCACCACGATACCAAAGGCCCCTATATTCATTAGAGCATAAATGAAAAGATACATCATGGTGGCTGCCATCCCTTCTTTGGTGCCCGCAATAATACCGAGTACCGCATAACCTGCGTGTGTCACCGAAGAGTAGGCCAGCATTCGTTTGATGTTGGTCTGGACCACTGCCAGAGCCGCTCCTACAAAACACGTCAGTACCGCCAGAGGAGCCAAAAAGTCCACCCAGCCCATCTTGGCCATGGAAAGGGCCACCAAAAAGACGCGCCCCATGGCGGCAAAGCCTGCGGCTTTGGCTCCTACCGACATAAAGGCCGTGATAGGCGTGGGAGCTCCCTCGTAAACATCCGGGGCCCACATGTGAAACGGCACCAATGCTACCTTAAAACCAAAGGCCACCACAAAGAGAGCTACGGCCAAGAGAAGGGCCCGGTTGCCCGTTAGTCCGAATTCAAGCAAGCGTCTGGCAATGGGTTCAAGATAGGTGGTACCTGTAAGACCATAGATATAAGTCATGGCCAGGAGAAGGAAGGCCGAAGCAAAGGAACCTAGAAGGAAATACTTCATGGCCCCTTCCAGAGATCGCAGCTCCGCGTATATCAGACCCGCCAACACGTAAATCGAAAGGGACATGAGCTCCAGACCGACATAAAGGAGGATAAGATCTTTGGCCGAAGCCATAAGCATCATGCCAGTTACGGCAAACATCATGAGGCCGTAGTATTCACCGAAGTGAATCCTCACAATACGGGCAAAACCTGGCGAAATAAGGGTCGAAAGGAAGAGGGCCAACAAAAAGACCATCTTGAAGAAAAGACCATACTTGTCAGCCGCGTACGAGGCTCCAAATTCCGCCCCGCAGGTCCAAAAGACTACCGCCAGGACCAGGCCAGCAGTAATCAAGGTCAGCCAGGTAAAAAAATCCTTGGCCTTGATCCAGCGATCAGCCAGAACCATAAAACTGGCCACCACCACCAAGATGATCTCCGGATAAACCGCTACGAAGCTAGGAAGGGAGGACCACATGGAGCCCCTCCTTTATGATTTCGGTAATCGGTGCGGCTGAACCAGCGGCACCGTGAACGTGTTCCAGCAAAGAACGAACCGACTCATGCATGAATCCCAGAAAAGGCGTGGGATAACAACCAATCAAAAGCACCAAAAGGAGCATGGGGATGAGGGCAATTGCCTCCCTCATCTTCAAATCGGGTAACCCTGCCACTTTAGGGTTTACTTGCTCGTAAAAAACCCGTTGGTAAAGCCAAAGCATGTAGGCCGCTCCAATAATAACCCCCGTGGCCCCAAGGGCTGCGGCCCACTTCTTTGAAGCAAAGGTCCCCAACAGGATCAAAAACTCACCAATGAAGCCGTTTGTCCCAGGAAGCCCAACCGAAGCCAGGGTAAAGACCATGAAGAAGGCAGCATAAATAGGCATCACCGTGGCCAAACCACCATAATCTTTGATGGCTCTGGTGTGTGTCCGATCATAGACCACTCCTACGCACATAAAGAGGGCCCCGGTGACAATCCCGTGATTTATCATCTGAAGGATCGCTCCCTCCACGGCGTTGCCATTCAAGGAAAAAATCCCAAGCGTTACGAAACCCATGTGACTCACCGAGCTGTAAGCAATAAGACGTTTCAAATCTGTTTGGGCCAAACAAATGATTCCGCCATAGATGATAGCGATGACTGAAAGCACCAGCATAGGCACCATCATGGCCTTGGCAGCCACCGGAAAGAAGGAAAGCGAAAAACGCAAGAAACCATAGGCCCCCATCTTGATGAGAATCCCGGCCAGGATGACCGAACCCGCGGTAGGAGCCTCCGTATGAGCGTCAGGAAGCCAGGTGTGTACCGGCCACATAGGCACCTTGACCGCAAACGCCGCAAAAAAGGCCCAAAAGAGCCAGAACTGAAAGTGATAAGGGAGTCCAAGCTTCATTATCTCAAGTATGTTAAAGGTACCAGCCTTCAAGTACAAAAAGATGATCCCCACCAGCATGAGGACCGAACCGATGAGGGTATAGAGAAAGAACTTGATGGTAGCATAGAGCCGGTTGGGACCACCCCAGATCCCAATGATGAGATACATCGGGATGAGCATGGCCTCCCAAAAAAGATAGAAGAGAAAGAGATCCAGGGCACAAAAGACTCCCATCATCGCCGCCGAGGTCAGGAGAAGGGCAATGTGAAACTCCTTGACCTTCTCCGTCACCGATTCCCAAGAGATGAGGACGCACAGAATGGTAATGAGCGCGGAGAGAAGGACAAAAAGGACGCTTATCCCATCCACCCCCAAGAAATAAGAAATGTGCCAGCTCTTAATCCACTCGTAACGTTCCACAAACTGGAAACCCTGAAACCCCTTGTCGAACCAAACGAAAAGCGGTAGCGAGATGGCAAAATCCGCTAAGGCTACCACCAAAGTAAACCAGCGAATGAGACGATCATGGCGAGGAAGGGCCAAAAGGATAACCGCCCCAAGGACCGGCAGCCAAATGATGGCGGAGAGCAAAGGAAATTCTGACATACGCAAGGCCACTTCCATCGTAAGCCCCCTTTAGAAAAGATAGATGAGAAGGATCACTACAGCGGCACCAGTCGCCATAATGAGCGCATAAGTCTGCACCACCCCGTTTTGGAGGCGACGCAAGCCCTCACCACCCCGACGGATGAGATCTGGCACCCCATTGACCACTCCTTCAATGGCCACGCTATCAGCCACCCCTTGAATAATGTGACGAGCCGTAAAGAGCGTAGGACGGACGATAAAGAAATGGTAAATTTCATCCCAGTACCACTTCCGGTAGAGATACCGATAAAGCCAAGGCCAGCGAGTAGGTACCAGCCGCTGAAGTTCAGGTCTCTTGAGATAGACCAAGTAAGCTACATAGATACCCAGAAGCCCCATAGCCGTAGAAACTCCCATTAAAAGGAGTTCCAGAAGGGCTTCTTTCTCTTCCCAACCGTGTGGAAGATGAAAGTGAGGATGCCCGAGTACTGGCTTCATAAACTCCGCAAAGTGGTTCTCTCCTCCGAGAACATGAGGGATACCAATCCAGCCCGTAACCACGGCCCCCACCGCCAAAATCATCAGAGGAATGGTCATTACCTTTGGAGACTCATGGGGTTCGTGACCGTGAAGGACTTCCCGCCCCCGAAACTCTCCATAAAATGTCATGAAAACCACCCGGAAAGAATAAAAAGCCGTGAGGCCTGCCACTAGCGTCCCCACCAGCCAGACGATCTTTCCCCAAGGATAAACCGAGGCAAAGGCAGACCAGAGGATCTCGTCTTTACTGAAAAATCCAGCCAGACCAGGCACACCCGAAATGGAAAGGGAGGCAATGAGAAAGGTCCAGAAAGTGGCTGGCATGTACTTTTTGAGCCCTCCCATGTAGCGCATGTCTGTAGGGTCAGGGGCATGGTGCATGGCATGCATCACGCTACCTGCCCCCAAAAAGAGAAGGGCCTTAAAATAGGCGTGGGTGAAGAGGTGAAACATCCCTGCAGCAAAGGCTCCCACCCCACAAGCCATAAACATGTAGCCCAATTGGGAAAGAGTAGAGTAAGCAATGACACGTTTGATATCGAACTGCGTAGGAGCAATGGTAGCCGCCATGAAACAGGTAAAGGTGCCGGCAGCTGCTACCACGGCCATGGCCACGTTTGAAAGCTCAAAGAGTTCATGACACCGAGAGACCATAAAAACTCCAGCCGTCACCATGGTGGCCGCGTGAATCAAAGCCGAAACTGGTGTGGGACCCTCCATGGCGTCTGGTAACCAGACGTGGAGTGGAAATTGAGCGCTCTTACCCATCGCACCACAAAAAAGAAGCACCGCTATGAGGGTGGCCAAGAGTATCTCGTGCCCAAACAAGTTGACCGTGGTGTGGGCAATCTCGTGGACCCTGGCAAAGACAGGCTCATAATAGATAGTGCCAAAGGTCAAGAAGACGAGAAAGACACCCAGGGCAAAACCAAAGTCACCAAAACGATTGACGATAAAGGCCTTTTTAGCGGCGTCAGCGGCACTTTTCTTCTGATACCAGAAACCGATGAGGAGATAAGAACAAAGTCCTACAGCCTCCCAGCCAAAGAAAAGCTGAAGGAAATTGTTACTTGAGACCAGCATCAACATAGAAAAGGTAAATAGGGAAATATAGGCAAAAAACCGATAATATCCGGGATCGTCTTCCATGTAACCAATGGAATAGACGTGAATAAGAAAGGAAAGACAGGTGACCATGGCCAGCATCATTACCGAGAGCGGATCTATCTGAAAACCTACCGCCACCCGAAAGGTATCGGCGATGACCCAAGAATAGAGATCAAAATTGGCCCTGGCACCATCTATCACTTCAAGGAGGGCTTTAAATGAGAGAAGGAAAGACCCAAAGACCGCGGCACACGGCAGCCAGTGGGACTGTTTCCTAAACCACCACTTACCAAAAAGCAGGGTGATGGTTGCGGCGATCAAAGGCAAGAGTGGAATCCAGACCACGTATCTCATAGGTTTACCCCTTCAAGGTACGAAATTCGTCCATGTGAACTTCTCGGGTCTTCTTAAAGAGGAGAACGACCAGCGCCAAACCAATAGCCGCCTCCGCAGCGGCCACAGCAATGACGAAAAAGACCAACACGTGGGCCGCTGTATGCTGGAGGCCTTTTCCCAAAGCCACCAAAGAAATGTTCACGGCGTTCAGCATGATCTCGATACACATGAGCATGATGATCACGTTGCGCCGAGCAATGAAACCAAAGGCCCCGATTACAAACAGGAAGAGGCTCAAAACGAGATACCAGGAAATGGGGATCATACGCCCTCTCCTTTCAATCTGATTCTCCTCGTAAGGACCACCGCCCCGAGTACCGCTACCAAAAGGAGAACCCCTACGGCCTCAAATGCCAGAACGTGTTCTGTAAAAAGGGCCCTGCCCAGAAGCTTGGCGTGCCCCAATTTGACGATCTTCTCGGTGGTCATATCCCCTACCGGAGGGGCAGGTCGGAAAGCCTTGATGGCTTGAACCGAGAGAAGGAGCAGGGCAATTGAAACCAGCAAGGCTCCAGGCCAAAAGACCGTAAAATTGTGGAGGCGCAGTTCCGTCCGCAAGTTGATCATATAAACCACGAATAAAAAGAGCACGAGCACAGCCCCTGCGTAAACGATGATCTGCACCGCCGCCAAAAACTCGGCGTCAAGCATAATGAAAAGCACCGCCTGATGGAGAAACATGACCAGCATCCAGAGTACAGCGTGCACAGCGTTCCGGTTGGTTACCACCAGGATAGACGTTGCTACCAACACAATGCCAAGATAGACAAAGACCAGCTTCGGTAACAAACCTTCCATCTATATGCCCTCCGCCTTCCGTTTTGGTGCTGGAAGTCTCTTTTCCGGAATGCCTCGAGGTTTCCAGAAAGGGTTAAAATAGGGACGCTTCTGGGTGACGATGAATTCATCCCAGTTAGAAAGGAGTTTTTCACGGTCGAAATAGAGCTCCCGACGCGAAAAGGCTGAATATTCAAAAAATTCTGTGAGGACAATAGCGTTGACCGGACAAACCTCCTCACAATAACCACAAAAAATACAGCGCAAGGCGTCGATATCGTAACGCTTGACGACCCGAGCTTTGGTCTCTGGATCTCGCTCGGTCTCGATGTAGATACACTGGGCCGGACATACCTGCGCACAACGATAACACCCCACACATCGATCTTTGCCGGTCTTTGGATCTCGCACCAGGGCGTGACGGCCCCGAAAACCTGGAGCCAAGGGCTTCTTTTCTTCTGGATATTGCACCGTTACCGGTCGGGCAAAGAGCTTCCGCAAGGTCAACGAAAGTCCCTTTAAAATCTCCGTCAAAAAGATGGTCTTGAACCAACCGCCCCTTTGATTCATGGCTCACTCCCTAGACCAAGACCTTGATAAGGCCCGTGATAACAATGTTGAGCAGAGAAAGTGGAATCAAAACCTTCCATCCGAGACCCATCAGCTGGTCGTAACGATAACGGGGAAGCGTGGCCCGGACCCAGATGTAAAAGAAGATCAGAAAGTAAAGCTTTATCAAAAACCAGAAGAAAGGAACTCCAGGAATCTCAAAAGGCCCATACCACCCTCCCAGGAAACAGACCACCGCCAACATACACATCACGATCATCCCGAAGTACTCTGCCAGATAAAAAAGTGCGAACCGGATACCGCTGTATTCCACGAAATATCCTGCTACGAGCTCGCTTTCAGCCTCTGGTAAATCAAAAGGCGTACGATTGGTTTCGGCAATAGCCGCTACCATGAAGACAAAGAAACCTATGATCTGTGGGATGAGATAAATCTTATAAGGACTGCTCACCTGGGCCCTGACAATATCTACCAGATTCATGGAGCCAGCCAGCATCATTACCCCTACCAGGGCAAGAGCCATAGCGATTTCGTAACTGATGACCTGGGCCGAAGCTCGTAGCCCTCCCAAGAAGCTGTAACGCGAATTAGAAGCCCATCCCGAAAGAATGACCCCGAAAGAGGAAAGCGAACTCATGGCCAGGACGACCAGGAGCCCAACGTTCACATTGGTGATAACGAAATGTTCCCAGATGGGGATAACCGAAAGACTGGTGGCACCCGCTACCAGACTGATGAAAGGGGCCAGCTTAAAGACTCCCGGACTATCGACACAGCTTGGAATGATGTCTTCTTTATGGATGAGCTTGAGTACGTCGGCAATGGGTTGCAGGAGACCCCGCGGCCCCACACGGTTGGGCCCGAGTCGCTGTTGCATGTGACCGATAATCTTTCGTTCAGCATAAGTCGTATAGGCCACGTGCAACAGGGTGATCCCTACCAGAACCAGACTCTTGAAGACCGAAAGCCCCAAATACTTGAGCAAGAAGTGGTTGGTCATGTCAAAAAAGGCTTGTAAGTCAATCATAGGCCTCACCTATCGGTCACATTCTCCCAAAACAATGTCCACACTTCCGATTACCGCCACGATGTCTGCCACCATCTGCCCTTCGGAAAGGGCTGGCAGGGCAGAAATGTGCACAAATGAAGGGGCCCTAATACGAACCCGCCAAGGATGCCCGGTCCCATCGCTGACGATGTAGTAACCAAGCTCTCCCTTGGGAGCCTCGATGGCAAAATAGACCTCCCCCTCTGGAACCACCGGGACCTCTACTCCCTTTACCACAAACCCCCTCTTGGGATGAGGAGCGGCCTGGGGAGCTTTCATCTTCCCAAAGGGCATGAGAAGATCTGGCGCTCCTTCGGCCAATACCGGCTCTCCCTCGCACTCCTTTAGAAGATCCAGACATTGACGAATGATCTTGTTGGCCTCACGCATCTCCTTCATCCGCACCCGGTACCGAGAATAGACGTCGCAACCGTATTCCACCGCCACTTCGAAATCGAGTTCATCGTAAACGAGATAAGGTTGATGACGGCGAAGATCATAAGCCACCCCGGAACCTCTGAGAGAAGGCCCCGTTAGACCCAGATTTATGGCTTCTTCTGCCGAAACTTTCCCCACCCCTACCGTCCGCTTCAGCCAAATACGGTTGACATCGATCAGGGTCTCATACTCTGGAATCCGTCGGGGGAATTCATCGGTGAAACGATAGAGTTCATCTATGATTTCCTGGGTGAAATCGAGTCTCACACCACCCAAACGAGGGTAACTGACCGTCAAACGCGCCCCGCAAATCTCTTCGAAGATGTCAAGGAGCCATTCGCGGTCCCGGAAGCAATAGAGAAAAACCGTCATGGCCCCGATATCCAGGGCGTGAGTTGCCAGCCAAAGGAGGTGACTGGCGATACGGGCCATTTCACACACGATGACCCGAATAATCTGGGCCCGGCGAGGAACCTCAAGCCCCATGAGTTTTTCCACCGCCAGGCAATAGCCCACGTTATTAGCCGCCGAGGCAATGTAATCCAACCGATCGGTGAGGGTCATGGCCTGGGCATAAGTTCGATGTTCTGAAAGCTTTTCAACCCCCCGGTGAAGATATCCGATACGGGGATCGCAGCGGACGATCGTCTCTCCGTCAAGCTCCAAAAAGAGCCTCAGTACTCCGTGAGTGGAGGGGTGCTGCGGCCCCATGTTTACGTAGTAAGGTTCGTCCCAGTGTTCTTCTCCCTGTTGTTTCTTGATGATCTCAAGCGTTTGCGCCATGACCCTCCTCCTCGGTCACTTCTTCAGCCTGGTCGTGCTCAATAAGTGTGGGATACCAATCAAATCGGGCTAACTCCCGGGCCTTCTCTCTGAGCTCCCGATAAACAGGCCACTCTTTGTCAGGCTCCAGAAAAAGGGGATAATCCTTCCGAAGAGGATAACCTTCCCAGTCCTCTGGCATGAGGAGACGTCTTAGATCTGGATGCCCCTCAAAGACGAGCCCGAACATATCGTAAACTTCGCGCTCGAACCAGTTAGCGGTCTTCCAGATGCTGGTCACCGAGGGGAGACGCGGGTCATCTTCGGGAACCTGGGCCTTTATCCGCAGGTATTGTTTGTAGCGAATAGAATAAAGGGTATAGACCACCTCAAAGCGCGGGGTCTTCTTGCCCAACCAATCTATCGCCGTCAAATCTGCCAGGTGATCGAAAAGGAGTTCCACGTCACCATGCAAAAAATTCAAGATGTCAACGATCTTTTCTCGTCGTACGACCACCACCGTCTGGCCGGCGCTCTCAAAAACCTCTATGATTTCCTCGGGAAATCTTTCTTGTAGTTTCTCCACCGCAAGCATAGGGCCTCCTTATCTAAAGGCTCCCCAACGGCCATGTTCGCTCCGAATCTTCTTCTGAAGCTTGAGAAGTCCCTCTATCAGGGCCTCAGGCCTTGGCGGACAGCCCGGCACGTAAACATCAACTGGCAAAAAGTCATCGCAACCCTGAACCGTGGAATAAGTCTTGAAAATTCCCCCGCTACAAGCACAGCTTCCCATAGCGATTACGTAACGGGGTTCTGGCATCTGATCGTAGACCCGACGTACTACCGGGGCCATCTTTTTGGTCACTGTACCGGCCACGATGAGGACGTCAGCCTGACGGGGTGAAGCCCGAAAGATGATTCCAAAACGGTCAAGATCGTTGTGGCTCGCACCTGCGGCCATCATCTCGATGGCACATCACGCCAGACCAAAGGTCACCGGCCACATTGACCCGGCACGAGCCCAGTTGAAAAGCTTATCCAGCGTTGTGAGATAGACCTCAGCCCCTGGTACCCTTTCAATCCCTTCACCAACCGGAATGGTACCCTTTACTCCCATTGAAAAGCCCCCCTAATCCAGGCGTAAAAATACGCCACCAGTAACAAAATGATGAAGACCACCATTTCTAGGTAAGCAAAAAGTCCTATCTGATCGAAAGTGACCGCCCAAGGATAGAGAAAGACCGCCTCCACATCGAAGACCACGAAGAGAATGGCGATGGCGTAAAACTTGACGTCAAATCGATGACGCGGCTCCCCAGAAGGGGGCAGACCACATTCGTAAGCAGCCCTCTTTTCAGGATAGGGTCGTTTGGGACCCAAAATCTGATTGATAAGGACCATGGCCCCACCAATAACAAAGACGATCGCCGCGACGATGAGGATGGGGAGATATCTGAGGCTCAAGCTCAATTCCATCTGCTCTCTCCTTAGGATGAAGGTTGAGTTTCTTGTTTTTGAGTAGTCTCTTTAACTGGAGTCTTTTTTGCGGTAGCAGTCTTTTTAGCGGCAGCCTTTTTGGCTGCTGCTTTTTTAGCTGGGGCTTTCTTTTCTTTCACCTTCAAGGCCTCATTCGGACAGGCCTCCACACAATGAGGTTTCTTACCCGCTTTTACTCGGTCAATACAAAGATCACACTTGGAGACCTTCCCGGTATTCTCGTTGAAAACAGGCACCCCCCAAGGACAGGCAAAAATGCAATTAAGACAGCCAATACAAATTTCTTCTTTCAGGATCACCACTTCCGCTTCCCGCCGCATAGCCCCCGTGGGACAAGCTTCGGCACATTGGGGCTTTCGACATTGCATACATGAAAAGTAGACAAATTTTTTGATTATTTCTCCCTCTTTAACCTCCTGGACCTCAAGAATCCGACAATTTGCCACTTTGGGAGGAAGATTATGGGCCTTGGAACAAGCATCTACACACGAAAGACATCCATCACACTTTGAGGAATCATGCTCTATTACGTAGGCCATTGATAAAGGCTCCTTTGGATCAATTTCGCTAAAAATTTTTTTAAGCGTTCTTAATCAGCCACCTATTGCATTGCATTAGGGCCCACATGTCAAAACAAGAATTTCCCTTTTCCCCGGAAATGCTGGGGATTTTTTCCCCTCTTTCCGGGAAATTATTCCCCAAACATCCAAAAGCTTGTGAAAGTGGTCTCAACGCCCTTCCTCTCAAGGCTTTTAAAAATTTTTCAATCTGAACTTAAAAGTTTCTCGTTTAATATGATTTTTGTTTTTTATGTCATATACCCAATTACAATCTTTTAAAAGTGGAATTTTTTGAGATATTTCTTCAAAAATTTTATTGAAAGAAAAAATCGAGAGTTTGAGAAAATAAAAAAGAAAAAAGGGGCATCTACGATGCCCCTTTTGAGAAAAAATATTTGGTATTTTTGAGATTTTTAGAAGAAATGTTGATACATTATACGAAACCGCCAATCAGTTTCGGTATCATCGTCAAAGTCTGCTGATGAAATTCCGGTCAGTCCTAATTTCGCTATTTCAGAATCGCTAACATCGTCTATATTTCTATACAAAATAGCGATGTCAGCTGTAATATACTGATTAAAACCATGCCAATAATAATTGACACCTACTCTGAACTCCTGCATATAGTCCTCAATACCCCACTTACCATTATCCAAACGCACTAGACCTAAACCGCTACCAAGAGAATTAGCTAAATCATTATCCATAAGACGCTCTAAGTAAGCATATTTAGCTGTTATTTCCCATTTACGAGGGACGATGAAATAACCCAAATTCAAACGGAAACCAAAACGATCCCAAGTTTCTTCCCAAGCACCATCTGGATCCTGAATAAATTCTTCCCACGCCGCTTCCAGATCTGCAGAAAAACCCAAATAGCGGAAAAGAATCGCAAAATCAAAACCATAGTTTTCGATATCATGTGTAGCACTTACTAAGATATTACTTGATCCGTTAAAAAGAGTAGGGTCATAAACCTTTTTCCAACGATCTTTAGTCCAAAAGCCGGAAAAAAGAGTGGCCAGCGCTGGCTTTGTATTATAACCATAATCGCTTTGCATAAAATAATTTTTAAAAGTTCCTGCCCCAAGAGGACCACGAGGATCAGATCCGGGAAGCCAATTGATACCTATACGAAAACAATAAAGCATATCATCACTGCGAGTATTTCTATCTCCTTGTGTATCACGTCCATTATAAACACCAAACCAATAAGTCAAAAATTGTTTCTTTCCAAAAAGATCTAGCATTCCATTGGCGTTAATTCCCTGGGAACGATAAAGCAACATTCCTCCTACCGGAAAACCATTAGCTAAAAGATGCCCACCAACGCGTAAGGTAGGCGTTCCCAAGCCATTAAAAGTTGATTCACTAGTACTTGGCTTACGCGGACCTCCGTCATAAGGCCAATATCCTTCAGAATCATCAGTAAAAATAGTTCGGTCAGTACCATTTTGCATGAATCCGCTCTGCCAATATTCTACGCTCATGGCTGGAATTTTCATCCGTCCAAATTGGATGCGAAACCAGGGATATTTTTGCCATTGTACGAAAGCGTCATGTGTATTAACTTTACTTTTCGGTTCTAGCTGAACGTGAACAAAGTATTTCCAATTTTTGTTAGGAGCTGTTCCATCGACAAAGAAACGTAAACGGCGCATAGTAAAACTTGAATAATTTTCGTTAGAATTTAAAAGATCATTATCACGATCTAAATAAGTATAACGAAGCTGAATGCCTGTCCTAAAACGGAACTTATATTCTCTATTTTTTTCAGAATCTTTATACTCTATACGAAAACCATTTTTCCAATAAGTCCGCCAATTAGTAGGTGCTTTTGTTTCAACTGCTTTCTCCGTTTGAGCTTGTTTCTTCTCTAATTCTTCGATGCGTTTTAAAAGCATCTGAACCTGAGCCTTTAGGGCCTCAATCTCCTCCTGTTGTGAGGTGGCCCAAGAAGGCCCTGAAAAAGCCAAAACCGACATCAAAACTAGAAAACAGATTAGACCTTTTAGCATAAGACCTCCTTCCCTGTGGATTTCCCCTTTTAAAGGGGTTTTAATTCCACAAATTGTAAAGCCTGCGTTGTACACTTACTCACACAAGCTGGTCTGAGACCCTGATCCACGCGATCCATGCAGTAATCACATTTTATAGCTTTACCAGTTGCAGGATTAAATTCTGGAATATGCCATGGACATGCTCCAGCACAAAGCATACAACCTATGCATTTGTCTTGGTCTATGAAAACAATACCATCCTCCCGCTTTTGCATGGCTCCGGTAGGACAGGCTGCTACGCAATAAGGGTCTTCACAATGATAACATGAACGAAAATGAAATTCTGTTTTAGGAATGCCTTTGACGTTTTTCAGTGGATCATGGGAAATCTCACACAGAATGGGACCTACTGGAAGCCCTTTATTAGTTTTACAATGAATTTCGCAAGCATGACAACCTATACAACGTTTAGCATTAAGATAAATAGCATAACGGTTCACAGCTCAACCCTCCTTTTAGGATTCCGAGGACTACGTCGTACAGTGACAAATCTTTCACACAAACAAAGTCCTCCTCCAACGGGATCCATTTTTTGGAGGAGCCCTTCCATCAATTTTTGGTCGGCAAAACCCGCATGATAGGCTCGACTTTGAAAGGGTACTTCTCTGCCAAACCCATGAACAGCGTAAACCGCCTCGGGATGGATAAAATCCGTTACATGAGCTCTGCCCGTAAATTTGACTGTATCTGCCATAATATCTACTAAGTCACCATCTTGTATACCAAGCTTTTGGGCTTCTCGACGATTAATCCATAGAGAGTTTTCCGGCATAAGTTCGTGTAGAAGTGGATTGTTAATCGTGTGTCCGTGAGTATGAACCGGGGCTCGACCAAAAATCAAACGATATTGTCCCTTAGGAGGTTTTGAAGGGCTCTCATATGGTTTAAATGAAGGAAATCCTACGTCTTCAAGCTTACTACTTACAAGTTCTATTTTACCTGAAGGAGTCTTAAATTTACCTTCAAGTTGATCTCTATCATAAAGAATAGGTTTGTCTGTCAATGGTATAAAACCTTTTTCATCAAAATCTTCTATTTTATAACCGGTAGGCTCGAGTTGCCATTCCCAGATTTCTTTTATGTCTTTGAACGGGAAAAAATCTTTGAGTCCCAAACGCTCAGCAAACATCTTCAATATTTCCCAACCAGCCCGTGTGTTGTAACGGGGTTCTACAGCTCGCTGCCGTAAAAATAAATAAGGCTTAGTCCCTTTCTTTAAAGCAATGGGTGTTTCTCTCTCAAGATAAGTAGATTCAGGAAGAATAACATCGCTGTACCAACCAAATTCGCTATAATGAGTATCAATAGAAACTAATAGTTCACAATTTTCTAAAGCCTCTTTTTGGGCTTCAGGATCTGGAAAACAAGTAAATGGATCGTGTCTATAACAAATAAGAGCTTTTATAGGATAAGGATCTTCAGTAATCATCGCTTCATAATAGAGATGAAATAGACCAGGGCCAGCATCAAAATGTTTATATTTCCATCCCACTCCATCAGCTCTTTTTTCCTCTGGTTTTTGAACTAATGAGGTAAAAGAACGAGGTCCTTTTTTCCCACAATCGGCTGCGCCTTTGACAAAAATTTGACCGCCTACTATTTCGATGTTCCCCATAAGAACATTTAAAATATGAATGGCTCGACTGGCATAAAAAGAATCTTTGTAACGAGAAAGCATCCATCCTCGATGAAAAAGAACGTGCGGACGCTGTTTAGCTATCTCAGTCACAAATTTTTTAATAGCTGAAGCCTTTATTCCACATTCTTTAGCAGCCCACTCCGCCGTATAAGGCTCTATAAATTTAACTAATTCCTGAAAACCAACTGTATATTTCTCTACGAACTCCTTATCGTAAGCGTCCTGATTTATAATCTCATTAATCAATCCCAAACAAAGAGCATAGTCTGTTCCAGGACGGACCAAAAAGAAACGATCAGCCTTGATACCAGTAAGGGTTTGACGACAATCTATGTAAGTCAATCGACCACCATTTTCCATCATATCCAAAACTTGATTAACTTCAGCAACTCCCAAAGAAGCCAAAATGTTTCGTCCAAAAAGAACCAAATGTTTTGTATTTCTTATATCCAAAGCAAAACCTTTACGACCTACTCCATAAACAGACAAACTTGCATGATGAATATTTCTACCACAGGCACTATCATGGTTAGTATAGTTAGGAGAACCCAACGCAAAACAGAAAGCTTTCCACATATCTTGCCAGGGACCACCTCTGGTACTTATGACAATGGAACGAGCGCCATATTTAGCAATAATGTTCTCTAATTTGGTAGCAATATAATCGATAGCTGTTTCCCAAGAGACCGGGTCCCATTTCCCCGAACCCCGAGGACCACGTCTAATAAGAGGAGTTTGGGGACGTTCACAATCATTCAACAAAGCCACCCCTGCTGCCCCTCGGGCACAAAGGGAGCCCTTCAGAAAATAGGGACTCCCTTCTATCCATTTGACTTCGTTGTCCTCTACTTCCACCCGAATGGGACAGCGGACCGTACACATACCACAAACGCTCCATACCGTTTTCCTGCTCATACCCCTCCTCCAAAGGGATTAGACCTCTTGCGCCGAGGCCTTCATCTTTTTTTCAAGGACATCTGCTAAACTCTTCATTTCTTTTACGGCTCGACCGCTCTCTTCTAATAGAATTTCGATACGACCATATAACGGTAGATATCGCTTTACTTTTTTAAAGAACCACCAAGCAGGCAAATAAAGCACTACAAATGTAAAAATATAATTCACTGTATTTCCGATACCTGGCAAAGAAAAAGGCAAAGGAAACTGAACATCTCCAAAACGCATCTGCATCCAGGCCAATACGAACGGAATAGGAACCAAACATGCCGCGGAGTGTGCAATACTCAAAAAGAAAAGCTTTCCATAAACCTCATTTGCTTCACGATTAAAAGTATGATAGGCGTCTGGATTTCCTTTCTCTACCGCTTCTACGGCCAAGTTATTCCAGCGAATGAGCTCGTCAGTAAGGCGCCTAAGGTGATCGCGATTAACATAGACTGCCAAACCGACCAGAAGTTCACCTATCAACACGCACAAAAGAGCCAAAATAAAGGTCCCTAGAAAGTAGGCCAGTATCGGATCTCCTACCAAGCGATAGAAAGAAATGAAGATCCGATCCAGATACATCAAAACTCGATCATACATACCCTTCCCCTTGATGGGCGAGGCATTGGCCCCGCCCATTTATAGGTTTCCATAACAAATAACATAAAAAACATCAATAAGGTGGCACGATGCTTTTGCCAAGAAAGCCCTTCGAGGTATATCGAAGACCCACGTAAATGGCCAAAATCACAAACAGTCGCTTAAGCCAGATGTCAGGAATGTACTTTTGGGTCCTGGGTCCTACCATGGAGCCGATGAAAATGCCCACCAACTCCGTTCCCACCAAAGGCCACCAAACTTGAACCCCTTTAAGCAGCATGTAAGTAGCTATACCCACGATCATTTTGATCATGACCACAAAGGCTGAAGTCCCCGCTACAATAAACATGGGGAGTTTCACAATGTCGGTCATAAAAGGCACCAAAAGAAAACCACCACCGATGCCGAGAAAGACTGCAATAATGGCTATACAAAAACCACCCAAGGCTGCTACCAAGGGACTAAACTTAAATTCCACTCCGTAAAAGGTGAAAATACACTCGGTAAGACCAAACTTGACGATCTTGACCCCTTCTGCTTCTCCACCCTTTTTAGCAGCTTCTTCAAACCGCTTGGCCGCTTCACGGGCTGCTTTACGTTTGGCACGGGCCCGTTCGGTGGTACCGTAAAACATGAAACCCGCCACCACAAAGACCGCCAAACCAAAATAACCAATATAGGCTTTAAGACTGATCTTCCCTGCGGTAAGTTCAGCAATCCCTACGGCCCCACCCACGGCACCAATAGCCAAGGCGATGGCCAAAGGAGCCACGATACGTTTCATTCGCCAGTAATTGACCGTAGAAACTAGAGCACTTAGGCCCACCAAAAACATATTGGAGACGCGGATGCTATCAGTGAGGAATTTGTTGAGAGCCGGATTGGTTTTTTTGAAGCTTTTAGCGTAATTGGCTAGACCAAAGATAGTAATGTGCCCCACACCCGCCATGATGCCACCGAAGGCTCCCACCGTAGAAAATATCCATCCTACCCAGATAGCCCAAAGAAGGCCTGCTATAGGATTAGGCTTCGGCCCCCCAGGAATGCCCAGATACCCTCTTGGAGCCTCCGGATTGATGCAACCTGTAGTACAAGTAGAAGTACAGACTGGGGTTTTGGCAATAATCTGCCCCAGTTTTCCCTTAAGCCCCAAAGAATCGTTAAGTAAGAGGTTACATCCTCGCGATAAAGCCGTACTTTCTGTCGCTTTGGCCGTTTCAGTCGCCAACTTTTCGGCCTCTTCCGAGGCCACGGCTCCGTTGTATAAACCGTAAACCCAAGCCAAAATCAGAAAGACAAAGACCGGCATCACAAATTTAAAAACCCTATTCATTTACCCCCTCCTCGCTATTTAATGGGATGTAACAGCCAAAAGATCAAAACTATGCTGACTTTTCTGGTTAAATCTCACCTCCCTTCGTTTTGATTCAGATTTTCATTCAGCAATATTGCAAGTTGGAGACCAGAAAGCGGAGAAATTTTCTCCAAGGAGGTGAGGAAAAAATGGTCAATGGGATGAAAGAAAATTGAATGTTTTCAATGGGAGGTGCAAAATTTTTGTTGCGGTGCAACAATCAGAGACCATTTTGGCGGAAATCCTTGGAACGCAGGCCATATTGTCTCATAAGACGTTGGAGAGCCTGACGTTCCAAACCTGCTAAACGCGCCGCCTGAGTAACGTTACCACCCGTTTTGAGAAGGAGGTTTTCAAGATATCGACGGGAAAAAAAAGTAATCAACTCTCGTTTGGCCTGATTGTATGGTTTCTCAAGATAAGCGGAAAAGATCTCCGGGGAAGCTGGAGGGACAGAACCAGCATGGTCCTGGAAGTCAAAAGGAGTGAGGCGCTTCCCGGAGGCCAAAAGAACTGCCCTTTTGATAAGATTCTCGAGTTCACGCACGTTACCTTTCCAAGGTTGGGACAACAAAAATTCAATTGCTTCCGGAGAAAGTTCCAACTCTTCTCGACCATATTGTTGACTATACTTCTTCAAGAAATGCCTGGCTAGCAAAACGATGTCTTCGCCCCGTTCTCTAAGAGGAGGAACAAGAATTGTAACTACGTTAAGCCGGTAAAAAAGATCCTCTCGGAAACTTCCCTCGATTATCTTTGTCTCCAAATCCTGATTGGTAGAAGCTATTACCCTTACATCAACCGGGATTGTTTTAGTGGAACCTAGAGGGCGGATTTCTTTTTCCTGAAGAACACGCAGAAGTTTGGTCTGAATCGAAAGAGGAATATCTCCTATCTCATCAAGAAAAATAGTAGAACCATTTGCTACTTGAAACAGACCCATCTTATCAGTTGTAGCTCCAGTAAAAGCGCCTTTCACGTAGCCAAAAAGTTCTGACTCCAAAATATGTTCTGGTAGAGCCGGACAATTGACTGTGACCAGATCTTTATGACTTCGATCACTTAAATGGTGAATAGCCCGCGCAATAAGTTCTTTCCCAGTACCAGATTCTCCTTGAATAAGAACAGTAACGTCACTTTTGGCTACTCTTTCGACTAGTTCAAAAAGTCTTTTCATTACTGGTGAATCACCTATTAACCCCAATTCTTTCCAAACATTGGTTGTTCTTGAGCGCTGGAGACGTCTATTTTCTCTTAATAAAACAGATCTCTCCAGAGCTCTGCGAACTAAATGTCTGAGACGATCTTTGTCAAAAGGTTTTTCAATAAAATCATAAGCTCCATCTTTTACAGCCCTAACTGCCATTTCTATGGTACCATAACCCGTAATAAGAATAACAGATATGGTAGGATCTATCTCTTTAAGACAGGCCAAAAGTTCCATTCCATCCATACCTGGCATTTTAACGTCAGTTACTACCACTTCAGGAAGAATGGTTTTAGCTTTCTCTAAAGCCTCTTCACCAGAAAAACTAGTTTCGATTCGCACTCCTTCGAGTTTACTTAGAAGACGTACTAACATTCGAACCATCTGAGGTTCATCATCTACTATCAAAACAATCGCCTCATTCATACTGCCACCGGCAATTTGATTCTAAAAACAGTTTTAAGTCCCAAATCGGAATAGTATTCCTTGTCAGGGGGAGAAAAAACTTCAATACTTCCCCCATGTTCCTCAATGATACCGTAAGAAACAGAAAGGCCCAACCCAGTTCCTTGGCCTGGAGGCTTTGTAGTAAAAAAAGGATCAAAAATTTTATCCTTCACTTCAGGAGGGATACCACAACCTGTATCACCTATCTCTAGGGTTACTAAACATTCTGTCTCATCAAAGTAAGTCCACAAATGGATTTCTCCTGCTTTCTTGATAGCATCGCGGCTATTATTAAGCAGATTTATGATTACTTGGTTTAAACGATCCTGATCAGCAAAAATCAAAGGAATATCTTCCCGTAAATGAAGATGAATTTGAATATCATCCATTTCAAAAGTATGTTTTACCATATCTACTGTATGTCGAATACAATCATTAAGATTAATAAGTTCTTTTTCTGGCTTAGGATCCGAAGAGCGTGCGAAAGATAGAAGATCAGAAACTATCTTACGACAAATAAGTGCCTGACTTTCAATAATATCAAGCTCTTCTACCAAATCTTTATTTTCTGGAAATTCTTCCTTCAACAGCTGAGCATAACCTAAAATAATACCCAATGGAGTATTTATCTCATGAGCAATGCCTGCTGCTAACTGTCCTAAAGAAGCCATCTTTTCAGAATAAATTAGCTTTTCTGTCATTTTTTTAAAATGGGTAATATCTTTTATCAAACCTTCACATCCATATCCGTCATTACCACACTCAATAGCGTTAGCACTTATAATAACATATACAATAGATCCATCAGGACGTCTAAACTGTGTTTCAAAATCTTTTATATAACCATCTCGCATCAAACGTTGATAATAAAGTTCCCAATCTTCAGAATTAAGGAAAAATTCACTCATAGTCCGCCCAATGACTTCTTCTTTTTCACGATAACCCAACATTTCTACACCACTAGGATTGATATCTGAAAGCCGACCCCGACTATCACAGAAGAAGACGCCGTCTTCTGAACTTTCAAACAAGCGTCGAAATTTCTGTTCAGAATAAATAAGCTCCCTGGTACGCTGACGTACCCTCTCTTCAAGAGTACGATTCAATTCCTTAAGTTTAGTATGTGCTTTCTCTAACTCTTCGTGAGCTTTCTTGAGTTTATGAGCATCTTCTTCTACCAATTCAAGGGCACGGCGAACATTAGGATAATAAAAAGTAAGAACTCCAACTGCTACGAAAGTCATGGTATTTAAGCCACCCGACCATGGAGCTAGATCTTTCCACCATCCTGGAACACCAGCGTAAACAAAAACAAAACGTAACATATGACCTGCACTTCGGGAAACAGAAAGGGCCACCAAAGCTAGAGAAAGTCCAAAAAGATACATAAAAAGTACGTTCTGAGGCTTAGAATGACGGAGTCTTCGCGCCCATCTATAGGCTATCAGAGAAAAAACGAGCATGAGGAGAGAACCAAAAAAGTCACTCAAATAAATGGGAAATAGGGGTAGCCCTTTCATTGGACCGAAGAAGCCTCCTCTTCAAGGAAGGATTTGAGACTTTGGACCAAAAACCAGATAGCGGGCACACAAAAGAGATGGTCAAAGCGGCCTATGTAATAGAGGACCCTTTCCCAGGTAAGGGGCGGCATAAGCCGATGATGCCAGATTTGAGATGGTCGACTCAGGGCCTCTTCAGGGAGACGAATAGACAGGATGTGAATCATAAGGGTGTCAAGGTTCCAGAGGAGAAAGAAGAGGAGGGAGAGCTTGAGATAATGCCAGCCTTTGCCTTCTTGGACCGGATGCTTCCTCAACCAATAAAAAAAGAATAAGATCGAACTCGTGAAAAAGAGATGGGCCATCATATGGACATAAAGACCTTCGGGAGGGCCATGAATCTGAACGGCCCAGGCTTGGGTTTCTAGAAAAAGGAAAAAGACCCACCAACCCACCAAAAAGACCTTCACGCTTGCTTCTCCTTCATTTTGATTCTCAATTATATTAAACTAGTTTGAGAATAGGCCAAAATCTCCTTATAATGCGCCTGCTGATATTAAAGCCAAGATCCCAAACATTAAAAAACATGTTATCTTAACGCGCCAATTTCTAGGAATGGGAAGGGCGATGCCGCAAGAGAGACCTACTCCAACTGAAAGTGGGCAGCCGATTCGACTGGCCGATTTTGCTACTCTGACAGAAGCCCTTGATTACGCCGCTCAAGGTCAAACCGGTTACAATTTTTATTCCAGCCGGGGCAAACTCCTTCTAGCCCTTCCTTATTCGCGCTTACGAGAGGAGGCCCGGGATCTGGCCCGGCGTCTTTTGAGTCTTTCCCTCCCTCGAGGGAGCAGCGTGGCCATCGTGGCCCATACCGACCCTCTTTTTGTACGGTTCTTTTTTGCCTGTCAGTATGCGGGGCTGATCCCCGTGCCCCTCCCTATTGCCCTGCAGTTAAGTAGTGCCGAAGCCTACATTGCTCAACTTCGTGGGCTCTTACACATTGCAAGAGCCAAGGTTGCGATTGCTCCCAAAGAGTTCCTGGGAGCTATCTCCCAGGCAACCGAAGGCCTGGACCTCGCTCTTGTTGGAAGTGCCGAAGATGTCGAGTCTTTGCCCCGGAGCAACAAACCTCTTGAACCGCTGGGGCCAAACGATCTGGCTTATATCCAGTTTACCTCTGGCAGCACGCGGTTTCCTCGAGGGGTAATGGTGACTCAGCGTTCGGTTCTCCACAACTTGCGTCTCATTGCCCGGTATGGAGTCCGAAGACAAAAACTGGACCGCGCCGTCTCCTGGCTCCCCTTCTATCACGATATGGGTCTGGTGGGTTTGGTACTGGCCACCATGGCTTCACAGGTCTCGGTAGACTTCTTCAGTCCCAAAGATTTCGTCATGCGTCCGGGCTTGTGGCTCAAACTGATCAGTGCCAACCGGGGAACCATTTCTTTCAGTCCTCCTTTTGGTTATGAATTGGCCTTTTTGAGGCTCAAAGACGAAGACTTGGAAAAAATTGATCTTTCCTGTTGGCGAGTGGCTGGAGTAGGAGCAGAAATGATCCGTCCCCAAATACTTGAGCGTTTTGCAAGACGTTTCAAAAAATGCGGTTTTCGCCCCGAGGCCTTTCTACCATGTTACGGAATGGCTGAATGTACCCTGGCCGTTTCTTTTACCCCCTTGGGACGAGGAATAAAAGTAGATCTAGTAGACAGAGAGAGTCTTAAGAGTGGCCAAAAAGTAATTTTCCAGAAAGAAGACGGGAAGGCCCTGGTACGATGCGGCAGACCCCTTCCAGAGCTCGAAATCGAAATCCGAGACGAAAACGGCCGTCCCTTACCCGAAGGACATTGTGGTCTCCTCTTTGTCCGAGGACCTAGCATTATGGCGGGTTATCTGGGAGATGCCGAAGCCACCCGGGAAGTCCTCGATGAAAACGGCTGGCTCAATACGGGAGATATAGCCTATCTTAAGGAAGGAGAAATTGTCATCACCGGACGGGCCAAGGACGTCATCATTATCCATGGAAGGAACATCTGGCCCCAAGATCTAGAACAAATAGCCGAAAGCCTGCCAGAAGTAAAACCTGGCAACGCCTGTGCCTTTGCCATCCAAGACGAAGAAGGACGTGATCAAGCGGTCCTTGTGGTCCAGGCCCGCCTTTCAGGAAAGATGGCCAAAGACTTGTGTCGTGAAATAACTGCCCGTATTAGGCGTGAATTTGGTATAGATTGTCGGGTCGTCCTGGTCCCCAAGAATACCATTGTCCGGACCACTTCTGGGAAGCCGGCCCGCAGTCACACCAAACGCCTTTGTCTGGCAAGGGGTTATCTGAAGCAGCAATCATTTACGATCAACCAAGAGGCCCTGGTTGCCAAATCCGGCTGATGCCTAAAATAATCGCCCTTACCGGGGCTACGGGATTCATTGGCCAACATGTCGTACATCGGCTCCTTAGGGCAGGTTTACAGGTAAAGATCCTGGTCCGTTCTCCTCAAAAAGAAGAAAATCTCAAAAGATTTCTCGGATCCCTCGGTCTGTCTTCCCGGATTTTGTCCGTCCACGGAAGCCTGGAAGACAAAGAGGCCCTCAAAGAACTTTTGAACGGCACAGAAGCCGTTGTTCACCTGGCAGGAGCCATACGTGGAGCTGATTTCGAAGAATTTGGTCACGTCAATGTCAAGGGTTTCTGGCGTCTTCTTTCTTTTTGGCAAGGAAAAACTCCCTTTTTGTATGTCTCTTCCCTGGCAGCTCGCCATCCTTACCTTTCTCCTTACGCCACCAGCAAACGAATAGGGGAAGAGATCCTGAGGGGTCAAAAGGGACCTTGGACCATCTTTCGTCCACCAGCCGTCTATGGCCCGGGAGATCGCGAATTGTTACCCCTCATCAGGCTCATGTGGCAAGGAGTGCTTCTGGTCTTCGGGAAAGAAGATCACCGGTTTTCACTTCTTCACGTAGAGGATCTCGCTGAAGCCGTCCTTTGCTGGCTCCAGAATCCAAAAACTCAAAGGACTTATGAGTTACACGACGGCAAAATCGGAGGGTATTCCTGGCGTGAACTCTCAGAAATTGTAACCAATTTGAGAAAGAGGCCCGTGAAGGTCGTAAAAGTCTCGCGCCGGGCCCTTTTTTCGGTGAGCTATCTTGCCGTCTTCTGGGGACAGCTCCTCAGAAAATCGCCTATGCTTACCCCTGGTAAGGTGAACGAACTCTTCCATTACCACTGGGTTTGTGATAACACCCTCATCGAAAAAGACCTGGGTTGGAAACCCCGTTTCAATTTAGAGAAAGGTTTGCGCAGCTTGGGACTAAAGGTTTAATTGAAAACTATGGACCGGAATAAAATTAGACAGGAGGTAGAAGGCATCCTTCGTGAGGTGTTGGCCACCAAGGTTGAAATAAGTCCTGAGACCAGACTTGAAGCGGATCTGGCCATTGATTCACTCAAGGCCATGGAACTTCTGGCGGAAGTTGAAGATCGATTCGACATCTCCATTCCCGTAAACGTACTTAATGAAGTCCAGACCGTAGAGGACCTGGTCCTTCAAATCGAAAAACTTTTAGCCGAGGATTAGATGGGCATTTTTGATAAATTTCAACGTTTGGCCTGTTCGTTGGAGGAGGTTCGCCAAAATTTTGGAGGTTTCAACGTTGTAATTGAGAAGATCCTTTCTCCGACTCGGGCCGTGGTCAACGGACACCGGGTCATCTTGGCCGGTACCAACAATTATTTGGGCCTGACCTTTGATGAAGAATGTATCGAGGCTGCCTGTCGTGCTATCCGTGAAGAAGGCACGGGGACCACAGGCTCACGGATGGCCAATGGCACCTATCACAGCCACCTGATACTTGAAAACGAACTTTCGGCCTTCTTCGAAAAGCCTCATACCATTGTCTTTACCACAGGTTACGCTGCTAATCTTGGAGTCCTTTCTACCTTGGTTAATCGGGAAGACGCTGTCATCCTGGATGCGGACTGTCACGCTAGCATTTACGACGGCTGTCGCTTGGGAGGGGTATCAGTCTATCGTTTCCGCCACAACGATCTCGAAGATCTGGAAAAAAAGCTCCATCGGCTCAGGAAGAAAAATCTCCATCAAAACCTTCTCATCGTGGTCGAGGGGCTTTACAGCATGCTAGGAGATCGGGCCCCATTGGCTGAAATTGCAGCCCTGAAAGAAAAATACGGGGCATACCTTCTAGTAGATGAGGCTCACTCCCTTGGGGTGCTGGGGAAAAAAGGACGTGGTCGCGCCGAAGAAGCAGGGGTAGAAGAAAAGGTCGATTTCATTGTAGGGACTTTCAGCAAGAGTCTGGCCTCCATTGGTGGGTACTGCACCAGTCACCACGCGGAACTTGAAATCTTGCGATATGCCAGCCGGCCTTACATATTCACCGCTTCTCTTTCTCCAGCCAACCTGGCCGCCGCCCGAACCGCCCTTAAGATCATCCAGGATCGTCCTGAACTTAAAGAAAGGCTCTGGCATAACGCTTATCGTCTATATCAGGGCCTACAAAAGATGGGATTTGAACTCGGACCGGAACCAAGTCCCATTGTGGCCGTACGTTTCCGAAAACCAGAAGAGGCTCTCAAGACTTGGCGAGGACTCCTTGAAAAAGGAGTTTATGTAAATATGGTCCTTCCACCAGCCACCCCAGACGGTAGTGCCCTCCTAAGAGCCAGTGTCTCAGCTGCCCATACCTCCGAAGACATCAACCACATCATCCAAGCCTTTGCTCACCTCTGATGCGGATCGCCGTTTTCATCTATGGCCTCACCGGTGGGGGAGCCACCAGACGGGTGGTTAGTCTGGCCAAAGGTTGGAATCAGGCTGGCCATCGAGTGGATCTGGTGGTTGTAGAACCCAGAGGCCCTCTCTTGCCAGAAATTGGCGAGCTCAACCTGATCCCTCTCGACTTTGGACCTTTACAGCCACTCCTCGGGTTTCTTTCCCGTCGCTTGAGGGTTTTCCTGAGCCGTTTTCCTTTGGCTCGGTACTTGCGTCAAAATCCAGTGGACCTTTTCCTATCAGCGGCCAATCACGCCCATCTTACCGCCCTTGCCGCCCGAAGACTCTCCAAAACCTCCGTCCCTCTCATTCTGCGGCTGAGCAACCACCTCTCAGGAAGTCTTGGTGGTCAAACTGGATTCAGGGGTCTAAAGGCCAAGAGGCGGCTTGGTCTTATCAAACGTCATTATCCTGAAGCAGATTTCATCGTTGCGGTCTGCCAGGCAGTGCTTGAAGACCTCCTGAAACTGATTCCCTATCCCCGGGAAAAGACCTCCGTTATTTACAATCCCATCGAAATCGAAAAGATCAGGATCTTGGCCCGGGAACCCACCCCACACCCTTGGTTCAACCCCAAGACCACTCCCATTATTTTAGGAGCTGGTCGCCTCTCACCCCAAAAAGATTTTGCCACTCTCATTCGGGCCCTAGGACACATAAAAGATCTGACTTCCGCTCGCCTCATCATTTTGGGTGAAGGAAAAGAAAGAAAAAAACTAGTCAAACTGGCCAGAAGCCTTGGCCTTCTAGAGCGCGTTGATCTTCCCGGTTTTTCTCCAAATCCTTGGGCTTACATGGCCAGGGCTGACGTTTTCGTCCTTTCCTCGCGCTGGGAAGGACTGCCAGGAGTCCTACTCGAAGCCCTGGCCGTAGGGTGCCCGGTAATAAGTACAGATTGTCCGGGAGGAGCTCGCGAAATTCTTGAAGATGGAAGGCTTGGACCTCTTGTTCCCGTAGGCCACCCTGCGATCCTGGGGCAGGCTCTCCTTCAAATCCTTGAAAATCCACCGTCTCGTGAGACACTTGAGAAACGAGCTGAAACGTTCTCTTTAACCAAAGCGGTCTCTCAATATCTTGCTGTTTTTGAAAGAGTACGAGCATGGAAAAAAAGCGTATAAGGGTCTGTTTTCTCTTCAACCATTATTTTCCACATCAAGTACCACACGCTGCTCCCTACGCCTTTGAACTCTCGCGCCAATACGAGGAATTCTTCGAGGTCATCATCGCTTGTGCCACCGATGAAGAGATGGCCTTTGCCAAACGCATCGGAGACCTCTATCCCGGACACCGTTGCCAGTTCTTAAAACTTGCCGTGCCCTGGTATTACCGAGCCCTGGACCCCTTGGTTTCTACTTGGGCCTTTGGTCGCAAACTGATGGTCCTCAAACACAACCTGGACTTCTTTCGCTCCCTTGACGCCCTGGTGGCTCCGGAACGACATTGCTCCCGATTACGAAGCAAGTTTGGCCTGTGGGATCTCATCATGATTCATACCCGACATGGAGCTGGTGACCGTGAGGGTGGGTTTGACCCAAAGATCAAATATTTCGACTTCGTCCTCTTGCCCGGGCCAAAATACGTAGATCGCCTGAAGGAACTAGGACTCCTCGAAGAAGGGAAGTACGCCGTGGTAGGCTGGCCTAAATTTGAGGTGGTGGAAAAACTGCACCCCTCGCGCCCCAAACTTTTTGACAACGAAAATGTCACCGTGGTCTACAACCCCCACTTTGACCAAAGAGTAGCTTCTTGGAACAAATGGGGCCGAAAGGTCCTTGAATTCTTTGCCAATCATCCGGAATACAACCTCATCTTTGCCCCACACGTAGTACTTTTCCGGCGGCGTTTTCGCCATCGAGCCCGTCCTATTCCCCGCCGGTTTCGGAAGCGTGCCAACTTCCTCATCGACTTGGGCAGTATGGCCTCGGTGGATATGACCTACATGCTCGCCGCAGACATCTATTTAGGAGACGTAAGTAGTCAGGTTTACGAATTCCTATGGAAACCTCGCCCTTGTCTCTTCCTCAACGCCCACCGGGTCAAATGGCAGGGCAACCCCTTTTATTTCCATTGGACCTTGGGGCAGGTGATCGAAGACCTCGAAAGGGACCTGGCTCCAGCCCTAGCCAGGGCCTTTAAGGTGCAACCGCGTTATGAACCCCGTCAAGTGGAGGCCTTCCGTTACACCTTCTATCAGGAACCAGGGAGCACAGCCGCAGAAAGAGGTGCTCGGGCTATCGCTCGTTTCCTTCTAGAACATCCCAGGCTCCGGGATCGTGTTCAGAGACTGAAATCCAGCCCGAGGTAGGCCTCCCGAACTGCTTTGTTCTCAGCAATGAACTCAGGGGAACCAGAGGCCAGAATCTCTCCCTCGTACATGATATAGGCCCGATCGCAGATCTTTAGGGTTTCTCTTACATTGTGGTCGGAAATAAGGACCCCCATCCCCTTTTGACGTAGCTCTCTTAAGAGGAGCTGCAATTGTCCCACGATCATTGGATCGACCCCGGCAAAAGGTTCGTCAAGGAGGATGAAATCCGGCTCGATGGCCACGGCCCGAGCGATCTCTACCCGCCGGGCCTCCCCCCCGGAAAGGGTGCGGGCCGAATGGTCAGCCAGAGCTACCAGATCGAATTCCTCCAGCAAACGTCTCTTTCGTTCTTCTTTTTCCTTTCCTCGAAAACCCGCCACCTCCAAGACAGCCAGAAGATTCTTCTCTACGGTCAAATCTCGAAAAAGGGACCTCTCTTGAGGAAGATAGGTCATCCCACGTTTGGCTCTCTCTGCTAAGCTTAGCCGGGTTATTTCCTCTTCATTGAGAAAGACTTCGCCGGCATCTGGGCGGATGAGACCAGCTATGAGATAGAAGGTGGTGGTCTTTCCGGCTCCATTGGGCCCCAGTAAACCCACGATCTCCCCGGCGCGCACTTCAAGGTCCACGCCTCGTACCACTTCTCTTCTCCTGAAGGCTTTTTGGAGCCTGCGAGCCAAAAGACGTTTCACCTCACCCCTCCCAAACGGATAACTCGCCAGCCCAACAAAAAGAGGGCCAAAAGAGGATGGCGCCTAAAAAAAGGAGACACCTCCAGCCGAATTCCCCGATGACGTTCGATCTTCCAAAGGGCATAGTCCACCCCACCCTGAAAGGTAAAAGCGGCTTTACTCAGCCGGAGAACGGAAAGCAATTTCCCCTGAATCAAACGTAAACGCCAGGCCCAGGATTCGCGTCTTTTGAGAGACCTGGGTACCTCTGCCTGATAAGAGTCCCCTCTTACTTCGAAGGGAAAGGGTATGGCTGGAGCCGCCGCGCGGGTCACCGCCGTAAAGTGCTCTCTGGCCTTCTGCCACAACTCCTCTATCCGGCCTCCAGGTTCTGGCCGCAGTTCGGCCCGATAACTAAGTTTGAGGCCGGTAAGCCACAATTCTTCAAGTCTTCCTTTGGGAGGGACCATTGGAATGGTCCGTGTCAGGAAAGTAAGCACCGCCTGAGCCAGGGCTTCAAGGGCCGCTTTGCGACCGCTCTCTGAAGCGTAAAGAAGGACCGCTGGCTGACAAAAACGGCCCCAAAAATAGGAGTGAAACCATCGCCAGGAAGTGGCCTTCCTGAAATGATCGAGCTCCATGACCGCGTATTTGATGCGTAACGTCTGATGGTCCGTTCTTTGATAATAAAAGACGTTTGGTGGAAGGAGGCGGTTGGCCCAGACCAAAAAGGGATGTCGATAGGCCAGCTGATAGCTTTGTACCAACAAATAGAGGTCAACCAAACCGTCATAGAGGTTTCCTTTTTCAAGACATGAACCATAAAAAAGGACTGCCTCCACTCCGGGATAACGTTTTATCAATTCCTGAACCGCTTCTTTCAGCCCCGAAGCAAAGGCTGGCGGACGAGAACGCCTTTTTATTTCTCTCAGCAAATCGTTCGGAATCACCATATGAGGAACTCCACCTCTCCCGCCACTTCTACCAAAAAGCGCTTCGAAGGAGAGTAGTAGATCTCACCATCGAGGGCTAGTTCTTGGGCATAAACTAGAAGTTGCTTTTCGCACACATGGTGCACGTGGGGAACCTCCAGCCTTTTTCCTATCCAATATTTAAGAAAAAGAGCCGAAAAGTTGACCCCCTTTTTCAGGGCCAGTCCCCGGAGTTTCTCCGAAGAACATTCTTTTAATGGATCAAACCAACCAAAGAGCCTTTTCAAGGTGGTCAGAAAGAAGAACCAGAAAGGTCCCCGTTTCAAAAGGTTTGAAGACTCCAGGAACTCGATTGGCCTCTGCGTCTCTTGAGACCACAGTTTAGCTGGCACGAACCCCAAAGCCTTCCAGGGGGCACCTTCTCCCTTGTGCCTTCTTTCGCGAAAGCGACTTACCCCTTCGGCCACGAGACCTCCGCCAAGAAACATCCCACATGCTCCAGGAGGGTTGAGTCTCATGACCATTCTCCTTTTGATACGGGGTAAGCACCCTTTAAAAAGGGCCTTTAGGAGCTTTTCTGGTGGGGTACTGGTAAGGTCCCGTACAATAAGGTTGGTCGTCCCTCCCAAAAGGGGCGTTAAAAAAGGCCGGTTTTCTGCGGGTAGATCCAGCCAGAAGGTAAGGATGGCTGCCAGAGTTCCATCTCCCCCGCAAATGAGAAGAAGACGGCTGCCCTGCGCTACAAGCTCAGCCGCAATTTGGCAAAGCTCTTCGGGTTCTACCCCCAGGCGAAAGGGCCATCCCGCCTGCCGGGCCAAAGCTGCCAAATGAGGCCAACGTCTTTCGTTTTTTTTGGCCTTGGGATTGATAATGAGAGCTGGATTCAGGCTTCTTGGATCTCTCGTGTAAACCACCTGATAGCCAACCTGTGAGTCGAGAATCGCTGAGGCTCTTCTAGCCAAGAACGAAGAGGGCCTTGCCGGCGTTTCCACCACGCCCAGCAGAAACGCCAAAGCAAACAGACGCTGGTCAGGAAGGTCCAGATTACTACTAGCAGAAACCCCACATCAGGCCGACCCAGGAAGAAAGAAAAGGTAAGGATCAAAAGGCAGGGATTTCTCCTCGCGGTCACGAGACGGAAGAAGGAATCCAAGGGCCGCCAGCAAAAAATCTCGAAACCGAAAATGGCAAGGAAGGCCCCCTCCACCAGACGCCCTAAAACATAACCCGCTACCAAAACTCCTACCAACCAGGGAAAAGGCCAGGGAACCTCCCACTGACCAAGCCTCTGACATCCCAAGGCCCAGAGTACATACCAGATGGGAGGATGGATCAAATCTATAAGATGGTCAAAATAATGGCCAAATCTACTTGAGGTCACGGTCACCCGAGCCAATTTTCCGTCCACGGTGTCGAGGAAGGTCATCAACCAGGCCGCCAAAAGCCCCCATCCGAGCCGCCCCTGATAAAACAGATAACCTGCCACCACTACCAAGATGAAACCCACAAACGTGACGTGATTGGGTCTGAGTCCCAGACGCACACAAAACCTGACCGCCCACCTCGCCGGCGTGGGCCAAAGCCATTTAGTCACCAAGTCCGTTACTCCTTTGTAAGACCAATCGTAGAGTCGTCGCTCGACCTGATCTTTCGTCTCCGGAGAGAGTTTAAGGGCAAAAGGGGGTTCAAATTTGCGCAGATGTTGAAAAAAGGACCCGGAAATCTCTTTCAGTTCTTTAGCTTCAATTCCTTCGGGAAGAGGCCCTCTCCCTTCAAAAAAGGCCTGCACCAGAGGATGCTGGGGAGCCGGAACCACCGCCGCCAAAGGCTCACCGTCTTCGGAGAGAAGGAGCAGATTCTCTTGGCTTAAGAGATAACGGACCAAGCGGTCATCAAGCAAATAGTCTGCCCGGAAGAGGAGGACTTTGTCTCCTGAACCCAAGGGGCGAGAAGGAAGCGGCCTGGCCTTCCCAGCGAGTAAACGCGCCAGACGTTCAGAAACAGTCAACCCCCAAACCTTAAGATTGGTTTCTTTCAAGACCTGGTAGTAACAAGCCATCGACCGGTGAAAATGACATCTCCTTTGATCTTTGGCAAGGCTCATTAAAACCGCCAACGCCAGAGAGCCAGAGATGCGACCAGGGAAACCGGAATCATCGCTATTAACAAGGGAGGCAATTCCAGGACCAGACCCAGATGGGCCAGCACCTGCTCTCCCAGATAGATGAAAAGCCCGAAGATAGCCCCAAATCCCACCTGAACGCCCTTTCCCCTCTCTTTTGGTAACCGTAGTACGAAACCCAAAGCCAGAAGGAGCATAAAAAGGGCTGTGGGGAGGACAAAAAGACGCTGCCAAAAGAGAAGGGTGTAACGATAGGCGTTTTGGCCACCTTCCTCCAATACGGTCTTGGAGTGCCAAAGTTCGCTCGGAGATAGATACTCCGGAGGAAGCGTAAGATTTTCCACCTTTTGAACCGGCACGAAGGCTTTCAAACGAAGTTCTTCAAACCTTTCCTTTTTGATCCAGCGTGGTCCTATCTCTTGTTGCACAACTTGAAAGAGCAACCAGTGATCGTCGTGCACCTCTCCTTTTTGAGCAGAGACAAAACGAGAAAGTCGTCCGTGTTCGTCAAAGACAAAGATCTCCACTCCAGCCAAAAGACCCTTGCCCAGAACCCTTTTCACCTGGAGAAAGTTCTCCTTCTCCCGGGCCCAGAAACCATGTCCATACGGGGTGAGGTCCTTTCCAGAAAGGGCCCTGGCCTTCAGGAGCCAGGCCTTATACTCTGCCCGGGGGAAAAGGGTCTCTTCTAAAAAGGCGAAAATGGCCAGAAGGACGACCAATCCCGCCAGCACTACCCCACCTATGCGGGATCGCGTCATACCGGCGGCTTGCATGGCCAGAAGTTCGTTCCGATCTGCAAGCCCCCCCAAAGACCAAAGACCTGCCAAAAGACTTGTTACGGGAAGCAACTCATAAGTCCGCCCGCCCGTAGTAAAGAAGACGTAGGCCAGGGCCTTAAGGAAGTTATAACTCCCGCGGCCCACATCCTCGAGCTGGGAAATGAATTCCAAAAAACCGAAGAGTAAGGCCAAGATCAGAAACAACAAGAAGAAAGTGCGATAGTAAACACGTATGAGATAAAGATCCAGGGTCTTCATGGACGCGTCCAGAAACGATAGCAGATCAGGGCGACCACCAATAGAGCTAGGTGAGCGGTAAACACCCCCGGCCACACAGGCAGGAGACCCTTCATCAACATCTTTTTAAAAATGGCCCCGCCATAAAAAAACAGGGCAAAAAGGAGTACCACCAAAGGGAACCGTCTCAAGTGGGTCTGTCTGGGTCTCACCGAACTCAAATTCAAGGCCACAAAGGCCAACAGGAGCGTTGAAAGAGGTGAAGAAAGTCTCCACTGCCATTCGGCCATCTGTTCGAGGGTAGTAGGAGGCCAGAGCGCACGAGTTGGAAGGGCCTTCACCTTCGTAGTTTTTGGACTTCCGATGCGGGCCATAAAGATCTTAAGGACTTCAAATTCCGAAACCAGGACGAGGGCTTTGGTTTGATCGAAGTCGTATTGATATCCATGACGCAGGACAAGAAAGATCTCTCCCGCGCTCAATTCCTGAGAGGCCTCCTTGGCCCTGATGACGCTTGGCCCCCCTTTATCGGATTGATAAAGAAAGACCCCCTCGGCCCGAAGGTCCTGACGAGAGATCTTTTCGGCAAAAAAAACACGTTTTTCTGGAAGCTCGTAGAAAACCCCGGCTCGCAACCTCGAAAGATCAAAGGTCCTTTGAGAAGAAGCCTTGAGTCTGTAAAACTCCTTCCAGGCCCAGGGACGGATTTCAAAGGAAAAGAGGGCGGTCAACAGACTCAAGGCCAGGGCCAGAGAAAGCACCGCCCAGTTCACCCTGCGAAAAGAAAAGCCCGCGGCATACATGGCTATCATCTCAGCCCGTCGGTAAAGACGCCCAAGGGCCCAGAAAACTGAAAAATAAAAAGTGGTGGGGAGCAGTATTTCTTGGGCGATAAGGACCCTCAGTAAGATAAGCCGACCAATGACTTCTGTGGGAATCCTGCCTTCGGCTGCTTGCGCTAGATAACGAGCCGCCATCAAGGCTGCGAAGATCCCTGTTAAGACCAAAGAGACGACCAGAAAGGGCTTCAGGACCTGACGTCGCAGGTAGTTGGCAAGAATCATGCACCTAACGGGCACTCATGGCCAGAACCGATGGAGCACCCAGGACTTCACGAATTCTCTTCACCACTGCTCCGGCCTGAACCAAATCTTTAGGATAATCGATCTCACACCAACGAAGACCAGTGATATCACAGATTCCTACCACCGATTTTTGAGCCAGATGATTGATCACCGAAAGATACCAGCGTTTAACCGAATCTTTCTCCTTAACCGCTTCATCCAGGCTTTCCCGAAAGAGTCTTGCTCCTTCCTCGTCAAACTTGAGGAGCCCGATGGACTCCGCCCCTACCCGCTCCAAGGGGAGTCCTTTACCTATTGCCAGCAGCCTGTCTGCCTGGATCACGACTTTCATATCGTCGTCGTCGTATTTCTTTTTGCGATTTATGGTGACGGTTATGGGATAGCCCTTGGAAGCCAGAAGTCTCTCCAGGATCTCGGGCTCAAAAAGGGTGTCTCCGTTGAGGAGGACAAAGGGACCTTCCATCTCCCCCTTCGCACGCCAGCAGCTCCAAAGGTTATCAGCCCGGTCATAATCCGGATTGAAGATAGTACGAGGGGCCAGAGGTCCGTAACGTTGCCTCAAAAGACTCTCCACCTTCTCCGCCTTGTAGCCCACCACAACCACAATTTCCCTGATACCAGCGTAGTGGAGAACATCTACCTGCCACTCTAAAATGCTCTGGCCCTCTAGGCCTATCAAACATTTGGGCCGATCTTTGGTGAGGGGCAAAAGTCTTTTACCCTGACCAGCACTCAGTATGATAGCCTTCATCCTTCATCACCTCTAAAATCATATATAACACGTGAGAGACAAATTGCTCGGAGAAGAGATGTCAAATGTCTCGGTTCGTCTGGTAACCTCGACCCAAGACCTGGAGCTCTTCCTCAGAGTTCCCTGGAAGATCTACGCCGAAGACCCTGCCTGGGTTCCTCCTTTATTATTGGAACGTCGGGAGGCCCTTTCTGCCAGAAATCCGTATTTTCGCCACGCTGAAGCTCGGTTTTGGTTGGCCTTCCGAGGAAAGGAAGTGGTAGGACGCATTAGCGCCCAGGTCGACCGCCTAGTGCTGGAACGCCACGGCCCCATAGGACACTTTGGTCTTATTGAGGCCGTGGATGACGAAGAGGTCTTTGACGTCCTTTTCCAGACCGCTGAAAAATGGCTTCGAAACCGCGGCCTCCAGAAGATACAGGGACCTTTCAATCTTTCCATCAATCAAGAGTGTGGTCTCCTGGTGCAGGGATTTGAATACCCTCCCAGCTTTCTCATGGGACACGCCCGGCCTTATTACGCCCCAAGGATCGAGGCCCTTGGTTATCGGAAAGCGAAAGATCTTCTGGCCTATCTCATGGTCCGCCAGCCCGCAACCCTGGCTCGGGTCGAAAAACTCGTTCCCAAGGGAAGCTTCACCGTCAAGACCAGGGCCCTCAACAAAAGACGTCTGAGTGAAGAACTTGATCTCATCTTCGACATCTTTAACGAATCCTGGAGCGATAATTGGGGGTTCGTACCCTTTACACGGGAGGAATATCTTTACTTGGGTCAGAACCTCAAATACCTGGTAAGCTCGGAGTTGGTACGTATCGCTGAAGTGGAGGGAAAGCCCGTGGCCTTCATTGTGGTGCTTCCCAATTTCAACGAACTCCTGGGGGATCTCAACGGTCGACTCCTACCTTGGGGCTGGCTCAAATTGGGATGGCGCCTTTGCTTCAAACCACCTCGGTCAGCCCGGGTGGTCCTCATGGGGGTGCGGCGGGAGTTCAAACAGACCATTAAAGGGTCTCTCCTGATTGTACGCCTGATCGATGATATTCGACAGATCCTCCTGCGCCGTGGGACAAAACGTCTTGAGCTCTCCTGGATACTTGAAGACAACCGTCCCATGCGCCGACTGGCGGAAGCCCTGGCGGGCCCGCCTTACAAAATCTATCGCTTGTACGAAAAGGAGCTGAGATGAAATTCAAGGCCCTGGTGTTAGCTGGCGAGCGCCCAGAAGGAGACCCCCTGGCCGAGGCTACCGGCGTACCTTGTAAGGCCTTGGTGCCTGTAGGTGGAATACCCATGATCAAGCGCGTGGTCAAAACCCTCCTGGACTGCCCGCTCATCGAAAAGATTCATCTCTGCGGTCCAGAAGAATTTTGTTGGTTAAGACTTCGGGACCTTCTTCCCTCTGAGGTGGATTGGATTCCTCCTGCCCCCACCCCTAGTCGGAGCACCTACAAAGCCCTTGAACTTCTAGGAGGAAAAGACCCGGTCTTCCTTACCACCGCTGACCATGCCCTTTTAAGCCCCCAAATGGTTGAATATTTTCTCCATCGCGCGACTCGCACCTTGGCGGATCTGGTGGTAGGAATAGCACGTTACGAAACCCTGAGAGCTAACTATCCCCAGGCCAGGCGAACCACTTATCGCTTGAAGGAAGGCCGCTTCTGTTCCACCAACCTCTACGCCCTCCTCTCCCCTTTGGCCCGCAAGGCTGTCTTCTTCTGGCAACAGGTGGAAGACAAAAGGAAAAACCCTTTGGCCATTGTACGGGCCTTTGGAGCCGGCACCTTGGCCAAATATCTTGCCGGGTATTTGAAATTGAAGGAAGCCTTTGAAAGGGCTTCCCAAATCCTCGGGTGCCAGGTGGAGGCGGTTATCGTGCCCTATCCCGAAGCGGCCATTGACGTGGACGATCTCGAAGATCTCGCCCTCGTCAACCAAATCTTACGCAAGAGAGGTGAAAATCTGCCTTGAAACAGTCAATCCTTCTACGAATTTTGCGTCTCGCTCGGCCCTATTGGCCCCTTCTTCTGATCTCGATCTTCTTCAGCTTTGTGGCCTCTTTGCTTTCCGGTTCTATTGCCTGGCTGGTCAAACCTGTGCTCAACAACATATTCCTTGAAAAAAATTATCATTACTTAAAACTTCTCCCCCTGGCGGTGGTTGGCATCTTTTTCTTGCGGGGGATGAGTGCCTTTTTGCAGTCCTATCTCATGCGTATGGCGGCCATCAGGCTCGTGAACGATTTGCGCTATCGCCTCTACGCTAAGGTATTGCGTCTCCCCCTGGCCGAGGTCCGGCGTGAGACCAGCGGACAGCTGGTCTCACGGGTAATCAATGATACCACCGCCATCGAACCGGTCCTGGGAGACATGTTTCGCACGCTTATGCTTGAAGGGTTGACCGTGCTTACCCTGGTAGGGGTAGCCCTTTACCGGCGCTGGGACCTTTCCCTTCTTGCTCTCACGGTCTTTCCGGTGGTAGCTGTTGGGGCCCGTCAGCTCGGCGGAAAGGCCCGGCGCATGCGGCACCTGGCCCAGCAAGAAATGGCCGCTCTCACCCATCAACTTACTGAAAGTCTGGCCGGTTTACGAGAAGTAAAGGTCTATCTCCAGGAAAACTATCTGCTCCAGCGTTTTCAAAAGGAACTTTCCGGTTACTATCGTTACCTTCTGCGAGTCACCAAATATCGCGAGGGATCTCGACTTTTGGTGGATCTTATGACCGGCGTAGGAGGAGCCCTGGTCTTCACTTACGGTGGGCACCTTGTCATTAAGGGAGCCATGACTCCCGGCGACTTCTTCTCCGTCCTCACCGCCATTCTCATGATCTTTTCTCCCCTTAGACGCCTTTCACGGGCCTACACCGGGATCTACGACGCGGCCGCCGCCCTTGAGCGGGTAGAAGAAGTGCTAAGTTACCCGGAGGAAACAGGCGGGGCCCTTGAAGCCTGGCCCCCCCAAAAGGCCCTTCTCTTTGAAGGGGTCCGTTTTCGCTATCCTCACACCGAAGAAATTGTCCTCAAAGACATCGACCTCAAAATTCCAGCTGGCAAAGTGGTTGCCGTCATCGGCCCTTCAGGAGCCGGCAAATCCACCCTGGTCTCTCTCATTCCAAGGTTCTATGACCCCACGAAAGGTCGCCTCTTGCTGGATGGGAAAGACCTGCGTTCCTTTGCTCTTTCTTCTTTGCGATCCCTCATCGGGCTCGTCTCCCAGGAAATCGTTCTTTTCAACGCTACGGTGGCTGAAAACATCGCCTTTGGTCGCCCCGGGGCCTCACGAGAAGAGATCATCCAAGCCGCCAAATTGGCTCACGCCCATGAATTCATCGAAAAATTACCTCAGGGCTACGACACCATATTAGGTTATAAAGGTTTCAATCTCTCTGGTGGGCAGCGTCAACGCCTGGCCATTGCACGAGCCATTCTCAAAAATCCCCCTATTCTGATCCTGGACGAAGCCACCAGTCATCTGGATAGCGTCTCAGAGAAAAAGGTCCAAGAGGCCCTGGAACGTCTGATGAGCGGACGAACGACCATCATCATTGCCCACCGCCTCTCCACGATAACCCGGGCTGATTTCTTGGTGGTCATGGATCGG
Source organism: uncultured Thermodesulfobacteriota bacterium (assembly GCA_964630855.1). GTDB lineage: Bacteria > Desulfobacterota > Thermodesulfobacteria > Thermodesulfobacteriales > Thermodesulfatatoraceae > JAADCO01. Next base: position 44,743 of record CAZVXP010000004.1, on the reverse strand, counting down.
GGCCGGATAGTGGCTCAGGGAACCCATGAGGAGCTGCTGGAGAAATCACCCCTTTATCGAGAACTTTATCAGAGCCTGGAGACACGGCGCGCCACGGCCTAAAAACGATAGAAGTAAATGGGATCGTCTTCTTCCAGTACCCGCCAAGGGACAAGGCCAGGCAAGGGAAAGTTACAACTGATAACAATGGCTCCCGGGCGAAGTTCGGCCTTAAGCTTGGGTGTAAGCTCAAGCAGAAGATCCGGAAAAAGATAACAAAAGACCACCTGATATCCCGAAAGGTCTTCCTTCATGAAGTCCCGACGCCTGATTTTGGCCGGACACCCGGTTAACCAATGATAGAGACGGGCCAGGAAATAGGCCCAAGGATTGATCTCAAAACCCACCCCTATCACGCCGTACTTCCGATAGACTGCTCTCAGAAAGCGGCCGTCACCACAGCCTAGATCTACCAGTTTGGTTTCCGGTGAAAGGGGTAGGGCCTCTAGGATGGCCCGGATCTTCTTCCTAGAGGTGGAAACAAAAAGGGCCCCTTTGGTGCGTGGTAGCACCATCACCGTGCCAAAGGCGTAACAAAGCTTTACCAAGGCCAGAGGACCAAAGATCAAAACGAAGAGCAAAATTAACTTCATCTTGGAAGGATCTCCACCTCCTCCCAAGCAGCATTCTGGAAGAGCCGTACCTGAGCCCGAAAGGCCAGCTCAAGGAGGGCCAGAAAATAAGCTATTGCCGCTTCCCGATCCTGGGCCCGAAGAAAGAGCTCAGAGAGACGAAGCCGCTTTTGTGTTTGCAAGAGGAAGAGGATCTCTTCCATTTTCTGAGTGACCATCACCCGGGCCCTTTTAACCTCCAAGGGAGAAGGGGCTCTTCGGCCCAATACTTCCTTGAGCGCGGCCAGAAGTTCAAAAAGAGAGACCGAAAGGGTCTCTTCTTCGGTGGGTTCTTCACCGGGAGGAGAGAAAACGTCTTTGCCAAGCAAGGGTCTAGCCGCCAGCCTTTGGGCGGCTTCCTGAAATTTTGCCAGCTCAACAAGGGGTTCGACGATCTCCCGACGCGGGTCTTCCTCCGGTAGCTGTCCATCGGTCTCGGGTTCTTGGTGGGGCAAGAGCAGACGACTCTTGATGTAAATAAGAGTGGCGGCCATGAGGAGATACTCCCCTGCCACCTCCAGATCAAGGGCCTTCATCATCTCAAGATAGGCCAGATACTGCTCAGTAATGAGAGAGATGGGCAGATCGAAGATGTCGAGCTTGTTTTTGCGCACCAGATGGAGTAGGAGATCCAGAGGTCCTTCAAAAACTGGAAGTCTGACGATGCACTCCGCCATGAAAATCGAGGTCCTTTACACCAAGAAATGTCGACGTTGGCCAGAAATTGTCATCAAATTACAAAGGGCCCTCCAAAAACTTGGGCTTGAGGCAGAGATCGTCACCCACGAGATCAAAGACCTGGAAGAGGCCAAACGTCTAGGTTTCCTGGGATCACCCACGGTCAAAGTAAATGGACAGGATCTCGAACCCCAAGCCTCAGGAGCCCCGCATCTTGCTTGACGTCCATATCGAACGCCCGGTGGGCGGATCAAACCCCTCCCTGAGGACGAACAGATCCTGTCATGGCTCAAGCGTTTCGTTCCCCCCAAAGATGAACTTTCTTGAAACAAAGGTTCATCACTACCGAGACCCCTTTTTCTCGAGCCAGACGGGCTGCTTCTTCGTTCTCGATCCCTTCTTGCATCCAGATAGCAGAAACCCCACGCTTCAAGGCTTCTTCTACGATAGGACCTACTTGATCCGCCCGTCGAAAGATAACCACGGTGTCTATTTTGGCCTCTTCTGGAATAGCTGAAAGATTTGGGTAACACTTCTCTCCCAAGATCTCCTTTTGACCGGGATTGACGGGTATTACCCGAAAGCCTTTCTCCAAAAGATACTTCATTACCTGATGACTTGGTCTTTCTGGTTTGGGGCTGGCTCCAACCAAAGCGATGGTCTTGGTCTGATTCACGATTCGACGCGCCTCTTCTGGAATACGGCTGTAGTCCGGAAGTCTGCAAGACTGTCCCATCTCTTCCTCCTTTCAAAGAAAGGTTATAATACGCTCAAAGCATCTCAAAGGGGTAAAAACGTGCGCGAGGAAGAGATCTGCTTCCATCCCATCGGCTGGGTAAAAACCAAGGCCCGCGAAATACCTCGTCATTATAGCGTTTCTAATGTCCGGGGTGAGCTCCATATCCTCCCCAAATACGAAAAGGGGCTGAAAGACATCAAAGCCGGAGATGAAATCTATGTCATCTTCCATTTCCATCTCAGCCCTCCTTTTGAAGAAAGGTTCTTGATCCAAGAACCACCACATCTGCCTGGCGTCAAACTCGGGGTTTTCAGTACGTGTTCACCGCGTCGTCCCAATGCTATTGGGCTTTCGATCCTCAAAGTGCTTGAGGTCAGGGGATCCGTCCTGAAAGTGGAAAGACTAGATATGTTCGATGGGACTCCTATTTTGGACATCAAACCCTTTAAACCTCCTCACCCGGTACAGTAAAATCGAGCTCCATGAAGGTTTTTCCCTTTTCGGCCCTGGTAGGGCAAGAAGAGATGAAACTCGCCCTTCTATTGGCTTTGGTAAATCCCAAAGTAGGAGGAGTGCTCCTTTCAGGAGAAAAGGGTACCGGCAAATCTACCGCGGTACGGGCCCTTTCTGGACTGCTGAAAACCCCTTTGGTCAATCTTCCCCTCTCCGCTACCGAGGATTCCCTTCTAGGACACTTTTCTCTGGAAGATGCCCTTCGTCGGGGACAGAGGGTCTTCGTTCCAGGACTCCTCAAACGAGCCCATCAAGGCATCCTTTACGTGGATGAGATCAATCTCCTCCCACCCCATCTTGTAGCAATCTTGCTGGAGGTGGCAGATCGGGGCCTGTGTCTGGTGGAACGCGAAGGTCTTTCGGCCTCTTACGAGACCCGCTTTCTCTTGATCGGCTCTATGAACCCAGAAGAAGGCCTTTTGGGCCCCCAATTCCTCGACCGCTTCGGCCTTCTGATAGAAGTAAAGGGAGAGAAGGACCCCGAAGTGCGGGCGGAAATTGTTCGGCGAAGACTCCTTTTTGAAAAAGATCCTCAAATTTTCCGGATGCAATTTGCCCCCGCTGAAGAAACGCTCCGCCAAAGGCTTCGCGCAGCCCAAAAAAGAGTCCCTCTAGTAGATGTTCCCCCACATGTGCGGCACTATATCGGAGAACTTGTACTTTCCGCCCGGGTTGCCGGGCACCGAGCAGAGCTGGTCCTTCAGGAGGCGGCACGGGCCCACGCCGCCTGGATGGACCGCTGGGAAGTATCTTTTGAAGACTTGGAAGCCGTGGCGGAAATGGTCCTCCGTCATCGCCGCCGCTTATTGGAAAAACAGAAAAAACAAAAGACACCTTCTCCCAAATCAGAAAACCAAAAGGAGGCTTCCAAAACCAAATCCCCCAAAGACTCTCCCCTAGACGCGCCCCGGAAAAGACCGCTTCTGGAGGCTTCTTCGGGGGATCAAACAGAGGCCGAAGATCGTTCTCCTCCGCAGGAACCGCTTGAAACCACCCCCCAGCAGGGGCGTGAAAAGATCTTCGAGGTTGGAGAAACCTTTGAAGTCAAAGAGTTTGCAGGACGACGTCGCCCCGAGGAACAGAGGCATCCGGGGCGTCGCAGTCCGGGGGTGGGTTTTGCTCGAGGACATTTCTGGCGGGCGGTCCCCTACCGAGGAGAAGGAGAAATTGCCCTGCGGGCCACCCTCTTTTCCGCTGCCCCACACCAACGCGCTCGACAAGGAAGACCAGGGCGCCTGGTCTTTCGTCCCGAAGACCTCCGAGCCAAATTGAGACTCACGAGAACCAGCCATCTTCTGGTCTTTTGCGTGGATGGTTCGGGATCTATGGCGGCGGAAGCCCGGATGAAAGAGACCAAAGGGGCCATCATGAGTCTTCTGCTCTCAGCTTACCAGCGTCGTGATAAGGTGGCACTCATGATCTTCCGGGGCCAGAAGGCCGAAATGCCTCTACCTCCCACGGATTCCGTAGAACTGGCAGCCAAGTATCTCGAAGACCTGCCCGTAGGGGGTTCTACTCCTCTACCGGCGGCTCTCTTTCAATTGAAAGACTTTTTGGCCAAAGTCCTGAGACGAGATCCTTGCCTGCGAATAACCGTCCTCCTAATCACTGATGGTCGCGGAAACGTCAGCGTTTTTGGCCAGCATCCCCGAGAAGAGATAGAGATGCTGGCCGTGATGCTGCGAAAAGGATTTCCTACGGTGGAATTCGTGGTTATCGACACCGAAGCCGGAACCGTCCGGCTGGAGATGGCCAAGAAACTGGCCCACCTTCTCGGAGCCCGATATTTCACCCCTGAAGCCCTAAAGGCCGAGCGATTGTTTGAAATCGCCTCCTCTCTCAAGCCGGACAGGATCCGTTAAACGTTCCTCTTCGGCCAGATAAGTCAAGATCTTTCGTCTTAAAGCGGCCAATTGTCTGGATTTGAAGCTGCGTCTCGTCTCCTCAAGGGTCCTTACAATCTCCCAGAGTAAAGCCCGGTAACAACGATAATACGGACAATCACAACCATAAGCCCTGCCTCGGGGTCCTTGCTGCGAAGAACAACCGCAACCCATCCTTTCACCCCCTATTGAGATTGCATTGCAATTAAATAAATCTGCCTCCCTTTGTCAAGACGTTGCAAAGGAGATCTTTTTAGCGTAGAAAGGGTTTTATGAAATTCTTGCGAGACGATTTTCGACTGGAACAGGCTGCCTGCCGAGTGGACCGGGTGCCACGTTATAAGATCTTGATTCCAGCTGAGGAAGACCTCTCGGAACTAATGCCTTATCTCAACGCTTTGGCCCGAGTAGTGTATTATGACCCCGACGAACCGGTACTTGTTTTCCGTCTGGAGGATAAAAAGGTCGCCTTACGACCTCACCTGGCCCAATTGGCAGAAGTAGGTGACATCGAAGAAGGCCGTCTCTGGCGGGAAAAGCTGGAGAAATTTTTGGAGGAAGTTTGGGCCCGGCGGGAGGAGATCCGTCCGCGTCACGAGGCTCGCACCCTCCCACCTGCCCTAGAGATCTATAAACTCCTGCCCAAGACTAATTGTGGCGAATGTGGCGAGGCCACTTGCCTGGCCCTAGCAGCCAAACTCTCTACCGGCGAGGCGGATCTTTCGGCCTGCCCCCTTCTCAATCAACCTGACTACGCTGACGCCAAGGCCAAGCTCGCTGCACTTCTGGGAGAAGGCTAATCCTCTTGCCGGAGGCGCTCCGCGATCAGAGTTGCCGCCCGCTCACCAGAAAGGAGCATCCCTCCGAAAATGGGCCCCATCCGGTAAGCTCCAAAGGTAGCATTGGCTGCCATGCCAGCCACGAAGACCCCAGGATAGACCTCCCGGGTATAGTCCACCGTGAGACTCTCCGCCACTTCTGCCCACATGGATTTCTCCCCCATGATGGTACCAGTTTCCGTAGCCAGCTTGGCCCCTAATTTGCGTTGCATGACCTGAAGCACCGCGGTTTCATGACCAGTAGCTTCGATCACGTACTTGGCCCGCACCGCCAGCGGATCCACGTGAAGCCCAGCGCTTTCCACCGCCGTCCAGTTAAGCACCAACCCTACAACCCGGCCTTCGCGCACCATGACGTCTTCCACCATGATGAGATTGAAGATCTTGGCTCCAGCCGAAAGGGCTCTAGCCGCCAAGAGACAGGCCACTTCCACTGAATCAGCGGTGTAATATTCACCTCCGTTCCAGGGCTCGATCCGTACCCCTATCTCCTTCAAGAGCCTGGCCCCTTCCTCCTGGACCACGATTTCGTTAAACATCATACCTCCACCCCAAATACCACCACCAATGCTCATCTTTCGTTCGAAGACCGCCACCTTGAAACCCTCACTGGCCAGCTTGTAAGCCGCCATGAGACCCGAAGGCCCGGCCCCCACCACCGCTACGTCCATCTCAAGGTAGTCGTTTAGCTTTTGAAAATACCGCTCGATAATGGCTCGACTGATCTTGATCTCATCAAGGGCCATCTTTCTCCCTCCTCAAAATGTGGTGAAGGGCATCTTAACTGAACCTCCCATGGTGATCAAGAAATGGGAATTTTTATGCAAAGTCTCAGCTTTTTGGAAGATTACTTCGATTTTGAGGCCTTAATCCCCAAGGATATCCCTCAGGCCAAGATCTTCACGATCTTCAAGTTGAGATCCACCGCTGGAGCAGAATGGGTAAGACGCCCGATGGAAATGAGATCCACCCCGGTTTCGGCTATTTCTCTCACGTTTTCGAGATGGACTCCCCCTGAGGCCTCAAGCACCACCTTGGGGTTGATTTCCCTGGCCATCTTTACGGCTTGACGCAGGGTTTCGACATCCATGTTATCAAGGAGAAGGGCTTCTGCCCCAGCAGCCAGGGCTTCTTTCAATTCTTCCAAGGTCTTGACTTCGATCTCCACCCGATAGACATGCGGCAAGAATTTGCGAGCCCTTTTGAGGGCTAGGGTCACCGAACCGCAAGCCTTGAGATGATTGTCTTTGATCAAAACGCCGTCGGAGAGACCAAAACGATGATTGCTACCTCCACCAATCGCCACCGCGTACTTTTCAAGCACCCGAAAACCAGGAAGGGTCTTACGAGTGTCAACGATCTTCACTGGCAGGTCCTTCACCCGTTCCACAAAACGCCTGGTGTAGGTGGCCACTCCCGAAAGATGTTGAAGAAAGTTGAGAGCCACCCTTTCTCCCTTGAGAATGGTGGCCACCTTCCCGCGGAGCCGAGCCGCAACTTCTCCCGGAAGCAGGTGATCACCGTCCATCCTCAAGGCCTCGAACTCGAGTTCCGGATCAAGTTCTTCGAATACGCAACGCGCTACTTCCAAACCACAGAGGATCAGTTCTTCTTTGGCCTTGATTTCTCCTTCTCCGAGGAGCCTTTCAGGCACCAGGGCGTTGGTGGTCACATCTCCGTGACCCAGGTCTTCGAGCAGAGCCATCCTTACTAGATCACGATAAAGCAGGGGATGAGGACGCGTGAGCATCTCTGCCTCCTGTCAAATTTATGACAGAAAAAGTTTGACACTTCCTCCCGGGCAAAGTTATTTTTCATCCTAGTCTGGCAAACGGGTGGAGACCCTATGGCCCATGAGTCTATTTTGATCATTGAAGACAACCCTGACGAGGCCTTTCTGCTCCAGGCAGTCCTCCAAGAAAGCGGTTATCACGCTGAGATAGCTTACGACGGTGAAGAAGGCATCGAGAAGCTCGAAAGTTCCTTTTTTGACGTGGTGATTACCGATCTCTTCATGCCCAAGATGGACGGCCTGGAGGTCTTGGAGCACGTTGTTGAAAACACTCCTGAGACTATTTGTATCATTATTACCGGCAAAGGCACCATCAAAAAGGCCGTAGAAGCCATCAAAAAGGGGGCCTACGACTTCCTGACCAAACCCTATCGTCCGGACGAGATCACCCTGGTCATCGAAAAGGCCCTTGAAACCCGACGTCTGCGTCGCGAAAACGAATATCTCCGACGGAAGCTTTGGCAGGAATGGGGCTATGGTGAAATTATCGGCAAAAGCCGGACCATGCGTCAGGTGTTCTCCTTGATCGAAAAGGTAGCAGACACTGACAGCACCATCCTCATCTTGGGAGAGTCTGGCACCGGAAAGGAGTTGGTAGCCCGAGCCATCCATCAAGCCAGCCATCGCCGGGAAGGTCCTTTCATCCCAGTAAACTGTGGCGCTATTCCAGAGGAGCTGCTCGAAAGCGAGCTCTTTGGCCACGAAAAGGGGGCTTTCACTGGAGCCATCAAGACGCGCGTGGGACGCTTCGAATTGGCCCACGGAGGCACCATCTTCCTAGACGAAGTCTCAGAAATGAGCCCCAAGCTCCAGGTGAAACTCTTGCGGGTCCTCCAGGAAAGGACCTTCGAACGGGTGGGAGGGACACGTTCCATCCAGGTGGACATCAGGGTGATCGCTGCCACCAATCGAGACCTCGAAAAGGAAGTCCGTGAAGGACGCTTTCGAGAAGACCTTTACTATCGCCTGAACGTCATTCCCATCAAGCTGCCGCCTTTGCGAGAACGCCGCGAAGATATCCCTCTTCTGGTGGAGCATTTTCTGAAACGCTTTGCCAAACGCAAGAATCGCGAAGAGATGAGCATCTCCAAGGAGGCCTTGGAATGTCTTATGCGGCACGATTGGCCAGGTAACGTGCGAGAGCTTGAGAACGTCATCGAACGAATGGTCATTCTTTCAAACGGCGACACCCTGACCCTTGAAGACGTGCCAGAATATATCCTTGGTCAGACCGGGCCTTCTCCCCTGGTCAGTGTTGAGGATTTTGACATCCCGGAAGAAGGGATCAACTTGCCCCGCATGGTGAGTGAATTTGAAAAACGGCTCATTCTAAAGGCCCTCGAAAAGACTGGCTGGGTCAAAAACCGTGCTGCCAAACTCCTCAATATCAACCGCACCACCCTTATCGAAAAAATGAAGAAGCAAAAAATCACCAACCCTCCACGTACTTAGCGTCAAAATTCTGGCACCAAAAGGCCTGCGGACTTTTCAAAAATCCATCTCAAACCCTCTTCCAGCCACCGGAAAGAGACGGCACACCCTTTGCTTTAGGGAATTCCAGCGATGATGATCTTTCTGATTTTTTTCTTATGGGTGGGACCAGTGTGGGCTGAAGAAGGCGCAGGTCTTTGGTATCAGCAGGCTGAAGTCCTTTATCACGAAGGGGATCTTGACGGCGCCTTGGCACTCCTGACCGAGATTCCCCGCCGATTTCCCAGAGACCAGATCTATCACTTGAAAGCCGCCTTGTTATCGGCCCGTATTTATTATGAAAGAGGAGATTACGACCAAGTTCTTAGCAGCCTTAAGCCTTTCACAGAAAAGGCCCACCTGCCAGATGAAGGCCTCTTCCTTTTGGCAGCGGCCTGCGAAGCCAAAGGTCTTTATAGTGAAGCCCTCTCTTACCTCCGACTCCTCAAGCGTCTCTATCCGGATAGCCCTTACCATTGTCAGGCAGATTTGGTGGCAGCCCGTCTCTTTGCCAAAAGAAAGTTACTCACGCGGGCTAAACGTTTCGCCTATCGGGTACTGAACGGATCCTGTTCCACCAAGGAAAAAGCTCAGGCCGTCTCGCTCCTCCTCTCCTGTGGCACCTCCCCTGAAAAGCTCCTTTCCTTCCTAGAAGATCCCCAAACACGCCGGTTTGCTCCAGAAATAGTAAAAGTGCTTGCCCTGTACCATCTAAAGAAAGGGAATCTCTCGGAAGCTGAACGAGAGATCTTTGAATACCTAAACTATTCTGGCCAAGAAAAGGAAGCTCCAACCCTCCTGTTCCAGCTGGCTGAGGCCTATTTCAAAAAGAAAGACTATCGGCAGGCTCGCCGTCTTTTCGAATTGATTCTTACCTCTTGGCCTTATGCTCCAGCAGCAGCCTTCGCCAAGTTTCGTCTCCTCTACCTTCGATATCTCTTCGAGAAGAAGATAGCCCATCCCCGTTCCCAAACCCGGCGCCTCCTCTTGGCCAGCATCAGACGTCTCCTTGAAGAATTCCCAGACAGCCCCCTGGCCGAAGAAGCCCACGCCTACCAAGTGCAACTCCTCTTTGAGGAAAAAGACCTGACGGGGACCCTCCAGAGCGCCTGGCGTTTCCTTGAACGCTATCCAAAGTCACCCTGGCGCAAAGACGTGCTCCGGATCACCTGCCGCGCTTCTTCTCTTTGGGAACAGGGTTTGCTCGCAGAAAAAAACTACGTTCAAACCACCATCTTCTTCAAACGCCACCTTTCGGCCTTTGAAGAAGGAAATTGTGCCCTGCCATTTCTTTGGGCAGCGGAGGCCTATCTCCATCTGAATCTCGAAGGTGAGGCCCTGGCCGTACTCCTTGGAGGCTACGATTTGCACCTCCCCTCGACCTGGGCCCCAGACTACCTCCTCACTCTGTCGGATCTCCTCCTGAGACGTAACGAAAAAGGAGATCAGGACCTGGTGGCTGCCATCCTACAGGAAGTCAGTGAAAAATATCCTTTGGCGGTTAAGACCCCTTATTATCTCTTTCTGTCGGGATGGTTGGCTCAAAGAGAAGGCCGCACCGAAGAAGCCCTCCCCTTATTGGCCAGGGCTTTCAGGGAAGCTGGTGACGAAAAGCTCGCCTACCGGGCCCAGAGGAGATATTTGCGGCTCCTGGTCTCCCTCGGGCGTTACGAAGAAGCCTTCTCCCTGGCCCAAAAGGACCCCAATCTCGCTCTTTTAAAAGAGATTGCCCGCAAAGCTATCGTTGAAGAACGCTTTCCTGTGGCTGAAAAAGTGCTCTCGTTCTTACAAAAGAAATTTCCCAAGGACCCTGAGGTACTCTGGCTCTGTGGACTGCTTTACGAACGAGAAGGAGAGGGTGAAAAGGCCCTCAAAATTTGGAAACCGCTGGCAGACGATCCTTCGCTTTATGGAAAGCTGGCTCGGGACTTATTGCGAGCCAACGAACTCCTGGAAGCCGCACGAAGCGAGATCTATTAATGGGAAGCATTTTGATCCTGGATCAAGGAGATCTGACCGCGTTGACCGAGGCCCTCTTGGCCGAAGGCCACGAACTGGCCCTCCTGTCCTCTGAAGAAGAGTTTCTTTCTTTTGCCGAAAAAGAAGAAATCGATCTCGCCCTCATCAATCTCGAGAGCACTCCCAGACGCCTGAGTCTCCTGCAGGAGTTTCTGGGACGAAAACCATTGGTTCCGGTGTTGGTCCTGTCCCGGGAGGCCAGACTCGAAGAAGCGGTGCAGGCCATAAAGCTCGGGGCCTTTGATTATCGCCTCCTCCGCACAGATCCTGAACTTCTGCGAGAAGTTATCCTCAAAGCCCGAGAAAATCGTCAGCTTCATGCTGACAAAGGTTTTCTCACGGCCAACCCGGAACTTCGCCAACTCCTTGCGCGCCTGAAGGAGGTAGCTCGAAGTAAGGCCACGGTCCTCATCACCGGGGAATCCGGCACAGGCAAGGAGGTCCTGGCGCGATATCTCCATCAGATGAGCGACAGAGCCCACGGACCTTTCATCGCTCTTAACTGTGCCGCCCTTCCCGAACATCTGCTGGAAAGTGAACTTTTCGGATACGAAAAAGGGGCCTTTTCCGGAGCCTTTACCCGCAAACTTGGCAAGTTCGAACTGGCCAACGGTGGCACCATCCTCCTTGACGAGATCACGGAGATGCCTCTCTCCCTCCAGGCCAAACTCTTGCGCGTCCTTCAGGAAGGTGAAGTGGATCGGCTCGGGGGGGCTTACCCAGTAAAAGTAGATGTGAGAGTCATTGCCACCACCAATCGTGAAATTGCCACCGAAGTGGAAGCTGGACGCTTCCGGGAAGATCTTTACTTTCGTCTCAACGTCATCCCAGTCCACCTTCCTCCCTTACGAGAAAGACCCGAAGACATCAGGCTTCTGGCCGAATACTTCCGGAAGGAATTTGCCTCCCGCTATCAAAGGCCCATCCAGGGGTTTGCCGAAGGGGTACTTGAGCACCTGGAACGATATCCATTTCCAGGAAACGTGCGCGAGCTTCGAAACCTCATTGAACGGGCGGTGCTCTTGAGCAAGGGTCCCTGGATCACCCTTTCGGACCTCTTTCCAGGGGAGCTACGACCACGTTCCAAGGAAGAACTACCCTTACGTCCTCTCAAAGAACTCGAAAGGGAAATGATCCTCAAGGCTCTCAAGGCTGTAAACGGCAATCGAACCAAGGCCGCGGAAATCCTCGGTATCAGCGTACGCACCTTGCGACATAAACTGCAGGTCTACCGGGAAGCCGGTTTGATCTAAGAGGAGGAAAAAGATGCTGGGAACCAAAATCTTCGGCAAGACTTGGCAAACCGTAACCCAATCCCTTAAGTGGCGTCTTTTAAAACACGACGTCATCGCCGAAAACATCGCCAACGTAGACACCCCTGCTTATCGACGGCGGGATCTACCATTTGAGAAAATCATGGAGGCCTATCTTAAAGGGGCTCCCCCCCTTGAAGTAACTCACCCACGCCATCTGAAACCTTCTCTTCTTTCACCTCCCACGTTCCGGCCCGAAGAAATCCTTCCCCCGGATGAAGGCACCCCTAACAACGTTTCATTGGAAGAAGAAATGGCCAAACTAGCGGAAAACAATCTCCTGTATCAGGCTACGGTGCAGGCCTTGATCAAAGAATTGGAACTTTTGCGCGAAGCCATCACCGAAGGAGGTAAGGGCTAATGAAACTACTTACCGCTTTAAGACTAGCTGCCACTGGACTTTCTGCCCAGAGAGTCCGCCTGAACGTCTCGTCCATGAATTTGGCCAACGCCCATGTTACGCGCACCTTGGAAGGTGGGCCTTACAGGGCCAAAGACGTGGTGATGGTAGCGGCCCCCTTCCAGCCCCCATTTGAAGAGGAGTTACACTCACTTCTTTCTGACTGGCGCGTCCCGGAAGTGATTAGCATCGTCGATGACCAGAGCCCTTTTCACGAAGTTTATGATCCCAGCCATCCCGACGCCGACGAACGGGGTATCGTACGTTATCCGAACGTGGATGTACTCACAGAGATGGTCGATCTCATGGCAGCCTCCAGGGCATATGAAGCCAACCTCTCCGTGGTCACCATCACCAAAAATATGGCTCTAAAGACCCTCGATATCTTGCGTTAGGAGGCAACACATGAAGATCGACTTGAATCCGGGTCTGAAGGGACTCTCTGAAGCCTTATCACCTCAAGAAAAACGACCCTCCGAGGATTTCATGACGTTTCTCAAACAGGAACTCAAAGAGGTAGACTCTGCCCAGAAAGAGGCCGACGCCAGAGTCCTTGATTTGGCCACCGGACGTGATCCAGATCTGGTGGGGGTCTCTCTAGCCCTCACCAGGGCCGAACTTTCTTTTCGCTTCCTCCTCCAAATACGCAACAAGATCCTCGAAGCCTATCAGGAAATCATGAGGATGCAGCTTTAAGGAGAAAAGATGGCCTTCCCGCCCCCCAAAGAGGTGTTCAGACAATTGAAGGATTTTTGGCAGGGGCTGTCCCGGGAGCAACGGATAGCCCTGGTGGGTACGGTACTCATCGTTTTTGGAGGCCTTGCCGGGCTCATTTACTACGCCAATCGCGTGGAATGGGGCCTCCTTTACCGGGGACTGCCGGAGGAACACGCTGCCAAAGTGGTGGAATATTTGAAACAGGAAAAGATACCCTATCGGATCAGCCCCGACGGAAGCATCAAAGTCCCCAAGGAAAAAGTACCGGAGTTGCGCATGGCCTTGGCCAGCCAGGGAGTCATCGGCCCAGAGGTCCAGGGCTTTGAGATCTTTGATCGTAACCAGTTGGGAGCCACAGACTTCTTACAGCGAGTGAACTACCAAAGGGCCCTGGAGGGAGAACTTTCTCGCACCATCTCCAGCCTCAAGTCCGTAGAATCAGCCCGGGTCCACTTGGCTCTACCACGAGAAAGCCTGTTCATTACCGAAGAAAAACCTCCCAAGGCCTCAGTTTTCCTTAAACTCAAACCTGGAGCCCATCTTAGTCGTCAAGAAGTCCAAGGTATCGTAAACCTGGTAGCCAGTTCCGTCACGGGCCTAAGTCCGGAAAATGTCACCGTGGTGGATACTTCAGGGCGGGTCCTCTATCGGGAAGAACCCCCGGAAGAAAGGCTTACCAGTGAGCAGTTGGCCTATCGCAAAAAACTCGAAGAGGCTTATCGAGAAAAGATCGAAGGTCTTTTGGCTCAGGCCTTGGGGCCGGGACATGCCATCGCCCAGGTCTCCGTAGAAGTGGACTTCACCAAAGAGACACTTACCGAGGAGACCTACGACCCCGAAGGAACTGCTATCAGAAGTGAGCTTCAAGAAGAAGAACAAAAGGAAGGAGCAAGCGAAGGAGGGATTCCGGGGGTCAAGGGGGCCCTAGCCAACAAGGTGGAAGGCAACACCCAGGCGCTCTCTCGCACAGAAAAGCAGTTTCGCCGCAGTATCACCCGTAACTACGAAGTAAGCCGCCTTTCACGCAAACGTGAATTTAGTCCTGGAACCGTTAGGAGGATCTCGGTAGCTGTCCTTCTCGACCAGTCGGTCCTCAATCCTCCGGCCCAGGGAAAAGAGGCCCAGGGAGGAGAAGCCCAAGCCGCCGAAGATCGATTGAGTCAAGTGGAACGTTTGGTCAAAGGAGCCATCGGCTATAACCCGGACCGCGGCGACCAGGTAGAGGTCATCAGTCTGCCCTTTGAAGGCTTGCCCGAAGTTTCGAAAAGCGCCATCTGGCTCGATTACGCCCAGCGTTTCGCCAGACCTCTTACCGAATTCCTCCTGGTGGTACTCTTTCTCCTCTTAGTGGTACGACCTGTACTCAAGACCTTCCTAAAACGCATGGAGCCCGAACCACCACCTCCACCGGAGGAAGCCCTCACCGGCGAAGAGGAAGCCGAGGCCCTGGAGGGTGAAGAACCCCAGCCACTACCGCAGGAGATGGCCTTGAGCATCATTCACAACCAGCCTGAACGAGCCGCCGTGCTCGTCAGACGCTGGTTGGCCGAAGAAAGCGAAGAAGAGAGACAAAAGGCCCTGAAGGAGGCAGAGGCCCATGCCAAACAAAGTTGATCCCGAGAACCTGACCGGCCCTCAAAAAGCCGCCATCTTTCTGCTGACCATGGGGGAGGAGTTCACGGCAGAGGTTTACAAGTACCTTTCCGAAGAAGAGATAAAACGTATCGGAGTAGAGATGGCCCGTCTGGATTACATCCCGGCCGAAGCCGTAAAGAAGGTCCTAGAAGAGGCCAACGTTCAGAGCCGCGAACTCTTGGCGGACATCTCTGTCTCCCCGGATGACTTCCTCAAAGAGAGCTTGCTCAAAGCTTATGGAGAACGAGGAAAAGAAATATACGAGGAAATCCGACAGGAACTCGGTCCCAAAGTCTTTGAAAAATTGAGACGCCTTGACCCCCGAACCATCGCCAACTTCTTGCGCAACGAACATCCCCAAACCATTGCCATCATCCTGGTCCACCTGGATCCCGACAAAGCCGGTCAGATCATAGGTTTCTTGCCAGAAAGCCTGCGGGCCGAGGTCGTCTTCCGGATCGCAGAGCTCGATAAGGTGGATCCCGAAATCATCCAAGAGATCTCAGCGGCTCTCGAAGAAGAGCTCGAATCTGTGGGTGGGACCTTCAGTCGTAAACTCGGAGGAGTGGAAAGGGCCGCGGAGATACTCTCCCACGTAGGTCGGGAGCTGGAAGAGGAAATCCTCTCCGAAGTCGAAGAAGAGAACCCCAACCTGGCCGAAGAAGTACGCAAACACCTCTTCACCTTCGAAGACTTGCTCAAAGTGGACGATACCGCTATCCAGGCTATTCTCAAGGAAATCTCCACCGAAGATCTCAAATTGGCCCTCAAGACGGCTTCCGAAGAGCTGCGCGAGAAGTTCTTCAGCAACATGAGTGAACGAGCGGCCCAGCTGCTCCGCGAAGACCTCGAGATCATGGGACCAGTGCGTGTAGCAGACGTAGAAGCTGCCCAGCAAAATATCATCAAGGTAGCCAAGCGCCTCGAACAAGAAGGAAAGATCGTCTTAGCCGTTGGGGAGGATGAGTTTGTCTAGGATCATCAAAGGCGGAAAGGTCAAGTTTGTAAGTTTTCAGTACGAACGCGCCGTTGAGGAAGAAAACGAAGGCTTCAACCCCCTGGGGACCCTTTTACCCCAGGAGGAACCAGAAGTGATCCCCGAAAAGAGGGAAGAGGAGATCTCGGAAGACTTATCACCAGAGTCTGAAAACGTGGAAAAGCAAGGAGAAGAGGAGAAGAAAGACTTCAACCTGGCGGAGATCTCCCTTGAAGAACTGGAACAGCACCCCGAAGTCTCTGAAAAACTGGCACACTTGGCCCAAGAGGCCTATGAAAAGGGTTTTGAACAAGGACATCGTGATGGAGAGGAACTAGGACGGAAGAAGTACGAAACCCTGGCTGCCAGGTTGGCCGAAGTTTTAAAAAGTCTCGAACAAGAGATTGAAAGACACATCCTGGCCCTTGAGCCCCAAGTTCTGGCGCTGGTCAAGCTCATGGCAGAGAAAGTAATAAACCGTGAGATCAGTCTCAATTCTGAAGTTCTGCAAGAGGCCATCCGCGAGGCCCTCTCCCACGTAGTAGATCAGGCCCGGGTCAAAATCAGGCTGAATCCAGGAGACCTCGAATTCCTTGAAGAGATAATAGAAGAGCTTTCAGAAGAGCTCTCCCGTCTCAAAGATTTCGAGGTGATTCCGGATGGGAGCATTTCCCGTGGAGGGTGTCTCTTGGAGACGGATTTTGGTCTGATAGATGCCACTGTTGAAAGACGCTGGCGTGAAGCCCTACAAAAGCTCGAATCATGAGGACACCAGATTTTTCTCCATACCTGGAAGCTCTCAAAGAAATAGAGCCGGTTAGTGTTTGTGGCCGGGTAAGACGGGTGGTGGGGCTGGTGGTAGAAGCCGAAGGTCCAAACGTGAGTGTGGGCGGGCTATGTGAAATCGAAATCCAGGATGGCCGAAGTATTCTGGCCGAGGTGGTTGGATTTCGAGAAGAACGAGTCTTGCTCATCCCCCTAGGAGATCCGCGAGGCATCGAGCCGGGAAGCAAAGTCTTCTTGCGCTCCGAACACGGAGTCCCAGTAGGAGAAGCCCTGCTGGGCCGGGTGATAGACGCTCTGGGAGAACCCCTTGACGAACGTCCCCTTCCTCCTCTGCCAGTCTGTTACCCCCTTTACGCCGAACCCCTTCGTCCTCTTGAACGAGCCCGCATTCAAGAACCACTGGACGTAGGAGTACGAGCCATCAACGCCCTCATCACCGTAGGCAAAGGGCAGCGAGTGGCCATCATGGCGGGCTCCGGGGTGGGTAAGAGCACCCTGCTCGGTATGATGGCTCGCCACACCAAGGCGGATGTAAACGTCATCGCCCTCATTGGTGAACGCGGACGCGAAGTTCGGGAATTCCTGGAACGTGATCTTGGCAAGAAAGGCCTTTGCCGTTCGGTGGTGGTGGTGGCCACTTCAGATCAACCTCCACCCTTGCGTCTCCGCGGGGCCTATCTGGCCATGGCCATTGCTGAATATTTTCGTGATCAGGGAGCCGATGTCCTGGTCATGATGGATTCCTTGACTCGGTTTTGCATGGCCGGACGAGAAGTAGGGTTGGCCATCGGAGAACCTCCCACGGCCCGCGGGTACACTCCTTCGGTCTTTGCAGCCCTGCCCAAACTACTCGAACGAGCTGGAGCCAAAGTAAATGGCGGGAGTATCACCGGCTTCTACACCGTCCTGGTCGAGGGCGATGACTTCAACGAACCCGTAGCCGACGCCGTTCGCTCTATCGTGGACGGACACATCGTCCTCACCAGAGAGTTGGCACACCAAGGTCATTATCCCGCTATTGACGTCTTGCAAAGCGTCTCCCGAGTAATGAAAGATATCGTCCCAGATGAACAGATAGAAGCGGCTCAAAGACTAGTTCAGCTCTTAGCAGTCTATCGCCGGGCAGAAGACCTCATCAACATCGGGGCCTATGTGAAGGGGAGCAACCCAGAGATAGACCAGGCCCTTGAAAAGATAGATAAGGTGCGAACCTTCCTTCGTCAGAGGGTCGATGAAAAGGCCTCCCTAGAGGAAAGCGTCCAGAAACTGCTGGAGGTGGTACGATGAAACCTTCCAAGGCCCTGAAGACCCTCCTGTGGGTGAGCGAATTGAAGGAGACCAAGGCCAAAGAAGACTTCCAGCGGGGCAGACGAGCCCTGCGTGAGCTGGAAGAAATGTTGGCTGAGATCAAAGCCAAACCACGACAGCTCTATGACCAAATTACCGGCCGGGAACTAAGCGGAGAAGAACTTCGCTGGTTTGCCGAGAGAGTCAACCACACATTAGAAGAAAAACACAAAGTAGAGAGAATCCTCAAAGAGAAAGAACGTGAAGTGGAAAGTCTCCGTCAAAAGGCGCTCCGTCTCCATAAACGCCGTCGAATCGCCGAAACCCTCTATCGCAAAGCCCGGGAAGCCTATCTCCGAGAACTGGAAGAAAATGAAATGAAGACCCTAGAAGACCTGGTACTCATGAGGAGGCAGAAAGATGAAAGTCTTTAGACTGGCCCCGGTTTTAGTCCTTCTGGCCCTTCTCAAGTTGGTCCTTACAGGCATCTACTTTTACGCGGCGGAGACCGGATATCTCTCCTGGCCCTCGGCTTCGGCCCTGGCGGAAACCGAGGTTCAAAAAGAAACTCCCTCCTGCCCCGAAGACCTTTTTCGGGCCTTGCGGGTAGAGAAAGAGCGTCTGGCTTCCCAAGAGGAAGAAATCAAACGTCGTGAGAAGAACCTTGCCCTACTTGAGGAGCAAATCAAAAAAAGACTCGCAAGTCTTTCCAACTTGGAAGAAGAAATCGACCGGAAGCTCACTGAACTCCGTGTCATCAAAAACGAACGTTTCAAACTCCTGGTAGGGGCCTACGCCAACATGAAACCTTCCAAAGCCGCCAAACTGCTCGAAGCCATGGAACCTCAAATGGCTATCAAGATCCTCTCAGCCCTTAAGACCGAACAAGTGGCTCGTATCCTCTCAGCCATGCCTCCAGAAAAGGCGGCCTCCTTGGCAGAGTCCCTCTCAGGCTTGCCACCACGCGAGATGTAAAAACCGTTTTAGAAAATCGGAAACCTTACCGAAAGTTTGATCGTAAGCCACCAATTTATTTAGGAGGTCTTAGAATGTTTGAGAAGGGCCGGGTATCGGTCAAAATTTTACGTCCTTTGTTACTCGTCCCCATCGCCATTTATCTGGTACTGGGGTTTCTCTTCTTCAACACCCTGAAATCCGCCAATGAGCTCAGCGGGGACGAAATGTTCACTGTCTTCGGGGCAGAAAAGACTCTAAACGACGCAGTAATGGCGGTAAATGACTATCTTATCGGGTGGAAATCTTCAGAAAGAGAAAATTTTCGTCAAAATATCGAAAAATTTAAGCAGAATATAGCTAAACTAAGAGAATTAGCAGAATATGACCACGAATTGCAGAAGTTAACCACCATTCAGGACGAAATCAACAAACTAAACCAGGAAGCCGATAAAATCTTTTCCCTTCGTCCGGGTGATTCTCAAGTATATCGTATGATGGAAGAATTTGACGCCTTTGCCAACAAAATTTACGATCTCTTAAACGAACTGGCCAACTGGTACAAAAAGGAAAACGAAAACCTCTATCAAGATGTCCTCCACAAAAGTCGTCTCATCGTGGGCGTCTTCGTGGTCTCCGTTGTGCTCTTGACCATCGGGGCCTTTTTGCTTTTCAACCATCTGGGGCGTTTCTACACCCAGATTGCCTCGTTCCTGAGTCAGGTGCAACAGGATAAGAACTTCACCTTAAGGGCCCGCTTTCCCGCCCTTTTCAAAGAAGAAAACGTTATTCAAGAAAACATCAATGGTTTGCTTCATTTCATGGGTTCCTTTGTACGTCATTTGCGTGAAACCGGAGAGGCCGTGGCCCAAAAGCTCGATACTGCTACTCATTTAGCCCAAGATCTGGCCACCTCTACCGGAATCGTACGGGATTCCTCTCTCACCCTCCAAGAGCGTTTTGAAGTCATGAGCAGCAACCTCCGAGATGTCCAGAATGCTCTGGGCGAGATGCAGAACGCCATCGCAGAGATCTCCAAGAACACCGCCCAGGCCGATCAGGTCGTCCAGGAAGCCGAAGGAGAGATCCAGCAAGTCCAGCGCATGACCCACGACCTGGGAGCTAGGACCCAAGAGATAGGCGAGGTGGTCAACCTTATCCAAAGCATCGCAGAACAAACCAACCTTTTGGCCTTGAATGCCACCATCGAAGCCGCTCGCGCCGGGGAAGCCGGTAAGGGTTTTGCCGTGGTGGCCAATGAAGTCAAGGAGCTTGCCAAACAAACCTCCGAGGCCACCCAGCGGATCACCGAAATTATCTCGGGTGTCCAGAACGAAAGTGAACACGTGGCCCAGGCGGTGGATCATTTCGCCGGAACTTTTGCCTCCCTTCGCGACATTTCTTCCACCATTGCCAGTGCTGTGGAAGAACAGACCGTCATGATCAGCCAGATCAACGAAAGCGGCCAGCTGGTAGCTCAGGAAACCGAAGAGGTGGCCAACCGCGTCCAGGAAATCACGCGCATCAGTGAAGAAGCCCTGGAGAAGGCATCTCATCAAGAAGAGCGCATCAAAGAAGCCGAAGATTCCTTCCGCGCCCTGGTAGAGGAGGTTTCTCAGGTAAGAGTCTAAAGAGAAGACGGCCCCTGATCCCGGCAGGGGCCGCTGGTTTCAACTATCACAAAACCGATTCGTACTCTCGTCTGTGAAAGGATGTAACCTTTTTCATCCGCCTCTTTCTCCAGAAGACGACGAAATTCCCCCTCTTCCAGGGGACCAACTTCTAGCCCTTGTCCTTCCAGACGCCATAGGAGATGTCTGAGCTCGTCCTCCACCCGACGCCGCCTCTTCCAAAAACCACAATAGAATTTGAGATCGCCCGCGTAACCTTTGGTATAGAGATAGTTGAAAGGAACTATAATCCCGGGCTTCTTCCAACGTAGTTCTTTTTCAAGCACCTGGCGTACCAGACGCTGGTGTAAAAGGTTTTCTCGTACACCAGCCCAATGCACGAGGACCAGAAAACGTCTGGCAAGCTCAAGGAGCCGATCAATAGAATCCAGATCGTGCAAAATCGGACTCATGGACACAAAGACGGTTTCGAATTCCTCTGTGGGCTTGAAAGAGAACCAATCAGCTTCAATAAGGCGATAATTGGAGAACCCGGCCTTTTCCATTCGCTCCTTAAAGCGGATCAACATTTTGGAAGAGACATCAAGTCCCACCACTTCTTTGACGTAAGGAGCAAAACGCACAGCATAATTGCCGGGACCACAGGCCACGTCGAAGACGCGATTCTCTGGAGCAAGGGCCCCGCGCCTCCGCATGGTGGAGACAATGTCTTCCACCATCTCCCGGTAAAAGGGACTTTCTTCCAGTTCGTCATAACTCTCAGAGATTTGATCCCAAAATTCAGGCGACAGGAAGCGTCGATCTGCTACCTCTTGGTGTCGGTTGGCGTAAGCCTTCCAGAACTCAGGCTTGAGCGGATCGAGGCTCATCCTTCAGGCCCAAATGGCGATAGATGGCATCTAAAATGCCATTGACAAAGGCCGCGGATTCCTCTGAACCAAAGGCCTTGGCCAGTTCTACGGCTTCGTTGATGGAAACTTTGGGGGGGATGTCTGGACGATAGAGAAGCTCATAGGTGGCCAGACGCAAGATATTGCGGTCGATAGCCGACATCCGGGACAGTTTCCAGTGCTTGGAGAAACGTTCGATCCAGGTATCTATTTCTTTTTGTTTCTCAGCCACACCGTTGACAAGTTCCTTGGCAAACTCCATTGCCCGTTTGGAGGGTTTAAAATAACCCTCATAGGTGGAAAAGGCTTCGGTGAGCGGCACCCCGGCTACGTCCGCCTGATAGAGGATCTGAACAGCTATTTCTCGACCTTTCCGTCTAGCTCCCATCAGGCCAGTTTCTTCAATAGATTGGCCATTTCGATGGCCGCCATCGCTGCTTCAAAACCTTTGTTCCCGGCCTTTGTCCCGGCCCGTTCGACAGCTTGTTCGATAGTGTCCGTGGTCAAGACCCCAAAGGAAACGGGAACCTCCGTCTCCAGCATCACCTGAGCAATTCCTTTGCTGGCTTCAGCAGCCACATAGTCAAAGTGGGGGGTAGCCCCACGAATGATGGCTCCTAGACAGATCACCGCATCAAAACGCCCCGAAGAGGCCATCTTCTTGGCAGCCAACGGAATCTCGAAGGAACCAGGGACCCAGACCACTTCCACTTCCGAAAGATCTGCCCCGTGTCTGGCCAGGGCATCCAAGGCCCCTTCCAAAAGCTTTTTGCTGATGAAGCTGTTGAATCGCCCCACCACGATCCCAAATCTAAGGCCTTTGGCCTGAAAATCACCCTCAACGATCCGGTAGGCCATGTTTAACCTCCCTTTCAGATTAACGCGGTGCTGGAACGGAATACGGAATGTATGGCCCGGAAGAAATCGACGGCATGACAAGCGGAAATGCCAGGAGATAAGACTCCCCTTCTTGGGTAAAGGGGTTTCCTTTCACGAAGACCACAAAGACTTCCTGGCCGGATATCGCCAGCCCCTGAAGAGGGCCTTCAAATTTACCTGTGAGGGGAAGAAGGTCCAACCCCGTAGAAGTAAGGGTCAAAACCATGACCTCACCTGACTCGTAGGCTGGAATTCCTGGTAAAAGATCTCGATGAGCACTCTTGTTGACCACTACCAAGACCTCTTCACGTCCATCACCATTGATGTCCCTCACCACAGGTTCCACCTCAGCCGCAATGGCCCGCTTGTAAGACCGAGAGCTCCGACCGGTGGAGACCAAGATGGCGTAAACCGAACCTCCGACTTTGCGATTTGATTTCCAGAGGCTTTTGGTCCCTCTGAAGACGCAGAGCTTGTGGGCATTGTCCATAGAAATGATCTCGCGCTCTCCATCTCCATCGAGATCGGCAAAAGCCGCGCCCAAGATTTTGAAATTAAGCGGCACTTTGACACGGCGGTGGTACTCTAGACCGCCTCCCCTCTTGGGCCGTAGTTCAAAGACCGGCATACCAAAGAAGTCTTCCAGGTCATACGTCTGACCCAGAAGCGTTTCTCGAACTCCGTCGCCGTCGAAATCAAAAAATCCCAGAATAAGATTTATATCTTTGACCTTTACCTCAAACCGTCCTTGATAGAACCGAAGGAGCTGAGAACGCATACCCTCTTTGTCTACGTAAACATTGAGGGCGATCCATCCCCTTGGGCCAAGAGAGAAGTTCAAAATCCGTCCAAAACCTTTATATTCGTACTTCCAAGCCCCCGCCGAGCGATATTTGGTGATGAACAAGGTGGTTGGGGTGAGATAGACGATCTCAGGCCGGCCATCTCGATCCACGTCTCCTATGTCAAAATCAATCACCACTTCGTTCAGTCGTCCGACTCGTCTGAAAGAAGGGGCGGCCGGACGCTGGTAACGCAAGGTGCTGTAAGGATACGGCCCGGGTGAAACCCCTGCTGGAGGAGCCTGAGCGACTTGCGGCGGAGGAGGAGCCTGGGGAGGGGGAACCTGGGATGGAGGAGCCTGAGCTGGAGGAACCTGGGGCCCAGTGGCTTGGGCCGAAGGTACGGGAGCTTGTGGAACCTTCGCCGAAACCACCCCTGCCAGACCATAGATCTGGAGCACTTCCAGTCGGGCGTTGTAGACCCGAAGGACCCTTTGATCTGCTACAAAAACCAGATCAAATCCTTCTCGAGAAAGCCATTCAGGACTAAGACTTTCGAAGGTGACACCGGGGCGTTGGACAAAAGTGAGGCCTGAAAGCTTGGTCTTTAGAAGAGGAAGAATTTGATCCCCTACCCCGGGAGCGACCTCCAAGAAGAGGACTCGCAGATCCTGAAAGCGAACCGCCGGGGCTCCGACCTTGATCTCTTCACCACTCAATATGATAGCCGTAGAAAAGTTCTGGTCCAGACGCCTCACTTCCACTTTTCCAACGGGAACCTTTAAATGACCAATGACTTTCTTGGTTACGGGGTGGACCAGTTCTTTGCCCAGCTTATAGACCGTAAAGATGTCTCCTGGATGGAGCCCATCTGCTCGCCCTTTGTCAAGGATAACTTCTTCGGCCTCTACGTTGATGACCAGGGCCTCTATTGGAGAGAAGTCCTGATACAGGTCTTCAAGAGTCCTGGCCAAAGACCAGCCAGGGATTACCCATAACACCAGGCAAAGAAAAAAGGTTTTTTTCAGCATGGTCCTTTCATACCACAGGAGATCTGAAAGGGCTATCCCGGTTTTTAAAGGAGAAACTGCCTCTCCGGTTAAGAAAAGGTATAATGGGCCAATCTTCAAAAGTGCACGTAAGAAGGAGGTCTCATGTCTCTCCGAGACAAGCGCCTGGGATTCATCGGTGGAGGGCAGATGGCAGAGGCCATCATCAAGGGCGTCCTGGCTTCAGGTCTTACGACAGCGGACAGGATCTCTGTCTCTGAGCCCCTGTCTGCCCGCAGGGACTATCTCAGAGAGACCTTTCCCGAGCTCAAACTTCTGGCAGATAACCGAAAGCTGGTGCAGGAAAGCGAGGTCGTGGTCCTGGCCGTAAAGCCGCAGGTCATGCCCAAAGTACTTGAAGAAATTGCCCCGGAAGTAGGAGAACACCACCTCTTGATCTCTATTGCGGCGGGGATCACCCTCGGTTTCCTGGAGAAGCTCCTTCCAGAGAAGGCCCGGATCATTCGGGTCATGCCAAATACTCCGGCCCTCGTCCTGGCAGGTATCTCGGCTTACACCGGTGGTCGAAACGTCTCTTCCTCTGACCTTGCCCTAGCACGAGAATTCCTCTCGGCCCTGGGCGAGGCTGTCGAACTCCCGGAGGCCCTCTTCGACGCTGTCACCGGTCTGTCGGGAAGTGGGCCGGCCTTTGTGGCCCTTTTCATCGAAGCTTTGATAGACGGTGGCGTAAAAGTAGGCCTTCCACGCCCGGTGGCCGAAAAACTAGCCCTTGAAACCGTACTCGGGACCGCCAAACTTATGAAAGAAACTAAAAAGGATCCTTACGCCTTGAAGGCCATGGTCACTTCCCCGGGGGGAACGACCATCTGTGGGGTGAAGGCCTTGATGGACAAAGGTCTTCACGCCGCGGTGATGGAAGCCGTGGAACAGGCCACCCGGCGGTCGGAAGAACTCTCAAAGAATCTGGAGGCAGATTGATGGCTTACGCGGTAAGAGGTCTCACCAAAGACGGCGCCTTTCGGGTCTTTGCCGCAGAAACAAAAGAACTGGTAGAGGAGGCTCGTAGACGTCATCACACCTCTCCTACCGCCACCGCAGCCCTAGGAAGAGCACTTACCGCTGCTGCCCTCCTGGGACTCGATCTCAAGACCGGGCGCGTAATGATCCAGATAAACGGAGGTGGTCCTTTGGGTGAAATTCTCGCAGAATCCGACGCCGAAGGTCATGTCCGTGGCCTGGTCCAGCGCCCTCACATCCACCTCACCCCTCAGAAAGGAAAGCTCCTGGTAGGACAGGCCGTGGGCCGAAACGGTTATCTCTCTGTTACCAGAGATCTGGGGCTCAAAGAGCCTTACCAGGGCTCTGTGGCCCTGATCTCCGGGGAGATCGCCGAGGATCTGAGTTATTATCTCACCGTCTCAGAACAGATTCCCTCTGCCGTGGCCTTGGGGGTCTTCGTAGGAGAAGACAACACCGTGGAGGCTGCCGGAGGCTTCCTCATTCAAACTATGCCAGCTGCTACTGAGGAACAAATTAGTCGTACCGAAGAAGTACTGCGAAAACTACCCCCTGTGACTACTCTCCTCCGAGAGGGTCTCTGTCCTGAAGAGATCTTGGAACGTATCTTTGGCCCCGGCGAGGTCGAGATACTTGAAAAACGCCCCCTGGCTTATCGATGCCGTTGCTCGCGGCAACGAGTGGAAAGGGCGCTGGCTGCTCTCGGCCCCCAGGAACTAGAGGCCCTCCTCCGTAAAGGAGAGCCCGCCAAGATCACCTGCGACTTCTGTGGAGAGGTCTACTACTTCGATCTCCCGGAACTTGAAGATCTCCTGAAAAGTCTTGAGGTCAAGCGGAGAAAGGAGCTTGAGGTCTGAACCCCAAGGCTTTGGGCCAAAGATTCGAGCCCTGCTTGCTCGAGGCGTTACTGAAGGGGTCTTTCCGGGAGCGGTCCTGGCCGTCTGGCACGAAGGAAAGAGCCTGATAGAAGCCTTTGGCTGGCGCACCTACCTTCCGCGCCCCATCCGGACTGGAGTCGATGTCCTCTATGATCTGGCCTCTCTCACCAAACCTTTGGCCACCGCCCTGTGTCTTATGCGTCTGGTGGCTGAGGATCGTATCCGTCTCGAGGATCCCCTTTCTTCTCTCCTGGAAACCCCTCCCTGGCTCAAGGAGGCCAAAGTCTTTCACCTCCTCTCTCACAGCGCCGGTCTTCCAGCCCATCGTCCTTATTTTGCCCGTCTCATCACCTACCCTCCCGAACAAAGACGAACCCTCTTTCTCAAATGGACCTTAAGAGAACCACCTGCCTATCCTCTAGGGTGGAAACAGCTTTACAGCGATCTCGGTTTTTTCCTCCTGGGAGAGATCATATCGCAGGTCTCAGGTCAGGGCTTGGAGGAATTCTTCGACGAGACCCTCTGTCTCCTCCAGTCTGAGCCAACTCTTTGTTTTCGGCCTTTGGCCAGGGGTTTTGTGCGGGAGGAGAGCGCCGCAACTGAGGTGTGCGATTGGCGGGGAAAGCTCCTCTGGGGTGAGGTGCACGACGAAAATACCTGGGTCTTAGGAGGAGTGGCTGGGCAGGCTGGGCTCTTTGGCTCGGCCCCGGCTGTTTTGTCCCTCCTGACAAGGCTGCTTCTGGCCTATCTGGGAGAAGAGGAAAAAGGCTTCCTTCAGCGTGACCTCCTCCGCGCCTTCTGGGACTGGAAGAGCCCCGCTGGCAACTGGGCCCTTGGTTTCGATCGCCCTGAACAAAAGGGTTCCAGTGCCGGAGAACTTATCTCGCGCCAGGCGGTAGGACACCTCGGCTTCACCGGAACTTCCTTCTGGATCGACCCGGAACACCACTTTATCATTGTGCTGCTGAGCAACCGCGTCCATCCCAAACGTCTGCCCAATCGGTTGGCCGCCTTCCGCCCAGCCTTACACGACCTGGTTTTTCGTGAAACGGTTCAAAAGACCTAAGTTTTGAGCACCTCTTCGATGACCCGAGCGCTCCTCACGAGGATCTCTTCTATGTCTTCTTCCGTGATGATCAGGGGGAGAAACCAATAGATCACGTCACCCAAGGGCCTCAAGACCAGCCCCCTTTCCAATGAGGTCATGTAGATCTGAAACCCCAGACGCCTTTCCGGGGGAAAGGGTTCCTTGGTCTGTCTCCTGGCCACGAGCTCGATGGCTCCCACGTAGCCGAGATGACGAATGTCACCCACGTATGGTTTCTCGGCAAAAAGTTCCCGAAGGAGTTGCTGAAAACGAAGACGGGCCTTGTGACTACGCTCAAGGGGCCTCTCTTCGGCAAAAAGGCGGAGACTGGCAGCTGCCACCGCACAACAGAGGGGATTGGCCGTGAAGGAATGGCCGTGGTAGAAGGTCTTGCCCTCGAGATAGTCGGCGTAAAAGGCCTGATAGATCTCCTCGGTGGTCACCGTGAGGGAAAGAGGAAGATAGCCGCCTGTTAGACCCTTGGCCAGGCAGAGGATATCCGGGGTCACTCCAGCCTGCTCCATGGCAAACATGGTCCCGGTGCGACCGAAACCCGTGGCCACTTCGTCAAAGATGAGGAGCACACCGTAACGCCGACAAAGTTTGGCGGCCTCTTGAAGATATTCCTTGGGATAAACGATCATGCCACCGGCTGCCAGGAGACGGGGCTCCAGAATAAGGGCACAAATCTCGGAGGCGTGTTCCTTTAAGATGGCCTCAAGCCCCTCTACACAGCGAAACCCGCAGCCGGGATGGGGGGCTTCACCGGTGAAATCCGAACGGGGATTTTCCGGACAGCGGTAACAATAAGGCGCTGGGGCCCGAAAGACCTCAAAAGTAAGGGGACGGTAAAGTTTGAAGAAGAGATCCACGCCTCCTACGCTCACCGCGCCGATGGTGTCACCATGATAGGCGTTCTCAAGGCACACGAAACGTGTTTTCTGCTTCTCACCCTGATTTTGCCAGAATTGGAAGGCCATCTTGAGGGCCACTTCTACCGCGGTGGAACCGTTGTCTGAAAAGAAAAAACGGGTGAGCCTGTCTGGCAGAAAGGGCAGGAGCCTTTCTACCACTTCGGTGGCGTAAGGATGGGTAAAACCCGAAAAATTCACGTGATCAAGACGCGCAAGTTGTTCCTTAAGGGCCTGATTCAAGGCCGGATGGAGATGACCATGGACGTTGGTCCACCACGAAGAGATGGTGTCGTAGAGTTCTTCTCCGTCAATGGTCTTAAGTTTCAGCCCTCTGGCTGAAACAATAACCGGGGGGTCACGGTCTTCGTAGTCTTTCATCTGGGTGAAGGGGTGCCAGATGTGACGCCGGTCTATTTCAAGCACGCGTTTCTTGTCCATGGTCTAACCCTGGAGTTTTTTGGCCACGTCCTTGGCGAAATAAGTGAGAATGATATCGGCTCCGGCCCGGCGAATGGAGATCAGACTCTCCATCATGGCCCTTTCCTCATCGAGCCAGCCCAAACGCCCGGCAGCCTTTATCATGGCGTATTCTCCGCTCACCTGATAGGCTGCCAAAGGATGATTGAACTCCTCACGCAGGAGGCGAATGACATCCAGATAAGGCATGGCTGGCTTGACCATCAGGATGTCTGCCCCTTCCTCCACGTCAAGAGCGGCCTCACGCACGGCCTCGCGCACGTTTGGGGGGTCCATCTGATAACTGCGCCGATCTCCGAACTGAGGGGCAGATTCCGCTGCCTCCCGAAAGGGACCATAGAAACTCGAACAATACTTGACGGCGTAACTCATGATGGGTATCTGGCTAAACCCGGCCTCATCCAGGGCCTCTCGGATGCGCCCCACGCGGCCGTCCATCATGTCAGAGGGAGCCACCATGTCTGCACCAGCCCGCGCGTGAGAAACCGCCGTGCGTGCCAGTTGCTCCAGAGTGAGATCATTGTCTATTTCTCCATCTCTGATGATGCCACAGTGTCCGTGGCTGGTGTATTCACAAAGGCAGACATCTGTGATGACCACCAGCTCGGGAACCGCCTTTTTGATGGCTGGAATGGCCCGCTGGATGATGCCTTTTTTGGCGTAAGCCTCTGAACCTACTTCGTCTTTCTTCTCCGGGATGCCGAAGAGAATGACCGCCGGGATACCAAGGTCAAAGACCTCCTTGGCCTCCTCGGCGGCGAGATCCACTGAAAAGCGAAAGACTCCGGGCATGGAGGAGACCTCTTCCCGCACCCCACGACCTGGAACGATGAACATGGGATAGACCAGGTGTTTTACTGAAAGCTCGGTCTCGCGCACCATCGCCCGAAGGGCTTCGGTCCTGCGAAGCCTGCGAGGGCGGTATTCAGGAAAAAACATGGGCTAGTCCTCCTTGGAAGAGGTTTTGTCTTGTCTTAACCGGCCAGAAGAACCTAGGTCAAGGCGTCTGACCCGCAACTTCAGCCCCTCCACCGCCTCCACTACTACCTTGCTCCCTTCCGGGATCTTCTCCGAAGAGACAGCCTGCCAGATCTCTCCGTGAACAAAGACTTGTCCTCCTTCAGGTCCGAGGTCTGTGATGGCCTCTCCTTTCTCTCCTACCAGACCTTCCGGACCCGTGGTGGGTTTCCGCCAGACTGCTTTGGCCGCAAGATAGGTCACCACACAGAAAAAGGCCCCTATGGTAACAAGTACCGGCAAGAGTACCTGGTAAGAGACACGCAAGGCCTCAGGGTTACGACCGAAGAGCATGAGAGAGCCGAGCACCAAACTCACTAAGCCTGCCAAACCCAGAAGCCCGTAACTTGTGATCTTGATCTCCAGAAAGAAGAGAACACCTGACAAAAGGATGAGTAGCACTCCCGCGTAGTTCACCGGCAGCAAGTGCATGGCATAAAAGGCCAGAATGAGACATACCGCACCTACTACACCGGGTAGGATAGCTCCAGGATGCGAAAGTTCGAAATAGAGCCCTGCCAGGCCCAGCATCAGGAGGATATAGGCTATGTTGGGATTCGTGATGAGACGCAAGATTCGGCTCCTCAGATCTTCCCTAAGGCGAATGATCTCCGAACCTTTGGTGCGGAGGACGAGAACGCCTTCTTTTACTCTGACCTTTCGACCTTCAAGCTTTTCAAGGAGTTCGGGAAGATCTCGGGCTAGGAGATCAATGATACCAAGCTTCAGGGCCTCCTCTGCGGTGACGGAGACACTTTCGCGGACCGCCTTCTCCGCCCAATCGGCATTGCGTCCACGAAGTTTGGCCAAAGAACGGGCGAAGGCTGCAAGATCATTCTCGGCCTTCTTGGCCATTTCCTCATCCATCTTTTGTCCCATGGTCACGGGATGCGCTGCTCCCAGATTGGTCCCAGGGGCCATGGCAGCTACGTGGGCAGCCAGGGTGAGGAAGGTACCAGCTGAAGCGGCCTGTGCCCCGGGAGGATAGACATAAACTACCACTGGAATCTCAGAGGAAAGGATCATCTTGACGATCTTCCGGGTGGTGGTCACCAATCCTCCAGGGGTATCGAGTTCTACAACAAGGGCTGTAGCCGAAAGATTCCTGGCCTCTTCAAGGGCCATTTTGAATTTTTGGGCGGTGAGGGGTGTAATGGCCTCTTCGAGGCTTAACACCAAGACCTTTGGAGAAGACCACACCGGCAGCGCGGTTAGAAAGAAAAACCAGAGGGAGAGAAAGATTCTCATCCTATTCCCTCGTAAAGACTTTTGAGGAGCTTTAGGTCCTCCCAGGCCTCGCGCTTTCTGGCTGGAAATCGCAGGAGGAAGGCCGGATGGTAAGTGACCACTACTTTGATACCCTCCCTTTCATGTACCTTTCCTCGGAGCTTTGAAAGGGGCTCCGTGGTGGCCAAGACCGCTTGAGCTGCAATCAGCCCCAGCGTACAAATCACCTTGGGGCTGACAAGCTTGATTTGTTGGGCCAAATAAGGCAAACACGCCTCAATCTCGTCCGCATCAGGGGTCCGATTGCCAGGAGGACGACATTTGACCACATTGGTGATATAGACTTCAGCCCTCTTGATTTTTATGGCAGAGAGCATTTGATCCAACAGCTTCCCGGCACGACCAACGAAAGGTCTGCCTTCCAGATCTTCATCTCTCCCTGGAGCTTCACCCACCAGCATGAGCCGTGCCTCCAAAGGGCCCTCTCCGGGGACAGCCTGCGTGCGAGTGCGATGCAGCCTACACTTGGTACAATTTTTGATCTCGTTATAAAGCTCCGGTAAACTTCGTGCCGGGAAGGAAAGTTCAAAATCCAAGAATCGCTTCACCGCTCCCTTCGCTGGCAAAAAAACTACCCCCAATCCTTGCAGATAATGAAAATAAGTTTTGAGATCTTCGAGGATCTCTTCCCAAGGGTACTTCATTTTAATGGAGAATCTAGCAGACTTCGGCGAAGTTGGGCAGCATGAAAAACTTCAGAGGCCAGGGTAAGCTCTGAAACCATGAAACTCAAGATCAAAAGGGTCTTTGTGGAAGAAAGTGTCATCCATCATCCTTACACCCAAGAAATCTGCCGACAATTGGGACTGGTTCCCAAAATTGTGCCGGCGGGAGAAAAACCGCCTCTTCCACTCAAATCCTGGCCCGAAATCCTAAATTGGGGGAAGGAAACACTTTTCCTCACACGCTATCGGGGGAAGTTCTTCCGCCCCTGCCCCGGTACCAAGGCCTATTTGTGTTGCGCTTATCGTATCTTCCACATCGGACAGGGATGCCCTCTGGATTGCAGCTATTGCATCCTTCAGGCCTATCTCAATGCTCCTTGGCTCACCTTCTTCGTAAACGTCCTGGAAGAAGGGTGGACGGAATTGAAAGAGGCCCTCTCCACCGGCCGTCTTTGGCGAATAGGTACGGGAGAATTTACCGACAGTCTCGCCCTTGATCCTCTTACTCGTCTAAACGAACGTTTGATCTCCCTTTTTGGCAGGCAGGATCGGGCGGTACTCGAACTTAAAACCAAGACCATAAACATCAAACATCTGAAAGACCTACCCCACGCCAGGAAGACCATCATAGCCTGGTCTCTCAATACCGAAAGGATCATCCGCGAAGAAGAACAACGTACAGCAAGCCTGAAAGCTCGTCTTGAAGCCGCCCGAAAGGTGGCGGAATGGGGCTATCCCGTAGCTTTTCACTTTGATCCGCTCGTGCTCTATCCGGAAGCCGAGGAAGAATACCTTCAGGTCATAAGCTGGTTGGCCCGCGTCTTACCACCTGAAGAAATAGCCTGGATAAGCCTTGGCAGCCTGCGTTACATGCCCGTCTTGAAAGAAATCGCCTGGGAGAGGTTTCCACATACCAAAATCTTCAGCCACGAGTTCGTGGTGGGGCTTGATGGCAAAAAGCGCTATTTGCGCCCTCTTCGAGTAGCACTTTACCGGCGCCTCGTACAGGCCATCAAGGAACTCCTCCCTGGGGTAGTGGTCTATTTTTGTATGGAAAGTCCAGAAGTATGGCGGGATGTCTTTGGTTTCAGCCCTACAGAAAAAGGAGGGCTCCCTAAACTCTTAGATGAAGCTGCCAAAAGGGTTTGCCGGCTCAAAAATCAGTCATAGGTTGAGGCAAACAAAGAAATTGGTGGAGGCGGCGGGAATCGAACCCTTTACATATTCTATCTTTCGCATTTGTTTTGGAAGAAATCTTGAGATTGTGATTGTCCCTAAATTGTCCCTACGGCGATTTCAATAAATATGATAGTTTTAAAAACCGATATCCCACTCTTGCCTTCCAGCTTGCCTGCTACTCAGCCTTTAGGGCCGGTTGCCAGATTTTTTGTAACCGTTTAGCTTGCAAGTATAATAAGGACTGGCTCAGTGGGTGGCAGGTGCCTTATGGAGAAGTTCCAAGAAAGTGAGACGGTGGAATTCAAAGAGAGGTGGACGGATCGAGCGCTTGAGGATATAGCCGCTTTCGCTAATACCCGAGGAGACATCGTTTT
Organism: uncultured Thermodesulfobacteriota bacterium; assembly: GCA_964630855.1. Classification (GTDB taxonomy): domain Bacteria; phylum Desulfobacterota; class Thermodesulfobacteria; order Thermodesulfobacteriales; family Thermodesulfatatoraceae; genus JAADCO01. Next base: position 12,005 of record CAZVXP010000004.1, on the reverse strand, counting down.
TTTGGAGTGCGTAACGACGGAACAGTTGTAGGAACTAGCGACCAAGAAATTCAGCGTATAGCCAATACCATCGTTTCTAGCCCTGAAAATTACCCCTTCAATTGATGTGGAGACACTCGAAGGGAAGGACGTCATCGTCATTCGCGTTGCCCCTATCAAAGGCGTGCTTCCCTATAAAGGCCGCCATTTCACCCGTGTAGTCACCACTAACCGGGACATGCCCCTGAGGAGCTGGCTCGCCGATTACTTATCAGAAGCGGTCAGAGCTGGGATAGCCTAGTTAGCCCCTGGGGTAAGGAAGAAACGGACGAAGAACTTTTGGCCCGTTTTACCGAACTGGCCAAAACTCGGTTGCCCTGGATTTCTTCAAGCAGTAGCGAACATATATTCCAGAACTTGGGATTGTTGCGTGAGGGAAAACTTACCAACGCCAGGGTTCTTCTTTTTACCCGTAAACCTCAGGCTCTTTATCCCCGAGTCCAGCTAAGGATTGGCATTTTCAAAGGCAGCCAGATCCTGGATATCATGAGTTTCCGGGTTCTCTCTGGAATCAGCTTGACGGTGCCATAGCCCGTTTCAGGCAGATATTGAAGGTGCGCTTCGATATTCAGGTCGAGAAACCGAGTTTAGGAAGGCTGCAGCGCAAAGAGACCTGGAAATATCCCCTAGAGGCTCTAAGAGAAGCCGTAATCAATGCGCTTATCCATCGGGACTACACCATCACCGGAGAGATTCAGGTACGCTTATATGAAGATCGTTTGGTGATCTCGAATCCTGGGCGACTTCCTGAAGGGATAACTCCTGAGCAGCTTCGTGAACCTGAACATCTCTCGATACCGAGGAATCCCTTGCTGGCGCAAGTGTTTTACTATGCCGGCCTTATTGAAAAGTGGGTAACTGAGACCACCAGAATTATCGAACTTTGCCGAGCCCAGAATTTACCGGATCCAAAGTTCGAGGAACTTAGCAATGCTTTCAAGGTTATTTTCTTTAAAGATCTCTTATCCGCGACTCAAAGAGCTAGGACTAACCGAGAGGTAAAGAAAGATTATACAATTTTTACGTGAAAAGGAAGAAGCCCGCTTAAAGGAATTAAAGAACATTTTTCCTAATCTTTCGGATAAAACCATACAGTGGGAGCTCATTACTCTAACCGAAAAGGCTTGCTGGAGGCTATCGGAGAGAAAAAGGGCAGGAGATACAAGTTAGTCAGATAACGGACACATATCGGACATAACGGACAGGTTTCGGACAAATATTGGACATTAGGGTCATAAAGGAGCCGGAAAAGGAAATATACAAAGGAGCTAAAGATTAGTTGATAAAAATGGTTTCGCTTTGATATTATCTGGAAGGATACGAGGGAGGTTAGATGGCGAAAAAAAGCCCTATTGATGAGTTCGTAAAAGAATTTGGATTAAAGACTGAGACTCAGAGCCAATCAAAGTCTCAAATCCACCGCCGTCGCCGGAACAAAGTTAATAGAGTCGAGACCAACAATGGGGCCAACCCCGGTTTTGAGGCCAAGCTGTGGGAAGCGGCCAACAAGCTCCGTGGGCATCTTGACGCTGCGGAATACAAGCATGTGGTCTTAGGGCTTATTTTTCTCAAATATCTTTCGGACGCCTTCCAGGAAGTTTACGAAGAACTTAAAAAGAACCCTACGCTGATCCTGAGGATCGAGACGAATATACTGCCAGAAACGTCTTCTATGTCCCGAAAGAGGCCCGGTGGTCATACATTCGAGAAAGAGCCAAGCAACCTGAAATTGGAAGAATCATTGACGACGCCATGATGGCCATCGAAAAGGAAAATCCGAGCCTCAAAGGCGTCCTTCCCAAAATTTACGCCCGCCCGGAACTCGACAAGCGGCGCCTAGGGGAGCTCGTTGATTTGATCAGCACTATCGGTCTCGGGGGCCGCGAGAACCAATCCAAGGATATTTTAGGCCGGGTTTACGGATATTTCCTTGGCCAGTTTGCCAGCGCCGAGGGCCACAAGGGTGGCGAGTTTTACACTCCGCGATGCATCGTTCGTCTCCTCGTAGAAATGATCGAACCTTACCAGGGCCGGGTATATGACCCATGTTGTGGCTCAGGAGGTATGTTTGTCCAGAGCGAAGAATTCATCAAGGCTCACGGCGGGCGCATTGGAGACATATCCATTTATGGCCAGGAATCAAATCCAACCACCTGGCGCCTGGCCAAGATGAACCTTGCCATTCGGGGCATAGAGGCCAACCTCGGTCCCCATGCAGCGGATACCCTCCATAACGACTTACATCCCACCCTTAAAGCCGACTTCATCCTTGCCAATCCGCCCTTTAACCAAAAAGACTGGGGGCAGGAAGCGTTAAAAGATGATGTGCGCTGGAAATTCGGGGTTCCTCCGGCCAACAACGCCAACTTTGCCTGGGTGCAGCATATCATTCACCATCTGTCCCCGGTAGGCATTGCCGGCTTTGTTCTGGCCAACGGGTCACTTTCTTCCAATCAGGGAGGAGAAGGCGAAATCCGCAAAAAGATTATCGAAGCCGATCTGGTGGACTGCATCATGGCCCTTCCACCACAGCTCTTTTACAGCACCCAGATTCCAGCCTGTCTCTGGTTCATTGCACGGGATAAATCAGGCAAGCCCACCAAAGGCGGTAAATCCTTACGCGACCGTCGTGGAGAGGTCCTTTTTATTGACGCCCGCAAGATAGGAGTCATGGTGGATCGCGTCCATCGGGAGCTAACAGACGAAGAAATCAAGAAAATTGCCCGTACCTACCACGCCTGGCGCGGAGAAGTTGGCGCCGGCGAATATAAAGACATTCCCGGATTTTGTAAAAGTGCCACTATAGAGGAAATCAGGGAGCACGATTACATACTCACTCCTGGACGCTATGTGGGCGTGGAGGTTCAGGAAGAGGACGACGAAGTTTTTGAAGAGAAGATGAAAAAACGCTTGGTGGCGGAGCTAGAGGCTCAGTTTGCTGAAAGCACAAAACTTGAAGAGGCTATAAAACGCAACTTAAGGGAGCTTGGGTTTTATGGGAGCTAAATCTTTAGAAGAGATAAAGCGCATCCTTCAAGAACACAAGCCAGTATTAGCTAAGAAATTCTATGTTAAAGAGATCAATCTTTTTGGTTCTTATGTGCGTGGTGAGGAAACTTCTAGCAGTGATATTGATATTCTGGTTGAGTTTAAAAAGCCAATCGGCTTGAAAATAGTAGATCTCAAAGACTATTTAGAACAAATCTTAGGTACTGAAGTTGATGTAGTTTCTAAAAAAGCTGTTATCCGTAAACCGAGGCTTTGGCAGTATATAAAAGAGGAGCTGGTAAGTGTCTAAAAGGGATCCGACTCTTTTTCTTTACGATATTTTGGAATGTATAGAAAAAATAGAAAAATATGTTTCTGGCATGACTTACGAAGATTTTGAAAATGATGAACGTACAGTTGACGCAGTTATTAGAAATTTGGAAATAATTGGTGAAGCTGCTAGAAATATTCCAGACGAATTCCGAAACAAGTATTCTGATATTCCTTGGAGAAGGATTGTTGGTCTAAGAAACGTGGTAATTCACGAGTATTTCGGAGTTGATCTGGAAAATATCTGGGAAATTATAGTTAATGATTTTACCGAATTTAAAAAATAAGGTGAGAATTATTTTGGAAAAAGAATCGAAATGCCCCTAGAATATGAATATTCATTCAAAAACTTAAAAAAACTTAAAAATGAACATAGTTTGATTTAAAATGAACATTGTTCATAAAAATAACAAAATGTTCTTTTGATTTAGGCATGTAACATATGTTTCGTAAAAAACTAAGTCAACTTTAGGAGACAAAAATGGCTAGTGGCAAACTTTTACGCCAGTTGATTAAAACAGGTATAGAAGGAAACATTGAAGCTTTTAGGCGGGTCTCAGAAGAAATTATTCGCGAAGAACGAAGGAAACATCACCATCTTTTAGCAAATGATCTAGAAAAAATTCTTTATGGAAGACCCCAAAATCTCCCTCGGAATTATCTTCAGCCTCCAAAAGATAAAGATCGTGGTTTACCCTTAATTCACATTTTACAACCAACAAGACGCCTCGAAGATGTAGTTCTTTCTGATGAAAACTTTTCCATTATAGAAGAAATCCTCAAGGAATATCACTACGAAGAACGACTTCGTAGCTATGGCCTTGTTCCAACAAATCGCCTCCTCTTTTGTGGGCCGCCGGGATGTGGCAAAACTTTAACGGCTGAAGTTATAGCTTCAGAACTTGGCCGTCCTTTTGGAATTGTACGGATTGATAGCGTAGTGTCTTCCCTTTTAGGAGAGACGGCAGCTAATCTTCGCAAAATTTTTGACTACATCTCTAATATTCCGATGGTAGTACTTTTTGACGAATTCGATGCTTTAGCCAAAGAACGAGCTGACCAGACGGAGCATGGAGAGATTAAGCGGGTAGTCAATGCCACTTTACAGATGCTGGATGATTATCGTGGGCGCAGTCTGCTTATCGCTGCTACCAATCATGAGATGATTCTTGATATCGCCATCTGGCGACGTTTTGAAGAGGTGCTGGTATTTGATCGTCCCAATATCGAACAGATTCGACGTTTACTCGAAATTAAATTACGTGGTGTACGGAGAGACTTCGATATTTCGGACACAAATATTGTTTACAAATTTAAAGGGTTAAGTCATGCGGATATTGAAAGGATATTGCGAAGAGCAGTTAAACAAATGATTCTTAGTGGAGAAGAATTCTTAAAGGAACGCCATATTATAGCTGCTCTTCAGAGGGAGGAAGCCCGCCAAAAACGAATTAAGCAGGGTTAAAAGATGGAAGAACGGAAAGAAAAATACCGTCATCTTCCATTAATTCGCGAGGAGCCAGTTACTGAAAGAAGGTCTAAACAGCCTCCTAGAGTAAAGAGGCCGGAAGATCCCATCCGGCATGCTATTTCCCTTAAAAAATCTATAGCACGAGCTACCCATGAAGCTAAGAAAGATATTAAAGGTTATGATGAAAGACTTCTACTTCGTTTAGAGATTCAAGAAGCCTTTCCTATAGAAAGACTCGGACAACTAGGACCAAATGTAGAATTCGTTAGCCAAGAAGGTAAAAACATTGTTCTGGCTTTCGCCAGCGAGAAAGCCCTCGCAGAGTTTGAGGCCCGTTTAGCCACTTTAGCCGAGGGAGGCAGGCCTCAATACTTGCAGTTGATCTATGCTTTGCAAGACATAGGCGCCTGGACGCCGGAACATCGCAAAGGTGGGGCACTTAGAAACGAAGGATTCCCTGAAACCGAACCTTTCATCTTGGATGTGGAATTGTGGCCGCTGGAGAACCCAAGAGAAAGAGAGCTCCAGCAGGAAGCTTTTAAAAATTGGTGTCACCAGCAGGAGATAGAAATCCTCGATTGGGTGCGAGATCCTCCTCTTTTCCGGGTCCGAGTTTCTTTAGAACAAGTGGAAAAACTCTTACGGTATCGAGATGTGCGCCTTGTAGATTTACCGCCCAAATATGGATTAGAAAGGGCCTTGCTTCGTATAGATATCAAAGAAATACCAGATCCACCACCTCCTCCTGATAATGCTCCAGTAATAGGAATTCTCGACAGTGGTATCGTTTCTGCTCATCCTTTATTGAAATCTGCCGTAGGAGATGTGCAGAGTTTCCTGCCAGATTATCCCCCACAAGATGGCACCGGACATGGCACGCTGGTAGCAGGAATAGCTCTTTATGGATGTAGAAGAAAAGTTGCGTAATCGTCAATTTATTCCGATATTTTGGATCGTTAGTGGCCGGGTATTGGATGATGAGGACGAAAATAAAACAGGTTTTGTAGAAAAGCACATAGAGAAAGCCGTTCGATATTTCTATGAACACTATGACTGTAAGATTTACAACTTATCATTAGGTGACTACCGCAAACCTTACTTAGGCGGTCACCTTCGAGGGCTGGCCTATACTTTGGATAAATTAGCTAGAGAACTTGGTGTGCTATTTATTGTTTCTACCGGAAATGTTTTGCCATCTCAACAGGATGGGCGTTCCTGGAAAGAAAATTATCCACATTATTTACTCGATGACGAGCGGGCTATACTGGACCCGGCTCCGGCGTTAAATGCTATTACAGTAGGAAGTATTGCCCGATGGGATCAAACTTACAACAGTCAGCGGTATCAACATGATCCGGCTGAAATCCCTATCGCTAGGCGGAATCAACCCTCTCCATTTACTAGACATGGCCCTTCTATAGGCGGAGCTATTAAGCCGGAGCTTGTAGCTTATGGAGGGAATTGGGCAGTTAATGTTCGTGCTTCCTTTTGGGTTTTGGACGAAAAGCAAGGATTGGGTGAACTTTCCTTTAACAAAGATTTTGCTGATAACGGACTTTTTGCCGAAGAGTCTGGGACAAGTTTTTCCGCTCCGCATGTTACCCATCTGGCAGGCTTAATCCTTTCGGAATATCCCAAAGCCAGTCATAATCTGCTTCGTGCTCTTTTAATTGCTCATGCAGACACACTTGAGGAGTGGAAAGACTTATTCGAAGAAGAAAAAGATATTCTTAAAGTCTGCGGGTATGGTTTGGTTGATCCGGAAGCGTTAATCAACTCTTCAGAAAACGATGTTACTTTAATTGCCGAAGATCGCATACCAAATAAACGGCATCACTTCTATGAAATTCCTCTCCCCGAGGACTTCCTTTCTCCGGGTAGACGCATACGAGAAATCCGGGTCGCTTTTGCTTATACTCCCGCGGTAAGAACTACTCGTATTGATTATAAGGCCACTAGGATAGAATTCCGTTTGGTAGCTGGAGATGATTTAGATTATGTCAGCAGGATGTTTAATGCCGCTACATCAAAAGAAGAATATGAACGTATCCCAGAAATTCAAAAACCTAATATAGGTACCCAATTACGGGGTAAAGGTACGGTTCAAGGGGCTATTTGGAACTGGAAACAACTTAACGCAAATTCCATTTTGAGAAGAAAGAAACTATTTGTAGTAGTTACGCGTAATGACTTCCCTTGGGGAGAGGCTATCTCTGCAGAAGAAGAGCCTTACGCTCTGGTAGTCCGTATACGCGATCCCCAAAATCTTAACGCCAGATTGTATTCGCAGATCAGGGAAAGGATTGAAGAGAGAGTAAGGGTGAAACTTAAGACTTAAAGTAATGGGTTAAGAGATGAATTTTAGAAGAGACGAAAAATTATATCAGCCTTATTTTAATCCGAAATGGAATAAATGTATATTGTATGAACTTGCAGATTGGTTCAATGGATTTGCATTTAAAAGTAGCAATTTTTCAGAAAAAGGAAAACCTATAATAAAAATAGCTGAACTTAAAAATGGCATAACTGAGCAAACTAAATTTACTAATCAAGAATTTGATAAAGTAATCTTAGTCAAAAAAGGAGATTTATTATTTTCTTGGTCTGGACAACCAGAGAAATCAATAGATGTTTTTTGGTGGAAGGGGCCTAAAGGATGGCTAAATCAACATATATTTAAAGTTATACCCAAAAATTGTGACAAAAAGTTTCTTTACTATCTTCTAAAATATTTAAGGCCAAATTTTATTGATATCGCCAGAAATAAACAGACTACAGGTTTAGGGCATGTTACCAAAAAAGATTTACAAAAATAATTGTTGGTCTCTCCCTCCTTCCCGAACAGAAAGCCATTGCTCACATACTCGGCACGTTGGATGACAAGATAGAGCTCAATCGGCGGATGAACGAGACGCTGGAGGAGATGGCCAGGGCCATCTTTAAGTCCTGGTTTGTGGACTTTGACCCGGTGATTGACAATGCCCTTAAGGCCGGGAACCCTATCCCTGACGCCCTGGCGGAAAAAGCCGCCCGCCGCCGTGCCATTCTTGAAAAACTCGAAAAAGAAGATCACAAACTCCCCAAACTTTCCCCCGAAATCGCCCGGCTCTTCCCTGATTCCTTTGAGAATTCCCCCCTTGGACCGATACCGAAGGGGTGGAGGGTTAAGCGAGTATCTGATTTAGGTAAAATAGTTTGCGGAAAGACACCACCTACAAAAGGTAAAACAAATTATGGCAAAGAAGTCCCTTTTATCACTATTCCTGATATGCATGGAAAGGTATTCGTTGTCCAAACAACTAAATATCTATCCAAGAAAGGAGCCGATTTGCAAAAGCAATAAATATTTACCACCGTATTCAATTTGTGTAAGTTGTATTGCCACTCCTGGTTTAGTAGTTATGACAAGCCAGATTTCTCAAACTAACCAACAAATTAATAGTGTAATACCATATAAAGAAATTAGTCCCTTTTTGCATTTTTTGACTTTAAAATTTTTAGGAAAAGAAATTATGCAAATCGGATCTGGCGGCTCTGTTTTTACAAATTTGAGCAAATCAAGATTTGAAAATCTTAATATTTTGATGCCGCCCAATAATCTTATAGAAATATTTCATGAACATATTGCCTCTTTGTTTTTATCTATATTGAACAACGAAAAAGAAATATTAAACCTTACTAATATCCGCGATACCCTCCTTCCCAAACTCATTTCCGGCCAAATCCGCATCAAAGATGCAGAAAAGTTTTTGGAGGAATTAGGTTTATGACATCTAGAGATGAATACTTATTTTCTACATTCGACCTTCACGATGTATTGCGTCGCCAAGAAAAAGAAATGTTCGAAGAGATTGACTCAATTGAAGGGAACCGCTTACTCAATACTAGCATAGAAGATCTTTGCGATTGTTTCGAGCGAAAATATATAATCAAGGTTCCTCGGCTAAAAGAGGACGAAATTACCGTCGATCAACATGAAACTGAGGTAGATGTAAGTCAAGATCCATCACGACTCATTTTTAATAGGAGTAGGCCTTTTTATATTAAAGGAACAGCAGTAACATTTTATATTCCTTTTGAAGGCGATCCGAGTCTCTTTTATTGTCGTCCGAGTGCTTTTACTTGGGATCCTCCACGGGGTCCACGGGGTCTAGTATCTGAAGATGAACTGAAGCTTACTTATGTGAGGACTGATCACTATGCTAAGGCAGTAAAATCAGAGTTCGAGAGAGATATTTCCCAAATACGTCAGTATTTAAAATGGATCGATTTTGAAGTTTCCCAATTTAATTCCTCGCTTCGTGACAAAGCCCGGCGGAGAATCGAATCTCGTCGACAAAAACTCCTAAAAGATCAAGGCTTGGTTGCATCTTTGGGTTTTCCTCTCAGGAAAAAAGAAGATGCTCCCAAAACATACGTGGTTCCAACAGTACGGAGGAAAATTAAACCATCTATGCCTAAAGCAAGCACTGAACCTTTCGTTCCCGAACCAACCATCGAGATGGAAGAATATGAACACATTTTATCCGTAATCAGTAACATGGTTGCTGTCATGGAAAGGAGCCCTAAAGCGTTTAAGGGAATGCGTGAAGAGGATCTTCGACACCATTTCTTAGTCCAACTGAATGCACAATATGAAGGGCAAGCCACGGGCGAAACTTTTAACTTTGAAGGGAAAACAGATATTTTAATTAGGTACAAAGGCAAGAATATTTTCATCGCTGAGTGTAAATTTTGGCGTGGACCTCAATCTTTAAAAGATGCGATAGATCAGATACTCAACTATGCGAGTTGGAGAGATACGAAAACTGCTTTGTTAATCTTTAACCGTGGCAAAAATTTTTCGCGTGTTTTAGCTCAAATTCCTGAAGTAGTTAAAGCACATCCTAACTTTAAACGAGAATTACCTTATCCTTCTGAGACTGGTTTTAGATATATACTTCACCATCGCGATGATCCTAACCGCGAATTGATTCTGACCATTCTAGCTTTTGAGGTGCCAGAATGAGAAATAATTCCCTCGTATTCAGAAATAAAATTTCTTCTATCTGCGACACCTTCCTTTCTAAACTTATTTCTGGTCAAATCCGCATCAAAGATGCGGAAAAGTTTGTGGAGGGAATTTTGTGAATTCAAGCAAGAAAAAAACACAAAGATTAACGGTTTTACTGTTGAAAGATAACATAAGTTCTTTTCAGGACGCATTACGAGATCCTGATACGCTCAAGAAAGTTCCTCTCAAGTCGGAGCTCCCTTTTGAAGGAGAGTTTTGGTATTTAACTTCATTAATTAAACTTCCTAAATGGATCGAGTTTATTCAACCCTCATTAGATTTGGATCTTGACGAGATGAATGTTTCAAATGCTTCAGGTGTACTTTTTATAAAAACTGAAGGAAGGTTTTTTGCATTCACCTTTGGTTATGGCCGTAATCTTTTAAAGGCAGATTGTTATGAGCTTAATTTTGGTCTAAAAGTAACTCTAAACCGAATTGACCCAAATAAATTACGCAGTTTAGATTTAAGAACTTATGAAGATATGATGCTTGCTACTCGAAAACAAACAAGTCGAGGAGCAGATTTAGGGGTTTTTGGCTTGGATGTCTCGAGAGATTTACTTCGGGCTGTAACAGGAGAGCCTAAAGATAAATCTTTTGCAAAGCGATTGACTGGGGCTGATGCTTTGACCTTTACTGCACAAATTACGATTGATCAGCTTGGAGAAAAGTGTAAACAAATTTTGGAGGCTTATTACGATGATCGATATAAACAATATTTCGAGTGGGTAGACCACTTAAACGAAGTAAGAGATTCAAATCTTATTAAGCTCCTAAACTCTAAATTAGAGGAAGCAATAAGAAACAGAAATATAGAAAAACTTCATTTAGCTCCTCCCGAAGTTATTGATTGGCAATCCGTAGACAAATTTCGTATTAGCGGAACAAGACAACGAGAGTACGACGATCTTGATATTGAAGAATATCTAGATGCACTTGGAGAGAAGATAAATAGCCTAACAGTTAAAAAGTTGAAAAGCTATAGAGTTTCAGTCCGATGGGTTGCTAATGAACAATTTCAGGACAAGTGGTCGCTTTTCAATTGCATTGTGTGGGAAACAACACATGAAGGTCGTTTATATGTTTTAATCGAGGGAAAATGGTTCGAAATTGACAATAGCTTTGCCGAACGTGTAAAAAGTTTTGTCCAGTCAATACCTCCTCCAGTTTATAAGCTACCAACTCCCAAAATTGGAGAGCAAGAATTTGACTACAATCAACGTGTAGCCCAGGAAGATGACAATTTTATCTGCTTAGATAGAGTTCTTATTAAGCCTATTGATTTTGCAACTCCTATAGAATTTTGTGATTTGTTTTCGGACAAGAAGCAATTTATACATGTCAAAAAGAAAACAAGATCAGCTACATTGAGCCATTTATTTGCTCAAGGAACAGTTTCAGCTAGGATATTTTTGCAAGATGGTTCTGCTCGTGAAGAAATACGTGAGAAAATAGCAACTATGGATAATGGAAAGAAGTTTCTAGAATTGATTCCAGAGACCTCACAAAGGCCGGTTCCTTCAGATTATGAGGTTACTTATGTAATTATTAGCAAAAAAACAGGAAGTGATGTGACATCATTGCTCCCATTTTTTAGCCAACTAAATCTTATGCAAAATGCAAAAATTTTGCAAGGAATGGGATATAGAGTTGCTCTTCAAATAGTCGCAGAAGAAGTCGGTTAAAAATAAGAATTGGAGTTACTATCTTTGATGATGAAGTTATGTCATAATGAGATAATAAATTAGGTGAAAACGAAGAATGAAAATCTTTGAATCACACCTTGAACAAACCGCTTTATCCTGGTTCGAAAGCCTGGGCTACCAAGTCCTTAATGCTCCAGATATAGCCCCGGGTGAGCTACAGGTAGAGCGGGATTCCTATTCGGAAGTGGTCCTTAAGGAACGCCTGCGAGAGGCGGTTTACAGGCTTAACCCTAATGTTTCTGCACAGGCTCTGGAAGACGCTATCCGCAAGGTGCTTCATCCTGACTCGCCTGATCTGAACCTCAACAATCGTGCCTTTTCATCGGATGCTGGTTGATGGGGTAGAGGTGGAGGCCCTTAAAGATGGCGAGGTGCGCGGGGACCGGAAGGGCCTGGTTAAAAAAGTAGCTGCCTAT
>CAZVXP010000003.1:0-40264 GCA_964630855.1 uncultured Thermodesulfobacteriota bacterium | reverse complement strand
TTTTGGAGGCCCTGGGAAGGCGCGGCGAGTAGGATGATCCGGAAGCCGGGAGACCGGCCCGAGGCCCTCTGAGGAAGCGGAGCTTCGGGGCTTCCTGCTCCGTTTCCGAGAGGGGTCCTTTCTTCGTCCTCCCTCGGAAACCCGCCCGAAGCTCCCTTCGTTTGAGAGCCTAAAAACTCTCAAAGGAGGGAGTCCATGAGAAAAGGAGGTTTTTGGTGGTTGGTATTGGTCCTTTTTTTGTTGGTCTCAGGTGGGCTCAGGGCCCAAGAATTAAAAGAGATAGGGGAGGTAGTGGTGACTGCCACGCGGGCCCCGGTGGATCTCCTAAAGCTTCCGGATTCTGTGAGCGTTATCACCCGAGAAGACATTGATCAACGGGAAATTCAGGGCCTTTATCAGGCCCTTGAAACCTATCCTTCCATCTCCATTAAACACAACGGCTGGTTGGGGCAATGGGGATATGTGCGTCTGCGCGGGGGAAAAAATCAAGATGTGGCGGTGCTTTTCAACGGGGTACGGGTTTACGATCCCACGTATCCGGCCAACGATTTTGGTGATCTCTGGAGCTGGATGGACGCCGAAAATCTCGCCAAGATCGAAATCGTTCGAGGGCCACAAAGCGCTCTTTACGGTTCCAACGCCATGACCGGAGCAATTAATATCATCACCCCCCAGGGTGGTGGGCCTTTTGAGGCCGCGGCCAAAGGTTCTTATGGACGTTATGAGACATGGCGAGGCACAGCTTATCTGAAGGGAGGCCTTAAAGAGTTGGGTTATTACCTGGGCTGGGCCGGAGTGAACGCGGGGGGTCTTTACCAGGACAGCAAGTTTCGACAAAACACCCTCGACCTTAACCTAAACATCGCACCCCTTAAAGGACATAGAGGAGTATTTGGAACCCTGCAGGTCGATTTTACCACCCGTTACTCCTACGGTTTCCTCAATTATGGTCAGTGGGATTACGTGAGCTTTAGGGCCTACAACGACCCACACGCCCAAAGACGCCAAACAATCCTTCTTTCACATCTCAAGTTCAGTTTAAAGCCAACCTCCTGGTGGGACAGCTCTCTTACCCTGGGATACCACTTCAACCGTAGAGCCTACGACGATCGGGATGACGGGGTGTTGGGTTATCGCCCGGATGGTTCGGCGGTAACGGACAGCCCGAGTGAAGGGCTTTATCGAGGCAAGACCTATCCTTTGGTCTTCCTGAACCACTTCCGTTATCAAGACTGGGCTATCCTGAGCTGGGGTTTTGAATACTACTACGAAGAAGGCGACTTCTATCGGGCCTCAAGTTGGGGTACCAAAAGCTATGATGACGACGTAGACACCACTTCTTATTTTGCCAACCTTTTTTTACTGCTCCTTGACGAAAAACTGGCCCTTAACCTGGGAGGACGAATAGATGATCACGAGGAGTTTGGTACCCATGGCACCTACAAGATTGGTTTGGCCTATTTTTTGCCTTTTGGCCTGAAGTTCAAAGCCAATCTGGCTACGGGCTTTCGGGCTCCCTCACTTTTCAACCTTTACGACCCGCAATATGGCAACCCCGATCTTGATCCGGAGGAAAGTACCGGAGGGGACATAGGGTTGGAACAGGTCCTTTGGGGGAATCGGCTACGTTGGTCTTTGGTGTGGTTCAACACCCATTATGAGGATCGTATCAGTTTCAATTACGCCACCTGGCATTACTACAACTCTGGAGGGGCCAATGCCACGGGGCTGGAGTTCGAGTTCGATTTGGCCCCATGTGCCTGGTTCCGGTTGGCAGGAAACTACACTTACACCGAAGGGCAAGAGGGCCGGGCGGAACGTTTGGCTTTGGTGCCCTATCATCAAGTTGGATTGCGAGCCCATTTCAGGTGGCAGAAGTTTAAGGGAAACATCTATTACAAGTATGTAAGTCGGCGGCCAGCTTATGATTTCTCTCATTTCATGCCAGATTATAGTCGGGTAGATGTCACTGGCAGTTATCAGGCCACCGAGTATCTGGAAATTTTCTTCCGGGCAGAAAATCTCTTTGACGTAAGGTACGAGTGGGCAGCAGGCTACCGAGCTCCAGGGCTAGCCCTTACCGCCGGAATAAAAGTGAAGAGCTTCTAAGTGCGGCAGCTTCTGGCACTTTCCACTCATAAAAAGGATCTTGTCCTCCTGGAGGAGGGGGGTTTGGACTCTCTCCTCCGGGAATTTTCTCTCGAGGGTCTTGAGCTCCTGCCCTGGGGAGAGATCCCTGAAGAATTCAGGGGTCGGGTCGTAGGGGTCCATTTACCCTTCCAACCGGTCTGGCTCCCTTTTTGGCTGGAAGAACATTCCTACCTGCGGGAGGTCTTTCCCGGGGAGGACAATCTCGTGCGTTTCTTTGGGGGGACCAGAAAGGAAGATTTCATCTCCCTGATGGCTAAATGGTTCCGGCAGGCCCTTTGCCTGAAACCGCGTTATCTGGTGCTACATGCCAGTCATTGTGGCGTGGAGGAGGTCTTCAGTCTTCGATTTCGCTACGACACCAACACAGTGCTTTTCGCCCTGGCTGAGCTTTTGAATCTGGTCTTCGAAGAAACGTGGCCCTTAGGGGGCAAAGACCTTCCCGTGGTGCTTTTTGAGAATTTATGGTGGCCAGGCTTGAGGTCTTTCCAGTCCGAAGAAATAGAGTTTCTCTTCTCCCGTTTGAGGCTTCCGGTTTCAAGTCTGGGGCTTGTCCTCGATACCAGCCACCTTCTTAACCTTTCTTACCTCCTCAAGCGGCCGTCATGTTCCGTTGAAGGGCCTGTGCGTCCTGCACAGGCCCTTTCTCTTTTGTGGCAGGCTATTCGGAAGATTCCAGCTGAAATCAAGGAATTGATTCGGGTGGTTCATCTCAATTTCTCTCCCCGTTGTGACCTCTTTGTGCCAGACCAGAGAGCTTTGGAGATCCTTCTAGAAACTAAGGATCCGCTTGAGAGGTTTTCCTTGGCGCGTAAACGGGTGCTGGCCATGGATCCTCATCTGCCTTTCGTAGGGGTTGATCTACGGTTTCTCCTGGAAGATCTCGCTCCGGATTTTCTGGTCCACGAACTCCGCTTTACCGACTGCCAGGAGCTTTTCCATCGTTTGACTCTTCAAAGGAGCTGTCTCTCATGAAGCGAGCCGTGCTTTTGTTCAAACCGTATCCCGGGCTTGAAATCCATCGCGGAGAGAAGATTCTCTTTGGCCGTTTCCTCAAACCACATCTGGTCCTTTCTACTTGTCGCGTGAATGGTGGACTGCGGTCAGATCTTCTTTTCGTTGCCAATCACCAGGCTTGTGAACCCAAGCCTTGTCCGGGGCATGAAACCAGGAGATGTCTGGCTGTACGGGAGCCCGAACGTTATCATCAGCTGGTTTGCGAATACCACGGTTTGCCAGCGGAGAAGACGGCTTTGCTTGGAACGGCGGCCAACATGACTCTAGCTGGTACGGCCTTGCAAAGCTTTTCTATTCCTGCAACCGAAGAAACATTGCATGTCTTTTGTATGGCTACAGCCGGAGTAGAGACCAATGCCGGACGCGCGGGTGATCCCGCTCAGATTTACGAATGGGAAGGGCGTTTTTCGAGGATCGAACCCACGGGCACCATCAATCTCCTGATCTTTATAAACCAGGAACTTGCACCCTGCGCCCTGGTGCGGGCCGTGAAGATGGCCACCGAGGCCAAGACTTCAATACTTCAGGAATTGAACGTTCCTTCTCGTTATTCTTCAGGACTGGCCACGGGTACCGGTACCGACCAGATAGCCGTGTCTTGCTTGAAAACCTCTCGCGTCCCTTTGCGTGGGGCGGGTAAACATGTAAAGTTGGGAGAGCTCCTGGCCCAGGCCGTGAGAGAGGCCTTGCGTGAGGCTCTTGCTCGTCAAAATAAACGTACTCCAGAGACCATCCGCTATGTTCCCCGCCTCCTCGAACGATTCCAACTGGGTGAAGATCAATTTTTCAATCGTTTGGGCCAATATCTCCCAGACCCTTATCTGACCTGGATCCAAAGGAATCGTGAAGCGGTGCTCTCGGACACCCGTCTAGTGGCTGCGGTCCTGGCCTACATACACCTCTTGGATCAAATTTCCTGGAAAGTGGTACCAGAGGATCTAGAGATCTTGCTGGAACAGGCGGCTTTGGTAGCCGTGGCACTTTCTGGCAAGACAGAAGCCTTTGCCTCTTTCAAAGAAAGTCTATTTCAAAACCAGGATCCTCTAGAGCTTCTCCTGGCAGCGATGGCCCTTGGTTTCCGTGAAAAATGGAAGGTTCCTTACTTTGATCTTCCTCTATGATCCGGCTTGGAGTTCGGGTTTTCCTGGTGTTTCTGAGTCTTTGTTTGGTGGCAGGCTGTGAGCAGACCTCTGAAGAGCAGCCGACTTTTGTCTTTAAACCATGGGGTATCAGGATCAGAAACATCCCTCCAACAACCCCGGTGAAACTTTACAATTCCCAAGGATATCTCATTCTCTCTTATCCCCCCTTCTGGGGAGAGAATGAGACCCTGATCTTCAAATGGCGCCCTGGAGAGGAATATCGCGTACAATTAGGAGGGAAAAACTATTTCCTGAGGGCCCCAGAGGCTCCTATCAAGGCTTCCCTCAAGCTCTTTGTACCATTAGGACAAAACCCTTACACCGCCTATTTTTACGGGAATGGTCACCTTCGTTGGACGGATCCCCTCCATTTTGAGGGTCAAGAATTTGTGTTGGTAGGCGAAGGGCCGTGTTTTGAGGTTGGTTTTCTCTTTACTTCTTATTTTGAGGGTCCTTTTTCTTTTTCCGTTGGCCAAAGAGAGATCATATTAGGGCAACCATTTGAGAGACATCTGGAGAAAAAGAAGCTGTGTTTTTCCGTTGAGGAGCCTGCCCGTTTTGAAAAGATTGGGATTCAGGAAAAGATCTTTTACTTTCGATTTGTTTGGCAAAGAGTCGATCTTTCTAAAGCGGTCTCTTTGGTCTCCTGGCAGGTGCCCACAGACGCCTATGGTTTCGTGGAGCGGCATCGTTTGCGTGACACGCTCGTGGTGCCCAATCCTTTTTGGGAAAGACTAGCCCGGAGCCTGGGGATCAAGGCCAAAGGTTTCAGCAAGTTTGATCCTTTTGCTTACGAGACCCTTGTCTTAGAAAATCGCCTTTCAGCTCCTGTTACTCTTCTACTCCAAGCGGACTTTCTAGACCCTCGGACCAAGAAACCAGTAGCGGGATTTTATCCCAAGAGATTTGCCAGTCACGGGGAGGTCAAAAAACCTCTGGCCTTAGTAGACCTTCCACCGCGAAAGAGGGCCAAAGCCGTACTTCCCATCTTCCTCGACCAGACGGTCTCTCCAGGAGAATATCTGGCTCGCATCGAGGTTTATCGTTTTGGTTCTTTGAAGCCCCTTTTGGTGCGGGAGAAACGGATCGGCGTGGTTCGAGGGAACGTGGCCCTTTCAGCAGCGCTTCTGGTGGTCTTGTGTCTAGGTCTGGGATACTCGACCTATCTCATCTTGGGGCTCAAGAGTCTGATTGCGCGTTTTCGTCTAAAGGAACTGAGCCTTCTAGCCCTAACCGGAGCCGTGGGTTTTGGTTTTGACTTCCTGGGTGGGATCGCCTCAAACGTCCTTTATGCCTTTCTTGGTCCCTTCAACGTCTTGGTGGGAGGGTTGGTTACGGAGGTGGCGCACTATTTGATCCTTACCGCGGTCCTCTATCTCGTGCCACGACCAGGTGTCGTTACCCTCTCGGGTCTGATTACTTATCTTATGGGTGGGTTCCTCTTTGGCGGCTTCCGTTTCACGGATCCGGTTTTCGTAGGCGTGAGGCTGCTGGTGTTGGAGTTTTTTCTCCTGGTCTTAGGGGCCTATGGACCTTCGAGGCCTCGAGCCTTGCGTTTGGTTTTGGCCCTCTCCCTGGCAGACGCCACAAACACCGCGATTTCCCTCCTGCTGCACATGACTTTCTACCGTCTGTTTTTTCCGGGCTGGTTCGTGACCCTTTCTGTGGGAGTTAAAGGTTTTCTCTATACTTTGATCGGAGCGACCTTTGGGGTGAGACTTGGGAAATTGCTTTTGAGGGTGGAACGATGAAATCCGTGGTGGAGGTGCGAAATCTCACTTACACCTATCCGGGGCGGCAGCGACCCTCTCTTCGAGGGGTGAGTTTTTCCATCTCGCGGGCAGAGTTTGTCCTGGTCTGCGGAGAGACGGGTTGTGGCAAAAGCACACTCCTTTCCTGTTTGAATGGGCTCATTCCTCACGAATCTGGGGGCAGACTGGAGGGAGAAATACGTCTTTTTGGCCTTCCAGGCCCTTTGAAACCTCAGGAAGCCTTTCCCCGTATCTTCACGGTCTTTCAGAATCCGGCTTCTCAGCTCATTTCGGACACCGTGAGAGGAGAGATTTCTTTCGCTTTGGAGAATTTGGGACTTCCGTCAGAGGTGATCGAGGAACGGGTGGAGAAGAGTCTTCATGAGGTGGGACTCTGGGAGAAGGCTTACGTCTCTCCCCGTGAGCTTTCAGGAGGTGAACGCCAGCGTGTGGCTATTGCCGCTGCGCTGGCCGTGCGTTCCGAACTCCTCCTTCTAGACGAGCCTCTTTCTCAACTAGATCCCCAGGGAACAAAGGAAGTCTTGGCCCTCTTGAAACGTCTCATCCGGGAGGGTCTGACGGTTATTCTGGTGGAACACCGCCTCCCTGAAGTTCTCTCCGTGGCCCAGCGTGTGCTTTACCTTGAGGAGGGTCGGCTTATCTACGATGGCCCAGCTGGAGAGTTCGTCTTCAGGAAAAGGGCTTCGTTTTCTTTTCCAAAACCTGAGGTTGGTCAAGAACCGGTTCTGGAATTTAGAGATCTGACCTTTGCCTACCCCGGGAAGGGAGCCTTGTTTGAAGGGCTGGACGGATGTTTCTACCGTGGAGAACGGGTGGCCCTTCTGGGGCCCAATGGCACGGGGAAATCCACCTTTCTTGCCCTGCTGGCCGGTATTTTAGAGCCAACAAGGGGAAAGATACGCTGTCACCTGCCGGCTTCGCGCGGGCGATTGTTAAGGACTTTCTTGCTTCAAGATCCAGATCTTATGCTCTTTCGGCCGAGCGTCTGGGAGGAACTGGCCTTTGCTCCCCGGATGTTGAGACTCAGCCAGGAGGAAATTGCCCGACGAATTGGAAAAACCGCTCAAGCTTTGGCCTTGGAGGAATATCTCCCCGATCCTCCGTTTTCTCTTTCACGTGGGCAGCGGCTACGGGTGGCCTTGGGGTCCCTTCTTACCGGGAGACCGAAGATCCTTCTGCTCGATGAACCCACCACGGCCCAGGATTCTCACCACGTCCAAGTTGTCCTTTCCGCTCTCAAAGCGGATCTAATCGTCTTTTCAACGCACGATCATGAGGCAGCCCAGGCCTTTGCTCATCGAATCTTGAAGTTTCCACTGACCCGGGAGGCTAGCTGAGGGCAAGGAACTGCCGGAGCATCTGGGCTCGATCTGGAGCGCGCATAAGAGTTTCACCGATGAGAGCTGCTTTGATCTTAGCTTCTTGCAAGCGTTTAAGCTCCTCTTTGGAGCGGATACCGCTTTCTGCGACCACTGGTACTCCTCGGGGGACCCGGGCAGACAGTTCGAGACTCCGGTTTAAGTCTACTTCAAAGGTGCGCAAGTCTCGATTGTTGATGCCAATAATTTCGGCCCCAGCGGTGAGGGCCAATTCCAGTTCTTCCTCTTCATGTACTTCCACCAGGGCTTCCAGCCCCAGGTCTTTGGCTGCCCGAATGAGCTCAACCAATCTTTGAGGAGGCAGGGCTGCTACGATGAGGAGCACAGCGTCGGCCCCAAAGGCTCGGGCCTCTTCGAGCTGGATTTCATCTATGATGAAGTCCTTTCGGAGTAGGGGAAGAGAGGTAGTTTCTCTGATGGCCGCCAGATATTCCAAATGTCCTTTGAAGAAGGTTTCATCTGTAAGACAGGAGATGGCACTGGCTCCCCCTTCTTCGTATTCGCGGGCAATTTTCACCGGGTGGAATCTCTCCACGATGAGTCCCTTTGACGGTGAGGCCCGTTTCACTTCGGCGATGATGTGAAATCCTGGAGAGAGGAGCTTTTGTTTGAGGGAGACCCTCTCGTGGTCCCAGAATGGACGGTAGAAAAGCCCCCGCTCTTTGCGGATTTTTACCTCTTGGGCCTTATGTTCCAAGATCTTCTGAAGGATTTCAGACATTCAGGCCCCCTTATACCAAAAGCTAAAAATCCTTTAGCGAAAAATTCCGATCTTTTCCACTCCTACCGCATACTCCAGATAGGCCTCTGCCAAATGAAGATCGGCCAAGGCGTTTACATAGTTGACACGGGCGCTGGTCAAAAGGGTTTCGGCGTCCAACACGTCGGTAGAGGTGGCCAGTTGTTCCTGATAACGGGCTTCGTTCAAAGCGAAGTTCTCTTCGGCTTGTGAGAGGCTCTTCCGAGCCACTTCCAGACGTTTACGGGCTTCTTGAAAACGGAGATAAGCCTCTCTGACCTCAAGCTTCACTTGATCTCTGATCTCACGCAACGCTGCTTCTTGGGCCAAGGCCTGGGCCCTGGCACCGGAGACCTCATGGAACCTCTTTCCCCATTCGAAGATCCGCCAATTAAGTGTTAAGGCCACCCAAGCGTTTTCCCGGTCTCCGTAGGGATTTTGAGAGAGCGCCAGGTCTGTGGCCTCCTTGTGATAGACTCCTTCCAAGTCTATCCAGGGATAAAGGCTACTTTTGGCCAGTCTTATTCCCTGAAAGGCCTTTTGCAAGGCAAGTCTGGCGGCCCTTATCTCCGGACGGATTTCAAGGGCCTTAGCGAGATATTCTTCGAAACCTAGGATTCGGGGAAGGTTTTCCAAGGAATCTTTTATTTTTGTCTGAGCGGTTACCGGGCGTCCGAGGAGGATGTTAAGCCTGGCACGAGCCAGAGTCACGGCGTTTCGAGCCACCACCAGGGCGTGTTCCCCTTCGGCCAGGGCCACTTCACTTTGGAGCAGATCATTTTTGGCGATGAGTCCTTCTTCAAAAAACCCCCGGGCCACTTTCAGATGGGCCTGAAGGCGCTCCACAGACTTTCGGGCCTCTTCCTCTTTCCTTTGGGCCTTGAGGAGCCCCCAATAGGCCTCCTTGACCCGATAAGCCAATTCTTGGCGGGTCCTCTCCTCCTGCACCTCGGAAATAGCTACGTCAAGTTCGCGCAAACGGTGCTCGGCTCTTAGGGCCAGACCATGGAAGATGGGAAAGCTAAGTACCAGGTCGCCTTGGACCATTTCGTAAGAAGAAAGGGGGACGTCGTAGGAAAAGATGACCACTTTGCGTTGGTCTCTGAAGCGGGTGTAACGATAAGAAAGGGTCAGTTTCGGGAAATAGTTTTTGTAGGCGGCTCGTTCGTATTCCTGGGCGGCTCTGACACGGGCCCTGGCCGCGGCCAGGGAGGGATGACTTTCAAAGGCCAGCTGGAGACATTCCCTGAGACCAAGAGGGTGAGCGTCTGCCTGGCTGTCTTCGGCCCAGGCAACTGCTGAGAAATTTGTACCTAGCCACAAGAACAGAAATATGCTCCAGGCAACAGCCTTCATTTCCTTTCCTCCTGAGCCCATAACCTTCTTCCCGCCCATTTGTAGTAGAGCAAGATCATTAGAAAGATTCCCCCCAAAAGGGCGTAATAGAAGGTGTGGCGAAAGGTGTCCTGAAAGGCGTGAGAGAGGGCCATCAAGGCCTGGTATTGATAGAAAAGGGCCTTGCTCTTGGCCACGGCCAATTTTTGGGGGAAAAAGGCCGAGAGTCTTTCCGCTCCCTTGGTGAGAAAGAGTTTTACATAACGCCAGTTCTCAAGCCCGGTCATTTCCTGGAAGTGAAAGGCCATCTTCTTCTTGAGGGTGTTGGTTGCGATGGCGGTGCCAAAGGATCCTCCTACGAAGCGTTGATAGTGCATGAGGGCTACCCCCAAACCGGCTTTTTCTCCCAGCCGTCTCAGGGCCAAGGCTGCCAGAGGCGCAAAGAACATACCGAGCGAGATGCCATAGGGAATGGTGAGGATGGCAGCCTCTCGTGCCGGACGATAGTAGTTGAGTTTGGGCAAGAGGAAGAGGCTCGAAACACAGAAGAGGAGAAAGCTCAAGAGCAAGATCTTTTCAGCTCCGAATCGATCGGAAAGGGCACCCGAAACAATGGAAAACACTCCGATGAAACCAGCAAAGGCCAGCATGTGAAGACCGGTGTCAAAGGTAGGAAGGCCTTTTAGGTGTTCGTAGTAAAGGGGCAGGAGATAAAAGATCTGATACATGGCAAAGCCCAGGATAAAGAAGTGGAATCCCATGCTGAGTCCAAATTCTGGGATGCGATAGATACCGAAATCTATCAGCGGTTTTGAGCTGCTCAGTTCACTGGCCAAGTAAAGCAAGAAGCTCATTGCTGACAGATAAGCCAGCAGACCGATAAGTTTGGACTGAAACCAGCCGTATTGTTCGCCCTTGGAGAGCATGATGAGGAGCGAGACCGTGGCCACGCTAACCAGCACGTAACTGCGGAAATTGAACTCTAGTCGGCGGGTGTACGGGAGCAATTCTGGTAGAAAAAAGAAGGCTGCCACGAGGTTTACGATTCCTACGGGTACGTTGAGGTAGAAGACAAAGCGCCAGGAGAAGTGTTCTGTCAGAAAACCGCCCACCGTGGGGCCAAGGGCCGGGGCAAAGCTAACTCCCAGGGCAAAGACCCCCATAGCCAGACCTTGCCTTTCTGGCGGATAAGCGGCGTAGAGGATGGCCTGGGCAGAACCCATGATAAAGGCTTCTCCCAAGCCTTGTAAGGCCCGAAAGGTGATCATCTCTGCCAAGGAGTGTGCCAGTCCACACAGGGCACTGGCGATGGTGAAGAAGATGAGCCCTACCATGAAGATACGGGCAAAACCATAGGCCTGAGCCAGAGAGGCAATGAGCAGGAGGCCCACAGCAGCAGCGATCATGTAAGCTGTTATGACCCATTGGATACCGTATAAATCGGTGGCCAACGGGGCCATCATTTTGGGAACCACCACGTCCACGATGGTGGTATCAAGGATGGCCATGAAGGCTCCGACCATCACGATGATGGTCACCACCGCCCGCATCGAGGGACTCAGCTGTTCGTAGGGTTTCATTTCCTTTTGATCTCCACTTCTCCTCCGAGTCCCACCCGCAGGAGTTCCACCGGGCCTCTGGTCAGGGCGATCTTTATTGGTACCCGTTGGGCCACTTTGGTGAACTCTCCAGCGGAAACGTCCCTTGGAACCAGGGCGAATTTGGCTGCGGTGGCGGGAAGGATCTCTTCGACCCGTCCTTCAAACCTTTCTTTGGGATAGGCGTCGATTTTTACCCTGGCCTCACATCCCACTTCTACTCCGTGGAGTTTCGTTTCCTCAAGGAGCACCAAAACGTAGAGCTTTTTCGGATCAACCAGGGCAAATACCGGCTCCCCCGGGCCAACCACGTCTCCCTTTACGTGGAAGCGCTTGGCCACCAGGCCATCAATAGGGCTTTTCAGGAGACAATTGGCCTGGTCTAGACGCGCTATGGAAAGGGCTTGTTCTACGGCCCTTTTTCTTTCTTGCAGGGCCTGGATCTCCTTTTGGGTCTGGAGGACATCTTTGCGACGATTCTGACAGCGGGCCAGTTTGGTCCTGGCCATCTCACGGGCCACCACAGCGGCCTGGAGGCGGTTTTCCAGGGCCGCCAAGGCCCCCTTTTGGGCCTTAAGACGGGTTTCTATCTCTTCGAAACGATGTCTTGGGACGAGCTTCTTCTGCCAGAGTTTTCGGAACCTTTCGGTGTCGCGTTCCAATTGCTGAACCTCGGCGGAAAGGGCTCCCTTTTCCGCTTCGAGGGCCCATATTTCAGCCTCGAGGCGTTCTATCTCCTGCCGGGTCTCTTTCTCAAGGAGCTGGATCTCTCTTTTTAGGCGTTTCAAGAAGATCTCTTTGGCCTGGATCTCCTTTTCAAGAGCGGCTTTTTGGGCTGTAAGCTGCAAGACCAGGCCAGCGTAAGGGGCCTGATCCAGGCGTGCTAGAAGCTCACCCTTGCTTACCGCCTCACCCTCATCCTTTAGGACTTCCGTGATTCGGCCGTTTACCCGTTGGAAACCAAGGAAAATCAGCTGATCGGTCTCGACGAAAACGGCGTTGCTTACTGCGTAGAGCATACGATGACGAATAAAGAGGACCAGCCCCATCAAGAGGATGGCAAAGACCAGCAGGATGACAAAGAGGCCAAACCGGCGCTTATTGATCTTCACAGCTTCTCCTGATCAACGGATTTTGCAAGAGGGCCATGATCTCTTCCCAGGAAGGGAGGGGTGCTTGGGACTCGATGGCTTCCACCACTAAGGTGGCGAAAAGACCGTCTACGATAGAGGCCAGGCGACGTTGTGGCAAGCCCAAAGGGCTCAACCCCGCCAGTACATGGCCCAAGGCCTCGAGATATTCGTCGTAGTACCGGCGGACCTCCTCAATGAGGCCTCCTCTAAAACGGGCCTCCCAGAGTTCGGCCAAATAGACGCGGATGAAGGTGAGATGTTCCTCTATGAGACGCAATCGATGGCGAATGACCTGTTCCAAGGCCTTTATGGGATCAGCCGGGCACTGGGCGAAGACAGCCATCATTTTCTGGTGGAAACGGCTGATCTCTTCGAGGACAAGGGCTTCATAAAGGGCCTTTTTGCTCGGGAAAAAACGATAGAGCGTCCCTACGGCAAAATCAGCTTCTGCAGCGATCTCCTGCATGCTGGCCTGGTGGTAGCCTTTGCGGGCGAATACCTTAAGGGCCGCGGCTAGGATTTCTTCTCGATGCCTCTGCTGACTTTCTTTGCGTCGTCTGCCAGGTCTGCGCCACAGCGTTGAATTCTGATTCATAAAATGAATTTCAGTTCACCAAACTTTGCTTGTCAACCAGAAATTTTGAGATCAATTGGGGTAACACAATACCTGTTTTTTTGAACTTTTGAGTGATAAAATTCTTCCAAAATTTGATCCGAGATTGATTTTTTGAGAGGCATCATATATGAACAGGCCAATCGGGTCTCTTAGAGACCGGTGGATAATATATGGCCTCCTCCAAGTGTCGGATCCTCATAGCCGAAGATGATCACTGGCTGCGCTCTTCCCTAGAAGAAGCCCTTAAAAATGCGGGCTACGAGCTGGTGGGGGTGGCTCAAACGGGGAAAGAGGCGGTGGAGCTAGCTCTCCGTTTGAATCCGGACCTGGTGCTTATGGACATTCGTATGCCAGAAATGGATGGGCTCGAGGCTGCTAAGAAGATCAACGAAAGGCGTTTTGTTCCCATCGTGCTTCTTACCGCCTATGCCGACCCGGAATTTTTGCGTCGGGCCAAGGAGGCCAAGGTCTGTGGTTACCTCATGAAACCCGTAGCCATGGAGGAGCTCGTTTCAGCCCTTGAGATTGCCTTTTCTGTAGGGCGAGAGATCTCCTCGCTGGAGGGTCAGATTCGTGACCTCCGGGAACAACTGGAGGCCCGCAAGATCATCGAACGGGCCAAGGGTTTCTTGATGGACGTTTATGGAATGAAAGAAGGTGAGGCCATGCGCTTTCTTCAACGAGAGGCCCGTAAAAGACGTCTCAAACTGGTAACAGTGGCCCGTGCTATTGTGGAGCAGGCCGAAACACTCCTGCGGTCCCAAGATTAACGCTGAAAAAGCTTTTTCAGGAGCTCGGTTGTCCTGGCTGTTGGGTCCTCACGGAGGCGTTTTTCTTCTTGGGCTAATAATACGAAGAGACCATCCAGGGCCTTTTTTGTTACGTAGCGGTCGAGACTAACATCGTGTCCGAGATAGGCCAGATAGGGTTTGATCCGGGGTGAAGAGATGAGTTCCTGGTATTTTTTGGTCACTCCAACGTTTTCAAGATTTTCCCGTACAATGGGAAGAAACCTTTCGTAAAGATCCTGCCAGGTCTTCTGACGGAAATAATCCGTTATGGCGTGGTCTCCACCATTTAAGAGTTGACGGGCGTCCTGTAAGGTTATTCCTCTGGCGGTCTTCAGGAACACGGGCCAGGCTTTACGGGCCGCCTTTTCTGCGGCGTGATTCATGCTCACTTCAAACGCCTCCACTTGGGAGGAAAGCCCGAGTCTTTTTAGGAGATCAGCCACCCGGGCCAATTCGGGAGGGGGAGGGATACGTATTGCGGGATCGTTTAGAAAGCCACCCTCTCGACCAGCTCTCATCACAGCCCGCTTCAAGGACAGAAGAAGGGCTTCCCGAAGACCTTTTCGAATTTCGGTCTGGGAAAGCGCTCCTTCTCTACTGGGTGAAGACTCCTTTCCTTCAAATACCTGACGAATGTTATCCCAAAAACCGGCCTGTGCTGTGGTGCAAAGGAAAAAAACAGTCAGGATCGGGATCAGAACCCTTCTCATTTGAATTTCCTCCACGTTTCAGCCTTCAAAGGCCTTTGCTCCCTGGTAATGGAGCAGTTCTTCCTCTTCAGGATGTCCTTCTTCGCCGTCTTCCAAATAACGTCTGATCCTGTAAGCTTTTCGAAGGACTTCCTGATAGTCTAGTTTGCCTTCTTCTATGAGATCCATGGCTTCTTCTAGCTGACGGGTGAGCTCTTCGTCTGTTTCCTTTGGAAAGTGTTGCCTGAGATATTCGTAGACGCGACGTCCGAGTTCCGTAGGGTAAAGCCTTCCACCCGGTAAGACCCTCACGTAACGACGCTGGATAAGGGTGGTGACAATTTCGGCGTAGGTAGAAGGCCGGCCAAGACCTCGTTTCTTCATCTCCTGTACCAGACTCCCTTCGGTGTAGAGTTCCACCCTGGGGACCTCCTCCACGGAAATCTCCGCGGGTTGATCTTCTGGTTTGATCTCCACCACCCTGAAGGTGGCATAGGCCTTTTCAAATCCCTCCTCCAGGACTTGACTTACCACGTCTTCTTCCCATTGGTGTGAGGGGGTCTCAAAGCGAAGTCGGGAGACTAGTACTTTGGCTGGTCGCATTTGACTGGCCAAAAAACGACGAAAGATGAGATCATAGAGACGAAGGGCCCGATCAGGATCCGAGAGGGAAAGCAGGCCGGTCCCCACCATGTAACGTATTTCACCAGCGTCACGGGGACGGGTAGGGCGGATGGCCTCGTGGGCTCCGCCTTCTCCCCAGGCGCGAGGATAGAAGAACTCTTCACCAAAGCGAGAAGAAATGTAAGGCTTGGCCACCTGGTAACGCCCCACTTCGGAAACACGGGTGGAATCCGTGCGGTGGTAGGTAATCAAACCGCTTTCAAAGAGCTCCTGGAGGAGGTTCATGGTCTGTTTGGTGGAATAGCGGAGTCTCTGGCTGGCTTCCTGAAGAATCGTATCGGTGGTATAAGGTGGAGGCGGGTTTCTGGTTTCTTCTTCCTGGGAAACCACGCTAAAGCGCAGTTTCCCTTCTTCTATTTCCTGGGCTATCCGAGAGGCCTTTTTTAGGTCGTCCAATTCGAGGACAAACCGCTGTCCGAAGAGGAGAAAGGAGAGCCGGGCCTTTTTCTCCTTGGCTTCTTCGGCACGTGTGATGACCCATCCCAAGACCGGTGTTTGTACCCGTCCGGCTGAAAGTTTCTTTCGGCCAAAGGCTCGCCAGAGACGGCGAGAAAGAACGAAACCTACCCATCGGTCGATGACGCGGCGGGTGAGCTGAGCCTTTACCCGATTCAGGTTGAAGTGCGTGGGCTCTTTTAGAGCTTGCCGAAAGGCCCGCGGGGTTACCTCATGAAACTCCAAACGTCTAATGTTGGGGTTGAAAGGGGCCAGTTCTACAAAGAGATCGTAGGCGATCTTTTCCCCTTCGGCATCCGGATCGCTGCCAATGAAGACTTCCTGGATCTCAAAGCCCAGACGTCGAAAGCTGTCCAGGATGTCTTTTTTGTCGAAGACCGGTCCCTCCGGGCAGCGACTTTTTACTTCTTCAGGATCTACCAGTTGCTCTCCCGTGGGGCGGCAGATCTTTATGGTGTCAAAAAGCGGGATGAAGTGTTCGTTTTCCTCGAAGACGCCAAAAAAACCCCGTCTCCTCGAAAGATTGAAGACGTGTCCCAGAGAAGCCGTGATAGCCAAGACTCGCTCTTCGGTTGGTATCTCGTAAACGAAGGCCTCACCCACCTTGCGAACGGAGGGTTGGCCGAAGAAGGAGGCAATGGTTCGGGCCTTGTGAGGGGACTCCACGACGACCAACGAGGTCTTCAGAAGCTCCTTGAAAGTTTCTCCCTGGCGACGTTTTTGTCTGACCTCGGTGAGCTCTCGTGAAAGGGTTTCTAGATCCAATTCCGCAAGGGGCTTGAAAGAGAAGTCGTCTCCTAGCTGGAATCTCAACCGTCGTTCAAGGCTTCGCAAAGCCCGTTGATCTTCGGAAAGGACCACAGATAGTCCTTTTAAAAGCCCGAAAACCGTCAGACGAGAGACCCGTCCGGAAGCCTGGAGGTAGGTGGCAGCATCCCCTACCACTAAATAGAGTTCTTCTCCTTTTCGGATTAGGAAAACTTCTTCTGAGGTCTCCAGTCTTTGCAAAAAAGAGGGATCAGAAAATTTTTCTTCGATAAAGGCCTTGATCTCCTCAAGACGCTCCTGCAGGCGAGGATAACGGGGGAGGACCTCCTCTCTCAAAGTCAAATATCTTCGGAGATACTGTAGATCGGCAAAGGCCCGGAGCCTTTCTTCTTCCTCAAGCAAGGAAAGGATGTTCGATAACACGCCATGGAGGCTTTTGGGGAGCAGACTCACTCGGGTTGGGATGAGGTGTTTGGGCACTCCCAAAAAGATGGCGTATCGGAGAACGTATGGTAGATCAATTCCCCGGACTAAAGGATTGGCTAAGTGGGCCAGTCCTACTGCTACATCGAACTCCCCTTTTTCCATCTCGGCCATCAGGGCCTCTGGTTTAAGTTCGAGGTAGCTCAAAGTTCTCAGGCCCCTTTGGCGCAAGAAGTGGACGGTTTCTTCCACCCTTTCTTTGCCATAAACTGAGGAAACGAAGATAAGTCCTCCGGGGCCAAGTCTTTGGGACAAGGTGGCCGCTTCTTCCAGGAGTCTGGAGAAATCTTCCGGGAGCTTGCTTGCGGCGTCTACGATATTGCGAAGAGTGGAAACTGCACGGTGGACGTCAAACCCCAGGAGAAAGCGAAAGAGCATTATTCGATTGGTTCGGGGTTTGAGGGTGGCGGAGGAGAGAAGGAGGATTTTTTGCCCTGCGTGTTTGCGACGAATGGCCTCAAGTTTTTCGAAATCCCTCTCGGTTTTGCGTGCCTTTAAGGCCAGAGCAATTTCTTTTTCAGAGAAACCCAGCAAGCGAAAGAGACGATCGATATGAGCTGAACGTTTGAGGAAGGAATCCACGTCGTCAATGAAGATAAACTCGAAGTTCACTTCAAGAAGCTCTTCCAGGTGCTTGTAAAAGAAAGCCGTGGTGACCACCAGGATGTCGAATTCCTTAGCGGCGTAGGCCTCCTTGTCTCTTTTGCGCCCCAGATATACGAGAAGACGACGGGAAAGACCGGTGCGCTGACTCAGTTCCTGAAGACGTTCTCCAATTTGTTGGGCTAAAAGACGAGTGGGGACCAAAATCAATACCCGTCCCGAAAAGCTCAGGGCTGAAAGGAGGCCAAAGGTGGTTTTCCCCGTGCCCGTGGGGGCTACGATGGCAAAGGATTCCCGGAAAAGGAGCCGCTTGATCCAGGTTTCCTGTAAAGTGGAAGGCGGAAAACCCAGGGCCTTCCGGAAAAACTCGCCAAAGGCCCTGAGTTTTTCTTGTGCTTCGCAAAAGGGGGCAAGAAGTTTTAACTTCCCCTCCTCTTTGAGGAGTTGGCAGACATCTTCTTCGGCTGATGGTCTGGGAAGGCACCTGGAACAGGGAAGCCCGCGGGCCAGTCTTTCGTCACTGATGGTACCTCCGCAATTTGGACAGGCACGAGCAACAAGGAAAAGCATCTTGCGTCCTTTCTAGCAGAGAAAGGATGGCAGGGGAACCCACAAGCACTTTTTGGTGCCCCCGGCAGGACTCGAACCTGCGACACCGAGATTAGGAATCTCGTGCTCTATCCACCTGAGCTACGGGGGCCAAAATGCCAAAAAATCTTTGAATCACAAGCAATTTAACAACTCCACTCCTTTTCTTCAAGCGGTCTTCTTTCAGGCGGCCCCAAGAAGCCGTTTCTATCTCCTTTTCAAGCCAAAAATATTAGTGAATTTACATTTAAAAGATACTTTCAATTATCAGAGTTGCTTCTCGTCTTTACGGTGATGACGCCAATTTACATTGCGTACTCGAAATTTGATCAAAGAGTCTTCTTGCTCGCGACATACGATGTCCATATCTGATTTTTGTCCAAACACCTGCGAGCTGAAGCTGACATTATTAACTAAGAATCGAACAAAGAACCATGTCTAAGCATAGGGGGAATACGCCACTTTTTTAAAAAATTTTTGTAGTAGCTGAATGGCAATAAACGCCCGGCGGGAACTTTAAGCGCGGGACTTTCAAAATTTGGCGCGCCCGGGAGGACTCGAACCTCCAACCTCTGGATTCGTAGTCCAACGCTCTATCCGGTTGAGCTACGGGCGCGCTCTGATCCCCAAAGTTAACCTCTTCCCCTCGGTTTGACAAGTTTCCAGGAGAAGGTTTAACTGCCAACATGGATCTCAAGGCCCGGTTTAAGGAGCTCATCTTCACCCTTGCCTCCATTCCTAGTCCGAGTGGGGAAGAAAGGGCCATTCTGGAATACCTCTCGGGTCGTCTTGAAGACCATGGTTTTAAGGTACGGAAACAGAAAGTGCCGGACAGGTTCTACAATCTTATTGTCAATGAAGCCGAAGACCACGAACTGCTCATCACAACCCACGTAGATACTGTGCCACCTTGGCTGGGTCTTTTCCCACCCCGTCTCAAAGACGACGTTCTGGAGGGACTTGGAGTCTGCGATGCCAAAGCCGGTGTAGCCATCATGCTCATGCTCCTTGAAGAACGACGCCGCCAAAACAAGCCCCTTCCAGCTACCTTCGCCTTTGTAGTAGATGAGGAAAGAGAGGGGCAGGGTTCGGCGGTCTTGGCCCGTGAAAAGATCCCTCCCAAAGCGGTGGTTTTGGAACCTACCAATCTCAGAATCGCCATCGCCGAGGGGGGGTCGGTGGAATTTGAGATTCGGGTGCGGGGTAAGGCTGCACATGGAAGCTGTTTACCTGAAGGGGAAAACGCCATCGAAAAAGCCATCGACCTAGTAGGTCGTTTAAAAAGATTGCCCTTCTTGTATTCCGAACACCCCTTGGTAGGCCCTGGAGGTCTGAATGTGGAGCGCTTCTCCGGGGGAGACGGAGAATTGCGGGTGCCAGATCTTTGTATCCTTGAGATCGATTTCCGCATTCTTCCAGGGCAAAAGACCGAAGAAGTCATCGAGGAAATCAAAAGGGTTCTAGAAGAGGATCCTTATGTGAGCTACGTGGTCAAGGATGTTTCAGAGCCTTTTGCCATTTCTCAGGATTCTTCGTTGGTCAAAAAAATATGTCAGGCCTTTCGAGATTCTCTTGGCAAAGAGCCGGAACTCTCCGGTATGCCGAGCTGGACGGACGCAGCCCATCTTTATGCGGCGGGTGTGGAGCCCGTGGTCTTCGGGCCGGGAGATTTGGCCCGGTGTCATACACCGGAAGAAAAGATTGAACTTTCAGAAGTGGTAGAAGCCTTCCTGGTCTTGGACAGACTTCTGGATCTGCTGTCTTCGGAAGTTTGAAGTTCCTTTTCCATGCGGAGCCAGGAGCCCTGTCTGGCGGTGATTTTGAAGCCCAGTTTTTCGTAAAACTTCTTGGCCGTTTCGTTCTTCTCTCCCACCCAAAGGGCTACGCGCGAGAAACCCCGGTGGCGGAGGAACTCAAAGGCCCTTTCCATGAGACGTTTGCCGAGACCCAAACCCTGAAATTCAGGGTCAACCACCAATTCATGAATTTCGGGGACGATCTCTCCGTGAAAGCGGCAATCGGGCTGAAGGGCCAAAAATCCCACCGGACGATCGTCTACAAAGGCCACAAAGAACCCCCCCTTGGCGTGTTTCATCAACCATTTAAGATAGCGTTTTATCCGCCCGGGTTCGCGATAAGCATAAAGGTAGTCTTCTTGGTAAGCGGCCATATAGATACGCTGCAAGTCTTTGATCAGATCCTGAAGGGAATTGATGGAACGAATCTCGATCTTCATCGTTTTTTTCTTAAGTACGAAAAACGTGAAATCAAGCCGTCTTCAGGGTTTCAAGGACGGCCTTGATCTTTCCTTCTGGCGGTTCTTCGTAGAAGATAGTCTGGCCTATGTCTTCAAGGAGGACAAAAGTGAGTCTGCCCCGCCAGACTTTTTTGTCAGCCCTCAAGAATTTTATTACTTCCTCGATCTTAAGGTCCGGTGGGAGACGGGTGGGGAGCCCAAGCTTTTCTAACAAGGCTTCAAGACGCCTCGAGAAACCTTTGAGCAACCCGAGGGCCTCTGAGAGGCGTGCCGCGGCCACCATTCCTATGGCTACACAGAAGCCGTGGAGCATTTGGTAGTTTGTAGCCGCTTCGATAGCGTGACCGATGGTGTGACCAAAATTGAGAATGCGGCGCAAACCGCCTTCTTTTTCATCCCGAGAAACCACCTCGGCTTTGATACGACAACTCTCATAAATGATATGTTCTAAGGACTCAGCGTCATAAAGAAGAAGACGCTCGGCTTTTTCTTCCAGATAAGAGAAGAGGGCAGGGCTTGCAATGCAGCCGTACTTAACCACCTCTGCCAAACCGTTTCGCAGGTGTTCTAAGGGGAGAGTGGCCAGGACTCCGTAATCAATATAGACCCGGGCTGGTTGATAGAAGGTCCCGAGCAGGTTTTTCCCTTCGGGGAGATCAACTCCGGTCTTTCCTCCCACGGAGCTGTCCACCTGGGCCAAGAGACTGGTGGGGATCTGGATGTAAGGTATCCCGCGCAAATAAATGGAAGCCAGGAAACCCGCTAGATCTCCGGTTACTCCGCCACCCAAAGCCACTATCGCACACTTGCGGTCGAAACCAGCCTGGATCATCTGCCGGGCTAGCTTTACCACGGTCTCTATGGTCTTGGAGGCTTCACCTTCTGGAAACACAAAAAGATCTGCCTTAAGGCCTGCTTCCTGCAAGAGCCTGACCAGATCTTCTCCCAAAAGTTCGGCCACCCGACTGTCAGAAATTACGGCGTAGCGATGCCCTAGGGCCAAACGAGACAGATCCTCTGGCACTTCGGTCAATAGACCACCTTCGATGAGGATGTCATAGGGCTGACCTGTCGAAACTCGCAAGGTGCGCATGTTTTATTCCTTACCAGGCCTCAAATCTTTGGCAACCTTGGACTTGCTCCAGCCAGAAAGGTTATGCTAGTGAGAGAGACCATGAGGGAGATTCAGGCCGAAGAGATAAGTGCCAGGGTAGCCGAAGCGGTGGTTGAGGCCTGTGTCCAACTTCCTCAGGAAGTCTGTTCCCATCTGGAAAGGGCCAAAGATGAGGAGCGCTCTCAGCTGGGACAAAAGGCCCTGGAGATATTGCTCGAAAACGCTACCTTGGCCAAAGAAGAAGGTCTCCCACTCTGTCAGGATACGGGTATCGTGGTGGTTTTTGCAGAAGTAGGAGAAGAGGTACGAGTCAAAGGGCTCTCAGTTGCTATCAACCGAGGGATAGCTGAGGGGTATGAAAGGGGTCTTTTGCGTAAGTCGGTGGCAGATCCCATCACCCGTCGCAACACCGGAACTAATACCCCGGCAGTGATACACGTGCGTTTTGTCCCGGGGGATCGTTTGCGACTCTATCTTTTGCCAAAGGGATGTGGCAGCGAGAACATGAGTCGTTTGGCGATGCTTTCACCAGCAGAAGGGATAGACGGCATCAAACGTTTTGTCGTGGAAACGGTCTCACAAGCCGGGGGAAATCCCTGTCCTCCTGTGACTGTAGGAGTTGGGATAGGAGGTACCTTTGAGAAGGCGGCCCTTTTGGCCAAATGGGCCCTTTGCAGACCCTTGGGAGAACCAGCCCGACGGCCAGAGATAGCGGCCCTTGAAGCCCAACTCTTAAAAGAGGTCAATCATTTGGGAATAGGACCTCTGGGCTTTGGAGGACGCACTACAGCCTTAGCAGTTCACGTGGAGACCTTCCCTACTCATATTGCAAGTCTGCCGGTGGCGGTCAATCTTCAGTGTCATGCGGCCCGCTTAAAAAAGCTTGAATTTTAGGGGGAAAAAATGTTCGAACTTAAAATCCCTGGGGCCGAAACTTTGCGTCTCAAACACCTGGTTTTCGATTTTAACGGTACCCTGGCCGTGGATGGACACCTGCGGCCAGGAGTAAAAGAAAGACTGAGAGAAGTGTCGCGAGAACTTGAAGTCCATGTCATCACCGCTGATACTTTTGGGAAGGCCAAGATAGCACTTGAAGATGTCCCCTGTCGGCTCACCATCTTACCAGCTGGAGAACCCCACGACGAAGCCAAATTCAAATACATTCAGGAACTCGGGCCCCATCAGGTAGCTGCCATTGGCAACGGACGAAACGATGTACTCATGCTGGAGGAGGCAGCCCTGGGGATAGTAGTCCTGCTGGAAGAAGGGGTGGCCCGTGAGGCCCTGTTGGCAGCAGACATCCTGGTGCGCGATCCCGTTGACGCCATCGATCTTTTCCTTCATCCCCTGAGGCTCAAGGCTACCTTGAGGCGCTAGATTGAAAGAATTTCTCTGGACCCTGCTCGAACAGCCAGAACGTTTCCGGGCCTGGGCAGAAGCACACCCCTTTTCTGCTCCTCTCCTTTACATTTCTCTCCAGGCCCTGCAGGTAATCTTGGCTCCTGTCCCGGGAGAGGCTACGGGTTTCATCGGGGGTTATCTCTTTGGGGTTTGGGAGGGGCTTCTCTATTCCATGATAGGCCTGACCCTGGGTTCGAGCGTGGCCTTTTATTTAGCACGCTGGTTCCGGCATTTCTTTGCCGCTCGTTTCGAAAGTTGGGAGGCCTTCCAAAGGCTTGAACGATTCATGGAAGGTCGAGGGATACTGGCAGCTTTTGTTTGTTATCTCATCCCTGGATTTCCCAAAGATTACCTCTCTTATTTTTTGGGGCTTTTCGATTTACCTTACCCCCTTTTTTTGGGGATCATGTTTTTGGGACGCCTTCCCGGTACCTTGGCTCTGGTTCTAGAAGGGGCTTCACTCTATGAAAGAGAATGGTGGCTCCTGATCCTGGTCACACTTCTGAGCCTGGTTTTCTTTGGTGTCTTTTTCTTCTATCGAGAACGAATCTATCGTTATCTTGAGGGACGTCATGCGCATCGCCTACCTTGATCTCATAGGTGGTCTTTCTGGAGATATGTTCTTGGCTGCTCTTTTGGATGCGGGTCTTCCTGAAAAAGAGCTGGCTGAATTGCTCTGTCGTATTCCCGGGGCGCTTGAACTGGACGTTTGGGAGGAAGAAGACTTCGGCCTTCGGGTGAGACGTCTGAAGATCAAGGCTTCTGAACCCGGACAATTACCTTCAAGGCGAAAGGAATTATTATCGCTGGTGTCCTCTTTGACCATTCCTCAACCCGTCCGTAAGAAGGTCCTTTTGCTCCTTGATGAACTCTTTCGAGCCGAAGCTAAGGTTCATGGCCTTCCGCCTGATAAAGTTCATTTACATGAGCTTTCAGCTTACGATACCCTGGCCGATCTCATCGGAGTGGTTTGGGGTCTTGAACGTTTGGGAGTGGAGGCTCTCTATTCATCTCCTGTTCCCTTAGGGCGAGCCCTGGTTCAGACGGCACATGGTCCCTTGCCCGTTCCTGCACCAGCTACCTTGGAGCTCTTGAGAGGCTTGCCGATCAAGGGTTTCGAGGAAGAAGGGGAGACCGTGACGCCCACTGGTGCTCTGTTGCTGAGAGGATTGGTGAAAAGTTTTGCCCCTATACCTCTCATGAAGCTCCAACGGATAGGGATAGGAGCTGGCTCGCGCAGATGGCAAACTTGCCCCAACGTTGTGCGCGTTTTCCTCGGCGAGAGTGAAAGATCAGGGATAGCCTGTGAAGAGGTCTGGGAAATGGTGACAGATCTAGACGACGAAACCCCTGAGACGCTGGGAGAGGTATGCGACAAACTGCGACGTGCCGGAGCTTTGGACGTTTCATTATGTCCTCTTTTTATGAAAAAAGGACGTCCCGGTGTGCGACTTACCGTGTTGACTCGCCCGGAGGAGATGGAGAGTCTGAGAGACGTCCTGTTTAGAGAAACCCGAACTCTTGGCGTCCGTCTTCGCGAGACGAAACGCTGGGTGCGCCCAAGGAGGATCATTTCGGTGGAGACCCCTTTGGGTCCGGTGCGGGTCAAGGTTTCTGAGGAGCCCGAGCTGATCTTTAAACCGGAGTGGGACGATATAAAGAGGATTTCGGAGGAGAGCGGGAGGTCTTTAAATGAAGTTAAACGGATGGTTTGGGAAGCTATTTATCGGCACTTTCGTCTTCTTCACGATAGGCTGGAATGAATATTTCAAAAAGGGTGCCTTTTCCAACTTCAGAATAGACCCGGATGTGTCCCCGGTGGGTTTTGACGATTCCGAAGACAGCCGCTAATCCGAGTCCCCGCCCGAATTCTTTGGTCGAAAAAAAGGGTTCAAAAATTTTGGAAATCGTTTCTTTGTCCATGCCCGCACCAGTATCCCGCACTTTGAGGACAACGTATTTTCCCGGAGGTATACTTTCTAGAACGGCTTTGAGGGTTACGTTGCGCGTTTCTATATGAATGCATCCCTCTCCACTGATGGCTTCAGAGGCGTTCATGGTCAGGTTCATAATGACCTGAGAGAGTTGGTGTGGATCACCGTAGATGGGCCAAAGATCCGGTGAAAGGTCTAATTTTAGTTTTATATCTGGTGACAAGCTGGTTTCCTGAAGACTTACAGTTTCTTCTACGATTTTATTTAAGTTAATCTTTTCCGGTTTAAAACTTCCTCCCCTGGCATAGTTCAACAATTGTTCAGCCAAGGCGCTAGCTTTGCGGGCAATGTTCAAGATCTTTTTGGCCCGTTGACACTCCATAGTGTCATCTCCTGAGCTGTAACAAAGTAGTTCTGTTTGGCCGATGATGGCAGCCATTAAATTGTTGAGATCGTGTGCGACTCCTCCTGCCAAACGAGCAATGGATTCCATTTTCTGAGCTTGAAAGATGTGTTCTTCCAATTCTTTACGATAGGTGATATCTCGGTTGCTTCCGCGGATTCCCATAAAACGGCCGTCGTTAGAATAGACAGGATTGCAAACGTGAGAAAGCCATTTTGTCTTTCCTTGAGCTGTAACGATACGGAATTCTATTTCTTGATGCGATTGTTGTTTCTCATGCGCTTCTTCATGATGTTGACGCCATGTAGGAAGATCTTCGGGATGTATAATCCTTTCATAAAGTGAAGGATCTTTTTGGAAACTTTCAACTGGATATCCGGTAATTTGTTCACAGGAAGGAGAAATGTAAAGAAAACTTCCATCTGGTGCTTGCCAATATTCCCAATCTGCGGTGAATTCAGCTACTATTCTTAGGTGTTCATGGCTTTCTTTGAGTCGTTTGTGTGATTCTTGCAGGGCTACAGTCATGGCATTAAATGCTTCGATCAACTTATCAAATTCTCGAATTCCGGTTTTTTCTTTTATTTGAATATTTAATTCACCATCTTTAATTTTATCCGCTGATGATATTAGAATATTTATCGGTTTTGATAGTTTGGAACTGAAATAATAAGAAATTATAGCTGCAACCAAAGCAAACATTAGGTATGCTACAGTTTCTGTTAAAAAAAGATGTTTTTTAGGTTTTTCAAAGTAATCATAGCTAATATCTACTCGGAAATATCCTAATAGCTTTTTCTGTTTTGTTACATCATTCAAATTGATTTCTATTTTTTCTAATTTTGAATATATTTTCCCCTGTTTTGGATCTTCAAATATCAAGTTATTGCTGAATTTTGATATTTTTGGTTCCTGATAATTTTTTCGTTTGTGAGAAACTATTTTAAAAAACTTGTTGTCATATATTGTAAAACCTAATAAATAGGGATAATTCTCCAATATAGATTTTGCTTCTTCTAAATAGGTTTCTGCTTGAGACAGTAAAAATAATTCTATATCATCTTTAAGTAATTTAGTTACATCATTTGCTGAGTTTATTAAAAAAAGTTTTGTTTCACTATGTAAAACATAGGAAGCTAAACACAAAGAAAATAATAGAAAAAGTGCTAAAAGTATTAAATAACTTAAGAATAATCTTACTATTAAATTATCTTTATTTAGTTTCCAAATTTTCATTGTTCGTCAAAATTTATAGGAAAACCTTTAATAACTTTTTTATTTATAAAGATAGATATTGGGAAAGAGATGTATTTTTGTTTTTCAAAATTTTCGATGGCTTTAGGAATTAAGGAATATATTTGTTCATAATCGTAAGTTATTACTAATGGAAGTCCTAATTCTAACATTTGTGAAGAAAAACCTACTACCAATTTTTTAGAAGTATAACTCAATTTGATTATTTCTCTCAGAACTTTTTTTTGTAAAAATAGTAAATCAGGGGCTAAAACGATTATTTGATAATTTTTTCTGAAAATCTTTCGTAAATTGCTCAAAATTTCCGAAGATGAGATAGTTTCAACGGTAATTTCAAAAGGAAATCCTTTAAGCGGTTGACTTATCCAGGAGAGAGAATTAGCAGAACATAATATAGCTATTCTCGTTTTTGTCGGAAGAATTTCAGATAATTTAGTTAAGACTTGTTTGGCATTTGGAAATAAAAAATAATAAAGACATCTTTGGCTGGAGCATTTGTATGCTAAAGAATAATCTGAAATAAAAAAAGCAATAAGAGGTTTTTTGAATTGGTGAGAATATTTGGCAGCAGAATCTCCAAAAGCCACGATAAAATCAAATGAATTATTTTTAATTGAACATGAATTATTGAGTTGACATTCCAAAAGGTCAAATTTTCCCATCATCTTGACCTGATTTACTAGCCTTTGATAGGCTTTAATATCGTTTCGGTAAACAAGCAAAATATGGGCACATGAAGCTTCTAGTGGTGCGAAGATAATAGCAATTAATATAAAAAAGAAGACTTTCATTAGAAATACCAAGTTAATTTTGCTTCTAATGTTCTGCCCGGACGGACAAATCCTTCTGGATAACGTTGTTCATCTATTGATGGAAGATCATATTTTTTATCAAAAATATTGTAAATACCAAAACTAAAAACGCAACACGGAGAATAGAAATTCCATATCAAATTTGAGATGAGATAATCATCAATATTATCGCGCTTTCCTACGTACCTTAAATAATAATTTAGCCCTATTTTTGAAAAAAAGCGATAATTGAGATCAAGAGTGATTAAATGATAGGGAGGATTTATAAAAGATCCTTCCAATACTTTTTGAGGCATATCTGTATCTTGATAAGAATAGCTAAATAACAAATAATTAAAATTTCCTGGTCCCCAGACAAGCTTGCTTTCTATTTCTATTCCATCAGTTGTAGCCATGGAACTACTATTTTCAAAAGTGAGCGTGTAATAAGGGTCAGGAAGCATATATATTAGATTGTAATAATTTTGTCGATAAAAAGTGATACCAATTTGGAAATATCTTGTTATATAAGATATATTTAATTCATAAGATTCCATTTCTTCTGCATCTAGTTTAGGATTTCCTTGTCTGGGAGTTAAAGGACATTTTTTAAAGTATAGTTCCATAAAAGAAGGTGCACGAAAAGCTTCACCGTATAAAAATTTAAAGCGCCAGTGTTTCCAAGGGCTTAAAACCAAACCAGCTCTAAAAGAAGTTTTGTCACCAAAATCGTCATAATTATCCCAACGTGCTCCCAAGGTAAGTGAAATCCAGGAAAATGGTTTCCATTCATCTTGTCCGTAAAAGGAATAATAGAATCTATCTGCCGAACGGATCCAATTTTTTGGTATCTTGACAAGATATGGTAAATTTTCTTCAGTAACGGGGTCAATATTTTCTTTAAGAGAAGGATTATGCAAGTTGTCATTGTGTATTACCAGGCCCCATGTTAAACGATGTTTCTTATTTCTATAAGAAAATCGGGTCTCACCACCTAAAGATAAAATTTCCGCTTCTCTGAGCCATCTTACACCATAGTTAAAAGTATAAGTCCTACTGGTAGCAGGATCATATACCGTTATTCCAGGTGGGAAATAATCAACAAAATGATGATGGTGATAATAATTGGAATCTAGATGCCATTCACTTTCAAATGGTCCTATTTTTTTGCTCCAAGATGTGTGAAAATAGAAATCTTCACGGGCATAACGTGTCTTTTTTGAAGGGATACCGCTTAAATTGAAAAAGCCACCATCAGCATGATGTATATAAAAGCTTTCTAAAAGTAAGGAACCAAATTGAGAACCGATATAATATTCTCCTCTTCTTACCCACTCGTTACTTTTATGATAATGAGGGAAGTTGGGATTTTGTGAAGCCAGGGGTTCAACTTCAAGAAAATCCTTTTTGACGGTCATTTTGGCACCAGAATCTTCTCGGTAACTCAGGTTTGCCCAGGAAAAGGCGGGTCCTATCTGGTGACTCCACTGGAAGGACAATTCGTCTGTATCATAAGAACCCCGCCGGTAAGAAAAAGCAGTTGGGACTTCCTTTTTCAGGATGATATTGATAACTCCTGAGAAGGCGTTTGACCCGTAAAGCACCGAACCTGGCCCGCGAATTATTTCTACCCTTTCGATTTTGTTTACGGAAAGGTCGGCAAAAAAGGGCGTTCCACCCCCGGTGAGTACGATATTTACGGGCCGCCCGTTTATCATGAACAGGATCTTTTCGCTGCCAGCAGTATAAAGCCCTCTCATACTTACGATAGGCATTCCCGATAAATCGAGACCCACCTCTAATCCTGGTACCAGGCGCAGGGCATCGAGGAGAGTGCGTGCTCCCATGTTGGTCATTTCTTCTTCCGTGATCACCGTTACCGTGGAGGGAGCTTCAAATTTTACTTGGGGGTAACCAGTGGCGATATTGGCTACTTCCAAAAAGAGGAGTTCCTGATCGTCAATTTCTGCCGGGAGGGCTTGTGAGGCCAAGACCAAGAAAGACAAGAAACACGCAAGAAAGCGACTCATTCCCCCACCCACCAAATAAAATTTTGATTAGCATAACGCGGGGCCTTTTCTAATGACAAGGATTTACTATTCGAATTTGAGGCCAAGGTAGAGTGGATTATGATTCTGATATGCCTCTTGGCCTGGCAGAAAGAAGACGTTTGAGACGGCGTTTTGAGCGTTCACTGTCACGATACGCTCAAGAGGCTTTTGTGCAAGAGGAGATGGCTAACCGCCTGGCGGAAGCCTTGAGATCTTTTCCTTCTCCCCAAAAAGTCTTGGAAATTGGTCCGGGGGTGGGATTGCTTACCAGCCGGCTCCGTTCCTTATGGCCGGATGTCTTTTATCTGGCCTTGGACCTGGTTCCAGGTTGTGGCCCATATCTTCGCCCTTTTGGGGTACATTTTGTGGTGGCGGACGCCGAAGAACTGTCCTGGTTGCGTGGCGAATTCGATTTAATCGTCTCTAACGCCACTTTTCAATGGTTTTGTCAGCCAGAACAGAGTCTCAATTCATATTATCAGCTGCTGGCACCAGGTGGTATATTGGCTTTTACTACTTTTGGTCCAGAAACCATGAAGGAATTGCGATTTGACCGAAACTTCCTTCGTTCCTTAGAAGATTGGCAAAAGATGAGATGTTCCTTTTTTCCATTAGTCGAAAAACGTTGGATAAAGAGACTCTTTTTTTCTACACCTTTGGAAGCCTTAAAACATATCCGCCAAACTGGAGCCTTGGGATATCTTCCAGCCCGTTGGTCACTTAGAGAATTAAGAATTATTTTTGATGCCTACCTGCATTTGAAGGAAGTAAGAGGTTTCCCTTTGACTTACGAACCCATCCTATTGATCTGGGAGAAAAAATGATCCTATTCATTACCGGAACTGATACTGGAGTAGGAAAAACTTATGCGACAGGTCTTCTGGGTCGGGTCTTATTACAGGAAGGTTTTCGCGTAATAACTCAAAAGCCAATTCAAACCGGAGCTCAAAAACCTGAAGATCTCATGTTACATCGTAAGTTGATGAATCTTCCAGCTGATGACGAAGAGTTGCTTTCCCTAACCAATCCTTATCTTTTTTCTTATCCTGCTGCTCCGGAAACAGCGGCTCGTCTGGAGGGAAAAAAGGTTTCTCTTTTACACCTCAAGAAGACCTTAGAAAGTCTTAACAAACGCTATGATTTTGTTCTAGTGGAAGGAGCCGGGGGTCTTGATGTCCCTCTTAATGAAAAAGAGACTTTTCTTGATTTGTTCTCTTATTTTTTGGCCCCCGTAGTAGTGGTATCAAGTGCCCGCTTGGGTACCATTAATCATACCGTGCTTACCGTCGAAGCTTTAAAACGTCGTGGGCTGTATGTTTACGGTTTGATTTATAATTTGTTTGGGGTAAATGACGACTTTTTGGCCTTGACCAGTCTTCAAAATATCAAACGATTGACCGGAATTGACAATATTTTGACTCTTCCACCTCTGGAGAGCCAAATTTCCCACACTCTATTGCGTTGTACCCGCCGTTTTTTAAAAAGCTTCCTCCCTTAAGTTTTTTCTCGAATTTCACTTTTGGCATCCTCATTGCTTCTCGAAAAGTTTCGAAAAGATCCTTCGGTCAAGGAGGCGCAGATGCGGGATCAATTTGAAGTTTTGGGAAGTTTGCTTGAACGAAGGGAAAAGGAGCCCGTTCGGTCGGAGGTCTTGAACGGAGAAAGGCAGTTAGCCTGGGCCGTGGTAGCCCAATGGATGCGGGACGTTTTGAAAGTTTTGAACGGAGAGGTCGTCTTCGACGAATCTCCCCAAACCCGTCGCAAAAGGGGGCGTCCTGGTAGACCTCAACGGCGAACCCTTACCCTTGAAGATCTGCGGGCTTGGCTGGATACAGACATTTGTGCCTTTTGGGTGGAAGGAGTCCTGGGGGGAGACGTTAATCATCTCAAGACCTGGTTTGAAGATATTACCAGGGCTTATCAAGAGGCTCGAGACATCCCACAAGTTATTCTTAAGCGAGATTACGGAGTCATTACTCCAGTTTCTTGGGATGTTTTTGAAATTCACTTGCCTTCGCAGCGGGTTATGATGGCTTAGTCAAAATTTTGACAGAAGGCGTGATGGGTTTTAATTGTCCCTTTTCTAACCAGAAAATTTCTTCACAAACAGTTTGGAGAAAAGCCAAATCGTGAGAAACGATTAGATAAGAAGCCTTCAAAGAAAGAAGTATTCTGGTTAGTTTTTCAATGTTTTGGGGATCTAAGTCCCCAGTGGGTTCATCAAGGAGGAGAAGGGAGGGCTGCATAGTGAGTACGGTGCCGAGTGCCACTAATCTCTTTTCTCCTCCAGAAAGACGATAAGTTACCCGGTCTTCAAACCCCGAGAGTCCGAGAAGGGAAAGGGTTTCTTCTACCCTGCGTTTTACTTCTTCACGGGGCAATCCTAGGTTCAAGGGTCCAAAGGCCAAATCTTCGGCTACTGTAGGACAGAAGAGCTGATCGTCCGGGTCTTGAAAGACGAGACCTACTTCGCGTCTCAATTCCCTTAGATCTTTTTCCGTAATACAGGGTCTTCCTCGGAAAAAAAGTTCTCCTCGAAAGGGTTTCTCCAGCCCCACCAGGAGTCTCAAGAGGGTGGTCTTACCAGCCCCGTTAGGTCCCATAAGGCCTAGTCTTTGTCCTGGATTGAGAGCCAAAGAAAAATTTCGGAACAGAATACGCTCCGGATATCCGAAAGTGATGTTTTGCAATTCGATCAAGGGAAGCATAGGGCTTTTTTCTAATGCAAATAACCCAAACAGACTATAGTTAAAAGGTAGGCTCCCCAAAAAAGGCCGAAAGCGAAATCTCGTTTTTGAAGAAAAAAGTGTTTATAAATAGGAAAATTGCCATCGAAGCCTCGACAGAGCATGGCTTCATAGATCCGGTGGGAACGATCATAGCTTCGAACTAAAAGACTGCCTGTGAGATAGGCTAGAGTGCGGTAAGTGTGAAGATTAGTTTTGGGAATAAAACCTCTAAGGAGGGCGGCTTCCCAAAGACGATGGTATTCTCTTTTAATGAGATCTAAATAGCGAAAAGTAAAGAAGAGAAGCTGGACTAGTTTGTTTGGAATTCGTAAATGCTGGAGAGCATGGGCTAGGGAAAAGATAGAAGAGGTTCCCAGAAGGACAATAGTAGCCCAAAGAATAAGATTAGATTTCCAAAAGATCAACCCGGCTAAAAGCATTCCTTCTTGACTGGCTTTCAAGGCACCAATTTTAAAAATTGGTTTTCCTGGAGTGGTAAGGGGTACAGTCAAGAGAACAATCAGGAGGAAAAAATTTAAAGGTAAAAGTCTTCTAAAAAGTTCTCTCAGATGAAACCTTGCCAGAACGGTCCAAAGAAAGGCTGGGAGAAAGGCAGCTATGAGGATAGATACCTTTGAAGTAAGAGCTACAATGAAGGCAAAGATAGCGGCCAAAATTAATTTTACTCTGGGATCACATTGGCTAAGAAAAGATTCTTTCATTTAGCGTTTAGATTTTATCCAGAATAATAGACCGAAAAAGCCGATAATGTAACCAAATCCGCTTATGATTTCGTGAAAAGATGGTTTTTTTAGTTCTTTAAGTATTTCTTCTAATAAATTTTTTATGGGTTCCAATTCTTTTTGGACTTCTTTTCGCACCAACGAAGAAATTTCTTCCCTTGAAAGAGATGAATTTTTAAAAACA
Source organism: uncultured Thermodesulfobacteriota bacterium (assembly GCA_964630855.1). GTDB lineage: Bacteria > Desulfobacterota > Thermodesulfobacteria > Thermodesulfobacteriales > Thermodesulfatatoraceae > JAADCO01. The sequence goes on along the minus strand of CAZVXP010000003.1, from coordinate 7,462 downwards.
GAAGATCCTTTTTGATAAGAACCGTCCTCTGTTTTTGGGTTCAAATGAAGTATCATTTCCGTGCGATGGCCTGCTTCAGCCAAAGCTACGATACGTAATAGGCCTTCTTTAGTAACGGGTCTTTTAAAAAAGAATTTACCTTGTTGGTCGGTCAGGGTAGAAGCTAAAACTTTTCCTTTCAAATCCATTAGCTTTACTTGAGCCTTTTTAGCTGGAGTACCATCTACAAAATAGACTTGACCTTGAATCTTTTCTTCTTCCACGTAGGCAAACAATCCGATGCGATGAGCAAAAACAGTTTGTAGGGGCAAGATCAGAAAAATTAGATAGAAAAAAAATACGTTTTTTTTCAAGCCTGGGCCTCTCCAAACAAAATTTCCGGGCGAACCCTACGTAAAAAGTTAACGATTATGGCTGTTACTAAGCCTTCAATAATCATAACAGGCAAATGGGCCAAGATAATCAATTTGGCCGCAGCTAAAAAGCTCTCCCCTGTAAAAGCTAGCTCGATTGCCACCAGGATACCAGAAAGAAAGAGAGCCAAAGCCCCGGCTAAAAAGGCTGCCAATCCAGCCAGACTTTTAGACTCTTTAGGTAAAGGAGAGAAAACGAAATATACTAGCAGGGCTGGTAAAGCCATATTCATCGTATTGATTCCCAGAGTTGTAAGTCCTCCAAATTGGAAAAGAATCGCTTGCAGGAAAAGGGCCACCAAAACAGCGGGAAAAGTTACCGGGCCCAAGATAAGTCCAAGCAGCCCGTTTAATACCAAGTGGGCAGAACTTGGACCAATGGGAATATGAATTAAGGAAGCGACAAAGAAAGTAGCGGACAAGAGGGCAGTTTCAGGGATACGAGGGGCGGTGAGCCGCTTGAGCCCCCAGGCCACCCCTGCTATGGTGACCACCGCCCCGGTGAGGAGGATCGGAGGTGATAGAACACCTTCGGAAATATGCACTATTTCACCCCTTTAGGTTGGGGATGAGCTCTTATCCAGATGATGGCGTCCAATTCCAGAGGATAAGACTCACCGTTTTTTTTCAGAAATCCTCCTTCGGTAAGGGCCGAAAAACCCCACCATCCTGCCCATGGGATGGTATAACTAAAAATACCGTTCTCATCAGTTTTGACTACCTGAGTCACAAAAGGACCTTTGACTTTAAGTCGGCAGTCCTGATTGTAATATTCAACCTCAACTTCTATATTACGAGCCGGTTTTCCATTGACCAAAACCTTTCCTTGAAAGAGGTTTCCTGCAAAAAGGCCATAGGGTCGTACCAAAGGCACTATCTCCACAGGAAGGCCTATTATTTCATCCCACCCCACTTCGGCTTCGTAGGCGTTTACCACCACTTTGGTAATTTGCTGGATAAACTTTTCTTCTGCTGGTTCGAAGTAGGGTTGAGGAATGAGATAAAAGAGATGATCTCCGGGTTGTTTGAAAAGATATCGAGCTTGATAGGCTGTAACTTCAAGCCTTTCTTCTTGGCAGGGATAAACCGGGACTTTGACCACCTCCAAAGCACTTCTTAGATCCGTTTTTTGGCCTTGAACAAAAACTCCAAAGGCTAAAGGGGGCGCCATCTCCATTGCCGGTCCCCCTTCCATAGGGTGTGTGAATATGATTTCAAAAGAAATCGCGTGGGTTCCCTCAACGTCAACAATTTCTTGCGAAGGAATGAGAAGTTGAAAATGGGCTTGAGAATTTGCCGTAAGCCCTAAAAGCCAGGGAAGAAAAATTATTATTATCAAAAATTTCTTCATAAGCCCTCCGTGTTACTCAATTTAAAGTGATGCTACCACGCCTTCTTTAAAAGGCAAGTTTCAAAATTCCTTCTTACGGGACAAAGAGATCGACAAAGGTAAATTTTTCTACGTCCACAAGACCGAGATCCGTGATCTTGAGTTTGGGAATTACGGGGAGGGCCAGGAAAGAAAGACTCATAAAAGGATCCGGCAAAGTGCAACCCAGTTCTTTGGCCGCTTCCCGGACCCGAAGGAGACGTTCCACCACCTCCTCGTAGGGCAGAGGGCTCAGGAGGCCGGCTATGGGGAGGGGGAGCTCGGCCAAGACCTTACCCTCTTTGACTACCACTTGGCCGCCTCCCAAGGTGCGAACTCTCTCAGCCGCCAGTAAGAGATCTGTTTCTTCTATTCCTACCAGGAGGAGATGATGGCTGTCGTGGGCCACGGTGCTGGCCAGAGCCCCGGTCTTCAGGCCAAATCCTCGGACAAACCCCACCGTGTAATTCCCGGTACCTCGATGCCTTTCCACGCAGACGATTTTGGCCAGGTCTCGGGAGGGATCAGCTACTGCTTCTCCATTTCGAACCGAGGGCCTTATTATCAGCTCTTCGGTGACGATCTGATGGGGGACCAACCCGATGACCCTTATTTTGGACCCCCTTATCGGCAAACGGAGGTCGAGTCTTGCGGGAAGTCTTACAGGATGAGCCGGGGCCGGTGTGGGACTACCTGCTGTAAAGAGACTCTTTCCTTGACAGGCCACCAGTTTCCCTCGGCTGAAAACTTCTTGGACCTGGAATTCTTTGAGATCTTTGACCGTTACCAGATCTGCCCGGGCTCCAGGAAAAAGGGCTCCCCGGTCGCCAAGTCCGAAGAAAAGGGCTGGTGAAAAGGTAGCCAACCGGATGGCGGTTATGGCATCAAGGCCTGAGGCCACGGCTTCCCGGAGGATACGGTCCATATGACCGTGGATCCGAATTTCAGAGGGAGAGAGGTCATCACTGCAGAAACAGAATGAGACGAATCTTTCGGCTCTGACCAGAGGGAGGAGGGCTGGTAGGTTGTTAGCCACAGTCCCTCGGCGAATAAAGATGGTAAACCCTCGGCTCAGTTTTTCTTGTGCCTCTTCCAGAGTCAAACATTCATGGTCTGAGGCGGGACCCAGCAGGCGATAGGTCTCCAGGGAAAGTCCCGAGATTCCGGGGGCGTGGCCGTCGATTTTTTTGTTTAGGATTTGGGCGGCCTGGATCTTGGCCAGTACCTCCGGCTCGCCTCTTATGACTCCCGGGAAGTTCATCACCTCGGCCAGTCCCAGGACCTTGGGATCTCGCAGGAGTTCAGCTACCTGGTCGACGTCGAGTACCTGGGCGGGAGTTTCTAGGCCAGAGGCTGGCACACAGGAGGGGGCTGTAAAAAAGACCGAAAGGGGTGTGCGTTCGGCTTCGCGCAGGAGGTAATATACGCCTTCAAGCCCCAACACATTGGCAATTTCATGTGGATCGCACACCACCGTGGTGGTGCCCCGCGGAAGAAGGACCCGGGCCAATTCCTGGGGGACAAGATAAGAACTTTCGAGGTGGAGATGGGCATCGATAAAGCCTGGTAAGAGATAACGTCCAGAAAGGTCTATGGTTTGAAGGGCCTCTCGCGCTTCAAAACCAAGGATCCGTCCCTGATGTAGATAGAGGTCGGTTTCCTTGAATTCTCCCGAAAAGGTATCAAAGACCTGGGCCCCTGTAAGCCTCCATTCTGCGGGTTCTTCCCCTCTGGCAGCCCGAAGCAATCTTCTCACGATCGAATTTCTCTCCTCCCCGAAAGCCAAAAAGAGTGCTATTTCTCCAAAGAGTAGCCGGGATTTTATAATTTGCTCAAGACCCTTTCCTGAGGAGGAGAAAATGCGTCGGGTAGATTGTCGCGGATTGCCTTGTCCCCAACCCGTTATCAACACCAAAAACGCTCTGGATGAGGCGGCCCAGGGAGAGACCATCTTGGTTTTGGTGGATAACGAAGCCGCGGTAAAAAACGTGAGCCGCTTTGTCGAGGCTCAGGGACACGAGGTACGGATAGAAGAAAAAGGAGGAGATTTTTATCTTTACGTGACCAAAAAGGGAACAGGGCAAGAAGTGAGTTTGGTGAGCTGTGCGCCAGAGAAGACTCCAGTGGTAGTGGTCCTTTCGTCTCAGGGTATGGGGACGGGGGACGAGACGCTTTCACGGCTCCTGTTGAAGGCCCTGATAAAGACCCTGCGGGACACCAGTGAGAGACCCAAGGCCATTATTTGTTACAACCAGGGGGTCTTTTTGGCTCTTGAGGATTCAGAAGTCCTTGAAGACCTCAAGGCTCTCGAAAAGGAAGGGGTGCAAATCCTCGTTTGTGGCACGTGTCTTGATTACTATCGAGTGAAAGATAGGCTGGCTGTAGGACAGGTTTCGAACATGTATGATATCTTGGAAACTATGCTTTCATCCCGGGTGGTCAAGCCATGATCTATCTCGACCAAGCTGCCACCACTTTTCCAAAGCCCATCGAAGTGGTCGAAGCCGTAGGAGAATGCCTGCGCAATGTGCCGGGAAGCCCGGGTCGTTCGGCTCATCAAGGAGCCATAGAGGCTAGCCGTCTTATTTTTGAAGCCCGTGAACGAGTGTCTGCTTTCTTGGGCCTCAATGATTCTAGCCGCCTCATCTTCACTTCCGGGGCTACGGAAGGTCTCAACATAGTACTATTTGGATTGCTTCGTCCGGGTGATCGAGTACTGGCGACTTCTATGGAACACAATTCAGTCGCTCGCCCCCTTGAATTTTTACGACGGGAGCGAGGGATTGAGGTTCACTATGTTCCTTGCCATCCCGAGGGCTTTCTTGACCTGGAAGTCTTTCGTCGAATGAGGAAGGAATTAAAGCCCAGGCTCATCTGTCTTAACTACGTTTCCAACGTAACAGGAGTAATCCAGCCCTTGTCAGAGGTGATAGCTGAAAAAGGTGACAGCCTCCTTTTGGTGGACGCTGCCCAAGCCGTTGGCCATCTGCCCTTTACGGTCGAAGGGATCGATTTTCTGGCCTTCTCGGGACATAAGGGGCTCTTTGGTCCTGCGGGCACCGGGGGGCTTTACGTGGCCGAGGGACGTGAAGAGGAGTTAAAACCCCTCAAAGTCGGGGGCACAGGGAGTCGTTCTGAGTCCCTTGAAGTGCCAAATTTTCTACCAGATCGTTTCGAATGCGGCACCCCTAACCTGCCAGGCATCGTGGGGCTTGGGGCTGGCGTGGCCTTTGTAGAGAGGATAGGTCTTTCAAAGATCAGACGCCATGAGACTGCCCTTTGTGAAATTTTTCTAGAACACATCTCTACCAGTTCTCGGATCAAGATATACGGTCCCAAGGATCGAGTACTGGCCACCGGGATCGTCTCTCTCAACGTAGAAGGGCTTCCACCCTCTGAGGTAGCCAGACGACTGGATCGGGATTTTGGGATCGCGGTGCGGCCCGGACTCCAGTGTGCACCTCTGGCCCATCAGACTCTAGGGACCTTCCCTCAGGGGACAGTCCGGTTTTCCTTTGGCTATTTCAACCGTTTATCCGAGGTAGAAGAAGCTGCCGAAGCCTTGTTGAGGATCGCCTCATGAAGACCTATCTTCTACTCTTTCCTTCGGTCCACTACGTGTTGAAGGCTGAACTCCTACTTAAACGAGCCGGGGTCTTGACGGAAATGATACCGGTGCCCAAAGAAATCAAAGGTGATTGCGGAATGGCGCTTGTCATTAGAGCCGAAGATCTAGACCTTGTGGCCAGACTTTTGATTGATGGTAATCTTAAGCCCGAGGCTTGCTATGAAAAGGAAAACGGAAATTATCACCTGGTGACAGAGTTCTGACATGGAAAAGACCATCGCTACCAATAAGAAGGCGCGGCATCTTTATGAAATAGAAGAAACCATTGAGGCCGGAATGGTACTTTTGGGGCCGGAAGTAAAATCTTTGCGCCTTGGGCGAGCCAATTTGGCCGATAGTTTTGCTCGTATCAAAAACGGTGAAGTCTATCTTTACAACCTCCACATCAGTCCTTATCCTTTCAGTCGAGAGGCGCAATTTCTAGATCCGACGAGAACGCGCAAGCTTCTCTTAAAAAAAGCCGAGATAAAAAGGCTCCTTGGCAAAGTTCAGCAAAGAGGTTATACTTTAATTCCTCTCCGGATTTATTTCCGTGACGGAAAGGCCAAGGTAGAGCTGGCCTTGGCCAAGGGTAAAAAGATTTACGATCGTCGAGAGACTATTCGTCGCCGGGAGCAGGAGAGGGAGCTCAGGCGCCGTTATAAGGGGCGCATTAAATAGTTCTTTAAAAATTTGGGCCAGGTCCAAGCCTTCGTCGGTCTTCCTTCCAAGAAGGGGGCGAAATGGGTTCGACGGAGGTGCGTAGGGCTGAACAGCGTGCCGAGGTTCCCACCGCCTCGTTAAAAAGGTGGGGGAAACACAAGTGCCGACGAATATAGCTACGCCATGGCTGCTTAATAGAAAAGCAGCCCGTCCTGGTTCCGTCCTCTGCCCGCGGGGGAACCAGGGCGTCGGGTAGCGGGCTGGTCTAGGAGGCGTGCCTGCCGCCTCCTAGGCGAGATTCTGGCAGGCTAGGTCTGGGAGGGCCAGCCTGGGGAGCCTTCCCGACCGAAAGTCTATACCCAGGCTACGCACGTAGAAGTTCAGTCTGAAACACCTCCGGACGCGGGTTCGATTCCCGCCGCCTCCACCAATTTTTAACGATTTTTTGCTGAGTTAGACTACATCCAAATTCGTCCAGGGACAGTTTGGGGACAAATCTTCTGAAACCTTTGAGGTTCAAGAGATAGAGAGCTGAAAACTATTCTCAATAAGTCAGATTCTATGAAATCCGAATTCGATTTTGGGCAGTTATTCTTGACTTTTATTCCGGAAAAGATTTGCGGCTTCGATTCGAGCGGGGTTATTTGTCTTCAGTTCCGGTCTTGCGCTTCTCCCGGTATTCGTAGAGGTCCATGATTTTAGCTGAGTGGGAAAAGACCCGTTCCAGGTTCTGAGCCCATAACGGCGGGTGGTTCTCACATCGGAATGCCCCTGGCAGGCTCCCACTTCTTCGTAGGAAAACCCTCTTTGAGCATCTGCATGGCAAAGGAATGCCTCACTCCGGCGTAGAGGGGTACCCCCTCAACCCCGGCCTTTTTGCAAGCTTCCTTCCAAATCCGCGGCAAAGCCCTCTCGCCATAATGGTCATATCGCCAGGTGAACACAAACATGGACTTCTTGCGCTGGTAGAGCTCTTCGAAGATGGCGCGGATGTGAGGAGCATAGGAAAAAACTTCCACTTACCCCTTTGGGAATATTCACCAGCTTTTTTGTACTGAAAGCCTGTTTGATATAAATGAGCTCGTTCTCGAAGTCCACCGCGTCCCAACAAAGTGCTCTGGCTTCTCCAGGTCTGCACCCGTAAATAAACATGAAATTTAAACATGAAAATAAAGATCGATGTAAAAGTTTAGATCTTATCTGACAGTCCTCCTCCCAAGAGCCACCTTGTCAGATCTGGTTAGATTGTGAAAATCGCCTCTTCATCAGTAATAGATCTTTTCCTTTGCCAAGGGTACATTCGCTAAAAATGTCTCCATCGGTGTCCGCCCATTACAGTATTTCCCTTGGTGCGGCCTCTCTTTGTTGTATTTTTCCAACCATAGGTCTAAATCCCTCTGTAATTCCTCC
>CAZVXP010000002.1:0-29026 GCA_964630855.1 uncultured Thermodesulfobacteriota bacterium | reverse complement strand
CAAGTTTCCTGAAGGGGAGGTCCTCATTACCCCGGATCGAAACCTTGCCCTTGATCCCCAGCCCGAACTGGCTCGGGCCCTGAAAGATCTTTTGGGTTATCTCCCCTTACGCGTTTCTCTGGATCTTTGAGTCAGGAATTTCGGATATAACGTGAAGCTATCGGATCTTTTGGACTTAGGATCAATATATTTTGGAAAATACGATAAGCTTCCTTCTTTTTATTGCTTAGATATAAATTAAGCCCTAATTCTCTTAAAAAAAGAAGATCTGTAGGATATAAAGTTAGCATCTTTCTAGCGATTGTTTCTGCTAATTGATATTTTTTTTGCATGCGTAGTGCAAAACATAAACGCAGATTTCCATAATAATTATAAAAATCTTTTTTTAATATGCGATAACATATTTGTTCTGCTTCCTTCCATTTTTCTTCTGCTAATAACGGTAATGTTAATCCTAATAAAGGTTCTATTGCTGTGGGAATGGCATTTGATGCTTTTTGGTAATGGTATTCTGAATTCTTATAATTTTTTCTGAGATAATATAGCCATCCTAAACGGAGATTTACCGTATACGTGTTAGGATATATTTTGTATATGGGCATCAATGCTTTTATTGCCTTAGCATATTGTTGTTTTTTTTCTAATTCAAAGGATTTATAATAGCATTTTTTGATTTGCTCATTTGTTAATGTGAATGATTTTGTATTTAATAGAATAGCTATTATCGAGACAATAATGAAAATATATTTCTTTTTGTGATTCATTTTTTGACTCCTTGCCGTCTTCTTGCTTTTAGATTTAAAAGGTCAAGCCCATAAAAATTGTTCCGACTAATTGATTAACTTCGTTATCTGTTGTGATTTCTTTATATGTATTCCAGCTTCCTATAAAACCTAATTTAGTCTTTTTATTTAAATTATATGAAATATCTAGTGTAAGACCTCCTTTATATTTTTCACTAAGATTGTAAACGATGAACCCCCCTTTTTTAACAGCAAATACTTGTTGACCTAGCCACCATTCTATTTTGGTTATAAAATTATTAAATTGATAACTAATTGCACTCTCAATGGAATAAAAATTTTTTAAATTTAATCCAATTTTATCTTCTTTATTTGTATGGATATAATAACCTCTTACTTCTAAGTATAATTTTTTAATAAAAAATCCAGCATGTGGAGAAAGTTGAATGATATTTAAATCATGAACTTCGTTATAATTAGAGTATGCAATTTCTAATCCATAATTCCTAACATAGGGAATATAATATGTAATATCAGCGAAATATATTTTCCCATTATCTGTTAAATCATCATCACTAGAAATATAATGGAATCCAAATTTTAATAATAAATTTTTATCGAGAAAGTTATATTTTAAAAGAGAAGTTGTAAAATCGGTTTGATCTAAATCATCAAACCCTTTTTTATAGTTTATATGAGTTTGGCTTATACCAAGTTCCAAGCCATATTTCATGTTCCATAGATTACTATATGCTGTTAATGAGTAGCCATTATCTTTGATCTCTGAATTATTATAATTCAAATAAGTACTATAAATTGCAAAATATGAATTGGCGCTTGCTGAATGATTTGTAACTAAGCCTAAAATGACCATAAAAAAGATTTTGATAAATAGTTTTTTCATTTTAACCTCCTTATTTTGATGGTTTCTGTTTTATTATAAATAGTTATGAAATAAAAACCTGGATTTTCATCAAAAATTACTTCTGTATAGAAAAGTTCTTTGTTGTGAATTTTTATCTTTCCACAAAACTTCCTATCGGATAGGGCCTTATAAAAGCCCTTTATTTGATATAAATCATGGTTAAAGGAGATGATGAAACTCTTTATCCAATGTTCCCAGGGTTTAATTCCTAGTTCCAAGGGCAAAAAATCTTCCCATCTTAAATTTTCTTTCAAAAAAAGTGGTAATTTGGGAACAGCTATAAAAAAATACTTTAACGGAGATTGTTTATCTCCTTCAAAGGAATAAAAGTAAAAAATTTCTTCTTGAAGGCCAAAAAAAAGTCTCGCACGGCCATCTGTTAGATAGAATAGGCCATTTGGATGCATTTTTATTTCACAATCCATTTTTTCTTTCTTTTCCGGTTTTTCTATTTCAAAATGAAATTTCATATCTAATAGAAAATTCACTTTATGTTTTAGGGCTTTGTCTGGAAAAACTGGTTCTATAATATCTCCTTTTTGAGGAATACGAGAATCGACAAAATATCCATTAGAAATGTAAGCTGTAAAACAGAAGGGGACAGTTGGTGCTCCTATATTTGGAGATTTTTGAACATGGATATGAATATGTGGTTGGGGAGAATAGCCAGAATTACCACATAATCCTAATATTTGTCCTCTAGTTATCCAGTCTCCCTCTTTTACTTTAATAGATCCTTTTAAAAAATGGGCTAAAAGAACATAGAATCCTCTTAAATCATATATGAGAACGAAATTTCCCCAATTATTGATGCTATTTACACTGCCTGGAGGATTATCTTCAATATTATTTACTACAGATACAACACGCCCTGTGATGGGTGAAAGTATGGGCTTTTTAAAAGCGAAATAATCTTCTAGTTTATTTCCGTCATTTTTAAAAGATTTCCCTTTTTCATCTGTAACGATAAAATCAACAGCATATTGCCATGGTCCTTGATGGGTCCAATCATCCTTAAAAGATTGCCACACATACCATTGTCCAGAAAAAGGTAAACCTATTTTAATCTCTCCCAAAGGAAAACGTCTTAAAGTAGTTAAGTAATAATCTAAAGTTTTCTCAGGTGAACCGCGATAAAGATAACATATATATTTAAAGTCTATCAAACCAAAGCAATATATAAAAAGCAAAGTGACCATATTAAATGGCAAAGCAAAAGCAGGAATTCCAAAGTTTTCCCAAAACACTTTGAAAGCCTCAACTATAGGGACTGATACTAAAACAGCGATACAGCTAATAATATAACTTTTGGGAGATGGTATTAAAAATACACCTCCTATAGCAATGGCTATTAGGATATAATTAAAATTATTTAAATCAAAAAAGATTTGAGATCCAACTAATAAATAAGAAACGAAACTTCCTATAAAATATCCAAGCAAGGATAAGAAAGCTAAAATTCTAGATTTCCAGAAGATAGTACAGAAAATTGTTAGTCCAATTAGGGGGATATTTTGAAAGAAAATAATGCCCAAAGAAGAAAGAAATCCATTTAAAACATGGATTGGAAATATGGAAAATATATCTTGAGATTTTTGATAAAGATTAAGTACAAAAAGTTTAGAATATCTCCAAGATGCTAGATAAAATATTATACTAATAATTACAAAAGGGATACTTAATACAGGTAAGCGTAAATAATTCCAAAAGATAGAACTTAAACTATAAGTAAGAAGAAATGTTAAGATACCTAGACAAATTATTAAAAAAATAGTTAATAAAGATAATTTAAATAAATATCCAACAGAAAGGCCTACTAATAATGGATTGTAAATATAATAATCTAATTCAAAAAAATTATCTTTAATTCCTAAAAATCTAGCAAAAATAAATGATGAAAGGATACAAATGAGTCCTGAAATTCCCAGATTAGGTTGTAATAAAGTTGTCAATAGGATAATTAATCCGGTCTGCCAGTTTGGTAAAAATAGAATTCCAGAATAACTTTTTAGTATAAAAACTAGAATATTTGAAGATTTCATTTTAACTTAAATTTATCAGGAAGATATTCTTTTGCAATTATATCATTTAAAGTTTCTCTTTCTCTAATAATTTCAGGCTTTCCATTTTCAGTAATTATAACAACGGCTGGACGGTAAGTTATAAATTGCATCCATTGAGAAACATTATAAGCACCAACTGGCCATAAAATTAGATGATCTCCTTTCGAAAGTGGTGGTAAATGGACAAAGTCATCTATTACATCTATATTCATACATAACGGACCATAGAGAACACAGGGTTCAGGCGTTCCATAAACATTTTTGTCTATTTCTGTTCTAAAATGATACCAATATGCAGTATAAAGTAAGTTGACACCAGCATCGATTACATAAGCCCGTCGTCCATCTGGTAATCTTTTACTAGAAATTATAGTAGTGACTAAAAAACCAGCTTCATCAACTATAGCTCGACCGCATTCTAAAATAAGTTTTGGATAGTCACCAGGCTTTAGACTATTTAACAAAGCGTGTCCTATCTTTTCAGCAAATTCACTAATAGATGGAATGATAGTTTCTGGGGGTAAATAAAGACCTTTTAAACGGTTTTTAGAGGGAAAACCTCCACCGATATCTATATATTCAATAGAATAATTAAATTCTTCTTCCAGTTTATAAGCAAAATTTACCATTTTTTCTACTTGAATAGCATAAGAATTTGGTTCTAAAATAAACGTCCCCTGGTGGCAATGTAATCCATTAATTTCTAAAAGTTTTCCCATTGCTATTCGCTTTACAGCATCTAAAGCCTGACCATTTTCTAAATTAAATCCAAATCTATTCCATTGCGGATAAATGCCAGTGTCCATATTCAATCTGATACCAATTTTTATTTTTCGACCAAGTTCCTGTGCTATATTTTCTAAATCAATAATTTCTTCAAAGGAATCAATATTGATTCTAGCCCCTTCTTGTACAGCTCTTTTTAAAATATGGTAAGGTTTATATGGACCATTAAAAATGATCTTTTCTCCTGGAACACCTAAATGACGGGCTTTTTCATATTCGAACTCAGAAACAACCTCTGCAGTTTCTCCTTCTTGATGTAAAATAGAACATATAGCAGACAAATAGTTGGTTTTATATGACCAAGAAAATTCAACATTTGGATATTGATTCTCAAAAACTTGTCTGAATTCTCTAATTTTTTTTCTTAATCTTTTTTCAGAAAATACAAAAAGAGGTGAACCAAAATTTTGTATTAAACTTTTAATTGGCACACCATCGATATGAGAACGGACTTTTTTAGTATAAAAATTGGAAAAAATACCCATCTTGTTCATCAAACCTGTTTGTAGCCTTTGAATAATAGGCCTTTCATAGGGTTTACGCTTCATCTTTCACCTCTAATTATTAATTTTTGAAAATTATCAATATCAGTAACAAAATCTTCAGTATATCTTATATATAGTTTGCCAGCTTCATAGAAGCTATCTCCATAGGGATCTAAATTTAAAGCAGCTTTCAATAAACGTCCAGGCAAATTTATACCAACCCCTACTGAAAAATATATCCAAGCCGGAAATCTAGGATTAATCTCTATAAGAAATATTTCTTCGTTTTTTATTATACATTCAAACTCAAATGCTCCTCGCCATTTTGTGATTTGTAAAAATCTTTCTGTAGTTTTTATAAGATTATCATTGTGAATTGTTACTCCTGTCCAAATCTTTCCTAAAGATGTAATCCATAATTTTTTAATAGCTAAAAGTCCAAAGTGTCCACCTTCTCCGTCTCCAACCCCTACTACGTTTATTTCTTCTCCTGATATTACTTCTTGGAGCAGGATGGGCAATCCCCATTCGTTAGCAATAGAGCAAAAATAATGATTAGCTTCTTGTAAATTGTAAGCTTTATATGCTTTGTAAAATAGGCCTTTAATCATAACTGGAAAAGTAAAATCTTGTATAGCTCTAGAAAGATCTTCAAGTGAAGTAACAGTCACAGTTTTAGGAGTTTTAATATGGGCCTCTTTTGATAGTGCAGGCAATTTTTCTTTAGATCTCAGTTTAAATTGTTCTTTTGTCGGTAAAAATGAACTAATTCCATAAGATTTTAATTGGTCACTAAGATCAATTAATAGAGGGAGTTCTGTGTCTAGTGTTGGTATGATGACATCTAAACCAAAATTTTCTTTTATATAAAGAAGCCGATTGAGATATACACGTTCTCCTTCTGAAGGATAAGGCATTAAATAAACTTTATCAATAATCCAATCCATATATACGCCTGGTTCCATGGCATCATATGCTAAGCCTACAATCATGGTGTCTAAATTTTCTTCTCGGATACCTTTAATTACTCCTAATCCTGGACCGGGATTATCTATAGCATTTATGCCGGATACTGCTACTTTATACATATGTTTACTCCTGAAAAATTCCATATATTCTCAACTGTTCTATAAAATCTAAAATATCTTTTAATGCTTCCTCTTCCTCTATCTCGTATTCTTGTGCGATTTTAGATGCTATTTTTTCTATGCTCATTCCTTCCTTAAGATACTTCAATATAGTTAAACCTGTAGAATTTGTAGTAAAACTATTACCAGTTTCAGGATCAAAAATAAAACCTTCTTCACTGATAGCCAATCTATTGATCTTCATTTTTCCTCCCTCATTTTTGTTTTTTATAACTAGCAATTTTCTTGCCATTTTTAAAGATTTCTATTTTCAAGAATCGTCTTCTCGTTTTGTCTTCTAAAAACAACATCTTTAGGTCCTTCATGTCACTTGTGAAGACAGTTATCTGTTAATATTTGGGGCGGTAAAAGCCGATTATCAGGCCTAGAAAGAAATCCATCAAGGCTCTTTCTTTTATAAAAGTCTTAAAAAGGGGATAAGCCTCCTAGATTCTGGTCCAAGATTTTTGACTTTTTGAGGGCCTTTTTTAAAGTGGGGCGTTAAAAGTGTTGCTAAAAGAGGACATCTAAGAGTTGCTCAAAGTTTTGTTTAAAAAATTTTTAAATTTAAATTTTACTGTAACAATTTTAATTTTTATAAATTTAGCCCTTCCAGTTTCGGGATATTGTTTGAATAAAGGGCTTTTAGTTCTTATTTCTCATAATAAGCCCCCTTATACAATAGTTGCCCAAAAGATTAAACAAAACTTTCCTAATACCAGGATTTATACGTTAGAAAAAATCAAAAAGGTAGGTACTAATTATCAGGACCCTATTGTTGTATGTTTGGGAAGTAAAGTTCTTCGATGGGCTGTTCATCGGCCCTGGCAAGGAACAATAGTTTTTTCTTTAGTTCTTGAGTTAGAGACAGAAATCAAGAACAGTTTTTTTGCTAAAAATAATAGATTATTCGGTATATTATTATCCTTTCCTCCTAAAAGATATCTTCTTTGGCTTAAACTTCTCTTCCCTCAAATAAGAAGTGTAGGTTTTTTGGCCACCTCTAGTACTCAGCAGTGGGTAAATGACTTTTTGAGAGATGCTCGTTTTTTTAATTTTGATGCTAAGGTTTTTTATTTAAAAAATAATAAAGATCTTGAAAATGTTTTGCGACGTATATCTACGCAAGTTAAAGCACTTATAGTTTTTCCTGATCCTTTATTTATTAATTATTTAACTTTTCCTAAATTGGTATTTTTTTCTATTGAACAGGAGATAATTTTGATTTCTCTTTCTGAAAGGTTAGCTAGGGCTGGAGCTCTTTTTTCTTTAGGTTGGGATTTTAATTCGATCGCTCTTCAAACCGTTGATCTTATCAAAAGTCTTCTTAATGGTGATAAAATTGAGAGAAAATATTTCTATCCTCGAAAGGAAATCGTTTATGTTAATTCCAAAATACTTAAGATTTTGAATCTTAAAATTCCTTCTCATTTTTATAAAAAAGTAATACTTCTTGGCGAGGGGGACAAAAATGATTTATAGAATTTTTTATATAAGTATTTGTTTGTTTCTTTGTTTTTTAACTAAAGTTTTTGGTTTAGATGAGGAAGAGTTATTCTTTTTCGAAGATCAAATTTTATCAGGTTCTCATTTACCTACACAATTGACTAAGGCACCTTTTACTATAACCATCCTTGAAAATCGGGAAATCCAACTTTCTGGTTTTTCTGAAATCTATGATATTTTGAGATTTCAGCCTGGTATTGTATACTTTCATAATAGTGCATCCGAAGTTTCTTTGGGCATGAGAGGTACGTCTCAATTTCTTTCTAATAATTTATTGCTTCTTTTAGATGGTAAACCAATTTATGATGAATTATTGGGAAATAATTTTTGGTCTTTTTTGCCTATAACCATTTACGATGTGGATCGTATAGAAATTATTAGAGGGCCTGAGTCTGTTATTTATGGTGCAAATGCTTTTTCTGGTGTGATTAATATCATTACTAAAAAGGCAGTAACTAGTTCAAAAAAAGCAGAATTTTCTAGTGCTATAGGAACTCCTTATCGTCATCTTTATCATTTCGCTTTTTCACCCTATAAAAATTATAAATTTTATTTTTCTGGTGCTTGGGATGAGGTTGGTAGTTTTGAAAAATATCAACATCGTACCAGACGTATAAGAAAATTTTTCTTTAATTTTGACCATAATTTATTTGGTAACGATTCTTTATCTTTGATGTTAGGTCTATCTGATGGTGATTATGAATTTAAACCTTATGGTATCCCTGGCCTTTCTCATCGTTATGGTTATCAATTATTTTCTAATATTAACTATCGAAAGTATCCTTACAATTTTGATTTTATTTGGCAAAAAATCGAGGGAAAATGTCCAGAACGGAAATCTCATTATCTAGATATCATTCGCCAACAATTAATAAAGACTCTTTTAGATCATCCTAAGCATCAGTTTTTGTTTGGATTAGGATGGGATTATTATCGTATAGATTCTTCTAATCTTGGTGGACGGCACGAACAATTTCTTTATCATTTCTTCTTTGAAGATCACTATAAATTGGGGGGAAATTTTATATTAGTTTCTGCTCTTCGTTTTGATCATCATCCTATCACAGGAGAGCATTTTACTCCTAAAATTTCTTTAATATATTCTTTGAAGCCGGGCCATTCATTTCGTTTTTCTTGGGGTAGAGCTTTTAAAAATCCTTCTTTGTTTCAGACATATAAAAATTTTTGTCAAGATAATGTTTGCCATAAAGGCAGCAATAATCTCAATTCTGAAAAAATTGACGTTTTTGAAGCATCCTATCAGGGATTTTTAAGGTCTAATATTTATTTGTCATTTGCTATTTTTTATAATATCTATCGTGATATCCTTTCCGCTCAAGCCTTTAGAGGTACAGGTTGTCGTTTAATTATTCCATCTTATAATAACGGAAAAATGTATCAATATGGTTATGAAGTCGAAACATCTTTTGATTTTTCATCTTTAACCGCTAAGATAAATTATACATATATTCACCTTGATAAGGATGATAGAGTTGCCTGGGGACCTATTCCAAGCCATCAAATTAATCTGTCTCTTTTGTTCAAGAAAAGATTTTTCTTTGCAAATTTTTCGTATCATTGGCAAAGTGAAGCTTTTTATACTTATCATGTTGAGCCAGATTATTATATAGATATTGATACTATTCCTAGTTATGATTGGGCTACTTTTAGCTTTGGCGTTCAATATGATAATTATATTTTGTCTTTCTTAGTAGAAAATTTGTTTAATAATCTTCACAAAGAATGTCTATCTTGTCCTGAAATTGGGACATATTTTACAGTCAATTTTTCAATAAAATTTTAAATATGTTTAATATTAAACGATCAATTTTTTATAAATTTATGACAGTAGTTTTGATTATTCTTGTTCTTAATACTATTGCCTTAAGTATTATATATCTTTCTTATGGCAAGAGATATAGTTACCGTCTTTATCATGATAAAGTAAAAATTTTATTGTCTTTTCTTAAATTTACCGCAGCTTATGGTTTGTTTGTTGGAGATGAAGATAATTTGAGATTTGTTTCACAGATCTTATTGAATGATCCTGATATTATTCATTTATTTATTGTAGATAAAACTAAAGATATTTGTTTGCGAACTGGTATCGATATTCCTGATCAACTTTATCCTGATTTTTCTCATCCGGAGATTCCTGATATTATTATGCGTACTTATCGTAAAGGTCAAAAGGAAATTTTGTTGGCTTGCTCTAGAGTTTATGGTCCTTCTCTGTCCCGAAAAGAGGAGCACTTATTGACAGAAGAAGAACCACAAGACTTTCTAGGTACAGTATGTGTTGCTCTTGATTTATCCAATTTATTAGAAATTTTTTATGAAATTAGAACGCGAGTTATTTTTGTTTCTATCGCTATAACTTTGGTAGCTATTTTAGCTACTTATTTTTTGGGTCGTATTATTTCACAACCTCTTAAAGATTTGGCTGAAGCTGCTCATCTTTTTTCACAAGGGAAATTGCCACCTCCTCTTCAAATTCGATCTGAAGATGAAGTTGGTGAATTAGCGCAAGCTTTTAATGCAATGGTTAATGAAATATCACGTTCTCAAGAAGAATTAAGACAATATGCTTCTCGTCTTGAGGAACTTGTTCAAAAAAGGACTAGAGCATTAAAACGTTCTCTAGAACAACTCCGACAGGCTTATGAAGAACTTCAAAAAATTCATGATTTAAAAGCTCGTTTTTTACAAAAGGCCTCTCATGAATTGCGTACTCCTCTTACCGTCATCAAAGCCAATCTTGATTATATTCTTTCTTATGAAAGACAAGAATTAAAGCCAGAATTTGTTGATCTTTTGAAGCCTATTGAGAGAAACGTTTCTTATATGCATCGTTTAGTTGAAGATATGTTAACTATAGTTCGATTCCAAGATGGGCGATTAAAACTCAAGCGTAAACCTGTCTTCTTAAAGAGATTGATATTTGATTGTATAAATCAATTACGCCCTTTAATTAAAAAAAGAAAAATAGTTGTTGACATTCCTGATAATCTACAGGTTTTTGTTGATTACGATCGTTTTCGAGACGTAATTATAAATCTTTTGAGTAATGCTATTAGATTTACACAAGAAACTGATAAAATTACTTTTTGGACAGAAGAAACGGAAAAGAAAATCAAACTTTATATTTCAGATACAGGAGAAGGAATTGCCCCAGAACATTTACCGCATCTTTTCGAGCCATTTTACCAAGCTTCTCATAAAAAAGGAGGAACAGGTTTAGGACTTGCTATTGTAAAAGCCATTGTGGATGAACATGATGGCTGGATAGAAGTATATTCTACCCCAGGAGAAGGTACGACTTTCGTAATAATTCTACCAAAAGGAGATAATATATGCGAAAAGAAGGTAGAGTCTTGATTGTAGAAGATTATATTGATACAGTGATGATTTTAAAGCGCATTCTAGAAAAAGAAAAATTTGAAGTAGAAACAGCTTTAAATGGTTCAGAAGCAATGAAAAAGATATCATTCTTTCATCCAGAAATTATAATTTTAGATATCAGTCTTCCCGATGTTAATGGTTTAGACCTTATACCACGTTTTAAAGAAATAGATCCAGAAGTAGAAATTATCGTATTGACAGCTTATGCTGAATTAGAAAATGCTATACGCTCTGTTAGAGAAGGAGCTTCAGATTTTATCTCTAAACCTTTTGATAGCCGATATCTTTTACATTCTATTAAACGGTGTCTGGAAATGCGCCATCTTCGCGAACGTCTTTTGCAAGCAGAAAAATTGCGTGCCTTAGGTGAAATGGCAGCTGGTATCGCCCATGATTTTAACAACGTTCTTTCTGCTCTTCAGGTCCAACTTTCCATCCTCAAAATGAAAGCCAGTCAAGATCTAGAAAAATATCTTGAAAACCTGGAACGTATTGTCCGTGACGGACAAGCCATTGTGGAAAGACTGCGTAAATTCTATCGCCAAGAAGAGACCAAGCTGGAACCGGTATCATTGGCGGAAGTGATAGAAGACGTCGTAAAAATGACCGAACCAAAGTGGAGGCACGAACCTTTGAAACAGGGCATTCAAATCAAAGTCGAAACCGAATTCCAGCCCAAATTATCTGTGATGGCCAACGCCAGCGCTTTGAGAGAGGTATTGACTAACCTCATTTTTAACGCCGTGGAAGCCATGCCCAAAGGGGGAGAAATCAAAATTAAGACCTATCGTGACGGCGAATTTGGCGTGATTGAAGTCTGTGACACCGGACACGGAATCCCGCTTGAGATGCAGAATCGTATCTTTGATCCCTTCTTTACCACCAAGGATCAAGGTACCGGCCTGGGGTTGGCTATCTGTTATCGACTTATCCAAAATCTGGGAGGAGACATAGGAGTTGAGAGTACTCCCGGAGCAGGGACGTGTTTCTATTTACGTCTGCCTCTGGCGGTAATCTAAAAGGAACTTTTCGTTTACACCCATAGTTTCATTCCCTAAAATCTAGACACTCAAAAAGGAGGGGAGGATGCGTACTCTATTGGTATGGTGTTTCTTCCTCCTAGCGGCTTCTTCGGTTCTAGCCGGGGAAAAGGTAATCCTTAGAGTCTTTCATGCTGGAAGCCTTTCGGTCCCTTTTGCGGCCATGGAGGAAGCCTTTGAAGCCAGGTACCCATGGATAGACGTGAGACGAGAACCAAGTGGTAGTGTACTTGCCATTCGGAAAGTGACGGATCTAGGAAAACCTTGTGACGTGGTGGCCAGTGCGGACTACTCCCTCATTCCCAAGATGATGTTTCCACGATACGCAGATCACGTCTATCTCTTTGCCCGCAACGAGCTCGTCCTCTGCTACACGTCTCGGTCACGATTGGCCAAAGAAATCGACAACAAGAACTGGTTTGAGATCCTGAAACAAACCAAAGTGAAATGGGGCTTTTCAAATCCCAACGTAGATCCCTGTGGGTATCGGACTCTGATGATGATCGCCTTGGCTGAACTCTACTACCAGAAACCTTTACTGGAATTGCTTACTTCGCATCTTCCCCTTTCTGTATCCCGGAAGGACCAAGGAGTCCTGATCGAAGTGCCAGAAGACTTGAAGCCCCGTGGAAGAAAGATCTTCATTCGTCCCAAGTCGGTAGAACTTTTGGGACTCCTCGAAAGCGGAGCCATTGACTACGCCGTAGAATATCTCAGTGTGGCACGGCAGCACGGTTTGCGCTATCTACGTTTACCTCCGGCTATTAATCTGGGCTATTTGAAAGAGGCCGATTTCTATCAGCGCGTACAGATCAGACTAGCAGGGGGAAAACTTGTCCAGGGCGGGCCCATCATTTACGGCATGGCCTCCCTCAAAACGGCCCTCCATCCCAGAGAAGCCAGACTCTTTGAATCTTTTGTCATCGGAACCGAAGGAAAAAAAATCCTTGAGGAAAGTTTTCAGATCCCCATTCATCCCGCACAGGAGCTTAGGGCTTCACCATGAGGCAAAAGCTTCCCCGCTGGGGACTTTTTCTCTGGTTAGGTGTGGGATTCTTCTTCGTGGCCCTTCCCATCCTCCATCTCTTCTTAAGTCTTTCGGCCAAAGAACTGTTTCAGACTCTCAAAGATCAGGAGGTTTGGCGTTCTATCAAAATTTCCTTTGAAGGGGCTTTTGGTGCCACTTTTTTGGGGCTCCTTTTAGGGACTCCAGTTGGATATTTCTTGGCCCGCTCTTCTTTTCCCGGAAAGGCCTGGTTTGAGAGTTTCTTTAATTTGCCCATCGTTATTCCACACGTGGCCGTGGGGATTATCCTTCTCAATGTTCTCAATGAAAACACCTGGTTGGGGAGATCATTGAGTTTCTTCCATCTTAGTTTCGTGGACACGATTTATGGGATCATGGTGGCCATGTGTTTCGTGAGCCTTTCTTATGTGGTTTCAGCCGCTCTCATGGGGTTTCGAGCCATAGAATCCGATCTCGAGCTTACGGCCCGTACGCTGGGGGCCAGTCCTTGGTTCACCTTTTCAAGGATCACCTTCCCTCTGGTCTTTCCCTATCTGTTACGCGGAGCGGTGCTGGCCCTGGCACGTTCTTTAAGTGAAGTGGGAGCCCTTCTTATCTTGGCCTATTATCCTCGTACCGCTCCAATCCTTATTTACGAACGCTTTGAAAACTACGGCCTGGCAAAGGCCCGTCCCATCACGGCTCTGATTATCTTTCTGAGTCTGGTCCTTTTCAGTATCTTGGTGTTTGTTTCACGCCGGATAGGACAGAAAGATGTCGCTTGAGGCCCAGATAGAAGCCAAATTTTCGGGTTTTAACCTTTCTGTAACGCTCACACTCCCAGCTGTGGGCTATACGGTGATGCTCGGGCCAAGTGGCTCGGGGAAAAGTCTCACCCTGAAGGCCTTGGCTGGTCTTCAACCTACAAAGGCCAGGATCTTTCTGGACGGAAAAGAGATTTCCTGTCAGCCTCCGGAAAAACGCAAAATTGTCTATCTTCCCCAGAGTCACGCCCTTTTTCCACACCTTTCCGTTTATGAAAACCTGCTTTTTCCTTTTAAGGCCCAGGGCCGGGCCATTGAACACGATTTAGTGGAGGAAGTGGTCGAGACCTTTGCCTTGCGACCCTTGCTTTCGAGATCACCACGGACCCTCTCAGGGGGTGAGGCTCAACGGGTGGCCCTGGCCCGTGCGGTTTGTGCCTGCCCTCGGGTCCTCCTCCTGGATGAGCCACTTTCTTCCCTGGATTTCCATCTCAAGTTTGAGCTCCTTTCTTTTTTGAAAAATCTGCCCTCTCGTTTTTCTCTCTCTGTGCTCCACGTCACCCATGATCCCTTGGAAGCCCTTTTTTTAGCAGAGCAGGTGTATCTCCTCAGGAAAGGGGAGGTGATCTTCTCTGGGGAAATCGGTCTACTTCGTCACCTTCTGAAAACCAAAGAAAAAGGGGGGCTGGAAGAGGTCTTTAGGCGCTTTGTTTCTTTTCTCAAGGGGCAGAATCTTCCAGAAATTTGGGATGGAGATATTTGATTTCTTCCAGGGGCTTGTAGCCGTTGATCATGCTCCTGAAAGCCCCTTTTACCGCGAAAAGCGTCATATAGAGATGGACGAGAAAGAAGGCTGTCAAAGCCAAGGCCAGGGCGTTGTGGATGATGAGATAGACCCTCAACGTCGAGACCGAAGCTTCAAATCGATAAAGATAAAAGCCTGTATAGAACATGACCACGCCACCCACGGTGGCTAACCAAAACCAGAGTTTTTGTCCGGCATTGAACTTACCCGCAGGCACCGGCTTCTTTTCCCGGCTGAGATAGCCTCCTAGGGAAAGGAACCAAGAGAGATCATAGGAGGCCGGAAGCATTTCTTTCCACCAGATCAGAAAAAGGGGTAGAACCGCTCCGAAGAAGCCAAAACCAGCTAGCAGGTGCACAAATCGCAAGGTTCGTACCAGGCTTCCCGCTCCGAGGTCTTTGGCGAAAAGGACTGAAAGGCCTGAGAAAAGAAGGAAAACAAAGCAAAGGGCCGCTGTCCAGTGGAGCACTCTGGTAAAAGCTCCGTAATATGGTACCCGTCGGCCCTGATGTGAAAAGCGTTTGGGACCAAAAATCAGGAAGTGCAGGAAGAAAAGGGCAGGAAGGGCCAGAACCACCATCAGGAAATAGCGCTTGAAGGAAGGAGCCAGCTTCAAGAATTCTCGGCCCCTGGTCGGCCAATCCTGAAGGACGGTTCCGGCGAATTCCTGAAAGGTATCAGTGGGAGAGAGTGGTCCATAATTTCGCAATACTTCGGCCAGTACTTCAATCCCCCAGGCCAAAAAAAGGAGTCCGAACAGGCCGACCAGGGTCTTTTTCATCTCCTTCCTCCTAAAAGATCTTTGGAGAAAGTCCGCTTCCCCGTTTGGCTACCCTCTCAGCATAGATTTTAGAGATGACTTCGGCGTCTCCTGCAAGCAGGGCCTTGGTGGCACACATTCCGGCACATAGCGGTACTTTGCCTTCGGCGATACGGTTTTGTCCGTAAAGTCTCTTTTCCTTTTCAGAAAAAGTAGGGGCAGGGCCACCGGCGCAAAAAGTACATTTGTCCATGACCCCTCTTGCTCCGAATGGTCCGGCTTTTGGAAATTGGGGCGCCCCAAATGGACAGGCCAGGAGACAATAACCACAACCAATGCACAGGTCTTTGTTGACCAAAACAATACCATCATCCCGTTTGTAAATGGCCTCCGCAGGACAAACGGCCATACAAGGTGGGTCAGAACAGTGCATGCAAGAGATGGAAATACTCCTCTCTCCTGGTTGGCCTTCGTTGATGGTGATTACCCGACGACGATTAATTCCCACGGGCACGTGGTTTCCTTCTTTGCAGGCCACCACGCATCCGTTGCAGGCGATACAACGTTCGGTGTCACAGATGAATTTCATGAGACCCATAGATCCCTCCTTTCCACCCGGCCCGAAAGGACCGGGTGCCATCTCTAAGCCCTTTTCAGGCGGCAGAGTCCTTCTTTTGTCCCCTGAATCTGAGTCTTGATATCATAGCCGTAGTTAACCACGATGTTAGCGGGTTCCCCGATGGCATAGGGCACCAGTCCTTCGGGATAATTCCCAGCATAAGACTTGCCCATGAACATGCCACCAAAACTATAAGGGATGAAGATGGTATGAGGATCAACGCGCTCGGTGACCTTTACTTTGACTTTTATTCGTCCGCCTTCCGGTGATTCTACCCATACGTAGTCACCTTCCCTGAGGCCGTGATCATTGGCGGTCTTGGGATTGATTTCGGCGTACACTTCGGGCATGAGTTCTGCCAGATACTTGTTGCTCCGGGTTTCAGCTCCACCTCCCATGTGTTCCACCACTCGTCCGGTGATGAGAACCAAGGGAAAGTCTTTGACGAGTTCGGGTTTTTGTTCGCTTTTGAACCGGGTATAGACCCGGTAGAAATCAGGCTTATCGGGATAGGTGGGATATTTCTTGATGAGGTCAGGCCGGGGCGAATGCAAGGGTTCACGATGTACGGGAACCGGATCCGGGAAGTTCCAGCAATAACATCGTGCCCGTGCGTTACCAAAGGGAGCCATCCCGCGTTTTAGGGCCTGACGGATGACGTTGATATCTGTCTTCCAGCCCGGAAACTCTGGATACCCTCCCTTGACTTCACTGCCCGGATTAGCCACTCCTTCTGCAGCCAGGAGGTTTTCCTTTCGACCGTCCGGATAGGTATATTCCGTGCCAAATCGGGCGCGGAAAGGTAGTCCTCCCTTGGCCACCGGCTTTGAGATGTCATAAAGGATGGGAGTGCCAGGATGCGTCTCCGTCCAACAAGGCCAGGGTAGGCCATAATACTCTCCATCACAAGGGCCACCCTTGGCCTGAAGAGTAAAGAGATCAAAGGTGTGCCAGTGATCGGTGTGCTTTTTGATCCTCTCTGGCAACCAGCCGTAGAGACCGATGGTCAACGTACCCCGGGCGATTTCACGGGTGACATCTTCGGGGATTTCCTTGATGTTCTTGAAAAACTTGTCTTCAAATCCGAAACGCTTCACGAATTCTTTCAGGATTTCATAATCCGGCTTGCTGTCATAGACCGGATCCACCACTTTGTAGCGCCACTGAGCCTGGCGACAACTGCTGGTGACAGAACCTTCGGTCTCGTATTGACTGGTAGACGGTAGGAGATAGACGTTGTCTTTCTCGCACATGGCCGCGGTGGTGGTGGCAAAGGGATCGATGATGACCACGAGCTCTAGCTGGTCCAAGGCCTTCTTGACTTTGAAATACTGCGATTGAGAATTGGAAGAGCAGCCCCAAAAGACTACCGCCTTGATGGGAGTGTATTGGTAGATCTTATCCTCTTGGATGACACCCTCATACCAACGGGCCAGGGTAAAGCCTGGTTTGTGCATGTATTCCTTACTGTGGAAGCGGGATTTGATCCAATCGAAGTCTACCCCCCACACCTTGCACCAATGACGCCAGGCCTTTTCAGAGAGGCCATAATAACCCGGCAAGGAGTGGGAGAGTACACACATATCCGTGGCTCCCTGGACATTGTCATGACCACGGAAGATATTGGTCCCTCCGCCAGAGACTCCCATATTGCCTAGCATGAGCTGAAGGATGCAGCAGGCCCGGGTATTGGAACTGCCAATGTGGTGTTGGGTAATTCCCATGCACCAAATGACAGTTCCCGGGCGATTGTCTGCCAGGAGTTTGGCGATGCGAACCACCTCTTTGGCTGGCACCCCGGTAATGTCTTCTACTACTTCCGGGGTGTAATGGGCGGCTACTTTCTTGAGTTCTTCGAAACCTGCCACCCGCGTCTGAACAAATTCTTTGTCGTACCAGTCGTTGACAATGAGCTGGTTGATGAGGCCCATCAAGAAGGCCGTGTCGGTGCCGGGTCTGATACGTACATAATCTGTGGCCTTGGCAGCCAATCTCGTGAAACGAGGATCTACCACAATGACGGGAGCGTTGTTGACTTCCTTAGCGTAGAGCACGTGTTGTAAGGCCACAGGATGGGCTTCTGCAGCGTTTGAGCCAATGAAAAAGATGAGCTTAGAGTGCCGAATATCATTGAAATGATTGGTCATAGCCCCATATCCCCACGTGTTGGCGACACCTGCCACCGTGGTGGAGTGTCATATACGGGCTTGGTGATCGATATTGTTTGTCCCCCAAAAGGCTGCAAGCTTTCGTTGAAGATAGGCCATTTCCGTAGAGACTTTGGCACTGCCGTTCCAGTGTACGGCATCCGGGCCGTATTTCTCTCGAATTTCCAGGAGCTTGGAACAAATTTCATCAAGGGCCTTTTCCCAGGAGATCTTCTTCCAGCGTCCTCCCTCCCGTTTCATCGGGTACCGGAGACGTTTTTCACTCCGCACCATATCGATAGCTCCAGCCCCTTTACAGCAATGCCCTCCCCTAGAAACTGGGTGATCGTGAGCAATTTCTTGCCGAACCCAAACGCCATTTTGAACTTCGGCGTAAAGACCACAACCCACCGCGCAGTAAGTACAGATGGTACGGACGATTTTGGATCCCGGATAAGGGACTTTGTCTTCTTGGGCCTCCGCCTTGCGAGAGAGTCGCCCGGAGAGGGCCAGGCTTGTAAGCCCGGCGGTGGCTGCTGCTATCTTCAAGAAGGAACGTCTGGCGAGTTTAGGATTGAGGGTGACCTTTGTCCCTTTGGGTTTTGAGGGTTGAAAGAAAAGCTTTTTGGCACCCATGGTTCCCTCCTTTTATTTTCGTAGAGATTCATAATAAGCCCGGAAGGCCTCTGTCTCGCGATAAAGTATTTCATCCCCTGTACTTTCCCTCTCTTGGGCCTTGGCCTTTTTGGAAGAGCTCAAGACCCATGTTGCCCCGGCGGCCAATAGCAACTTTTTGATAAAAGTACGTTTAGGTTCGTCTATCTTGCGTTTCATTTCACCCTCCTTTGTTGGGCGTTAGACTTCTTCGGTAAAAAATCTTTCCTCTAAGGTCAAAAAGGCCTCTAAAAACTCTGCCAGCGCCTGGTAGAATCCTTCTTCGCTTTGACGTATCTTCTTCGTCACACCCAGAGCACAGGGCCTAAGATAGTTATAGAATAGCTCGCGTTGAGAAATCAAATCTTTTCCGTCACGCACCAGGGTTTCCATGAAGTCTAGCAAGAGGACCAGGTGATCTTCGGGTTCCTTGACCTGTTCTTTCTTGTGGAGGCCTGTCCTTTTCAGGAATTCCCTCAAACGCACCAGCGTGGGGCCAAAGGGTTTGCCGTCAAGATAGGCTGAGGCTTCAAGGGTTACGCGCTCTTCAGAGAAGGGATCCAGGAAAAGGCGGTAGAATTCTTCCCCGATCTCCTGGGGAGAGCTTCTAGCCAAGACCTCCCTTAATCGTTCCAAAGCCCGGTCAAAGGGATCGAATTCGACAGAAGGAAGGCTTGAGAGGATCTTTTGCCAGGAAGCATAAAGCTTTTCGTCTGGTTCGGAGACAAAAAACGAACGGAATAGGTGATAGAGGAAGGCGCGGACCTGGTTCACCTGGGCATCTTCAGACATCAAGCTTTCTCCTCCATCAAAAGACTCAGGACGCGGCAGTCTTCGCAA
Source organism: uncultured Thermodesulfobacteriota bacterium (assembly GCA_964630855.1). Lineage (GTDB taxonomy): Bacteria > Desulfobacterota > Thermodesulfobacteria > Thermodesulfobacteriales > Thermodesulfatatoraceae > JAADCO01. The sequence goes on along the minus strand of CAZVXP010000002.1, from coordinate 9,354 downwards.
AGATCCATCACTTCTACCACTTTTTGAAACCGTCCAAGTCCTTTGAGTTTTTGGCGGACTCGTTCCTGACTCTTTTGAGTGGCAAAGATCTTGCCACAGCGCTGACAGCGTAAGGGCTCATCCCGCAGAAGGACCTTTTGCTTGAAGACCTCCTCGCGGAGGACAAGCTCCGAAGAGAGGGAAAGGGCTTCTTCAGGACAGATTTTGACACAGGCCCTACAGGCTACACAGGAAAAGGGGATCAAGGTAAGGGCGAGGTTTTCTTCATCGGCCTTGAGGGCCTCAACCTGGCAAACGTTGAGACAGGCCGAACATAGGGTGCAAAACTCTTGATGGAGTTCCAATGTTCCAAAACCTGGTCCGGGCATGGTGACGGGAGGTTTTCCGGCCTTTTCCCAAAAGAAAGCCATGAGAGAAGAAAGGGCCTTTCGGCGTCCGGGGAAGATATTTTCTTGATAACCTTCCCAGGAAGTCCCCGCAGAGAAGGCAGAGAGCCCTTCCAGCGAGGTCTTTTCCACCGCTTTTCGTCCCAATAATTTTTCCACGAGCTCTTCCCACCGAGCCAGAGCTTCAGGTGCTTCTTCGCAGAAGAGGACCCTGGAAGCCCCGCGCGCCAGAAGCAAGAGGATCTGAGCGAGGTGCAAGGCCCTGGGATTAGGGTGCACAAGGAAAAAGACGGTTCCAAGTCCTTCTTTTTTCCGCCACCATAGTTCCTTGGCCCTTTCTTCGGTCAGGACGATAACGGTCCGACTCTTCAGTGGTAGTTCCCGAAAGTAGGCCCAGAAACTCCGGTCATCAAAACGAGCTTCCTCCAGTGCTCCGGTGGGGCACAGGGAGACACATCGGCCACAATCTTCGCAACGGAGATGGTCGATGAAAAATCCTTCTTCGAAAAGGGAAATGGCTTCTTGGGGACAGTTTTCTTGACACAGCCGACATCCTACTCCCAGGCGAGGGATAAACTGGCATCGGTTTGGCGAAAATCTAACGGCTTCGGTCACTTCGTAGATACCCAGAGTCTGGAAGAGCTTTTCCAGTTCGTCTGCCAGAAACAGTCTTTGTGGCAGGCGGGAAAGGCCTTCGGGTATTTCTTCCAGAAAGATAAGATAATCAAAAGACTCCACGATCTTTTCGTAACGGGAAAGATCAATAATCCCTACGGGGCAGATCTTCTCACAGGCCCGACATAGGTCGCATCGGAGGGGGTCTATGACAAGGTCCGGCCCTAGAGCTTCCTTTTCGCACACCCGACCACAAAGACCGCAGTAGAGACATCTTTCCGTTTCTATCGGAGACCACAAAAGATAGGAAAGTTGATAGGAGGCCCTTTGGGTTTCGAAGCAAAGATCTTCTATTACCGGAAAGGAGGGATGTCTGGTCAGACAGAATGGTTTTAACTTCAGGACACCACCGTAGGTGGCCAGAAATTTTTCCAGGGCCTTTGGCTGGCGAGAGATGACAGCGATGGGACCCCTAGTATCAATCTGATAGCTTTTCCAAATATTTTCCTGAAACCGGGCCTTTTCGGCCTGAGCGATCTTGAGCAAATCGGTTTCTTCGAAATCTGCCAAAAAGGTGTTCAGGAGAAGGGTAGGGGATGGCCACCATGGCGCTCCTTCTGGAGCGTGAAAGGCCCCAACCAAAAGGGCCTCCTCAGGAATCGCGTCTTCCAAAACCAGTCTTTCCAGGCCTTCTTTTCTTAGCAGAACGGGTCTTTTCATCGCTTGTTTCCGTCTTTCAAGCTTATAGCACATAAGAGAGAAGGTGCCCAAATACGGATCGGCTATTTCCGCGCATCTGGATCTGAAAAAGCTTCTGAGATCAGTTTAGGCCTCAAAAACAGGATCAAGCTTCGTTTTTAGTCTACCGAAAAATTAGCTAGCCTATGCTTGCGAAAAGCTACACCAATCTCGAACGTTATCTCCACGAACTGGAGCTGTGCCGCAAAAGGCTCTATCTAGACGCCACTACCAGCTTGTTGAATCGGACGGGCTTTTTGGAAAGATTTCCGGTTCTCCTAGCGGCTGGAGATCCCCTCAGCGTGATAGGGATAGAGATTCCCAATCTCTGTGAAATCCAAAGAAACTATGGCCATCAGGTAGCAGAGTATTACCTGCGCTGTTTTGCCAACAAGATCAAGATTATTTTACGCCGGGCTCTGCTCAATTCGTGTCTGGGTCCTGATTTCTTTTTGAGCGTGATCCCTGATGCCGGACTTGAGGAAGTCAAGAAACTGGCCTTAAAGATCAGATATTATTTGCAAGGGCCTTTTCTTTACAGGGGCGCTATTTTCCCCATGCGTGCTCGTGTCTGTGTCTGTCTCCTTGATGCGCCAGAGATAGATCCCTGTTCCCTTCTGACCATCCTGCGCAAGAGTCTCTCCGAGAATCAGGGTCAGGAAGTAAAAATCATATCTTATTCCCGAGAGATGAAGAAAATATCTTCCAATCTTCCCCTTTTCCTTCATCTTTCCCGAAAGATCACCATGGGAGAAGTAGGTTTTGCCCTCCAGCCCGTGGTGGAAGCAGATCGGATCAACCAGGTGGTTTTCCATGAAGTCCTGGCCAGGATTCCTGCTCGAGAGGAGCGTCTCATCAAGGCCTCAGATTTCATGAAGAAGGTAGAAGAGCTTTCTCTCAAACGCGATCTGGAGAGGACCATCCTTTACAAAGCTTTGGTCTATCTGAGCGAGCATCCGGAGATCCCTTGTCTTTCTATCAACATTTCTCCCGATTACTTGGCTTCTACCTTTGAAAGTGATCTGGAGCAATTTGTGGGAGAGATCCGGGTCAGTCCTTCCCGGATGTTAATCGAGATCATCGAACATTCAGAGGTCTCCCTCAGCCGGCATCCACTGCTCAAAAAGATCCTCCTTCGTTTGAAGAAGCAAGGCTTTGGCCTGGCCCTCGATGACTTTGGTCAAGATCATTCCAACATCAATCTCCTCAAAGAGCTGCCCTGGGACCTGGTCAAGATAGACGGCGATTTCGTCTGTAACCTCATCGAAAATGAGACAGACCAAGAACTTATTCGTTTTTTGGTCCGGTTGAGTCGGCTAAGAGGTTTCAAGCTGGTGGCCGAGTTCGTGGAAAGCGAAGAGCTGGCCACCCTGCTTCAGGAGCTTGGGGTTCACTTTCTGCAGGGCTATTTTTTAGGAGCACCGAAATTTGTAGAAGAAAGCGTGCGCATCCTTCCCCCACTCCTTTACAGGGTGGCCGCTTGATTTAACGCCGCGGACAACCGCGTCCTCCACGTCCCATACCTTGTCCCATACCCCGTCCCTGTCCTCGGCCGTATTGGTAACCCTGACCGTCACGGGTGGCGTTGTCCGGACGGCCGCGATACTGCATTCGTTCCTCTGGGCTCATCTCCCTCATACGCTTCTGCCATTCCGTTCGGAAAGCTTCCCGCTCCTCTTCGGTAGCGTTTCGCATGGTACCTCTCATCTTGTAGAGTTCTTCCGTGGAATACTGGCTATAGTCCACCGCCAGAGCCGAGCTCCCGATCATCAGGGCGGAAGCCAGAAGACCCATCGACAACCACTTCTTAAACATGTCCTACCTCCTACATTTTGTTTTTCCGTTGATGATAGAAGCAATGGTTGTGCCAGTTTGTGATTTGCCAGCTCACATTAGGGATTGGATAATGAAAGACATGGAAAAAGGGGTGGTGAAGAAACGTTGGCGTGGAAGGCTCCCGGTGGCCTTAGTCTTTCCCAACACCTATTATCTGGGGATGTCCAATTTGGGGTTTCGTTTGGTCTATCATTTTTTCAACCGGTTCGACGAAATCGTCTGTGAGCGTTTCTTTTTGTCGACTGAGGGAGACGACCCCCTGCGTTCGGTGGAATCAAACCGCCCTCTTACAGACTTTGAGGTGATCCTTTTTTCTATTTCCTTTGAACCGGATTTTGTAAATGTAGTTCGGATCTTACAGCAAGCAGGTCTTGAGCCCTGGCGTGAAAAGAGGAGAGGAGCGCCTCTTATCTTAGCCGGTGGAATTGCTACCTGGCTGAATCCGGATCCTCTGTCTCCCTTTGTGGACGCCTGTCTTATCGGAGAGATAGAAGCCCTTGGGGAACCTCTGGTGGAGGCCTTGCTCGGAGAAAAGCCCCTGGAGGAGGTGCCAGGATACCTTCCTATGGACTATCTCCTTGAGTTTGATCAGGAGGGTCTCTTGAAAGAGATAGGGCGTCCTCCTGTCCACCGCGTTATCGTGAAAGAGCTTGAAGAGCCTCCCTTTTCTGATCTTCTTAGTCCGAGGACCGAATTCGCAGAAACCTTTCTCCTAGAAGTAGGCCGCGGCTGTGGTCGGGGTTGCCGTTTCTGCGCGGCTGGTATCCTTTATCGTCCTCCACGCCCCTGGTCCCCAGAAGTGCTTCTAAAGGCCGTTTCTCGCATTCCGCCTGGTAGCAAAGTGGGGTTGATAGGCCTTGAATTTGCCGATGAAAGTACTATTGAGACCCTGGCCGAGGCCCTTCTGGCCAAGGATTGTCAGCTGACCTTTTCTTCCCTGCGAGCCGATCGTCTTACGCCATCTTTCGTGCGCCTCTTGGCCCGTCAGCGGACCGCTACCATCGCCCCAGAGGCTGGAACCGAGCGCCTGCGCTGTGTAATCAACAAGGGTCTGACCGAGGAAGACGTGAAAAGAGCCGCCAGACTCCTGGCGGAAACAGGAGTGCGAGTTCTCAAGCTTTATTTCATGGTGGGATTGCCCACGGAGACCGAAGAAGATCTTGAAGGTCTCGTACGGCTGGTGAAAAAGGTAAGGCACGTGCTTGATCAAGTCACCCGCCCGCGTGGTTACGTAGTGGACCTGCGTTTGAGCGTGGCTTCTTTTGTTCCAAAGCCGCATACTCCCTTTCAATGGGCACCCTTTTTGGGGGTTGAACCCCTGAAAAAGAGGCTTTCCTGGCTCAAGAAAAAGATAGGCAAGATCCCCAACACACGTTTTACCGCGGATCTTCCCAAATGGGCTTATTTACAGGCCCTCTTGGCCCGGGGGGATCGGCGTCTGGCCCCTTTGCTCCTGGCGTTGGCCCAGGGAAAGGGGCTGCGTCAGGCCCTGGTGACCCTTTCTCTCAATCCGGATTTTCTTACCTTACGAGCCAGAGGAAAGAACGAAAGGTTTCCATGGGAGGTGGTTGATCTGGGGGTTCAAAGAGAATTCCTGTGGCAGGAATGGGAGGCCGCTTTGGCCGGGCGTTCGACTCCAGGGTGTTTGCTTGGTCGCTGCAAGAGGTGTGGAGCCTGTTAACCTTGTTTGACCCGGCGCGTGGCCTTGAGTTGGAGCACCTGCTGACGAAAGATGTGTCTCACCAGACGATCCTGATCGGCTTCGGTAATCCAGATGAATTTGAAGGCCACTTCGCAATGGTTGTTTTCACACTCCTCCACCCTTACTACCTCTCCAAAGGTCTTTAGGAAAATCCAGTCTGGCAGGAGGCCTAGGTCGATCTCGTAAATGTCCCCTATCTGGGGCTGTTCAGGAATTACTACCCGCAGTCCTCCAGCGCTGAGGTTGGCTTCTACCTCACGAAAGCCCCTCAGAAATTTGTCCCCTAGAAGATGGATAAGGATGCGATCGAGTTTGTGATTCAGGATCTCGAATAGTCCGGCCAGTTCGCGATTCTCTTCGCGCAGTTTTTTGATCAGACTCTCCACCTTTACCGCCTCTCCGGGAGGACGAATGGGGTCGATCCAGGGGTGTTCCTTACCTTCGCGGAAATTTTCTAGTTTGCGTTCAAATTGTTGCCGGTCAAGTTTCTTCAAACGTAAGAGGATATGATCGTAGATCCGAATATAGTTTCGTTTTTCTTCGTTCATGGCACCTCCTGTGGGATTGGTTCCTGCTCCTTGGCTCCAGAGAAGGCTTCCGAATAACCCAAAATAGGGGCTTTCTTCTGGAGGAGGATGATCTCTACCCGCCGATTGGCCGCGCGATGGGCTTCGGTGTCGTTGGGATAGAGAGGACGACTTGGTCCGTAGCCTACGGCGGCAATCTGTCGAGGGAAGACAAACTTGTGTTTCAGCAGGAACTGGACCACGGAGACCGCTCGCGCTGCTGAGAGTTCCCAGTTGGAGCGGTATTTCCCTCTTACCGGAGTGTTGTCCGTGTGACCAGCCACGATGATCTCTCCGTCAAAGAGTTCCAGTACCTCTCCTACTTTGAGCAGTACTTGTTTGGCCCGAGGCGTAAGCTCTGCGCTGCCTTTGGGAAAGAGGAGTTCGTCCTTGAAACGCAAGATGACTCGATCTTTGAGGCTTTCAATCTGGATTTCACCCTTGATGAGCTCCAGTTTGACCGCGGCCTTGATACGTTCTAGGAGTTCATCTACCGTGAACTTGGCCGGGAACTCCGTTGAGACTACGTCAATGCCCTTGGGAATCTGAAAGACTACCTCTTCGCGCTGGACACCAAAGGCGTCTCGCAAGGATCCTGCTACCTCTTTGAAGCGGGCCACATCCATTTCTGAGAAGGACAGCAAAAGTACAAAGAAACACATAAGCAGCGACATGAGGTCGGAGAAGGTGGTCATCCATTTGGGGGCTCCGGCCTCACATTTCTGTTTCTTCTCTTCACAGGGTTTGCCCATCAGCCTTCTCCTCCCAAGGCTTCACGCTTTTTGGGCGGAAGGAAGGCCTTCAGTACCTCTTCAAGTACCCGGGGATTGAGCCCCTTCTGGAGGCCGAGCACCCCTTCGATGATCAGACGATAGTTGAGCTGTTCCTCCTGTGACCTCAGGGAGAGTTTGTTGGCGATGGGAATGAAGATGAGGTTGGCCAATACGGCTCCATAAAGGGTAGTGAGGAGGGCCACGGCCATAGAAGGTCCGATGGATTTTGGGTCGTCCATGGAGGAGAGCATCTGGACCAATCCGATAAGGGTCCCGATCATCCCAAAGGCCGGGGCCATGTCAGCCATGGTCTTGAAGAGGTTTTGTCCCAGTTCGTGACGCTCAGCCGTAAGGGAGACCTCCTTGGAGAGAACTTCCTCGATGAATTCCGCTTCGTGGCCATCTACACAGTACATGATGGCCTTTTTGAGGAAAGGATTTTTGATGGGTTGCTTTTCGAGCTTGAGGAGTCCTTCCCGGCGGGCAATGTTGGCCAGGGTGGTCAATTCTTTGATGATTTCTTCCGGTGGCTCAAGTTTGTTGAAAAAGGCCTTCATGGCGATCTTGAAAGAACCAATGACATCGGGAAGGGAATACGAGATAAAGGAGGCTGCGATCGTTCCTCCAACCACGATGAGGAGAGAAGGGATATTAATAAAGATCCCGAGACTTCCTCCCACCAGGATCGAGCCCAGTAGGAGCACGATGCCCAGGACCAGACCAACGACGGTTCCAAGATCCATGAAAGCCCCTTTCTGCCGCGATCTCTCTGTTGTTATCGGCAGAAGGGGCGGGAGTTTTTATCTGATAAGACCTCGCTGTGTGTAATAGCTCTCTGGCAGATGACGGTAATATTCCTGCAGGGGTCTTACGGTAAAACGAGCCTCTTTAAGGCGAGCGATGGCCAGAGCCATAGCCCTCGCACAGGCGATGGTGGTAGCGTAAGGGACTTCAAGCTCCATGGCGTAACGCCTGATGAGATAGGCGTCCTCCCGGCTTACCTTGCCCTCGGCAGTATTGATGACCAAGGCGAAATCTCCGTTTTTGAGTAGGTCAACGGCGTTGGGACGAATCCCATCAGAGATCTTGGGAATGACCTTTACTTCAAGTCCAGCCCTTCTCAGTACTTCAGCCGTGCCCTTGGTGGCCACCAGTTCAAACCCCAAGGTGGTCAACTTCTGAGCGATTTCCACGATAAGGGGCTTATCACGATCTTTGACGGAGATGAAAACCTTCCCTTTGGTAGGGAGTTTCATCCCGGCGGCCAATTGGGCCTTGGCGTAGGCTAGTCCAAAGTCGAGATCTATCCCCATCACCTCACCGGTGGACTTCATCTCCGGACCCAGGAGGACATCCACTCCCGGGAAACGCCGGAAGGGGAAAACAGCCTCCTTGACGGAGATGTGTTTGGGCCAGACTTCTTTGGTGAAACCGAGCTCCTTGAGGCTCTTGCCCATCATTACCCAGGTGGCCAAACGCGCCAGGGGGACTCCGATGGCCTTCGAGACAAAGGGAATAGTACGCGAGGCCCTAGGATTGACCTCCAGTACAAAGAGCTCTTCATCTTTGACGGCGAACTGTATGTTCATAAGGCCGATGACACCCAGTTCCTTGGCCAAGGCCTGGGTGGCCTCTTTTATCTCTTTGATGATTCCAGTTGAAAGAGAGATGGGAGGGATGACACAAGCGGAGTCTCCAGAATGGATACCAGCCTCTTCAATATGTTCCATGATACCCCCGATGACGGTGAGCTCTCCGTCGGAGATAGCGTCCACATCCACTTCGATAGCCTGTTCCAGAAACTTGTCGATGAGTACGGGGTGTTCAGGATTGACCCGGGCCGCGGTTTCCATATAACGACGGAGTTCTTTTTCGTCATAAACGATCTGCATGGCCCGTCCCCCCAGCACGTAGGAGGGCCTCACCAACACCGGATAGCCAATTTTTCCTGCCACTTTGACGGCTTCTTCTACCGTGAAGGCCGTACCAGCAGGGGGTTTTTTCAACCCTAGTTTGTCAAGGAGAGCGGTGAAACGTTCCCGATCTTCGGCCCGGTCGATGCTATCAGGGGAGGTGCCAAGGATCTTGACACCTGCCTTCGCCAAGGGGACCGCCAGATTAAGGGGAGTTTGACCGCCAAATTGGATGATTACCCCTTCTGGTTGTTCCTGTTCGTAAACGTGGAGTACGTCTTCTAAAGTCAATGGTTCGAAGTAGAGGCGATCCGAGGTGTCGTAGTCGGTGGAGACGGTTTCTGGGTTCGAGTTCACCATGATGGATTCGATTCCGAGTTCTCTCAGACCGAAAGAGGCGTGAACGCAGCAGTAATCGAATTCGATTCCCTGACCGATCCGGTTTGGCCCACCGCCTAGGATCATCACTTTGCGTCTTTTTGAAACGCGGGCCTCGTTTTCTACCTCGTAACTGGAGTAGTAATAAGGAGTGTAGGCCTCAAATTCTGCCGCACAGGTATCAACGAGTTTGTAAACCGGTCGGAGCCCGAAAGAGTAGCGTTTCTGGCGTACATCTTCTGGTTGGCAACGGGCGAGAAAGGCCAGCTGCTGGTCTGAGAATCCGAACCTTTTGGCTTCGAAGAGCTTTTCCGGGTCTTTTAAGAGATCGTTTCCGAGTTCACGGAGGCGGTCTTCTTCCTCTACAATTTGACGGATTTGTTCGAGGAACCAGGGATCGATCTTGGTAAGTTCGTAAATTTCCTGGGTGTTAAAACCGGCTTTGTA
>CAZVXP010000001.1:0-114195 GCA_964630855.1 uncultured Thermodesulfobacteriota bacterium | reverse complement strand
GACGAAGATTTCCCGGCTGTCCCGGCGGAACCGGACTTTGCTCCGGCTCCACCCAAGGGATACGCTCGGCTCCTCTATGGCCGAGTACCAGTCCACACCTTTGCCAAAACCATGAACAACATCTGGCTCCATCACGAATGGCCTGAAAACCATCTCTGGGTAAACGATGAAGTTGCCAAACGCCTAGGGCTCAAGACTGGAGATGAGGTCATCCTGGAAAACCAGGATGGTCACCGTTCCGAAAAACCGGTCAAGGTCTTCGTCACTCCTGGCATCAGGCCCGATGCCGTTTATCTTCCCCACGGCTTCGGAAGTCGCTCTCCCATGCTTAAGACCGGCTACCGTCAAGGAGTGAGCGATACCTTCCTCATTACCCATTACGAACAAGAACCTATGATGGGGGCTTCGAGCCATCGTAATAATTTCGTGCGTTTCATAAAGGATGGAAAGGTGCTTTCCATCCCGGAAATCCGGCCTGTGCCCCCAGAAATTCCACGCTTTGAAATCCGAAAGCGCGCCTAAGGAGGTAAACCATGAGCCAATGGGCAATGGTCATTGATCTCAACCGTTGCGTAGGGTGTCACGCCTGTGCCATCGCTTGCCGGGCTGAATGGCAGGTGCCGGTGGGCGAGGGCTATCGGCGTAATTGGGTAAAACGTCTGGGACCTGCCAATACCCCGCATGGCCTGGCCTTCACCTTCTATCCCGGGCTTTGTAACCATTGCGACCACCCGGTCTGCGTCTCTGTTTGTCCTGCAGATGAAGAAGAAAAGGTCTTCAAGTGTCCCAAAACCGGGCAAACCAAAAAGATGAAAGTCCGTGCCACCTACAAACATCCATTTACCGGCGTGGTACTCATTGATAAAGAACGTTGTTTGGGTTGTGGGGCCTGTGTGGAGGCCTGTCCTTACAAGGCCCGCTATCTGAACGAAGAACTGGACGAACCCAAGGCAGACAAGTGCACCTTCTGTTACGAGCGTGTCATTCGTGGTGAGGTTCCAGCCTGTGTCAAGACCTGTATCGCGGATGCCCGCATCTTTGGAGACCTCTCAGACCCCAACTCCGAAGTAGCCAAACTAGTCAAGGCCGGAGCCAAACGCCTGGTGAGCAAAGAGGTCGACATCGGTCCCAATGTCTATTGGATCGGCAAGGAAAAAGACCTCTATCTTCTCCTCAAACAAGCTCCTAGAGAAAGGACCTGGGAAAACGTCTAAAAAGATCTTCTCAAGGGGCAGGGCTCACCCTGCCCCCTTCCCGCTCGCTCACCCCATCAAAGTCTTGTAAGATGGAAAAAAGAAAAGTGGGGTGAGATCTTGTATTTGGCCCGAAAACGTATCGGACGGGAAATCCACTATTTCATCCGCGAATCTTACTTTGCAGGAGGTCTCTGGCGGAGCCGGGACCTGTTTGCCCTGGGCCCTGATCCGGGCCGCTATATCATCTACCCTGGGGGGAACAGTTTTTATGTCGACCAAATCGTGGAGGAGACTCTTGCCCGAAAAGGGGTCAAAACCGACCAGATGGAGCTCGAAAGGATCTTTCTGCCCTTTGTAGACCCTCACATCAGGCGCATCATCAAAGATTTTACGCACGACTTTCGACCCAAAAAAAGACTTCCCGCAAGAGAACAACTGCGCCTCCAACGGAACTTTCACCTCTTTGATTGTCGGCGCCTTCTTTTCCTCAAGTTTGGGGGAACCAACGTTGATCCCTTGCTCAAAAGACCCCTCTCTTTCTTGAACGTCTTAAAGGACAAGAGCCGAGACGAAATTGAACAACACATCATGGATGCTGAAGCCAAGCTTCGGCCGCGAGAAACCTTGGCCTATATTTACGCTTCCTTCGGTCTGGCCCATCGGTTTCGAGGACGTTTGACCCGGTTCGTTCCGGAAGCTCAGATCATGGAAAAACTTGACAAATACTTCCTTGAAGAGCTCTGTCTTCTGGCAGAAGACGAGACCTGGCGCATGGGACTTGATCGAGAAACCGTACTCAGAGACTACCTTTCGCGTTACGTAATCATGTATTTTGACCGTCTAGAAAAACAAAGGAACTTTTTTGAGGAACATCAAGCTCGTCTAGCCAGGGAGCGTTATCTGGCGGCCAGGAACACCGTTGCTCGAGCAGCGGCTACTTTTGGAGTCCCGGAAGAAGAACTGATGCGCATGGGCAAAGAGGAAATCAGTCGTCTCTTTCGGCGACGGGCCCGTGAGCTCCATCCGGATCATGGGGGAGACCACGAAGCCTTCATTCGGTTACGCGAACTTTTCGAAGAGCTGATGGCTGCCCGAGGCTTTTATCGGAGACTTTCATGAAGATTGTACTCGTTGGTTACCGGGCTACCGGCAAGACCAGTGTGGGAAGGCACCTGGCTCGAATCTTGGGATTCCAGTTTGTGGATCTCGACGCTTACCTGGAAGCTAAAGTTGGAAAGAGTATCGCTGAGATCGTGGCTGAAGGAGGATGGAAGACCTTTCGCCAACTTGAGAAAGAGATCCTAAAAGAGATGTGCAAGAAAGAAAACGTAGTTCTGGCCCTGGGAGGCGGAGCGGTGATGCACGAGGCAGAAATGGAGACCCTGGCCAGGGACTCTCTGGTCGTGTGGCTTACGGCCTCTCCTCGAACCATCGCCCAGAGACTCCATAGCGACCCAAAGACGGCTTCTCAACGACCGAGCCTCACCGGGCAGGATCCAGTAAAGGAAATAGAAGAGGTCCTGACCCGAAGACTTCCTCTTTACCGACGTTTTGCACATCTGGTGTGCAACACCGAAAAGGCAAACCCCGAGGAAGTCGCACGAGAAATCGTCTCCCGAATGGGAAGGGAGGCGGATAATCACCTCCCTTCCTAGATCTCGCTGGCCAGTTCTATCCAGCCGAAGGTGGCGCGATCTTTGGGGCTGTAAAGGAGGGTTCGGGGAGCTGGATCTTCGCGGAGACGTCTTCGGATCACCTCCCGCACCTCTTTCACCCGCCAGTAAGCCAGAAGAAGACCCGCAAAGACATCTTCGGTCCAATAACCGGCTCTCAGGGGGATTTCCATCCGACGTAAACGATTGGTAAGCTCTTCGTAGAAGGGGACCAAAGCAGGTACTCTCTCTCTGAGGCGGCGGAGTTCGGCACGCGCTAGTGCTTCGCAGAAACTGAGCCCGGCGTATTTGAAAACACCTGGCAACTCCAGTTCCAGAGACAGGACACCCAAGAAGACCTGATGATCCCGCCTCTTTAAGACTTCCCCGGTCTCAAGGTCAACGGTAAAAACCCGCCGGGAGGTAATCTCCGGCAACCAGATGACCTCTGGAATCTCAAGCTCTGCGAGTTCGGCATATCTTTCCCTCAAGCGCTCCAGCAGGAAATCGCGCACCGAACCGATACGATCGAAACGCCCTGCCAGGAGGAAGACCCTCACGAGCTCGGCAAATTCCGGGTCCTTCCCCAAGGCGTAGAAGAAAAGAGCGGTTTCAAGAGACTCCTTCAAAACGGGACCCGGGAAGAAAGGGGTTCCATTCTCTTTGGGGAACCCCCTCTTTCCAGCAGCCAAAGGGGTGTGGGCCAAAAGATAGCGAATACGCATCATTCCTCCTCAAAAAAGGTCTTGATCTCCGCGGTGGGATTCATCTTCTCCACCGCTTCAAGCACCAAAAGACCGGCCTCGGTAACGGTATTTTTACCCACCAGACCAGCGTGTCTGGCGGCGGTTAAGGTCTCATCAAAGACCTGGGGAGGCAAACCGCTCCTTTTTACGGCTTCTTTCAGGTTTTTGGGCAGGATGCGGATGCGTCTTTCTTTAACGAATAGGGTCCCCACCTCTGAAAGGGCCTTTAAGACCCGGTAAATCAAGGGGTTAATTGGATGACCGAAACTTTTTGGCACTCCGGAGACTGCTCGATCAAGAAGCTCTCCGGCCTCTGTTTCTATCACATTTCCATCGGGAAGGACGTTGAGGAGATGTCGAGCCTCAAGTTTTTCGAGGGCCCATTTGAAACGGCGTTTCTCTCCTCGACCCACGAGTTCGAAAAGCTCCTCCAGGGTGATACCCCGGGCAGGAATGCTGGCCAGGATCTCAGCCTCGTAGCGGGTAAGGTGCGGTATGCGGGAGATGCTTTCGGCCAGGCGAGCATAAAGGAGTCCGGAACTAGTGGGTTCGGCTGTTCCCAAAAGACCGGCCTCCTTGGCCTCTTCCACCCAAGAGACATTGGGAGCAGAAAAGGCTCGATGCGTCAAAGTGATGGCCTTAACAGCAGTAGAACTTATGTCCCGTACTCGACCGGTTTGCTCTTCGAGGACCTTTTCCCCAAAGGTTGTAAGGAAAAAAACCTCCTTTCCCTTTTCGTCGACTCCGGTCCGGATAAGTTCAAAAGACTCCAGACTGTAAAGCGACAGCCTTAGCTGAAAATTGTCGTCGTACCAGCGCGCCAGGTCTTTGGCCAACATGAATTCACCAGCGATCTGGCGATAGCGCTCAGGCATTTCGTCCAATTTTCGCCCATAACGGGCCAGAATGTCCTTGTATTGCTTGATCTTGCGATCGATCATCTCCTTTCGTAAGAGATCAAAGGTGGGCCTTTCTTCTGGATTTTGTGCGCTCTTCTCCCAGAGGAGCTTGATGGTCTCGAGAATCTCGACCTCCTCGTCTTCAAGAGCCAAGGTCCAGGCGTCGGGGAGGAGTTCCCTTTTCCAGAGACGCAAAGTCTCAAGCGCCCAGTATCCCGCTGGTAAAAGCTCTCCCCTGGCGTCGAGATATCCCAGAGACTGGAGCACGGCAAACGTGGCCTGGGGAACCTCTCTTCCATCGGCCACGTCTGCCAGGGCCCAGAGAAGATCGCCTGTGAGTACGTCCCCTTCTCCAAAACCACCATATGTAAGGGTCTTTTTGACCGCTTGTCCCAAGGCGGTAAAGGCGTAGATATCAGAGGCCGGAACGCTGTAGGCGATGAGTCTCATGGCCTCCAAGAGGTGTTTGGTGTGAGTGTCTGTAGAAAGGAGCGCTGCCCGAGCTGGACCAGTGGGAAGCTTTCGAATCTCCTGGGCCAGTTCAGCCGAGATCTCCAACTCCGGCTCCAGGGCCCGATAGATCTCAAAGATACGTTTTCCGGCTCCGGTAAGAGCCACGTATTGACGTCCGGTCTCAGGATCTTTGGTTTCTTCGGCCAGCCCCCTCTCTTTAAGGGGTTCAATCGCCAAAGGGCCCACCTGACCCGCCAGATAAGCAGCCTCCAGCATGGCCACGATCTCGCTTCCAAGCCAGCGGAATCCTTCAGGCCAGGAGGCCGGCGAGGCCAATTTCCCCTTGGTCACCAAGTCTGTCAAAAGCTCTGTCAACTGGGTTCCCAAGTAAGTCAGTTCCCACTTGAGGGGTTCGGATTGACGGATCAAGGCTTGTCTTTCCAGCTCCAAGAACAGAGTCTCATCTTCTTTAGAGATCTCCATCCCTTTGGTTTGGGTCTCTTTTTCAAACTGTAAGAGTCTTTGCAAAGCTTCCGCATGTTCCCTCTTGATGATCATCTTTGCCTCCTTGGGTTGTTTTTTGGTTGGAAGGGCCCCCAAAAGGGGGCCTCCTGTCTTTTAGGTCTTCTGGATCTCGCCGTGACCGCCACGCCGCGGTGTGGGATCAAACATCACCGAAGGTTGCTGTCTTAAGGGTTGCGGGAAGAGACTCATCAGCTGGTACACCTCAATTGGCATGTCCTTGCGTACCGGAAGTCCCAACTTCTGAGCCTCTTCAAAGGTGATGGGATAATCGTGCGTCCAGCGCCCTTGGGAGAGGATCTCTGCCAGTTCCTCTACCTTTTCAGGCGGATATTTACCTGAGAGGAGCTCTCTTAATTGGACCTTCATTTGGCGCAGGGCTTTCTCTGAGACGTCGGCCATAATTAGGGTCTGATCGTCGATGCGCTCCACGGGTTTTTCCTGTTTGACACGCGCGATGGAAGCCGCAGGAAATTGGCCCAGCTGGGGATCAACGGGCCCTAAGACGGCGTGTTCGTCCATCACGATCTCATCCGCAGCCAGGGCGATAAGGGTCCCGCCACTCATGGCGTAATGCGGCACAAAGGCCGTGGTCTTGGCCTTGTGGCGCTTGAGGGCCTTGGCAATCTGGAGGGCCGCTAGCACCAGTCCTCCCGGCGTATGAAGAATGATATCGATAGGCACCTCCGGGTCCGTCATATGGATGGCCCGGATGACCTGTTCGGAATCGTTGATATCGATGAAACGCATCACCGGAAAACCGAAAAAGCTCATGGTTTCCTGGCGATGAACCAACAAAATGACTCGCGAGCCTCGTTTCTTTTCAATCTTTTCGATCATCCGTTGACGAGCAGCTTCCAAAAATCTCTGACGCAAAAGGGGTTGTAAGGTCATCAGGATGAAAAAAAGCCAAAAAATATCGAATCCGCTCATTTCTACACCTCCTTATTTAGTGATTTAGACGTTCAGATGGGAGGGGAAGCACCCCCCAGGGATGCCTCTCATCCTGCCAGACGCTTCTGCGCCGGCCGAGACAAAAGATCCGATGAGTCAGAAGCCCTGTCACAAAACCCCCTACGTGAGCCCACCAAGCTACTCCACCAACAATTTCACCGTGGACCACCGAAAGGGTGCCGCTGAAGAGCTGGATAAAGAACCACCAGGCCAGATAGAGCACCGCTGGTAATTCGAAGAAAAAGGGAAAGATAAAGATCGGAATCAAGACCACGATACGTGCCAGGGGGAAAAGGGCGTAATAAGCCCCGAGCACCCCGGAAACGGCGCCTGAAGCCCCAATGGTGGGCACGGTAGAATGAGGATGCATATAGATGTGGACTAAAGAGGCGGCCAGACCGCAAAGAAAATAAAACACCACAAATCTCAAGCTACCCATGCGGTCTTCCACGTTGTCTCCAAAGATCCAGAGGGTCCACATGTTCCCTATGAGATGGATCCAGCCTCCGTGAAAGAACATGCAGGTAAAGAGGGTGAGATACTTGAAAGACCCCCAAGGATTCGGCCAGGTTGGGTCGGTAAAACGGGCCGGGACCACCCCGAAGAGGGAAATGACCTCTTCCAAGATGGGTTTGGGAAGGGAAATTTCAACCAAAAAGACCGCCACGTTAAGGGCGATCAAGAGATAAGTGGCCAGGGGTACTCCCCGACGCGGAGCATCGTCTTGAATCGGAAACATCTTCCGCCTCCCTTCTTCGTACCTGTCGAGATGAAGAAACTCTGGGCACGAGGAAGGGAGGCGTCAAGTTTTTTGATACAAATTTGTTAATTTTAATTTACGAGATTGTCTTAAATCGAATACCCCGCCTCCCCGTGTTCACTGAGATCAAGGCCCTGGATCTCTTCTTCGCGGCTCACCCTCAGGCCTACCAGGACATCGACCAGCTTTAGCAGGATAAAGGAAAGGACGAAGCAGTAAATGATGGCTACTCCGGCACCGATAGCCTGGATGAGAAACTGTTTGGCATTGCCAAAGAGCAGACCATTGGCCCCACCGGGATTGGCCGCGGTAGAAGCGAAGATCCCGGTAGCCAGGGCCCCGAAGAGTCCTCCTATGCCGTGCACGCCAACCACGTCAAGAGCGTCATCGTAACCCAGCCGGGGTTTGAGGATCACCGCCAAATAACAGATAACACCGGCCAAGACGCCGATAAGGATGCTAGACCATACGGGCACGAAACCAGCCGCTGGGGTGATGGCCACCAGACCCGCCACGGCCCCGGAGACCGCTCCCAGGGTGGTGGGTTTCCCCTGATAGATCCACTCGGCAAAGGCCCAGGAGAAAGCGGCCAGCGCTGCTGCCAGATGGGTGTTCATGAAGGCCAGGACCGCTATTCCATCAGCAGCCAGAGCCGAACCAGCATTGAAGCCAAACCAACCGAACCACAGCAGACCTGCTCCAAGCACGGTGAGGGGAAGGTTGTGCGGATGGATGGGCTCCCGACGCCAATTGACACGCGGACCAATGACCAGCACCGCTGCTAAGGCCGAGGCACCAGAGGCGATGTGAATCACCGTCCCGCCCGCAAAATCAAGGGCTCCCAGTTTACCAATCCATCCTCCACCCCAAACCCAATGACAAAGGGGAGCATAAACAAAGGTGAGCCAGAGGGCAGTAAAGATCAGATAGGCCGAAAAACGCATCCTCTCAGCAAAGGCCCCGGTGATCAAAGCCGGGGTAATGATGGCGAACATGAGCTGAAAAGCACAGAAGAGGAGATGCGGAATATTTTCAGCCGGCCCAGGACCAAGCCCCACGCCTTTAAAAACACGTGGGTCAGGTCACCAATAAGGCCGTGGTGATCAGGACCAAAGGCTAGACTGTAAGCATAAAGGAACCAAAGCAGACTTACCAGACCGAGACACATGAAACTCTGCATAATAGTGGCCAGCACGTTCTTCGAACGCACCAGCCCCCCGTAAAAAAGGGCCAACCCGGGGGTCATGAACATCACCAGAGCGGTTGCCACCAACATGAAAGCCACGTCGGCAAAATTCATACAAACCTCCCTCACAATTTTTGGGAGGAAGGTTGAAAGCAACAGTGATGCCAAATTAGATAAGCGTTTCAAAAGGTCTTTCTCAGCAGGGAATTACAGATCAAAAAGGAGGCGGTTGCAAAACGGTCTACTCAAAAGTTAGCAAAAATGTCAAAAAACTTTTTAAAAATTTTTCAAAAATGTCAATAAGATTCCTGATTCCACATATCGGGGGAGAAGCGAACCACACGGTTACGACCTGCTTCCTTGGCCTTGTAGAGGGCAACATCGGCATATTTGATGGCTTCCCAGATGCCTTCGGAATCAATGGGAAACTCGCTCACTCCAATGGAAATGGTCTTCTGGATCTGTCCCCCGGGAACCTTGAATTTGGTCCTTTCCACGAGCTGACGAAGTTTTTCCGCTATTTTCACCGCTTCTCCAGCTCGAACATCCGTCAAAAGGATCAAGAACTCTTCGCCCCCGAATCGAATAGCTAAATCAGAAGTTCTGATGTTTCCTTTAAGGATTTGAGCTGTTTTCTTGAGGACTTCGTCTCCTACTTCGTGACCGTAAGTATCATTTACTTCCTTGAAGAAATCCAGATCACACATCAATACGCCCAGCACAGTGCCCCGTCGGAGGATGCCTGCCACCAAAGTATCAATATACGTTTCCAGAAAGCGACGATTATAAAGTTCGGTGAGAGGATCTTTTAAGGCCATTTCTCTCATTGATTGAGCAAATCGTTTAGCCTCGATTACAGGTATTGCTTCTCTGATATAAACTTTTGCCTGACGTATAGCCCAATCATAGCGATGCAATTCTCTACTTTCTTTTGTCTTTGGAAGAATAAATTGTACAACTCCTACTGTACGTCCACCAACTACCATTGGAATACAAACATGATCAACTTCATCTTGCCATAAAAATAAACGGCATATACCGGGATATTCTAGAGAAGAAATAAGATGTCCCGTTCTCTTAGCTCGACATCGATTAGCATCACCTAATTTTTCAGGATTGAATTCTAAATCTGGTGGACAAAGATATACAGGTTTCATTTTATTTTCACTATTAGCTACTTGGAATATAGCAAAAGTTCTTAAACCAAGCCGATTTTTAAAAACGTCAGCTAAACGCTTATAAATGTCTTCTACAGTTTCATCTTCTTCAATAATTTTTTTAAATAAATTAAATTCGTTAATTTGTTTGATGAGTCTATTAAACTCATGTGCTAACATGCCTATTTCATCTCTTGAGCGGATTTCTAATAATGCTTCCTGACACTCTTCTTCTCCTTCTGAAAGCTGTCTAATACGAACAGTAATTTCTTTAATAGGTTTTAAAACTGTATAAACAAAAAGAAATCCAGTTATCATCAGAATAGATATAAGAAATGCTGTAACTACTGTGCTAGATATTTCGCCTCTTTTAATAATTTTTTCGATGTTTTGAGTTTGCACTAGGTGCTTACCTAAAGTAACTTGAATGAAACGTGATATTTGTTTCTCAATCGTTCGCACGCTTTTTATTAATTCATTCTTAAGTTCCGAAAAAGATCGCTTATCAAGATGTGCTATCTTGTCTTCTATATTAGTAAATTCTAATTTAATCTGATCTAAAATGGCTTTTAATTCTTCATTTTTGATAGGGTGAACTACAAATTCATCAATAAGTATGCTTCTAGAAACATCTTGTATTTTTCCACCATTTACCATACTTTCAATTATTTGATTTGCTTGACGGATATGAGCTAACAACTTCTTCTTTATTTCATCAATTTGGTTTTCTTGATAAGAGCCTGTTCCAGAAAGCAAATAATCGATATTTTCCAATTGGCGCAACAAAATCTGCCCAGCTTTATATTCTGGAAGATAAACTGTATCTAGCTCAGAAATAGCCCCTTTTATCCGTTCTAGTTGAACGACAAAATAACTAGTCATTGAAGTATAACCTAAAAAACAAAGAGCAATAATAGCTCCTATTTTGATAAAAAGACTCACACTAAAAAGTTTATCAAGGAGACAATTGTAGATACTAAACAAAATAGTACTTTTCGATTCATCTTCGGGCCAAAATGTGTCTTTTTTTTCAGATTTCTGAAACAACTTTTTTATTTTTGGCCAAAGCTTACAATCCATGATTGCCCGCCGCGATGGAGTTCAAGATCCCTATCGGCTGCCGAAAGGGTAATCTTAAACCTTTACAGGCCTCCTTCCTCAGCCTAAGCTTGGAATTCATGGAGAAAGGAAGCCTTTTCAGAGCCATCCCTGCGGTCCATGAGATAGTGTCGTTTCTCAGAGAAAATGGACCCAAAGCCCCTGAAAAGCTCTTGCTTTTGGTAGCCCGGGAGACTTCCCAGCGTCTCCGTGAAGAGATCCTCACCGGAAAGAGGGACTCTCTCCACAAAGAAGAAGTGTTCTCAATGGCCAGAGAGGAACTTGAGCGAAAACTGGCCCCCAGTTTGAGACCTCTTATCAACGCCACCGGCGTGGTGGTGCACACCAATCTTGGCCGTTCTCTCTTGCCACGAGAGGCCCTAGAGGCCATCGAAGCGGTTGCTCTCCGTTATTCCAACCTCGAATTTGATCTGCGAACCGGAAAACGTGGCAGTCGTTACAGCCACGTAGAAGAGATCCTTTGTGAATTAACTGGTGCCGAAGCCGCCCTGGTAGTGAACAACAACGCCGCCGCTGTACTCTTGACACTAAACACCCTGGCCTTTGAACGGGAGGTGATTGTCTCCCGCGGTGAACTGGTGGAAATTGGTGGCTCCTTTCGTATTCCGGATGTTATGGCCCGTTCGGGAGCAATCCTACGGGAGGTGGGAGCCACCAACCGGACCCATTTAAAGGACTACGAAGAAGCCATTAACGAAAACACCGCCCTCTTGATGAAGGTCCACAAGAGCAATTTTGCCATCGTGGGCTTCACCAAGGAGGTCTTAAGTGCTGAGCTCGTAAGCCTAGGGGAGAAATATGGCCTTCCCGTGATTGAGGACTTGGGAAGCGGATGTTTCGTAGATTTTTCCCGCTTTGGTCTGATCAAGGAACCCACCGTCCAGGAAGTTTTGGAAGCCGGGGTCTCTGTGGTCACCTTTTCCGGAGACAAGCTTCTGGGTGGTCCCCAAGCCGGACTCATCCTGGGCAGGAAAGATCTAGTGGATCAAATCAAGAAAAACCCCATGAACCGGGCCGTACGGATCGACAAATTGACCCTTGCTGCCCTGGAGGCCGTCTTACGTCTTTATCGAGACGAAGAGGAGGCTCTACGCCAGATTCCTACCCTTTCTTTGATTACCATGGCTCCCGAGGAAATCCGTAAGAAAGCCCAGGCCCTGAAAAGGCGCCTTAAAAAAATTCCGGGGCTTTCGGTGAACATTGAAGAAACGATTTCTAGGGTTGGTGGTGGAGCACTCCCTCTGGCCAGTCCCAAATCTTATGCCGTGGCAGTCAAGAGTACGCGTCATTCAGCCGCCGCTTTAGAACGCCTTCTCAGAAGTCATGACCCCCCTGTCATCGTTCGGATCGAGGAAGAAAGGCTCCTCCTTGACTTGAGAACGGTATTGCCTGATGAAATCCCCATCATAGAAAAAGCCTTCAAGAAAATCTTTGGGGAGAAGCCTTGAAATCGGACCCCTTAACCCTAAAGTGCTTACTTCCTCTGGTGGAGGAGTCTCTGGCCCCTCTCCTTCCGGTAAAGGTGCGGGTCAAAGAGGGGAATCGTGGCCCCCTTGTCCTCCGACGGGAAGGCAGGCCTTTGGCCTTTCTTGAAATAGAATCCGAAAACCTCTCCCCGGATGAAATCTCCCGCTGGAGCTACGCTATTCTTGCCCTAGCCCAAGAGATTTTCGATCGTCTCTGGCGTGAAAAGACCTTTCAAGGTTATCCTGGAGCCGGTCTCCTCTCCAAGCAGTTGGAGAGGCAACCTCTTTCCGGACTCTTGATAAAATTCTTCTCCGATTATCAACCTGAAGGGGCCTTTTGCCTTGAAGACCAGACCTTTTTCCTGCCAGAGGCAGGAAAAGACTTTCTGCTCGATCTCTGGCAGAAAGGGGAAATCTTTACCTCAGCTTCGGTACATCTTGAAAGTCCGGAGGAAATTGAGGAAGCTTCCTCTCTCCTAGAACTGGCCGAACTACTCGGATTCAGCTGGCTTTCGGCCAAGGCCGTCCGTTATTTATCAGAGCTTGGCTTCTCAGAAGAAAATCTGTCCGTGTTGAAGACCCTCCAGAGCCTTAATCGTAAGGGGTATGTCTTGGTCTTGGCTGAAGGACCGGCACCTTCCCTTCGCTGTTTGGAGACCCAAGCCGAAAAAACCCTCCATCTCGACCCGGACAAGGCTCTCTTGGCCCTGTCCCTCAGTGCCAAGGAAACAGCCTCTCTCCTAAAAGATCTCCATCTAAGATCCGGTTTTATCGAAGGCCATCACCGACACTGGCCCCTGGTGAAGGTTTGGGCAGCCTTTGAACACGCTAGACGTCTGGCCGAAGAAAGACCCGTGCTTTTTGAGCCATATAGCCTCCACGCCTTGGCGGACATCTATTTCGACCTGGGGGACCTAGCCGCGGCTCAGAAGGCCTACTTCCTGGCTGCCGAGGGTACTGCCCAGCCCCTAGACCTTTTAAATAGCTTGGGCTTGGTCATGATTCATTTAAACCAACGCAAAGCCGCACGTTTTCTCCTGGCTAAGGCTGTCCAAGAAGATCCAAAAGATCCCTTGCTCCATTACAATTTAGCCCTTTTCCTTGAAAAAGAAGGAAAAGATGAAGAAGCCTTGGAACATTTTTACAAAGCCCATGATCTGGCCCGCTCGCAACCCCTTTATGCCGAAGCCCTGGCACAAAGGCTGGCCTTGAAGAAAGAATGGGAAAAGATCAAGGAGATCTTGAGGGGATCCAACCTAGGAGCTGAAGGACTATATTTGCTGGGCAAAGCATACTATGAGAGCGGTCAGTTAGAAGAGGCCTTGCGATTCTTCAAAAAGACCATTGAGATCGCACCGAAACACCAGTTGGCCCTGGCTCATCTGGCCCTTCTTTTCATTCAGCTCAAAGGGGAATATTCTCTGGCCGAGGCCATATTGCCTGAAATCGAAAATGAAGAAGAAGGAGAATTGGCCGAATTGGCCCAGGACCTGACCGTCTTACTGGAGAGGGAAAAATGAAACTCACTATCCTCGGTTCCGGAACTGGCTGGCCAAGACCCGAACGAGGAGCCCCTGGTTATCTGGTAAAAGTAGAAGATCTACATCTGTTACTAGACTTTGGCCCTGGAACTATCGGGCGTCTTCTCAAGTGCGGAATTTCCATCAACGAGCTTGATCTCATCTGTCTCAGCCATTTCCACCCCGATCATGTAACCGACCTTATTCCCTTTCTTTTTGCCACACGTTATCAGCTGGGTTATCACCGAACCCGTCCTTTCAAGATCTTGGCTGGAGAGGGGTTCCTGACCTTTTACCAGGCCTTAAAACAGGCTTTTGGACACTGGGTGGAACCACCTTCGGGTTTGATGCAAATAGAGGAACTCTCAGTCAGACACCCCTCTGCCCTTCTGGAACCCCCTCTTGAGATCCAAACCGCTCCAGTGGTCCACAACCCAGAAAGCTTGGCTTACCGGCTCACCCATCGGGGCAAAAGTTTGGTCTATTCCGGAGACACCGACTATTGTCCTTCGCTAGTGGAACTGGCCCGAGAAGCTGATCTTTTGGTTATCGAGTGTTCCGCTCCCGAAGGGCAAAAGGTGCCAGGGCATCTCACCCCCGATCTTGCCGGACGTATTGCCGGCGAGGCCCGGGTCAAACGGCTCGTCCTCTCCCATCTCTATCCTCCCTGTGACGAAGCTGACCTGATCGGGCCTTGCCGTCGATACTATGATGGTGAGATTCTGGTGGCAGAAGACTTCCTCACACTTGAGCTTTAACCCAAACTAACAGACCCCTCGGCCCCCTCTCCCCATTCGATCTCTATTTCCAGACTCCATTTAGTCTTGCTAGGTTTGACCTTTTCTTCGGCCTTGAGTTCGAGTATCACCTGCGGCGGAATGGCCAGTCTCACCTCTTCACTCCCCCTTTTGAGGACCACCTCGCCCTGGGTGAGACGATCGGCCAAAGCTCGCAAGAAGTCCGCCACCGCAGTGATCTCCTTGGGTTCTTCGCTCTTAAAAAGCACTTTCTTTTCCGCCATTTGGGCTACCTCCTCTCAGCTTTTAAAAAGAAAAATCATCCTCCTTGAGCTTTTAGGCAAGAGGTTAAAACGGAATTTTTCACTGGACTATCAAACGTCCCAAGCCGGAGTCCTTCTTTCGAAGAAGAGGAAGGCGAATCGTCCAAAAGGGCTTCACAAAGGACAAAGGTGATTAATCTTTTAGCCGGAACCCTCTAGTGGAGGCGGGAAAGATGATCAAGAAAGATCTCTATGAAATTCTGGGTGTGAGTCCCGATGCCAGCCAGGAAGAGATCAAACGGGCCTATCGGCGTTTGGCCAGAAAGTATCATCCGGACCTACATCCTGGAGACAAAGAAGCCGAGGAAAGGTTCAAGGAAATATCCGAGGCCTACGAAATCCTTTCGGATCCAAAGAAAAGAGCAGAATACGATCAGCTCCGTCAAGCCGCCCAGGCCTACAGTTTTACTACTCCGGGAGGAGAACGGGCCTATGACTTCAGCGTTTTCATGGACGAGAGCGGGCCTTTTGGTGGTTTTGCGGATCTTTTTGCCGATCTCTTCGGTTTTGAGCGGCAATGGGAGGCAGGCCCTGAACCTGGAGCCGACGTACTTTATCGAGTGGAAATACCTTTCAGAGAGGCGGCCCTTGGAGGCGAGGTAGAGATCACCGTACCCCTTGAGAAGCCTTGTCCTCGATGTCACGGTCAGGGGGTGGATCTCTCTTCTGAGGAAACCTGTCCCCATTGCGGAGGCCTCGGGCGAACGGAACAACGACGGGGCAAGATGCGCTTGATCCAGATCTGCCCCTATTGTCGAGGAAGTGGACGACGCGTGAGCAAACCCTGCCCCCGATGTGGAGGGGCTGGCACCATTCGGGAAACTGAACGACTGAAGGTGCGCATCCCTCCTGGCGCGGATACCGGCACCCGTTTGCGCATCCCGGGCAAGGGCCAACCTGGTCGCAAAGGAGGGCCTCCCGGGGACCTCTACCTCGAACTGGTAGTCCAGCCGGATCCCCGATTCGAACGGCGAGGTTATGACCTCTACTTGAAGCAACCTATTGGACTCTTTACAGCGGTACTTGGGGGACAAGTCGAAGTACCCACTCTTAATGGCAAGATTAGGATGAAGGTACCACCCGGTACCCAGTGCGGTCAAAAATTTCGCATCCGGGGCAAAGGGATCCCGAAACCGGATGGCACAAGAGGAGATCTCTATGTAGAAGCCAGGATAACCGTCCCCAAGAACCTTTCTCCTGAGGCCCGGAAGAAATTTGAAGAACTGAGGCGGCTCGTCCCGGAGGGTTAGCTCTTCCTGGGAAGACGACCTAGGGTAGAAGGGGCTGAAATATCCTTCCCTCCGGTGCCGAATTCTTTAAGTCTTCTTGCTGAAACAAGGACGCGGGACTCAAAGGCCCCGACCAGACGGTCATAGTGTTCTACGGATTTGCCCAGGGCCTGCCCCAGGTTTGAAAGATGCTCGGTCAATTTCAAAAGGCGATCGTAAAGCTCTTGGGCCAAGCAAACGATTTTCTGGGCGTTTTCCAAGACCTTTTCTTCCTTTAAGAGCAAAGAGACGGTCCTGAGAAGAGCTACCAAAAGGGAAGGGGTGGCCAAAATTACCCGTTGTTTGAAAGCCTCTTCAAGCACCTCGGGGGCCTCACGCAGGATGGCATTTAGCATGGCTTCGGCAGGGAGAAAGAGCACGACAAATTCCGGACTCTGACCAAGACTCCTGGTAAGGGCTGACCAATATTCCTTGGAGGACAAGTCCTTTATCTGTTGCCGCAGGGCGCGAAAATAAGGCCTCAAATCTCCAGACTCCATGGCTTCGAAAAAGGGTTTGAGAGGTGCCTTGGCGTCTAACGCCAGAGTCCGTTGGCCTGGCAGCCTCACCACCACATCGGGACGACGACCTTCTCCAAGGCTTATCTGCTCGGTAAAGTGACAATGGGGCAACATTCCCGTCCATTCCAAAACCCTTCGAAGCTGGGTCTCTCCCCAGCGTCCGCGCACTCCAGGATCGGACAGGGCTTGAGAAAGACGCCTGGTTTCTTCCTCAAGGCGTGGCAAGTGTTCCCTCACCAAAGCCCGCAGTTGTTCCTCCAGGCGTTCGTAAGCCCCTACCCGATCCTTTTCAAGGCGACGAATTTCCTGGTCCAGACGTTTCAAGTTCTCGGCCAGAGGAGCCACTATCTGATTGAGGACCTCTTCGTGGTCTCTTCTGCTCTGGTGAGTGGTCTGGAGGACTAGTTCCAAAAATTTCCGAGACAAGTTCTCGAAGTTCCTCTCAAGTTCATGATAGATCTTCTGAAGGCGGTCCTTTTCTCCCTCCCACCAGGACAGCTTTTCCCGAAGATTGGCAAGCTCCAAATCCCTCTCTTTGAGATCAAGAACGAGTTTTCTCTGCCAGAAGTAGGCCCCGATGAGGCCCAAGGTCACCCCTACCAGGGCACCCAAAGCCAAAGAAAGCGGGTCCAAGACGTCCTCCCTAGAGTTTCTTTTAGGGTTACCCGGACAAAGACCTCCAGGGAAGCCCAAATTTTTCAGGTCGCTGTTTTTTTCTTTGTCATTTTTCTTGCCTTTCTGTCCGAGGATGAGCATCATGGAAATAAAAAACGAGGAGGTTGCCAAAGATGGGAGAGATAGTCCAGGTACATGCCCGCGAGATCCTTGATTCCCGCGGCAACCCCACAGTGGAGGTAGAGATTTGGCTGGACTCCGGGGTCTCGGGTCGGGCGGCCGTGCCCTCCGGGGCCTCCACTGGCACACATGAGGCCCTTGAGCTTCGAGACGGAGACAAAAACCGCTATCACGGAAAAGGGGTGACTAAAGCCGTGGAAAACGTCAACGAGATCATCGCCCAAGAAATTATCGGTCTGGAATCCACTGCCCAGGCTGAAATAGACCATCTCCTCATCGAACTCGATGGCACCGAAAATAAAAGCCGTCTCGGAGCCAATGCCATCTTGGGGGTCTCCATGGCCGTGGCCCAAGCCTCGGCCCGGGAGGCTGGTCTCCCCCTTTACGCCTATTTGGGAGGAGTGGGAGCCACCGTACTGCCGGTGCCCATGATGAATGTCATCAACGGCGGAGTCCACGCAGACAACAAACTCGATTTGCAAGAATTTATGCTTGTCCCCTTAGGGGCACCCTCTTTTGCCGAAGCCCTTCGTTACGGGGCAGAGACCTATCACGTACTCAAAAAGGTTCTCAAAGAACGAGGCTATCACACCGCGGTAGGAGACGAAGGTGGCTTTGCTCCCAACGTTTCCTCCGCCCGAGAGGCCCTTGAACTCATGATCGAGGCCATCGAGAAGGCTGGCTACCGCCCCGGAGAAGACATCGCCTTGGCCCTGGATCCGGCAGCCAGTGAGATCTTCCGAGATGGAAAATACGTGCTTGAAGGAGAAGGCCGGAGTCTGAGCCCCGAAGAAATGGTGGCCTATTACCGGGAACTGGTAGACAAGTTTCCCATCGTCTCCATTGAAGACGGCCTGGCCGAAGACGACTGGGAGGGCTGGAAGATACTGAGACGTGAGCTCGGAGATCGTATTCAGCTAGTGGGAGATGACATCTTTGTAACCAACATCAAACGCTTAAGTCGGGGTATCGAAGAAGATATCGCTAACGCCATCCTTATCAAACTCAATCAGATAGGCACCGTTACCGAGACTTTAGAGGCCATTCGCTTGGCCCACACCTCTGGTTGGCGGTGTGTTATTTCACATCGTTCCGGAGAGACCGAAGACACTTTCATCGCCGACCTGGCTGTGGCGGTAAACAGTGGTCAGATCAAGACCGGAGCCCCTTGCCGCAGTGAACGAGTAGCCAAGTACAACCAACTCCTCCGGATTGAAGAGGATCTCGGCGAAGCAGCGGTCTTTGCCGGTCACAAGGCCTATCAGCGCCGATGAGTGTAGGACGGCACGAACTGACCAGAGGCCTCAAAAAACGAGTCAACCAGCTCTACCAAGGCCCGCAGGTCTCAGAGTTTCTGGCCCGGCGGGCCCTGGAAGCCATCCTGGACCTCATCCAAGAAGGAGTAAATCGGGAAAAAAAGGTTTGTTTGCGTGGTTTTGGAACTTTCTCTCTAAAGACCTTGCGGGGTAAAAAGGTCCGACACTTCCCCAGCGGAGAGATGATTACCTTGCCCGAAAGACCCAAGGTGGTCTTTCGGGCCTCTCCTTCTCTTCTCAAACGGCTTCAGGAATAAAGAGGCGATCCTGGTGGACACCAGCTGGTACCCTAGCCCCCGGCCAGGCCACAACCCGACGCAGACGGGCCGGCGTCTCAACCTCTACTCCTTCGGCCAAAAAGACCCAATCTTCCAAGATCACCCCCGCGGGAAGCTTACGAGGATAGATGAAAGGCCCTCTTTCTGAAAGCCCCGGAACCCTGGCCTTCTTCCTCAACAGCTCTCCGTGAGCCGCAAGATAAGCCTCAAGAGTTCCTATATCACGCCAATAAAATGAAGCGCTCAAGATCTGGGCCGATATTTTAAACCCTTGCTTAATGAAGCGCTCATAAGTTGGCCTTAAATCGAAATCTTTTTCTTCTAACATGGAAACGAGCTCCGGTGTCACCACCTGGAGGCCGGCAAAGGTATAGGCCTCCCGAGAGGGAGAAAATCCGATGACTCGGTCTTTAGAGACCAGGACGTTGGCCGCTTTTTTCCCGGCCAGCAAGACCATGGTGGCTAGTCCCCCCAATCGTTGGTGAGCCTCCAGCGGCAAACGATAGGGAATGTTAGTCAAGATATCAGCATTGACTACCAGGGTGGGTTCCACGAAAAAAGTTTTAGCCCCCCGCAGAGCACCGGTGGGGCCAAGAATTTCGGGTTCAAAGAAGACTTCTATCCGAACCGCGTCCGCGTGGAGATGCTGGAATTCTTCTACTAAGGAGATGATTTTTTCGGGAAGATGGTGGAGATTTAGACCAATGACACAAAAACCTTCTGCGCAAAGCCTCTTCAGAATGAGGAGCAACAGGGGCTCACCCAGGATAGGAAAAAGGGGTTTAGGCCAATAGGCCGTGTATGGGAGAAGACGTGTTCCCTTCCCCGCTGCGAGCACAAAAGCTCGCATCAGGAGGCCTTCTTTTCTCCCAGTTCTTCTTTCTCCCCTTCGCGAAGCCCTTCCTTAAAGGCACGAATACCACGCCCTAGACCCGCTCCGATCTCCGGAAGCCTTTTGGCACCAAAAAGGAGGAGCGCGATCAAAAGAATAACCAGCAGTTCCTGCGTGCCGAGTCCGAACATGAAAAGAACCTCCTTTCTCTCAATGTCAAAACCATTATAACGGATAAACCTCAAAGATAGGAAGAAAATCTTTATCGTCCCACCAAGGCTACGAGAAGGACGCTGAATTCGTAAAGGAAGACAAGGGGAATGGCCAGGAAGAGCTGATTGACGATATCAGGGGTCGGGGTAAGAACAGCCGCCAGAACAAAGGCCAATAAAACCGCGTATCGTCTGAAGCGTCGGAGGTCTCCAGCCCGGATCAGGCCAAGACGGGCGGCCACTGTCAACCCTACGGGCACTTGGAAGGCTAACCCGAAGATGAGTAAAAGGCGAAGAGAAAAACTGAGGTAATCCTTGAGGGTGGGCATGAGAACCAGGCGTTCACCAGCGAAACTCGCCAGAAAGGCAAAGGCCTTGGGAAAGACCAAAAAATAGGCAAAAGCTGCTCCTGTCAAAAAAGCCATACAAGAAAAGAGCACCATAGGTAAAGCAAAACGTTTTTCATGTTCGTAGAGACCAGGGGCCACAAAACGCCAGGCCTGGAAGATGACAAAGGGGCTAGCCAGGATGGCTCCAGCCACCACCGCTAACTTGAGATAGCTGAAGAAGGCCTCCTGGTATGCGGTAAAAATGAGTTTGGGTTCCTTGAGAGCTGGCAAAAGGGGTGCCAGAAGGAACTGGAGCAAACGATCTAACTGCCAGTAACACAGCGCCGAGGTCAGAGTTACCGCCAGCAAGCTCTTGATGATTCGGTCACGGAGCTCCCGCAGGTGTTCAGTAAGGGGGAGCTCCGGATCTTCTCGGCGCAGGCTTTCCTCTTTAACCAAGTAGCTTCTTGACCTCCTCTGCGAGGCTGTCAGGATCGAGACCTTGTTCTCGGTAAAGATCATCCGGTTTGCCCGAAGAACCGTAACGAGAAACCCCCCTTAAAGAGAGTCTTGTTGAAACTCCTCTGAGGGCAAGAGTACGGGCCACGAGACTCCCCAGGCCGGTTTCCACTACGTGGTCCTCTACCACCAAGATGGGTCCCTTCTTGGCACTGGTCAGGATGGCCTCTTCGTCCAGCGGACGTAAAGAGGCCATGTTGAGCACCGCCACCTCTATCCCTTCGGCCTTCAGTCTCTGGCAAGCAGCAAGGACCCGCGGAACCATAGATCCATAAGTAATGATAGTGGCCTTGTCCCCGGAGCGAAGCACATCGGCTTTTCCGGGTTCGAATTGATAATCCCGCCCGAAGAAGGGCTGGCCATTTTCATCCAGGACTACGGGAATCTTCGAGCGCCCCATCCCCACAAATACGTTTCCCGAACGGGTGGCCACGAAACGAATAATCCGATCTGTCTGGTTGGGATCTGCCGGAAAATAGATCTCAAGCCCGGGAAGATTCAACAAAAGGCCCAGATAATCCACGCACTGATGGGTGGGGCCGTCTTCGCCCACATCGAGACCACAATGTGTGGCCACAATCTTGAGTGCTGTGCGGTTGAGCACGTTCAACCGGTGCTGATTGTAAGTCTCGTCCACCGCAAAGACACCAAAAGTTGAAAAAAAGACCAGAAAGCCCTCTTTAGAAAGGGCTCCGGCCACGGAAGCAGCGTGGTGTTCCTCAATGCCTGACTCGTGAAAGGCCTCTGGAGAATGTTTGCGAAAGGCCGTCATCTTGACGGAACCTTCCAGATCACAAGTGACCCCCAAAACACGGGGAGCCCGTCCCGGAAGATTGTTCCTTTCTGCCAGAGAAAGAAGGGCCTTTCCATAGGCGGAACGACAATCTGTCTTGGTCTCGGGATCGTAGACAACGGGCTCGCCTCGATCGATCTCTACGGGTTCGGGATCATGGGGAAAATGAGGAAAAGAGATCGGATAATTTTTACGCTTCTCCAGCAGGAGATCCAGTTCTGAGGGGTCAAAACCGAGTTCCTTCAAGGCCTCGCGGGCTAGATCCGGAGGCAAGGCCATCCCGTGCCATTTCTCATCGTTTTCCATGAAGGAAATACCCTTGCCCATCACGGTTTGGGCCAGAATAGCGGAAGGTTTTTCCGGACACATGACTTCACCCAGTATCACCCGGCGTAAGGCCTGGTAGAGATCTTCAAAATCGTGACCATTGGCTTCGATCAAGTTCCAATAGGTGGCCCGGATCTCCTGTGCGATGTCCTGGGGCATCACTCTAAAGATATGGCCACCGATTTGTAGACGGTTGTAATCTATCAGGGCACAAAGATTATTGAGCCCAAACTTTACGGCAAACCGGCGAGCTTCTATGACCTGGCCTTTTTGTTGTTCACCGTCTCCCATCAAACAGAACACTCGCCTAGCAATGCCCTTGAGCTTGAGGGCCCGTGCCATACCGCAAGCCGCCGAAAGACCCTGACCAAGATTGCCCGTGTTCCACTCCACCCCGGGAACAGATTGTTCCACGTGTCCACCAAAGGCGGAACCTGCCCGGCGGAACTCCATGAGAAAGGGCTCTTCGGCAAAATAGCCATATTCACAAAGTACGGCGTACACCCCCGGACTGATATGTCCTTGGCTGATGACGATCCGATCCCGATCCGGTTTGCGAGGACGTTTGGGATCGTGTTCGGCCAGGGCGTAAACCATGAGAAGCATGTGAAGAGAAGAAAGAGAACCTCCCGGATGGCCGCAGCCTGCCAGGGTGGTAGCTAGGATGATGCGCCTGGCACACCGACGCCACATCTCCTCCAACTCTTGAAGGATCTCGGATTTAAGACGGGGCTCTTGGAGGTTTATACGCAGCATAGCCGCTCCTTTGAACATAAAAATTCGCCTCGACCTATAGCGCAGCTGACGAGGAATTCAAGCATTATTTACCTCGGGCAGCCTTCTAAGGCGAAACTGCCCATGACATAGAAATTGTCAAAAAAATTGTTCCAAGGGACTACCCTAAGATCCAAAAAGTTCGTATTCTTATAAAAATAGAGCAGAAATCAAATTAAAGACCTTATCTTTTAAATTTTTTAAATGGGGGACAAATGAAACTTTCATCAGGGTTTGAGAAGGAACTTGAGGCTTATTTTGGTCAGAAAAAGAATGTAAGCCGGGTGTTTTTCTTTGGCCTCGAGGAAGACAAACCCAGCCGAGCCCCGGATCTCCTCATCGTGGTCCGGGAGGCCCAACCCCATCTGGAACGTCTGGAAGAATTTCGAGACTTTTTTGAGCGCTATCCGCGCGACTGGAACGTCCTGGTCTGGACGGAAGAAGAGTTCGAGAGAGGGAAAAACTGTCCTTTCATGCGCGAAATCCTGGAACAGGCCAAGGTCATCGGATAGGTCTGATAGGTTCTATTTTGAGCTCAAAATAAGAAGAAATCTCTCCAAATAAATGTTTCCTCTCCGACAAAGAATTATCATTGAGGAAACGGCCCAAAAAGATGAAAAGAAGATCCTTAAAAGATAGCTCGTGCTTGTTACGAATAAGCACCTGAAAACCTCCCCGGCCTTCTTTCAATATTTGATAAATCCCCTCTTCCAGCTCAAGCCAAGCCGGAGGGTCTTTCTTCTCTTGCAACCGCTTTCGGAGTTCCTGGGCAAGTGCTTGCCATTTCTGATCGCAATCCGTCCGACAAGAAGCGTAAAAGAGCCTTTTTAATAACCCTCTGTCTTCGTAGCGCAGGAAAAATCTCTGAGGGACTACCCCAGCGGTCTTGGAAAGGACCACCGCCAAAGGGAGGTCTTCAAGCTCCCTTTCACGAAGGAAAACAAAGACCCCTCTCACCTTAGCGAAGGCCAATTCGGTCTCTAAAACAAGGGGAGGAGAAACGAATC
This sequence comes from uncultured Thermodesulfobacteriota bacterium, assembly GCA_964630855.1. Lineage (GTDB taxonomy): Bacteria > Desulfobacterota > Thermodesulfobacteria > Thermodesulfobacteriales > Thermodesulfatatoraceae > JAADCO01. The sequence goes on along the minus strand of CAZVXP010000001.1, from coordinate 90,534 downwards.
TTGTATTGCTAGTGAAAATGTCATCTCTTGGATCAAAGTGAAAATGGGCCCAGGAGTTTCCAGAGAGTTGAAGTCTACGTCCGGTCTCTTTGAAGTACAGGATCAGGTGTATCCCCTTGGAATGCACCCTACTATCAAGGGGAACACCAAATTCCGGGTCGCTCTTGAACCCTTTGATCTTGATTTCCTCCACTTTGGCCAATTCCAATCGAACCTCGGGATTGTCCAAGAGGGGTTCGGTAAAGCGGACTTCTTTCAACAAACCAGCCCTTTCAATAAGAGAAACGTCGTAGGTGCCGATCTTTATCTTCCCTGTCCAAGGCCCACGGGAAATTGTCTCCTGAACACTTTCCTTGAACTCCCTGAGCCATTGTTGTTTCACGTAGTAAAAGGCACCGGACAGAGCCAAGAGGGTCGCCGTCAGGAAGAAAATAAATGCCCTTTTCATGGACCACCTTTGGGTCTTTGTTTGATCTTATCGGCCTCTTTCCCGCAAAAGGCCAGGTCGAGATTTGATGACGTGGCTCATTTCACAGTCTGCCTTGAGCAACGGCACGCGCCGTCCCATGAAAAGGCGTGCGACCCTTTCAAAAGCCTCTGTGAGGTCAGAAACATAGATCTGGTGTTCCTCACTCCGGGCCAAGGTCTCCGCCAATTTCGGATGGGTTTCAAGGAAACGGGCCACCTCTTCAGCCACTTCCTCGGCCGGATCCACCAGAGTGACCCGTCGCCCGGCTTTGGCCTGGATCACGGGTTTGAGGACCGGATAGTGAGTGCAACCTAAAACCAGGGTATCAATCCCCCTCATCTTGAGGGGAATAAGACATTTTTTAACAATGCGACGGGTTTCGGGTTTTTTGAGCCAGCCCTCTTCCACCAAAGGCACCAAGAGGGGACAAGCGTTTCCATAAACCTTCACCTCCGGGGCCAGTCTTGCTACCTGACGTTGATAGATCCCACTAGAAATAGTCGCCCGGGTACCAATAACACCTATGATTTTTTTCCGGGTCACTGCCAGGGCCTTTTTCACCGAAGGAGTTACCACCTCAAAGATAGGCAGCCAGGGAAAACGCTCTCTCAGGGCCTCGGTAGCTACACTTGAAGCCGAATGACAGGCCACCACAATAATTTTGGCCCCGTGTTCCAGCAGAAACTCCGTGTCTTGGATGGCGTAAGAGATGATGGTTTCTGGACTTTTGGTCCCGTAGGGGGTACGGGCCGTGTCTCCGAAATAGATGAGCTGATACCCGGGAAGCCTTCGCAAGAGCTCCCGCACGATGGTCAAACCGCCAATGCCTGAATCAAAGACCCCGATCAAGCCACTTCCCTGAGAAAAGGCACGGCCCCGAAACGGAGCCGGAGCTTCATCTGGCATTCTGGACAGAAAGACGAACTCTTAAAATCCGTTTCCATAAGCGTTTGAGAAGGATACATCACACATCGCGGATTGCGACAGGGAGGAAGACCCAGCATATGACCGAGTGAACGGATTGTCTCCTTGAAGAGACGATCAAAAAAGACCTCATCGGGACGCTCTCCAAAGAGGAAATCTTTCAGTCTGCCAACGGATATCACCGCAGAGCGGGCCTGCAGATGACACTCCGAGATTACAGAATTGCAATGCACGGAATAAAGATCCACGTCGGTAAACCCCAAGACGAAGTCCGCCTCCCCTGCTACCTCTCGCAGGTAATCTGCAATAAGATGGGCGAAAAATTTTCGCCGGGCCGGATTGAAAGCTGGTGCCGGATAAGGAATGGGGCGGGCTAATTGGACTTCGGCCCAAAAGGCCTCCGCAATCTGGCCCATAAGGCGTTCCACCCAAGGACCCACTACGTTTCCCAGGGGAACAATGAGGACGCGAAAACGTCGCATGAATCCCTTTTACCACGCAGGGATCTGCCCGCCAACCAAAGAAACCATCAAAAAGAGCCACTGGGCCAGCATTACCGTGGCCCCTAGCAAATCCCCGGTAATCCCGGAGAAAGATCTCTTGAACTTCGTTCTCAAGAACAAGACCAAGAGGATACAAGACGAACTAGGAAGGGGGGCCAGAAAAAGAAGAGGGAGCCAGATCAGCTGGATCATCCGCAATCTACGGCGAGAAGTGGAAAGGAAAAGGGAGCCAAGCCCCTGTCTTTTGGCTGGTTCACCAAGAAGGGCCAAAAGGGCCAGAGACTGGCGTCCAACCACGGGCCGAAGGCCGAAGACCAGGCTTTGACCCTCTTTCAGCAGCTCACAGGCCAAAAGGTATTCTCCCAGGAGGAAGAAGAAGGCAAAAAGGAGGCCTAAGGCCCCCACCTCTGGGGTCTTCAGGATGGTGAGCCGCCTCTTGGGGTCCCCACCTGCGGCCAACGCGTCAACAGTGTCTATCAATCCGTCGAAATGGAAATAATCTGCTAGCCAGTAACTTGTGACCAAGACCACAAAGGCCAGGAGAGGAGGTTTGAGGAGAGGGGAAAACCCTTTGATCAACAAAAGACAAACTCCTCCGATGAAAAGGCCCACCAGAGGCAAATAGAGCACACCCCGTTCCAGCCGGAACTCTCTAGGCTGTAGAGGAAGACGCGTGAAAAAAGAAAAGACCGAAGACAGGGCCTCCCATTCCTCCCGAAGCATCCACCGGCCCTTATTGTTCGAACTCGCTTCCCTTGGTCACACCGGCATCCTCAAAAGTGGCCATCTCGGTGAGCACCCTCAAGGCGGTTTCCACCACCATGCTGGCCAAACAGGCTCCGGTCCCCTCTCCAAGCCGCAATTCCAGATCAACAATGGGGCGCAGGCCAAGCCTTTCAATGACGCGCGCTGCTCCCTTCTCGGTGGAACAATGACCACAGAAGATGAATTCCTTGAGACGGGGCTCAAGGGCCTGGGCTATTACATAGCCAGCCAGGGAAATGAAACCATCGATGATTACCGGCACCCGTTCCACAGCCCCTCCAAGGAAAAAACCCGCTATGGCTCCAATTTCCGCCCCTCCCACCTTGGCCAGCACGTCGATAGGATCCGAGAAGTGATAGCGCGAAAGGGCTTCAGCCACCACCTGTTGTTTCCGAAGGAGGGCTTGGTCGTCTATCCCCGTACCCCGGCCCACGATCTCCTCCGGAGGCTCTCTGAGAAGGGCACAAATCACCGCCGCCGAAGGAGTGGTATTCCCAATGCCCATTTCACCGGGAATGAGAAGTTGATAGCCCTTCTGCGCTGCCTCACGGGCTAGATCAAAACCCACCCTTAAGGCCGCTTCCGCCTCCTGTCGACTCATGGCTGGTTCCTTAAGGAAGTTTTTGGTACCACGTACCACTTTGCGCTTGAGAAGACGGGGATCCTCCACTTCACCTGCGGCCCCTACATCAACCACAAAGACCTCGGCCCCGGCTTGGCGGGCAATTGCATTAATCCCTGCCCCTCCGGCCAGAAAGTTGAGGATCATCTGGAGGGTCACCTCCTGAGGATAGGCCGAGACACCCTCCTCCACGATCCCGTGGTCGCCGGCAAAAACGTAGACCGCCTTCTTGAGAGGAAGCCTGGGGAAAAGCTCCCCGGTAATATAAACGAACTGTTTGGCAAGCTCCTCCAGATAACCGAGGCTTCCACGGGGTTTGGTCAGGCTGTCAAGACGCCTTTGAGCCCGTTCGTAATCAGCGCGATCAAGTGCGGGTAACCGAATCTCCATAAGACGACCTCCAAAAGGAAGATAAAGAGCAACCACCAAAGAGCAGCCCGTTTCAAGAGTTTAGTAGCCCGGAAGATATCTTCAACTTCCCTTTCCTTTAAGGGCCGCCCGAACCGACCTTTTTCAAAGCGTTTGCCCTGATAGACCACCTCTCCTCCTAACTCAATTCCGAGGGCACCGGCCATGGCCGCCTCGGTGAAGCCCGAATTGGGAGAATCATGACGCCGAGCCTCACGCCACATAGTAACCAGAGCCCTTTTCCAGGAAAGCCCACTGCTCCAAGCTGCTAACACCAGAAACAGACCTGCCAGGCGAGCCGGTAAAAAGTTGAAGAAATCATCCGCTCTGGCCGGGAAGAAACCAAAGGCCTGATAGCGAGGGGTACGGTAACCAAACATGGAATCAAGGGTCTCTGTACACTTGTAGAGAGTCACCGCTGGAAGGCCTCCCAGAAGATACCAAAAAAGGGGGCCTACGAAGGCGTCGGTGAAGTTTTCGGCCACGGTTTCTACCGCCGCTCTCACGCATCCCGAGACGGAAAGGCAACTGGTGTCCCGTCCCACAATGAAAGAGAGACGATAACGGGCCAGGGGAAGATCTGCCGCCTTCAAGGCCACGGCCACTTTTTCAGCCTCCCGGGCTAAGGCCTGATGGGCGATGAAAAAATAGAGAAAGACGGCCTCAAGGGGAGGAAGGAGCCAGACCAGCCCGTAGACCATGGCCGTATAGAGGAGAACGGTTAGAAGAAGGGTCAAAAGCCCTCCCAATCTGCCCCAAGGGAAAAAGAGCCTTTTCCAGATCAGGGCCAAGTCTCCGATAAGACGTACCGGATGCCAGCGTAGTTGGGGATCACCTAGCAGGAGATCGAGCCCGTAGGCTAAAAGCACGTTGAGTGGAGGAACCATAGCGTTGACTCGTCTATGAGAACTCCTTATCCATAAGACATGGAAGACGATGTTGCCAAGGCCTTAACCTATCAAGTCAAAAGAGACCTTGCCGAACGCTACTTCGGATTCCGGCGCCTCATCGAAGAGGATACGGCGAATTATTTTCGCCTGCTGAAAGAATTTGGCCGGAAACATGAGGAAAAGGTCTCCCACAACTTCGTTCGTCTCTATCTCTTGCTCCGCGACCAGGATCTGATCGAAGAGTTCTTGAGGATCACCGGATTACCAGAGGCCTTTTACTACGACGACTATCTCCTTCGCTCTAAAAACATTCGGCGCCGTCTCTTTAAGGCCTTGCGTCCCAAGGGGTGGACCTCTAAGGGGCGTTTTAAGCGCCTCTTTTTGGACATCTACGAAAACCTCCGCCGCGCGGTGGAGGAATACCGGGAGGCCTTCCAAGAACTCCAGGTAGAAGCCGAGGTCATCAACGAAGAGATCAGACGTTTCAAAGAAAAATTTGACCTGAGTGAGATCATGCATTTCCTGAAGAGCCTGGAAGGTCCTTCGGATCTGGCTTCCTTGGGCCATCCGTCTCTTGAGAAATCGGTCACCGGGCTGGAGAAGACCCTAGAGTTCGCCACGGTGCCTCCACCTGAGGAATTCTTTCCTCCCCTTCCCTCCCTCCCCCCTTTGAAGAAAGTTCACGGTAAACTGGTCAAACTGGCCAAAGAGGCCTATCAACGTCACACCCAAGAGGCACGTGAGATCCTTGAGAACGCAAGCCTTTCTCCGGAAGATCAGAAAAAGTCTTGAACGCTTCCATCTTCTTTCCCCTGGAGACCGGGTACTGGTGGCTGTTTCCGGGGGGCCGGATTCCATGGCCCTTTTGGAAGCCCTTGATCTGTTGGCCCGAGAATATCATCTCGAAATTTTTGTAGCCCATTTTGATCATCGACTGAGGGCGTCTTCCCTTGAAGAGGCCCTCTTTGTCAAAAAGCAGGCCGAGAAGAAAGGGTTTCCTTTCATCCTGGGAACAGCTCCGGTGAAAGCGTATGCTCGCCGTGAGGGTCTTTCGCTGGAAACTGCCGGGCGTGAGCTGCGCTATCGCTTCTTCAGGACGGTGGCCGAAAAACTGGCCCTTGATAAAGTAGCCCTGGCCCATCAAGCCGATGACCTGGCCGAAGAGGTACTCTTGCGTTTCATTCGAGGGGCTGGCCGAAGGGGTTTGGCTGGCATCCCGGTCAAAAGAGAAGGACTCTTTATCCGCCCCCTCCTCTTGGTCTCACGGGAAGAAATAGAGGCCTTCCTCCAAGAAAGGGAAATCCCTTTCTTGGAAGATCCGAGCAATCAGGATCCGCGCTTTCTACGTAATCGGGTACGTCATCTTCTCATCCCTTTTCTCGAAAAACACTTCCACAAACGGGTAAGAGAGGCTCTCAAACGCACGGCCTTGGTAGTGGCAGAGGAAGAAGAATTTCTGGGAGAATTGGCTGAAAGAGAACTAAAACGCCTCAGCCGGAAAGAAGCCGGAGGGCTAGCTCTGAGCGTAAAAGGGCTCAAGAATCTCCCTCTGGCCTTGAGAAGGCGCGTCTTCCTGGAAGCCTTTCGTCTGGTGGGACTCCCCCTTTTCCGTATCAAGATGTCACACTTGGAACAGATGGAGTCGCTGCTGGAGGGCCGAAGCCGGGGAAACCTGAACCTCCCTTCGGGTTTCATCGCAAGACGGGAGCCCGGTCGACTGGTCATCAAAGAAGAGACACCACTGCCACCTCCTTTTTTCTTGCGAGTCGAAGGTCCTGGAGAATATCATCTCCCCGATGGCCGAACCCTTTTTATCAGGCTAGCCCCACCAGATGAGGCTCCATCTGAAGCCCTGCTCCTTGACCCCCAGAAGGCCTCCTTTCCCCTCCTAGTGCGCCCAGCGCAGGCCGGAGACCGCATTCGTCCCCCTGGTTTTCGAGGCAGAAAAAAACTCAAAAAGCTCTTCTGGGAGAAGAAAATCCCTCATGAGTTCCGGTGGTCCTGGCCGATTATCGAAAAAGACGGAGAAATCGTTGCTCTACCTGGTTTCTTTGCCCAAGACGGCTACGAATGGAAAGGGGGGGAAAAGGCCCTAATCATCGAACTTTCACCATTGCCAAAATAACCCCTCAGGATTTAAATTAAGAAGAAAATTTCTGTTTCGAGGTGAGAAAATTTGAGAACTTTTTACCGTAACCTAACCCTCTGGTTAATCATCGCCCTGGTAATGATCTTCCTCTTCAACTTCATCAATACCCCACGTCACAAGGGTACGGAGATCTCTTATACTGACTTCTTAAATCTGGTCCAAAAAGGTCAAATCAAGGAGGTAGTTATCGAAGGCCAAGAGATCCGTGGTATCCTGGCCGATAAGCACGAAATCTTCTATACTTTTGCCCCGGACGACAGCGATCTCGTCCCATTTCTTAGGGAAGCCGGAGTTCGCATCACCGTCAAACCCAAAAACGAAAATCCCTGGTATCTCTCTCTCCTGGTCTCCTGGCTCCCCATGATCCTCCTCATTGGAGTGTGGATCTTCTTCATGCGGCAGATGCAGGCTGGCAGTGGTAAGGCCTTTTCTTTTGGTCGAAGTCGGGCCCGTATGATCACTGGCGAACAGGTCAAGGTCACTTTCAAAGATGTAGCCGGGGTGGATGAGGCCAAGGAAGAACTGCAAGAAGTCATCGAGTTCTTACGGGATCCGCAGAAGTTCACCAAGCTGGGAGGACGCATCCCAAAAGGTATCCTCCTGGTTGGTCCCCCGGGCACTGGAAAGACCCTCTTGGCCAAAGCCATCGCAGGGGAAGCCGGGGTACCTTTCTTCAGCATTAGTGGTTCGGATTTCGTAGAAATGTTTGTGGGCGTAGGCGCAGCCCGGGTGCGAGACCTTTTCAATCAGGCCAAGAAAAACGCTCCTTGCATCATCTTCATCGACGAGATAGACGCCGTTGGGCGACATCGGGGAGCAGGCCTTGGGGGCGGACACGATGAGCGAGAACAGACCCTCAACCAACTCCTGGTGGAAATGGATGGCTTTGAGGGTAACGAAGGGATCATCGTAATCGCCGCCACTAACCGGCCCGATATCCTCGATCCAGCCCTTCTCCGACCGGGTCGTTTCGACCGACAAGTGGTGGTGCCCCCGCCAGACGTAAAAGGACGAGAGAAAATTCTCGAAGTGCACACGAAACGCATCCCTCTGGCCGAGGACGTTGACCTGGCGGTCCTGGCTCGTTCCACTCCAGGTTTTACCGGAGCGGACCTAGAAAACTTGGTGAACGAAGCCGCTCTTATTGCCGCGCGAAAAGGCAAAAATAAAGTCGACATGGAAGACTTCGAAGAGGCCAAAGACAAGATCCTTATGGGTAGAGAAAGAAAGAGCGCGGTCATCAGCGAGGAAGAAAGGAGAATCACGGCCTATCATGAGGCTGGCCATACCATGGTGGCCAAATTTCTCCCGGGGACAGATCCCGTACATAAGGTGAGTATCATTCCACGGGGTCAGGCCCTAGGAATCACGCAGCAGCTCCCGCTAGACGAACGACATACCTATCCCAAGGATTATCTCCTCAAGCGTCTTACCATCCTCTTAGGTGGGCGTGCCGCAGAAGAGATCGTTTTCAAGGAATGTACCACCGGGGCTGGTAACGACATTGAAAGGGCCACAGAGATCGCCCGTCGCATGGTGTGCGAATGGGGCATGAGCGAAAAACTGGGGCCCGTGGCCTTTGGCCACCGCCAAGAACACGTCTTCCTGGGCAAGGAAATTGCCCAGCTCAAGAATTACAGTGAAGCTACAGCCCTAGCGATTGACAACGAGGTGCGCGAGATCGTGCTTTCCTGCTATCAGCGCGCCAAAAAAATTCTGGAAGATAACATCGAGCTGCTTCACAAGCTGGCACAGGCTCTACTCGAAAAAGAGACCCTCGATGGACCAGCGATTGACGAGATCCTGGGTTTAAAACCCAGGCCGGCTGAAAGCAGCGCGTAGAAACAGGCCCGGGAATGCGAAAACCTCTGGCGGTGGGGAAACACCTCTTCGAATGGGGTCGGCGTACCTACGTCGTCGGCGTCCTGAACGTTACCCCTGATTCCTTCTCAGACGGAGGACTCTACCAGTCGGTGGACCAGGCCCTTTTTCGAGTGGAAGAGATGATAAGGGCTGGCGCGGACATTATCGACGTGGGAGGGGAATCTACCAGGCCTTTTGCTACCCCTCTTTCGGTCGAAGAAGAATTAAAAAGGGTCGTACCGGTAGTAGAGGCCATAAGGAGGCGTTTCGACATCCCTCTTTCCATCGATACTTACAAGGCACCTGTGGCTAGGGAGGCGCTCCAAGCCGGAGCCGACATGATAAACGACATCAGCGCCCTGCGGTTCGATCCGGAGATGATCAAGGTAGTAGTAGAAACTGGCGCTCCGGTGATTCTCATGCACATGAAAGGCACCCCTCAAACCATGCAACTTGACCCTCGTTATGACGACGTGATAGCTGAGATCAAAAGATTTTTGCGCGAGAGGATAGATTTTGCCCTCTCTCAAGGGGTGGCACGGGAGAAAATCATCATCGATCCAGGAATCGGTTTCGGCAAACGTTTTGAAGACAATCTAACCATCATCAAACACGTCGATGATTTCTTTTCTCTTGATGCCCCGGTTCTCCTGGGCCCTTCTCGCAAGGCCTTTTTGGGTCAGATCCTTGAGAAGGAAGCCCGTGAAAGGGATGCCGGGACCATGGCGGTGGTAGCTTACGCCGCCTTAAAAGGTGTGGATTTGGTGCGCGTTCATCAGGTGGAAATGGCTGTTGATACCCTCAAGGTGATCCAGGCCCTCAAGGAGGTTCAGTGAAGGCCCTTCTTAAGCAATATCTGGACCTCCTGCGCTGGCAAGATATCGTCGATATCCTCATCGTTGCCTATCTCTTTTACCGCATTCTCTTACTCATTCGAGGCACGAGAGCGGTCCAGATGGCCGCGGGCCTGGCCTTTCTGGTCATGATATACTTCATTGCTGGTCAGCTGCAGCTCCTCACCCTTCATTGGCTCCTAGGAACCTTCCTCTCCTCCATCTTTTTAGTGGTCATCATCGTTTTCCAGGACGATATTCGTCGGGCTCTCATCCAGATGGGACAGACCCCCTTCATTAAGGCCCGAACCATTTACAGCCAAGCTATCGAAGAGATTGTCAAGGCCGTGACCTCCCTGGCGGAAAAAAAGATTGGGGCCCTCATTGTCATCGAGCGTACTACGGGACTAGGAGAATTTATCGAAAACGCCACCCCTCTAGACGCCAAAGTCTCTCGTGACCTCCTTTACGCTATCTTTCAACCCGAATCTCCTCTCCACGACGGAGCGGTCATCATTCGCAACGGACGGGTGGCAGTGGCCGGGGCTATCCTGCCCCTTTCCACCAACCCCAACATCAGCCGACGTCTTGGCACCAGACACCGGGCGGCTATTGGCATTTCGGAAGTCAGTGATGCTATTGCCATCGTGGTCTCCGGAGAGACCGGAGGCATCTCCGTGGCCCTGGGCGGCAAGATCACCCGTGATATCAACCCAGACGCCCTGCGTCAACTGTTGCTCAACCTCTTGGGCTTTGAAGAAAATCAGCGCTGGTGGCGGAGGAAGATCTTTAAATGAATCCCTTTGATTTTTTCAGCAAAAACATCTTCCTCAAACTCCTTTCACTGGCCTTCGCCATCCTCCTGTGGTTCTTCGTCGTGCTTGAGGACAAAGTGGAACAAGCCGTCCAGGTGGAAATCCGGGTCAAAAATCTCCCGGCAAATCTCATCCTGGTCAAACCACCTCCCCCCAGTATCACGGTCTACGTCACCGGACCTCGCAGTATCTTGCGCAACCTCACCCATCGCCCCTTGGTTCTCACCATTGACCTGGAAGACTTCAAACCCGGTTCGCACACGGTTTTTTTTAGAGAAAAAGACATCGACCTGCCGGCCGGACTCAAAATTACCAAGATCGAACCTTCTCAAATCGAGATCATCCTGGAGAGAGAAGTCGAAAAGACCGTCTCCGTGGAACCCGGCATCTACGGAAGCCCTCCTCCAGGCTGGAAGATTGCAGAAATCGAGGTTATTCCCAAAAAGGTGAAGGTGCGCGGGCCGAAATCCGTTGTTTATCGGTTGCGCCGGGTGCGTACCAAACCCGTAGACATCAACGGCTTGACGGGCTTCGTCACTCGCAAGGTCCCTCTTGATCTGCCGGATCTCGTTCAGGTCAAGGGACCAAGCCTGGTGGAAGTGCGCATCCGGATCGTGGAACACGTGGTTACCCGAGAATTCAAAGATCTACCCATTGAAATAAGAGGGGCCAAGGGCAAGGTCGATTTGGAACGCCGGACCGCAAACACCATTTTGCAAGGGCCCGAAAGGCTCCTTGGTCCCTTTGCCAAAACCAGAGTAAAAGCCTTTGTAGACGTCAAAGGCCTCAAACCCGGGCGTTACCTCTTAGAACTCCGGCTGGAAATACCAGCTGGAGTTAAGCTCCTCAAACTCGAACCGAAAAAGGTTAAAGTAAGAATCTTTTCCAAGTGAGGTTGGGTATGGGTAGGCTCTTCGGAACGGACGGGATTCGAGGACAGGCCAACGAATGGCCCATGATCCCTGAATTGGCCCTCCTGGTAGGACGAGCCGTAGGATATCTCTTTCGCAACAAAGAAGGCCGCCACCGGGTCCTTATTGGAAAGGACACCCGTCTCTCAGGCTACCTCCTAGAAAACGCCCTGGCTTCTGGTCTCTGTTCGGTAGGGGCAGAGGCCCTTTTGGTTGGCCCCCTTCCCACTCCTGCCATCGCCTTTCTAACTACGGATATGCGTTGCGACGCCGGAGTAGTGATCTCGGCTTCCCACAATCCTTACCACGACAATGGCATCAAGATCTTTGGACGAGACGGTTTCAAGCTCTCCGACGAACTGGAGGCCCAAATCGAAGATATGGTCCTCAACAAAACCATCGCCGATTTTCGGGTAAAAAACGATGAAATCGGCCGGGCCTACCGCATTGAAGACGCCCAGGGTCGTTACATCGTACACTTAAAGAACACCTTTCCCAAAGAACTTTCTTTAGAAGGAATCACCATCGTACTTGATTGCGCTCATGGGGCAGCCTATCGGGTGGCCCCGGCGGTCTTTGAGGAATTGGGGGCTAGGGTCATCAAGCTGGGGGTTTCTCCAAATGGTCTCAACATCAACGAAAACTGTGGAGCCCTTTATCCAGAACATGTTTCCCGAGTGGTAAGGGAACAGGGAGCGGATTTGGGTATAGCACTCGATGGGGACGCCGACCGGGTGATTGTGGTAGATGAAAAGGGAGAGATCGTTGACGGGGATCAAGTGATGGCCATTTGCGCCCGCGAGATGAAAGAAGCCGGTACCCTGCGAGGAGGGGCCGTGGTAGCCACGGTGATGAGTAACATGGGGCTTGAAAAGACCCTGCAAGAGATGGGGCTCCGTCTCATCCGGACCAAAGTGGGAGACCGCTTTGTGGTAGAGGAAATGCGACGGGGAGGATATAACCTGGGAGGGGAACAATCCGGACACATCATCTTCCTGGACCACGCCACCACGGGCGACGGAATACTGGCAGCCTTGCAACTATTGGCCGTCATGAAAAGACGCCAGAAGCCCCTATCGGAGCTGGCTGCTCTGATGGAGAAGTTCCCCCAGGTCCTGGTCAACGTGAAGGTAAGAGAAAAAAAACCACCCGAAGAAATCCCCGGGCTTGCCAGGCTGGTCCAAAAGATCGAAGAAGAATTGGCTGGTCAGGGGCGTGTTCTCATCCGCCCTTCGGGCACCGAACCCAAGTACCGGATCATGGTGGAGGGAACAGATTATGAAAAGATCAGGACCTGGGCCCAGGAAATCGCCGATCACATCGCTCAAACCCTCTCCTAGGGAACAGGGGCCTCCTCCCAGGCCACAGACTTGACCTCCGATAACAGGGAGATCTCCTCTACGATCTCCATCTGAGGAATGTGATCCGTGGTCAAGAGACGGATCTTGAAGGTGTGAAGCCCCTGATCCAGGTCGTAATAAAAGTTTATGGCCTGGATTTCGGCTCGGTGCCTTTTGAGGATCTCTTTCACACGATCCAGGTGCTCGGGTTTTTTGGACACAATGGTCAGGATGGTATAAACGTCGTGCACAAAAGTAGGACGCAAGAGACGCCGAAACACATAAAGACACACCAAGCTCAATAAAGTGGTGAGAACACCTGCGAAGAGATAACCAGCCCCGATGGCCAAACCAATGGCGTTCACCAACCAAAGCCCTGCCGCTGTAGTCAGGCCTTTGACCTTACCTTTGCCTTTGATGATAGCTCCAGCCCCCAAAAAACCCATCCCTGCCACAGCGTAAGAGGCGATCCGTGAAGGATCCAGTCGAATGGTGGTCTCGGCACCCAGATGCTCGAAAAGTCGAGCGATATAAAGGGAAAGGAGCATGAGAAGACAAGAAGATACCGCTACCAGGATATTGGTCCGGAAACCTGCGGCCTGGCCGTGATGCTCCCGTTCGAAACCAATGGCCCCTCCCAACAAAGCGGCCAGGGCCAGTTTTCCGAAGATCTCCCAGCTGTCCATCTTCAGGAAGACTTTAGCAGAAAAAAGACCGAACGAAAGCCTTGTCACCTCCCGGGAGAGGGGTTATTGCAAGCTCAAAAGACAAGGAGGGCTGGCATGGCGTTGATGGAAATCAGCATCATTCCCCTGGGTACAGGCTCCACCAGTCTGGGAGAATACGTGGTTGAAATCAAAAATTTTCTCGAAAAGAAGGGAATCCCTCACACCCTGACAGACATGGGCACCATCGTTGAAGGGGAAGTGGACGAACTTTTCCAGCTGGCTCGCCAATTGCACGAAATACCTTTTAAAGCCGGAGCCAAAAGAGTTTACACCAATCTCCGAATTGACGATCGACGAGACAAGGAAGTCCACCTCGGCACCAAAGTGAAAAGCGTTCTTCGAAGACTCGAATCATGAAGTGGTTGAGACGGAGTCTCCTCTTTCTGGGAATTGCTCTCTTTCTATGGGGCCTCTGGAGCGGAGGTTTCCGTTTTGTCTGGTCCAGGGCCGCCTCACTGTGTCTTTCCTGCATGGGGCTTCAGTAAATGAAACGTCGTTTGTCCCAGATCCTATTTGCCTTGATTGCCAACGCCTACCCGGGTGTCTTCTGGCAAGGAGGACTTTATCGTGGAGCCCTAAAAGGGCTCTGTTTCCCGGGACTCAATTGTTATTCCTGCCCCTTGGCCCCCTTTGCCTGCCCCCTAGGCAGTCTCCAGCAGGCCCTGGCCAGCGTGAGGATCCTGCCCTTTGTGGCCCTCAAGGCGCTCATCTACCTCGCGGGTTTCTTCCTGCTCTGCGGTTTACTCTTGGGACGTCTGGTTTGCGGTTGGCTCTGTCCCTTCGGTCTGTTGCAAGAACTCCTTTACAAAGTTCCTTTCCCCAAAAAGAGACTCCCCTTTTTTTTACGTCGAATCAAATATTTGGTCTTAATTTTAATGGTGATCCTTTTGCCCTTTCTCCTCCTGGATCCCCTAGGATACGGAAAGGTCTGGTTCTGCCGTCTCCTCTGCCCGGCTGGTACCCTGGAGGCCGGTCTTTTCAACCTTTTTCTTCGCCCGGAATTGAGGCCCCTGGTCAAAGGTCTCTTCTATCTAAAACTCGGTCTCCTGCTGGTCATCGGAGCCCTGTGCTTGATATATCTGCGTTTCTTCTGCGCCGTGCTGTGTCCTCTGGGGACTATTTACGGGCTCTTCAATCGCTGGGGATTTTTCAGACTCATCTGGCAGGATACGGATTGTTTTCATTGTGGAGTGTGTGAAAAGGTCTGCCCCATGGACCTGCGCATTCCTCAAGAGCTCAACAGTGCCGAATGTATTCGCTGTCTCCACTGTCTTGAGGCCTGCCCCACCCGGGGGATACGTTTCCGTTTCGGAGACGTTGACTCTTCAGAAGTCTTTGCTAAAAGCTCAAAGCATGCGAAAGGACGGACGTCGCCCTGACGAGCTTCGACCCGTGAGGATCACTCCCCATTTCTTGAAATACGCCGAAGGTTCGGCCCTGATCGAAATCGGGGAGACCAAAGTCATCTGTAGCGTTTCAATAGAAGAAAAGGTGCCATCCTTCCTCAAGGATACCGGCATGGGTTGGATCACCGCGGAGTATGCTATGCTTCCGAGAGCCACCCACACCCGCACCCCTCGTGATTCGGTGGTGGGTAAAAAAGGGCGATCTTACGAAATACAGCGCCTAATTGGACGCTCCCTCCGAGCGGTGGTAGACCTTGCGGCACTGGGGGAGAAGACCTTCTGGGTGGATTGCGATGTCATCCAGGCAGATGGTGGCACCAGGACGGCTTCTATCACCGGAGCTTTCGTGGCCTTGAGCCTCGCGGTAGATCGTCTCCTCGCTCAGGGCCTCCTTGAAAAGAATCCAATTCGGGAACCGGTGGCAGCTGTGAGTTGCGGATGGGTCGCAGGAGAAATCCTCCTTGACCTTACCTATGAAGAGGATTCTTTGGCCGAAGTGGACGCTAATTTTGTGCTTACTGAAAGCAACCGGGTGGTGGAAATCCAGGCCACCGCTGAAAAAGAACCTTTTGCCTGGGATCTTTTTGAAGAAATGCGAAAGCTGGCCTTCAAAGGAGTCCAAGAACTGATAGAGATCCAAAAGAAGGTGATCAAAGATGCCAAAAGATAAGAAAAAGACATTACTCCTGGCCACCAGGAACGAGGGTAAAGTCCGGGAGATTAAGGCTTTGTTGGCAGACTTGCCCCTGGAGATTCGCTGTCTTAAAGACTATCCGGAAGCTCCACAGGTGCTTGAAACGGGCAAGACCTTCTTTGAAAATGCCTTTCAAAAGGCTCGTGAGATCGCTCAGGCCCTTGGTGAGCTGACCCTGGCCGATGATTCTGGTCTCGAAGTTGACGCCCTCGGAGGACGCCCTGGAGTGTATTCCGCTCGTTTTGCGGGTCCCAAAGCCACTGACGAGGAAAACTACTTGAAATTGCTAGAAGAATTGAAAGATGTCCCCCCGGAAAGACGCACTGCCCGTTTTCGATGTGTGATCGTGGTCTATCATCCCTCCGGGCATTGGTTGAAAACAGAAGGTACCTGGGAAGGGCTCATTGCCACTGCACCACGAGGAAAGCACGGTTTTGGTTACGATCCGGTCTTCTTGATCCCAGAACTCGGCCAGACTGCCGCGGAGATCCCTCCAGAGGTAAAGAATCAGATGAGTCATCGAGCCAAGGCCCTGGCCCAACTTAAGGAAAAACTCCCCGCCTTCCTGGAGGCCCTTTGAGAGTTGCCAATCGCAGAGCACGAGGATAACATTTGGGAAATCACGGGGAGTAGCGCAGCCTGGCAGCGCACCTGCCTTGGGAGCAGGGGGTCGGCGGTTCAAATCCGCCCTCCCCGACCATTTCATAAACCCAGATGAAAAAATTTTGGAAGATAACAGCCCTAATTTTCGGGGCGCTAGTCTTTTTTCTGGCCCTCACGCTCTTACTCCTTCCATATTTCCTGAATCTGGAGAGTATCAAACACCGCCTTGGACTCGAGCTTTCCAAAAAACTGCAAGCCAGAGTCCAGCTGAAAGAAGTTAGATTGAAAATCCTCCCCCAACCGGGACTCAAAGTCCGAGGTCTTTCCGTTGAAAAAAAACGTTATCGTTTCCGTCTTGAGGAAGGGGTCCTGTTTTTGGGACTTCGGGCCCTGCTTTCTCGCCATATCCAGGTTGAAAGATTCACCCTCATCGGACCAGAACTAGAAGTCTTTCTTCCCTCCCAGGCAGAAACCACCTCCAAGGCCAAGGAAAAATTCTATCGAGGAGGGCAGGACCTTTTGGCCAAGCTGCCACCATTTTCTATGGAAATTGAAAGGGGGCGCCTTGCCATTTTTCGGGGAAAGAGCCCCCTTGTTTCCTTCTCGGACCTGCAGGGCTCTTTTTCCTTTAAACCTTCCTTTCTCCAGTGGGAAATTGAAGGACGGGGTTCGATGACCCAACGACTCCGGTTCTCCGGCCGTCTCTGGCCGGAAGAACGTTTGAGCGAAGGGCTACTGGCTGTAGCTCATCTGGATCTTGACCGGCTTCCTTTCTTGAAAGAACGATTCCCAAGAGCAATCCTGAGGAGTGATTTCAATTTGGAAGTCTCCTATCGTTTCGAAGAGGGGGCCCTCCTTTTGGGTTTTACTGCTACCGCCCCCTGTCTCCTCAAAGGAAAAGAGGAGACCTATCTGTTCAACTGTTCAGCGCTCTTGGGACAGGCGCGTTTCAAGCCGCCTTATTTTCACATCGAACTCAAAGAATGGGTAATGAAGGAGCCCTCCCTCCGGGCCCGAGGAGTCATCACCCATAACGAGAAGGGATATCTCGTTTCTTTGGACTTTCTTGAAGGTCGCTGGGAAGGTGTCCGGCAAAGATTGCTGGCTTTTTGGGGACAGAAAAAGGGGCTAAAACGCCTCTGCCAAATCGTGGAAGCAGGTCAGGTAAAGGACTTTCATCTTGAGACCAGGGCCCCCGAAGTCCGCCGCCTCTTTCACCTGAAGACCCTCCTCCTCAAGGGCCAGGTTATAAAAGCCCGTCTGAATCTTCCCACTCCACGGGTCGTCCTCCATCAGGTTTCAGGACAGTTGAATTTCCAAAAGGGTTCTCTCCGGGTAAAAGATGCCTCGGCGCGATTCCAGGAGACCACTCTCTCACAAGCCTCTTTTGCCATCAATCTCCACCAACTCAAAGACCGTTCTTCTCCCTTGTTACTACGGGGTCAGATAACTGGGCGGGCCGAAGACGTGCTCCTAGTCCTTTCCAGAACGCCTCTTCCGGTTTCTTTGGCAGAAAGACTCTCTCACACCAAGGCTAAAGGACCCCTTCAGGGTTGGCTCCTTCTGGAAGGGACCATTCGGAAACCCAGAGTCTCCTTTGAAATCAGGCCTCAGGGTGTTTCTTTAAACTACGAGGGTCTTCCACTCCCATTCAGGCTGGAAGGTGGGAAGATCAGGTGTCAGGGACGCCTCCTCACTCTCACCGGACTGAAGATACGCTTTCCTGAAAGTGTCCTTCGGAACCTCAATGCCCAGCTTGATTTTCGCCAACATCCCCCCCGACTTGCTCTCACCGAAGCCCGGGGGCTCCTTTCGGTCGCTGAGACCCTCCGGTTCCTGTCTTTCTATCGTCAGATAGCTTCCCATCTCAAAAAATATGGTTTTGAAGGAAAGACCGTAGTACTCACAGATGCCTCCTACGATGGCCCTCTTAGCCCCAAAGGGGTACTTGAGCGGTTGCGTTTTCGGCTAAAAGGAGAAAACCTCAAAATCTCTCTTCCCTGGCTTCCGGCTCCCTTATTGGTGGTAAGAGGGGCTGTCTTCTACGAAAATTTCTCCCTTTTGGTCGAACCCTCTGAAGTGCGTCTGCTTGACGCTCAAGGATTGGTAACAGGAAAGATAGGCTTTCGTCCCTTTGCCTTGAGGTTTGAAGCAGAGGCCTCAAGTAGAGAGTCTTTCCTCCAGTGGGCATACAAGCTTGGTAGGATCCCGGAAGAGTTGTTTCCCAGGACTCCGCTCACAGCTCGGTCCTTGACCTTTATTTATGAACCGTCGAACCTCTTTTTGGAGGGGGACTTCCTCTGTCAAGAAGCCGCCTTCCATCTTCGCCTGTCGCATCGAAAAGGCCTCTTCACCTTCAAAACCCAGCTCCAAAAGCCGACCTTCACTCTCTCCCTGCAAAAAACACCCACCAAGATTGATTTTGAACTCAACGGAGAGATAGACGACCAGGGGATCAGACGATATCTTTCCACCAACCCCTTTCTCATCCAAAAGGTAAAGGGTCGTTTCAGAGGAAGTTATTTCCCGGAAAACATTCTGAAGAGCACCTTTGAAGGGGAGCTTCGTCTTTCGCGTTTCAGGATCCCTTCCAAGAAATATCCCTTCTGGATCGAAGACCTGGACCTCAAGGCTCAGAAGAAAATCCTTTTTGTTCGGCGTCTGGAAATGGATTTAAATGGTACGAGTTTTGAGGCTCACGGTCGCCTTGAAATCTCACCTAATCTCCTCAATATTGATGCCGCCGCTTACATACCAACCCTCGTGGTAGAAGATTTCCTTTCCGCGCTCCAGTCCCAGAAAAGGGGGCAAACCTCCAAAAAATCTTCCAAAAAGCCCAAACTGGTGGTCCATCTCTTACTTTCAGCCGACAGTGTGCTCTACCAAAATTACGAATGGAGCCCCTTTGAAGGAGAGATTTTCTACCATCCGCGCGATTTCAAACTCGTGGTCCGAGAAACCTATCTCTGCGGTATAAAACTCTGGGGAAGCTACGAACGCACCCAACGAGAAGACCTGCGTCTCAGCTTCGATCAACCAGAAGGACAATTAAAAGAAACCCTCCAGTGTCTCTTCGGTTCGGACCTCATTGAAGGGCCCTATCAACTGAAAGGTTATCTCCATACCCAAGGAAAACGGCTCTTTGAGAAGACCTCCGGCCGCTATCTCTTCTTGTCTCAAAAAGGACATATCTACAAGTTTGGTACCCTGGCCAAAATTTTTGCCCTTTTGAGCCCTCTTGACATCTTTCAAGGCAACCTGCCGGACTTTGAAAAAAAAGGAACAGACTATAACTTTTGGGAAGTGAAAGGAAAGTTTGAAAAACACTTTCTGATAATTGACAGTTGGCATCTCGAGGCCCCGGGCTTCCGAACCTTCGCCTCTGGCAAGATAGATCTCCTCAAACAGAAAATCGACGTCACGGTCCTGGTCTCTCCTTTCAAGGCCATTGATTCCCTAGTAGGACACGTTCCACTCATCGGCTGGATTCTCACGGGCAAATCGAAGGTCTTCCTCGCCGTGCCCGTCAAGGTGCGTGGCCATCTGAAGGACCCTTCTGTCATCCCTCTTGACCCCACAGCGGTGGGAGCAGGGGTCTTTGGTATCATCAAACGCACTTTTCAGTTACCGGTGAAGATTTTCGTACCAGACAAGGAAAAACCCCTAACCTTACCTCCTCCGGAGGGCAAATGATGCCTCGCTTTTCAGTGCAAGAACACCACGCCCGACGGCTCCACTGGGATTTGAGACTTGAAAAAGATGGCGTTCTCAAATCCTGGGCCATTCCCAAAGGCCCTCCCCTTAAACCTGGCGTGAGACGTCTGGCTATCCAAACCGAGGATCATCCTTTGGACTACATTTACTTCGAAGGCATCATCCCTCCCGGTCATTACGGCGCAGGGGAAGTCAAACTTTGGGATAAAGGAGATTACGAAATCGAATCTTGGGAAGAAGACAAAATTGTTGTCTATTTCCACGGAGAAAAATTGAAGGGTCGTTACGCCCTTATTCGGTTGCGTAACGGAGAATGGTTGATGATCAAGGCGCGAGACTAGCGTCTTTTTGTCTTCTTGAGTCTAGGACGTGTTTTCTTGATCTTTTGCCCCCTGTAAGTCTTACGATTTTTCTTCTTGACCTTAAAATCCAAATCCAGATCGTAAGGGTTATCGAACTCCACCCACCGTCCGCCGATTCTCAAATCGAGATCACCGTCTTCTTCGAAGCGATATTCAAAGGGAAAGTCTGGCGGGGGCGGCTGGTCCTTTTCCAGCAAATATTCCCGCCCTTGATAGGTTACTTTCGCCACCGAAGGAGAGAGAAATTCCACTTCGGGCTCCGGCTGACCAGAACAGCAGACCAAAAGTATCAGAAAAACCCCCAACCAATAGCGCATAACCCCTCCTGCATGACAAAATCTAGATTTTGCGTTACAGTAGCACAAAATCTTTTGAGGAGGAGATTTGTCTGGAAAAAGGAACGTCCTTTCTGACAAAGTCCTCGTCCTGAACCGCCATTACCAAGCCATTCAGATCACCACTGTTCAACGGGCGATCTGTCATCTAGTAAAAGGGACGGCCAAAGTCATCACTCCAGATTGGACGACCCACACCCTGGAAGAATGGGTGGAGGCTTGTCGCTTCTATCATAACGGAAACGGTCGCCTTATTCGCAGCCCGAGTCTTTCCTTTCTGGCTCCAGATGCCATTTATCTCGTAAGTTTCGATCGTTTACCACGCATAGAGGTGGTCTTCTCCCGGGCCAACCTCCTGGTGCGAGACTCCTACACCTGCCAGTACTGCGGAAAAAACGTCAAAAACCCAAAAGACCGAACCATTGATCACATACTCCCTCGTTCCCGCGGGGGGAAAACCACCTGGGAAAACGTGGTCCTTTGTTGTCGCAAATGCAACCTCAAAAAAGGGGATCGCACTCCAGAAGAAGCGGGCATGAAACTCCTCAAAACCCCCAAAGCCCCTCCCTGGGAAAGCATTTTCATGGAAGACTTCCCCCAGGAAAAGAAAGACGTTTGGCGCCAGTTTTTAAGCTTTGCCGGTCTTTTCAAAGATTAAAAGGCCAAGAGCTTTTGCACATCCAGGATAACCAGGAGCCTATCCGGCAATCTTGAGACGTTCTTCACGAACTGGATATCAAGCCCTTCAATGACGTCCGGGGGATCCTCGATATCAGCTATTGGGATCTCCAGAACGTCGCCGATCTGTTCCACCAGAAGACTCAAGGGTTCACCATCCCGGCCAATGATCACGTTATGATGCGCTTCGTTTTCTCGAATCAGACCAATTCGCTGGGCTAGATCGATAGCCGTAAGGATCTGACCGCGGAGATTGATGATGCCAGAAACATAGGAAGGAGCTTGGGGAACGGGTGTAATGTCAAGCGAGCGGTTGATTTCCACCACCTCCTCTACAGGAAGAGCAAAGAGAAAACCCCCCAGCCAAAAAGTTATGAAAAGTTTCGTGTCCTCAGCCAAGGTAAGGTTTTTCTCGGTTTCTTGATTAGCGGGCAAAGCCATGACCTGCCTCCTCCATGATTTGGACTAACCTCTTGAGAAGATTTTCGGCTTCTTCCGGTAATTCTTGAGGAAAGACGATTTCAAAGCGCACAAGGAGATCTTCCCGCGATCCATCCTCAAGATAGGCCCCCCGATGCCTCAGCACCAGGGTATAACCAGGTTCCAATCCCCGGGGTATCTCTATGGGCTCTGGTCCTTCAAGGGTGTTTATCGAAATCACACCCCCCAGGGCCGCTCGCCAAAAAGGGACCTTCACTAAGCTTACTAGCTGATCCCCCTCGAAAAAGAGGTCTTCATGGTTGTGTACCTGGAGTTCGAAATAGACATCTATCGCTGGCCCTTCCCGATGAGCCGGCAGATAAAGCAAGTCTCCAGGTCTGGCACCAAGAGGAAGACGGAGAGAGATTTCTTTCTCCCGGGGCAGCTCTCCTCTCTGCCGGCAGGTGGGACAAGGATCCACCAAGAGGAAGCCCTCTCCTCCACAGCGTGGACAAGAGATTTCGTAACGCCGACGAGCCCGATCAAATACCACCCGGCCTCCACCAGCGCATATCGGACAGACTTCTTTCCGGCCCTCCGGATCAAGCCCCCGACCACCACATCGGGGACACCGGACCGGTTGGTCCGGAACCACTACAGTAACCATTGCTCCCAGGGCCAATTCTCGAACGGTAACGTCTAAAAAGGTCAAAAAATAATTCCCCCCGGTTGGTCTTTCTCGAACCAATCGCAAACGATTGGGGGAATGTTTGGCACACAGAAGTTCGTAGGAGCGCTTAAGCTCGAGGAATCTTTCGACCTCTCCTCCAGCATCAGGGTGGAGGAGACGGGCCTTTTCCCGAAAGGCCCGTCTGATCTCAGCGAGGCCGGCCTCGGGCTTTATCCCTAAGACCTCGTATGGATCAAAAGACTTCATGCGGCTTGGGCGTATTTCCGAGACAAGAGGTTGGCCAGGGCTTCAAGCACCTGAGAGCGTTCCAATTTGACTTGATACTCGTCTATTCCCGCCTCAAGTCCCCGCCTGCGGTCTTCGTCACTAGCCAGAGAGGTAAGGGCCATGATCGGCAATTCTGCAAGCCTGGCATCAGCCCGTACCCTTTTGGCCAATTCGATCCCCGTCAAACGCGGCATTTCGATATCGGTGATAAGGACGTCGTAGTTGCCGTGCTGAAGTTTCTCCCAGGCCTCCTCACCATCAGTGGCCGTCTCCACTTCATAGCCTGCCGATTCAAGATAATTGGCAATCATTTGACGGAAGAAGGGAGAGTCCTCAGCCAGCAGTACCCGATAAGGTCTCTCCTCTTTGGGTACGATCTTTACGAAGAAATAAGGATCGTGCATTTCGATGATCTTATAGACATCCAAGAAGAGAGTGGTCCGGTCCTTGATGATAGCAGAACCAAGGACCCCTTCCATCTTGTAGAGGCGTTCGTCAAGACGCACTTGGGTCTGAATGCTGTCTACGATCCGAGAGACCATTAAAGCTACCTCGTTCTCACCCTCACGAAAGACAAGAAGGTGATACTCGTCCTGTTCGGGCAAAGGTTGGATGGGAAGATAGTTCTCAAGACGAATAATGGGGATGCTTCGACCTCGATATTGAATAATCTCCTTGCCACCCACAAACTCCAGCTTATCAGCGGAAATCTTGTCCAGCCTGGCCACCAAGGCCAAGGGGATAGCGAACTGTTCCTCAGGAGAGACGTTGAAGAGAAGGATGAACTGTTGTTCTTCTTCGGCCATTCGATTTTCGAGACCGAGTTCTTCTTTCGCCCGGTCTACGTCTTCGATCTTGAGACCCACCTTCCGCGAAATACCGACCACGTCAAGGATCAAGGCCATGCGTCCGTCACCCATGATGGTGGCACCGGCAAAGATGGAAATGTCCTTGAAGTGCTTGCCCAGAGGTTTGACCACGATTTCCTCGGAATCCCATATCTCGTCCACCACCAGACCGAAGTGCATTGCCCCACAATTAAGGATAACCAAACTCTCGCTTTCCTTCGGCTCCGCCTCCAGTCCCAAGATCTTGGAGAGTCGCACCAGAGGAACCATCTCTCCCCGGAGACGGAAAAATTCTGAATCTCCGATCTGGTGGATGTTTTTACGAGTTTCAGCTGAAAGACCAACCAGTTCGCGCAGGCTCACCTGGGGAATGGCGTAACGCTGGCCTTCGCATGTCACTACCAGGGCCGGGATAATGGCCAAGGTCAGAGGAATCTTCAAACGAACGGTGGTGCCTGCCCCCAGGACAGTCTGGATATCGATGCTTCCCCCGAGTTTCTCCACGTTGGTCTTGACTACGTCCATCCCCACCCCTCGGCCGGAGATGTTGGTGACCTTTTCGGCTGTGGAGAAACCGGGTTTGAAGATCAGGGCCAGGGCCTCCCGATCGCTCATGGTTTCGGCTTCTGCCGGAGAAACGAGGCCCCGTTCGATGGCCTTTTGTTTTACCTTGTTGACATCTATTCCTCGCCCGTCGTCTTCAATTTCGATCACCACCTGCCCCCCTTCATGGTAGGCCCGCAGTACAAGGGTTCCTACCGGGGGCTTTTCACGCTGAACCCGTTCGTCTGGGTCTTCGATCCCGTGATCAATGGCGTTACGTACCAGGTGAGTCAACGGATCCTTGATGGCTTCGATGATGGACCGGTCAAGCTCGGTATCCGCCCCTTCAATTCGCAGGTTGACTTTTTTACCAGTGGAGCGAGCCAGATCCCGCACGATACGCGGGAATTTGTTGAAGACGTTTCCAATAGGTTGCATCCGGGTTTTCATGATCTTTTCTTGTAACTCTGTAGTCACCAGGGAAAGGCTCTGTGTGGCATTTTGGAGTTCGGAATCATTGATTCGTGAAGCGATCTGAACCAACCGGTTTCGGGAAAGTACGAGTTCTCCTGCCAAATTCATGAGCTGATCAAGGAGTTTGACATCTACCCGGACATGGGTCTCGGTAAGATGGACTTGGGGAGCGCCCTTGTCGTCCTTTTTGGCTGGCCGCCCTCCAGGGGCTGGCATCTTGTCGGCTTTTTTCTCTTCTTTCTTCTCGGCTTGAGAGACCGCCGGGGACGGTTTCTCTTCGGTCTTCTCGTCAGCCTCTTCGGCCTTTTCGTCTTTGGCTTCCTCTTCGGCCTTGGCTTCCTCTTCGGCCTTCGCCTCCGAAGGTGTTTCTGCCGGGGACTTTTCCACCTGAGGGGCCTCTTCAGTCTTTTCTCCTCCGCCTTCGGCCTTCTTGGCTACCTTGTCCGCAAAATTACGCAGATCAACCAAGAAATCGAGATAGGTATCATCTACAGGCTCCTTGCCTGTTTCTTCCAGAGAAGCAATGATGGCCTTGATATAGTCTACCGCCTTGAGAAGCATGTCGATCGTCTCTTCGTCTGCCACCACCAACCCGTCACGAAGCTTAGAAAGGATATCTTCTGCAAAGTGGGCAATGGCCTCTAGAGTCTTGAAACCAAAAAAGCCCGCGGTGCCCTTGATGGTATGGATGGTTCGAAAGATACTTGAAAGTAGTTCCCGATCTTCGGGACGCTGCTCAAGCTCTACAAACTCTTCGTCTAACCTCTCCAGGTTTTCTTTGGCCTCGGTAATAAAGTCTTTCAAGACATCTTCTTCAAAACTCATGCCGTCCTCCTCGGGATTCAAGCGGCGTTTTGCTATATTGATTCGGCCCCCCAGGGCAAAGCTTTAACCTTCCCATTGGTAACAAATGGTGCGTCCGATGATCTTCTTTTTGAAACCCGCTGGCATGTTCGAAGGCGTCTCCGTGGCTCCCAAGAAGAGATAGCCTTTGGGCTTCATCACCTTAGCGATATTGTTCAGGACCTTGGTCTTGATCTCCGGAGAGAAGTAGATGAGAACGTAACGACAGAACACCACATCAAACTTCCCCAGCGAAAGAGGCAGGGGCTCCACCAGATTAATCTTCTTGAAGGTCACCATACGCTTCAGTTTTTCGTTAATCACCCACTTGGCCCCATTTTGCTTGAAATATTTGACGAGCAGGGTGACTGGAAGACCCCGGTTGACTTCTATCTGGGAATAGGCTCCACTCATGGCCTTTTTTAAGGCTTCCTGAGAGATGTCACTGGCCAAAATCTGGATGCGCCAACTGAGAAGATCCGGAAAGTGTTCGTGGATAAGCATGGCCAGGCTGTAAGCTTCTTGCCCTGTGGAGGCCGCTGCCGACCAAAAACGGAGCTCTTTTTCTTTCTGGCGCAGGGCCTTGAGTTCCGGAATGACCACCTTCTTTAAGGCCTCAAAGGGATGTTGATCCCGGAAGAAATAGGTCTCATTGGTGGTCATGGCCTCCACGATCTCGTCTCGAAGAGAAGGGGTCAGCCTTTTTCTGGCCACTTCGTAGAGTTCATCCACACCCCGATAACCAAGGGCCCGGGCTAACTCCCGTAACCGGCTTTCCAGGAGATAGGTCTTTTCCTGTTTAAGGGTAATGCCACTGTGTTTTTGGACTAAATTCGCAAAAAACTGATATACTTCTGGTCTCATGCCGCGATCCGTTGCCGAAATAGTTTTTGTAAGAAACTGGCGATCTCCCCGAGAGGGAGGACGTAATCTGCGATCCCGGCCTCAACCACGGCGCGGGGCATGCCATAAACTACGGAGGTAGCCTCATCTTGAGCCAAGATCAGGGCTCCGGCTTCCTTCATCAACTTAGCCCCTGCTAACCCGTCTTGCCCCATGCCCGTCATGATAAGGCCCACGCTCTTGGCCCCGTAAACCTTGGCCACCGAACGGAAGAGCACGTCCACCGCCGGACGACAACTGTTCTCCGGAGGACCTTTGTGAAGGTGGATGACCTTGGCTCCCCCCGTCACCCTCACCTCCATGTGTTTGTCTCCTGGAGCGATAAAAACCTTGCCAGGGGTCACGGGACTGCCCTGGGTGGCTTCAATCACCCTTAGAGCCGAGAGCTGATCGAGTCTAGCGGCCAGCTGAGCAGTGAAAATGGGTGGCATGTGTTGCACGATGAGAATGGGCACTGGAAAATTGACGGGCAACTTCGGAATAACATCTGCCAAGGCCTTTGGCCCACCAGTCGAAACCCCGATTGCTACCACTTCACGCCTGATGGTGAGGAGGGGTTTAGTGGTCTTGCGAGGCAGTCCTACCACACGACGGACAGGAGAGACGGGCTGCGGGACCGCCGACTTGATCTTGGGGAGGAGTTCCTCCCGAATACGCTTGAAACTCTCGGTAAGGGACTGACTGGAAGGTTTGGTCACGAAATCAAAGGCCCCCAAGGAAAGGGCCTTGATGGTCTCCTTGGCCCCCTTTTGGGTCAGGGAGGAGAACATGATCACCCTCACCTTAGGATAGAGACGATGGATCTTCTCAAGGGCCGTAAGGCCATCCATCACCGGCATCTCTATGTCGAGGGTGATCACATCGGGCTTGAGCCGCGGAATCTTCTCCAAAGCCTCCTTGCCATTGGAGGCGGTACCTACCACCTCGATCTCCCGGTCTGAACGGAGGACTTCCGAGAGGAGCTTTCGAAACACCGGGCTGTCATCTACTATCAGGACGCGAATCTTCCTCACGAGGCTTCCTCCATAAGCCAGCGGATCTTGCTCTCAAGCATTTCCTGGTCAAAAGGTTTCATCAGATATTCGTTGGCACCGGCCATGATGGCGTCGATCACGCTCTTTTCCTGGTTCTCCGTGGTGACCATCATTACCTTGATGTGGTTCCACTTTTTTTTGGCCCGCATCGCTTTGAGGAACTCGTAGCCGTTCATCACCGGCATGTGCCAGTCTAAAAGGACCAGCTCTACGTCTGGATTCTCCTCAAGGACCTTGAGCGCCTCCTCTCCGTTGGTGGCCTCCACTACGGTGTGACCCATTTGTGAGAGATAACGACGCTGGATCTGCCTGATGGACTTAGAATCATCGACCACCAGTACCTTCATAAAAAGACTCCTGTGGTCCAAAATTATCCGCGCCTGCTTCCTATTCCTTCGGCAGAGGGTGAAAATCCCTTGAGAAGAGGAAAGAAAGGTCTAGTCAGAGAAAGCTCAAAGTTGGTTAGCCCTGGAAAGACGTTGACGCAAAAAATCAAGGGCCAATTCCGCCGCGCGCCAACAAGCCCCGGGAGAACCCAAAAGCCTGGAGACATCTGTCAGGCTCTTTCGAATCTCTTGGTTTCTCCTTTCTTCCAAAAGAGGTTTCAGGGCTTCGGCCAGTTTCTCAGGCGTGGCTTCTTCCTGTAAAAGTTCTGGCACCACCGGACGGCCAGCCAGAAGATTGACCAAACTGACGTATGGAACCTTCACCAGGTGTCTGGCCAGAAAATAGGTAAGTTTGGGCACCTTATATGCCACCACCATAGGCACACCCACGATAGCGGCTTCCAAAGTCACGGTCCCCGAAGCCAGGAGGACCGCTCGGGCATGTTGCATAATTTCGTATTGGTATCCCTTGACCACCCGCAGATCCGGTGCGTGGAGATGAAAAAAATGGTCTGGAAGGCCTTCGGCCTGGACCACCACCGCTTGAAGGGCAGGCTGCTCCTTCTTCAACCTGAGATAGGTCTCCACAAAGAGCGGCAAAAGGGACTCCACCTCCCGCCTCCGGCTGCCAGGGAAGAGACCAAGGAGGGGTGAATCCGTCCTTAGACCAAGCAACCGAAAGAGGGTTTCCCGCGAAAGACAGGGCTTAACCACGTCAAGCAGGGGATGGCCCACAAAGTGGGCTCGCACCCCGTGGCGCTTAAAAAACTCCACTTCAAAGGGCAAGATAACCGCCAAACAATCTACCACTCGCCGGATAAGTTTGACCCGACCTTCACGCCAGGCCCATACCTGTGGGGCAATATAATAGAAGACCGGCACTCGGTATCGTTTAGCAAACCTGGCCAACCAGAGGTTGAATTCCGGAAAGTCTATAAGAACCAGGAGATGAGGAGGTTGTTCTTTGAGGAGGCGCACAAGTCGCTTGAAGACCGAAAGGATGGTACGAAGTTCTCTCCAGCCCGGCAAACCCACCACCGCCAGATCTTCAGCAGGAAAGAGACACTCAAGACCTGCAGCGCGCAATCTGGGACCACCAATGCCTGTGGCCTGTAACCCCGGGGCCAGCTCCCGTAAGGCCCGCAAGAAGGAGGCTCCGTGAAGGTCTCCGGAAGACTCTCCCGTAACTATCAGGAAACGCAGTGTCGTTTGAGATCTGGCAGACAAGACCCTTCTCGTGCCAAGAAATGCGCCTTCTGTTTCTCTATTTCTTTCTTGATGCGAAAGGCCAGCTCCAAGGCCTCAAAACCATCTTCTCCACTTACCGGAGGCCTTTGACCCGAAGCCACCGCGTGTACAAAAGAGGTCAGCTCTTCGAACAAAGGATCAGGATCAGGAAAGGTCTCAGCTTCTGAAAAACCGTCTTGGTCTTCGGAGGACTCGGAACGGAGTTTTACCTTGACAAAGGTGTTCTCCAAGGTGTCAGCTGCCAGGTACATCCCAGGTTGAAAAACACGAAAGGAACGACGAGGGGTCAAAGCCAAACGACTAGCTGTAAGATTGGCCACTGTCCCTTTTTCAAAGACCAAACGTACGCTGGCCAGATCCGTTTTATCCGTCATCACCGGGGCCCCGGTAGCCTGAAGAGAGACCACTTTCTGACGTGTCAGGGCGAGAACCAAATCAAGGTCATGAATCATTAGATCGAGCACCACGTCAACATCCAGACATCTTTCTGAAAACCGACTCACCCTTTCGGCCTCGATGAAAACTGGGGCCTCTGTCTCGGCCAGAAGGCGTTTGATGGCTGGGTTGAAGCGTTCGATGTGACCTACTTGAAGGATACGATCCAGCTTTCGCGCACGTTTTACCAGGTCCCGAGCTTCCTCTGGAGAAGCCGCCAGAGGCTTTTCCACAAAAACGTGACATCCGGCTTCCAAAGCTGCCCGGGCCACCTCATAATGATGGACCGTTGGCACCACCACTGAAACGGCGTCTACTTCTGGGAGAATTTCTCGAAAATCAGTAAGAGCCCGCACTCCCAGACGACGCGCCATCTCTTCGGCCCGTTGGGGAATCACGTCAACCACTGCTATCAGATCTACTTCCGGCAGGAGGGCCAACTTGGCCGCGTGAAAGCGTCCGAGATGCCCCACCCCTATGACCGCCATGCGCACTTTCTTCATAGCCCTACCACCACCATACCGGCCTCATCCGCCAAAGCCAAGGCCCTTTCCTTCTCAAAGAAAAGGGATTTACCAGCTTCAAGGACCAAGACCTCGGCCTGGGCTTTGAGCATGGTCTCGATGGTTCCCGGACCAGCAGAAGGCAGATCAAAACGAAAATCCTGGTTAGGTTTCATCACCTTAACTACCACCGCCCCTCTTACCAGCTCACCAGCCCGGCGGATGGTGGCATCCGTGCCCTCCATGGCCTCCACCGCCACCACCATCCGATCTTTGACCACTACACATTGCCCTACGTCAAGCTCTCCCACAGCCTTGGCCATGACAAAACCAAATTCGATGTCATTCCATTGCCTGGCGTTGGGTCGGCGCCTGGTGAGTACCCCTTTGGGGGTCAGAAGTTCTGGTAGATAAGAAGTAGGAGAGATGATCTCTATACCTAAGGCTTCGATTTCACGAGCCACCGCTCGGAGGATTTCGTCGTCGTGTCGGGTCTTTAATTTTCGCCAGAGAGAAAGGGCTTTTAGATCCGGCCGCGCTTCCCAAAGGGCCCGGGGTTTGTCAATGGCCCCGGCAAAGGCCACCTTTTGAACCCTTTCTTTTTTGAGAAGCTTGAGGAGACGACCAAGCTGACCTAATCGTAATTCGTAAAAGGTATCAGCCAGAGAGACCAAACTTGATTCACTCTGGCCACAAAAAGCAAAGATCACCAGACGGTGTCCTTTCTCCTTCACGGCCCGGGCGAAGAGGTAGGGATAAAGGCCCCGACCCGCAATGAGGGCTACAGCCATCAGTCTCCCTCCCAGGCCCGGCGGATGATTCCTCGTCGCGAAGGGGCCTCCAAAAAGGCCAGAAACCTCTCCACTTCCGGCAAAAGGGGCACCTCTTTCCTTATCTTTGCCAAGGCCTCGGCCAGCGTGCCGTGACGGAGAAAGAGACGAAGGGCCCTGGAAAGGGCGGAAATGGTCTCCCGGGAGACACCCATACGTTTTAGGCCTACCAAATTCAAACCAGAAATGGCCGCCGGGATGCCAAAGACCCGTACAAAAGGTGGTACGTCTTTGGAAACACCGCTCATTCCAGAGACAAAAGCCCCTTCCCCCAACCGACAAAACTGGTGCACCGCCGCCAGACCGCCGATCACCACCCCCTTCCCAACCCTCACGTGCCCAGCTAATTGCACCCCGTTGGTCAGGATGACCTCGTCACCCAGCTGACAGTCATGACCCACATGACTATAAGCCATGAGATAACACCGATTCCCTATCCGGGTGACCCCTTGGTCCAGCATGGTCCCCCGATGAATGGAGACGTATTCCCGGATGACGTTTTCATGACCTATTTCAAGCCGTGTGGGCTCTCCTCCATAGGCCAGGTGTTGAGGGCTAGCACCCAAGATTACGAAGGGACCGATTTCATTCCGCCGCCCCAGGCTCACACCCTCTTCAATGATAGTGTGAGGACCAATTTTGGTACCAGCCCCGATACGGACTCGAGCCCCTACGATGACGTAAGGGCCGATCTCAACCCCTACGTCCAGCTCCGCACTCGGATGCACTTGTGCCGTAGGATGGATCATCTCACCGCTGCAATGATCTCGGCTTCAGCTGCCAGCCTCTCTCCAAGCCACACCTGACCAGTGGTCTTGAGAATGTTTCGTCGAAATTTGTATCCCTCCAGTACCAACCGCACCACGTCTCCCGGATAGACTGGCGCTCGAAAACGGGCTTTCTCTACCCCAGCCAACACGAAAAGCCGATCCTGATACTCGGGGAAGAGCTTCTTCATGAAGATGATCCCAAGCTGAGCCAGGGCCTCGATGAGGATTACCCCGGGGACCAAAGGCTCATCCGGAAAATGCCCTTGAAAAAAGGCCTCATTCTGAGTGAAAGCCTTAAGGGCTTCGATCCTGGGAGGATCATGTGAAAAGGAAACTACTCGGTCCAAGAAAAGAAACGGATACCGATGAGGCAGATATTCCTTGATCTGGCGATGGTCAAGAACGATCTCGCTCATTCAAAGCCTCCTGCAGTTTGGCCACTTTGGTCTGCAATTCGCGCAATTCCTTGAGGAGTTCCGGCAGTCTTTCGTAGACTGCCACGCAGCGTCGCCAGCGCTGAATTTCCATAGCCGGAGCCCCGGCCACCACCATCCCGGGAGCTACCTCGCGCGCCACCCCGGCTTTGGCTGCCACCTGGGCCCGTTCTCCTACAGGCCGGTTTATGCCGGCTTGACCTCCAACCATGACAAAGTCCCCCAGTCGCACGCTACCTGTGAGCCCTGCTTGACCAGCCAGCACACATCCCCGGCCCAACACAACGTTGTGGGCGATCTGGACCAGATTATCTACCTTGCTGCCAGCCCCGATCCTGGTAACACCAAAGGTAGCCCGATCCACACAGGTGTTGGCTCCGATCTCCGCCTCTTCTTCTATTTCGACACGGCCAAAATGGGGAATTTTGAGATGCCTGTCTCCCTCCTGGGCATAACCAAACCCGTCACAACCAACCACTGCCCCGGCATGCAATATGACCCGATCTGCCAAACGGGTTCCGGGATAGAGCACCACCTGAGGATAGAGAAGACATTCCTGACCAATCTCGCATCCCTGCCCTATGTAAACGAA
This sequence comes from uncultured Thermodesulfobacteriota bacterium, assembly GCA_964630855.1. Lineage (GTDB taxonomy): Bacteria > Desulfobacterota > Thermodesulfobacteria > Thermodesulfobacteriales > Thermodesulfatatoraceae > JAADCO01. The sequence continues at coordinate 58,301 of CAZVXP010000001.1, read as the reverse complement.
AGGATAAAGTACGCTCCTGGCCCCGATTCTGGCTCCTTGAGCTACATAGACAAAAGGATAGATCACCGCTTCGGGATGGATCTCCGCTCCTTCGGCCACAAAAGCCAGAGGACTCACTCCTGAAGGGTGTTCTGGCTCCTGATAAAAAAGCCATGCCAGTTTGGCTAGGGCCACGCGCACGTTATCTACCACCAAGAGGCTGCGGTCGGAGAGCTCTTCTACCAGAGATCGAGTAACGATGAGGGCCCGAGCCCTGGAATTCCTGGCTGCTTCCAGGTACTTGCGGGACTCTACAAAAGAGAGTTCTTCTTCAGAAGCCAGAGAAAGGGCGTTGATACCCCTGATCTCCTGGTCTTCTCCTAGTACCTCGGCACCAATCAGGGAGGCAAGTTCAGAAAGCCTTCGGGACAAAGATCTCTCCTCCTTCTCATGCAGGACTTGGAACAAGGTTACCCAGAAAAGACCGTTCTGCTCAAGACGATCAAACCAAGATCTTTTCTTCCTCGCCTCCCTGACGGATGACCCTCACCGGCACCCCCTCACGATCCCGTACTTTGGGGGCGTAGCGTTTGAGAAGCTTGGCTGCAAAAAGAACGGCTTCCGGATCGGTGGTGAAGAGGACTAACCCCACAGGACCAGGGACCTCCGCCAACTTGAGGACCAGATCTCCTTCTCTGGCCAGGGCCAAAAGTCTCTTGTTCTCGGCCTCATTCCGCCCGATGACCAACCAGCCATCTTTTGGCAGGGCAAAATGGCGTCCAAAGACGAGCAACTCGGCCTCTCTGGGATGAACCTGACCCTTTTTAAGCTGGAAGAAGTCCCTTATACGGGGGGCCAGGCTCGGATCCGTCAACAGGCACCCCCCCGCCGGAGAAGGAATTTCTTTCAAACCGAACTCCCTTGCCAGCTGAAGTTGAATTTTGCGACCCCGTCCGGCGATATCAAGAAGTCTTGTCCGATCCACCCAGCCCTTCTCCTCGTAAATCGTGGGAGGCAACCTTTTGGCCGAAAGGGGACGGAGGATTCGCCCTATCAGACCGGTCTCCTTTTCGATGTGCCGCAAGGTGTGACGCTGTTGACTCATAGGCCGCTGGCCTACCACTTCCCCGGTGGCTATGATCTCAGCTCCCAGCTTTGGCAACAGGGCTTTGGCCTGGCGCAACATGAGGATCTTACAATCAATACAGGGATTGAAACCACTTCCATATCCGTGGGGGGGAGCAGCCAACATCTTTAAGTATTCCGGAGTGATGTCAAGCACCAAGGCCTCAAAACCGTGTTCCTTTAATTTGGCACCAAATTCCTCTTCCCTGCCCTTCCAAGACCAACCAAAGAAAGGCGTAATGAAACGCACCGCCACCACGGGGAGTCCCTGGGCGGCAAGGATCTTGCCCGAAAGGAGACTATCGAGTCCTTCGGAAAAGAGGAGGAGGACTTTCTTTTTCATGAACCCAAAAGGCGCTGAGCCAGATCAAGGGCCTCCTGGCCACCGAGCATTCGAGAAAGTTCAAGACTTCTTTCTTCGGGAGCAAGGGCTCGCACCCTGGTACGAATCTCTTCTCCCTCTCGCACCTTTTCCACTACGAAGTGTTGGTCTGCTAAGGCCGCGATCTGGGGCCAGTGCGTGACACAGATCACTTGCTGGTTTCGGGCCAGCTCCTTAAGAAGTTCAGCCACGCGACGAGCCGTCTCTCCGCCGATTCCGGCGTCTACTTCGTCAAACAGCAGAAGGGCGGTTTCACCCCGGGCAGAAGCCGCTTTGAGAGCCAGGAAAAGGCGGGAGAGTTCCCCTCCAGAGGCTACCTGAGAAAGGGGGCGCCATGGACTCTGGGGAGCGGAGGCGAACATAAACTCCACCCGATCAAATCCTGTCTCCTTTGCCTCCTCGAGAGACTTCACTTCCACCCGGAAACGGGCCTCGGCCAGGCCCAGAGAAGCCAGGCTAGCTGAAACTTCCTCCGAAAGCCGCCGAGCTCCCTCCCTGCGCTGACGACTCAATTCCCGGCCCAGGGTGTAAAGTTCTTCCTTCCTGCCGGCCAGCTCGGTTTCAAGGGCTACCAATTGCTCCTCGCCGCTCTCAAGGGTGGCCAGTTCCCTCTTCAGACGCTCAAGCTCCTCCAGAACCTGGGCCAAATCCGGCCCGTATTTGCGCTTGAGGCGCCGAAGCTGATAGAGACGATTCTCTATCTCTTCCAGGCGTCTTTCGTCTCCTTGGAGCTGTGCTCCATAGGATGCAATTTCTTGCCCAAGGTCCTCCACTTCGTAATAGAGCCCCTCCAGGCGTTCACCCAAGGACGCAAGTTCAGGAGCGAGATCCAGGATCCGGAAAAGCTCCCGCCGGGCCCGGGCCAGGTGCTCTACCGCCTGCAGGAGTTCAGCGGAGACGATCTGCGAGGACTCCTTTAATTTTTTGAAGTGTTTCAAACGTCTAAGCTCCGCTTCCAGCTCTTCATCCTCTCCGGGATGCGGGGCCGTCTCTTCTATCTCCCGGATCTGAAAAGAAAGAAAGTCTCTCTCCTTCTCGGCTTGCTGCACCCGACGTGCAAGCTCTTGATAAGCCTTCTCTAATTCCCTAAAACGTCTATAACTGTCTTGATAAGACTCCACGAGGGCTTGAAGGCCGCTGAAGGTGTCGAGGAAGGCCAACCTTTCTTCTGGTTTGGCCAGCATCTGATATTCGTGCTGACCCGCCAGGACAATAAGTCCTCGGGTGAGTTCTGCCAGCATCTGGGCTGTTACCAGCGAGCCGTTGAGATAGATCCGACTCCTCTCTGCGGTGATAACCCGCCGAACTACCACCTCTTCTGCTGGTGAGAGACCAAGAGAGGTCAGTCTCTCTGCCAACCAGCGCCCTTCAAAGAACGCCTCAAGCACCGCTTCTTTGGCCCCTGGACGGATGAGATGTCCGCCGCCGCGACCCCCCAAAAGGAGCTTTAAACTTTGAATGAGCAAACTCTTCCCTGCCCCGGTCTCACCGGTGAGGACAATGAGACCCGGGGCAAATTCCAGCTCCGCCTCGGCAATAAGGACAAAATCTTTCAGCCTGAGCTGAAGGAGCATCTATAGGTACTTTTCCACCAGGAGTTCTGCGATTTGAACAGCGTTGGTGGCAGCCCCTTTCCGCAGATTGTCTGCCACCACCCAGAGGTTGAGCCCGTTTGCTACGGATTCGTCTTCTCGAATGCGCCCCACAAAGACCTCGTCACGGCCTGCCACCTCAATCTGAAGGGGATATTTCTTCTCTTCCGGACAGTCCACCACCACGATCCCCGGGAAAGCCGAAAGTAGCTCCCGAGCCTTGGCCGCGGTGATCTTGGTCTCGGTCTCTATGTTCACCGCCTCGGCGTGCCCGTAAAACACCGGCACCCGCACCGTGGTGGCTGTAACCCCGATGCTTTCGTCTCCCATGATCTTTTTGGTCTCATTGACCATTTTCATCTCTTCCTTGGTGTAACCATTGTCCAAAAAGACATCGATGTGGGGCAAACAGTTGAAGGCGATTTGATGGGGAAAGGCTCTGGGTTCAGGAAGGGTCTCACCTGCACACCAGGCCTTGGTTTGATCCATCAGTTCCTGAATGGCTTTCTGCCCGGCTCCAGAGACCGCTTGATAAGTAGAGACTACCACCCGTTTGATCCGGCTGTAATCGTAAAGGGGCTTCAGGGCCACCACCATTTGGATGGTTGAACAGTTGGGATTGGCAATAATGCCTTTGTTCTTATAACCCGCCACGGCCTCAGGGTTCACCTCTGGTACCACGAGGGGAACCTCAGGGTCCATCCGCCAAGCACTGGAATTGTCAATCACCACCACCCCATCTGCCGCAAACTTGGGAGCAAACTCGAGACTCCGGGAGGCACCGGCAGAAAAGAGGGCGATATCGATACCGCGATAATCTCTTTGTTCCCCCAAGACTTCGACTTCAATCTCTTCTCCCCTGAAGGGGAGCCTGAGACCCCGAGAACGCTCCGAGGCAAAGAGCCTTAGTCTCTTTACCGGAAAGTTCCGTTCTTCAAGTACCTGGATCATCATCCGTCCTACGGCTCCGGTGGCCCCAACCACCGCTACGGTAAATTCCTTCATCTTCGACCTCCTCCTTGAGACTCAAGCCAGATTTAAGACCCTCTCTTCTTCCGGTCAAAGTCTATCACAACGCACGTAAGCCAGGAGCTCCTCGATCTCGGGAGTGAGTTCCTCCCAGTAGTCCCGAATATTGAATTCTTTTCCGCAGCCCTTGCACCTAAGGGCCACACGCCTTCAGGTGCGTTTTAGTATGAGAGCGGTCCGGCAAAGCCGGCAATAGAGACCGAGGTCCTTCTGAAAGCCGAACATCTAATCCTCCTTACAAAGCGATAATAAGAAGGCGCGCCGAAGCGCGCCCATGACTAAGGTAGAGGAGGTAAGAACAACAAGGTCAATTTAACATAGCATATTTTAAAATTTTGGCCAGCCTTTGGCCAAAGTGCCTGAAAATTCGCAGGATTGGGTGGAAGAAACCGGCAGAGTAGTTTTTTCGTTGCCGGACAGGCCCAAGTGTGGTAAATGGCCCAGAGGAAATTTTCCGGCAGGTAAACCGTGAACGAAGAAGGTCGATCTTGCTGCGCATCTATCAAACGCAAAACGGGGTCTTGGCGCTTGCGCCGCGTATCAAGCGGCATTGCTGGGTCTGTCTTACTTCCCCTACCGACGAAGAACTGCGTTATGTTCAGGAAGAGCTGAAAATCTTCCCGGACTTCCTCCGATATCCCCTCGACGAAGAAGAAACCCCTCGTATCGAACTGGAAGAAGACCAGCTGCTTATCATCCTTCGCGTCCCGGATCCGCGTCACGAAGAGGGTTTCATCCGTTATGAAACCATTCCCATCGGGATTATTCTCACGGAAGAAGCCATCGTCACCGTTTGCCTTAAAGAAAACCCGGTCTTCGACGATTTTCTCATCGCGGTCAACAAAGTACGCCATTTTTCTCTTGAAAGGCCCGTCCTTTTCCTCTTTCATTTCTTCTTCTGCATCGCCAATCTTTATCTGCGCTATTTACGTCTCATCGACAAATTAATTACAGAATACGAATCCGAGCTCTACCGGTCCATGAGAAACAAAGAACTCCTAAAACTCCTTAACATCGAGAAGAGCCTGGTCTATTTCAACACCGCCCTTCGGGCCAACGACATCGTTCTTACCCGCCTCCAATCGGGCCGCTTCCTACGTCTTACCGAAGACGACCTGGAGATGCTTGAAGACATCCAGATCGAAAACCGCCAAGCCATCGAAATGGCCAAGATTTTCAGTGATATCTTGACCGGTACCATGGACGCTTACGCCTCGGTTATCTCGAACAACTTGAATATCGTTATGAAATTTCTCACCGCCGTGACCATTGTACTGATGCTTCCCAACCTGGTAGCCAGCATTTACGGCATGAACATCCCCCTTCCACTTCAAGATTCCCCGCACGCCTTTGTCATCCTGATGGGGCTCTCTTTCCTGCTATCGGGAGTGGTGGTTGCCCTTTTTATCAAAAAACGGCTCTTTTGAGGTTTGCACCCCGGGATCTTTGTTTTTAAGTTTGCCTCATGACCAATTTTGAAGCCATTGTCCTGGGGCTGCTTCAAGGGGCCACAGAATTCTTGCCCATTTCGAGTTCGGGGCACCTGATCCTTGCGGAGCGGTTTTTCGGGATAGAAGCCACTCTGTCCTTTGACGTCTTCCTACATCTGGGCACCCTACTGGCCGTGCTTCTTTATTTTCGCACCGACTGGTGGCGGATGGTTCGCCTCAGAGACCCCCTAGACCGACGTCTCTTGTTTTTTCTGGTCTTGGCCACGATCCCCGGGGCCTTGGCCGGCTTTTTCTTGGAATCCATGGTAGAAAGTCATTTTCGGGAACCAGGCCGGGTGGCTTTCATGCTAGCTTTCATGTCTCTGCCTTTGGTCTTGGCCGAAGTCTTGGGCTCTCGGAAGCATCTGCTCCCAAGCCTGAAACTCCCTCAAGCTTTAGCCATCGGCTGCGCTCAGGCACTGGCCGTTATCCCTGGCACTTCCCGCAGCGGAATAACCATGGCCACTGGTTTGCTAGTCGGCCTCACCCGTGAAGAGGCGGCTCGTTTTTCATTCCTTCTCTCCGCCCCCATCATCGCCGGAGCAGGCCTTTATGAAACCCTAAAGCTCTTTAAACATGGAGAAACTTTAATTCTCCCTTATTTTTCGGGATTTCTGGCGGCTTTCATTTCGGGGTACTTGGTAATTGCTTGGTTACTCCATTTTTTACGTAAACACACCTTTTACCCCTTTGTGGTCTATCGTTTAATCTTGGCCGGGGTGGTCTATGCGCTATTTTAAGTTAGTCTTTGGCTTGTTCTTTTTGATCGCGACCCCCTTATGGGCCGGGTCTCTTCAGGAGAGACATCTGAGCCTGGTCACCATTGTCACCAAACGGGTCCCTTTCACCTATCTCTATCAATCGGAAGTCCCAGCGGGGGTAGGCACCGGCGTTCTAGTGGACCGTGAAGGACACGTTTTGGTGCCAGCCCCTCTGGTTAGTCGGGCCGGCTGGATCGATGTCTGTCTCCCCGACGGCCAACACGTGGGAGGGGTCCTTCTCGGGATCGACTATCTTACTGAGACAGCTCTTTTACGCTTGAAAAGAACCACCGGGCTGAAGCCAGCTCCCATAGCGTCTGCAGCTCCCGGCACCGGAAGCAAAATCTTTTTTTTGGGACGCCCACGCCAAAAACTCCTTTACAGATCCGGACACCTCATCGAAACGCACCGTCTGGTGGTCCATCGTGGGGTCGCTCTGGCGGGCTTCCTAGTAACAGACCTCAAACTCGAAGGACTTGGCCCCGGACCGGTTTTCGACGCTCAGGGAAGGCTCTTGGGTCTGGCCACCAGGTTACCGGACTTTCAGACCCCTCAAGGAGTCATGCTCCTGCCACCTTACCTTTTGAAATTGGCCTATCAAAAATTAAAGGAAAAGGGGCAGGCCGAATGGCCCTGGCTTGGTATCAAACCCTTGCCTCTTACTCCGTCTCTGGCACGCATCCTAAAGCTTCCGGTCTCAAACGGGGTCCTCATCGAAAAGGTCTATCCCGGAAGCCCGGCTCGTATCGTGGGTCTTCGTGGGGCACGCAAACCCGTCTCCATCGGCAACATCCTTTATCCTACCGGGGGAGACGTGATCGTTTCTGTTGGTTCACAAAGAATCACCTCTCCAAGCCAGCTGGACGAAGTCATCTACCGCAGACACCGTCCTGGAGAGGTAATTGAAATAGGTTTCTATCGCCAGAGGAAATTTCGTCGGGTAAAACTTCGCTTAGGAAGGAGGAGTTTTGTGCAGCCATGAAGATCGAAATTCCGGAAAAAGCCAAACCCCTTTACGAGAAACTGGCCAAACGCTACAACCTTGAACTGGAACCTTTACACATTAGAGGCCGGGAACTGATCATTTGTAAACCAGCCAGCATTGAGGAGCTTATTTCGGAAGACCCACTCAAAGACGTTCAAAGTTTCCCTTTTTGGGCCAAAATATGGGAAGCAGCTCTGATCCTGGCAGATTTTATGGCCTCGGTGCGGCCTCAAGGGCGTGTGCTTGAGCTGGGAGCAGGCCTGGGGGTGGCTGGCCTCACCGCCGCAGCCTTTGGCCACCAAGTTGTCATCACGGACTATGATGAAGAGTGCCTGGATTTCGTGCGCCTAAATGCCGCCCTCAATCAGTTAGAAAAGGCCGAGATTGTGCGATTGGATTGGCGCCAGCCCAAAGATCTAGGACGTTTCGAAATCATCATCGGGGCCGAGGTGGTTTTTAGTGGACGCTATTTTGAAACCCTGCTCGATCTTTTCAAGAGATATCTCGCCCCTGGTGGGGTGATCTATCTGGCCCACGACAAAGACCGAATGCGCACCCTGGCTCCCTTTTTGTATCTGGCTGAGAAGGAATTCGAACAGGCCGTAAGTCAGCGCAAGCTCCGTGCTGACGACGAGACGTACGAGATCATCATCTCGCGTCTCATCCCTCGCGATCAACTCTGGACGACCCAGGCCTCGGCTTAAGATTCCAGCTCAAGGCCCTCGGTAGCCGCTATCTCTTTAAGGGCTTCCTCGTAAGCCCGATAGGCCTCTTGACCAAAGAGTACCATTCGTACCAACCGGGGCCTTTGGTGTTCTTTGAGAAAGGAAACAATGGTTTTAAGGGCGATACGTGAAGCCTCCGATAGCGGATAGCCGTAAGCCCCAGTTGACAGCGAGGGGAAAGCTACAGAATCGATCCCTTTTTCTGCACACAGATTAAGGGCCGACCGATAGGCGCTGGCCAGGAGGTCGGCCTCTCCGTGCTGACCATCACGGTACTTGGGACCCACGGCGTGGATAACATATTTGGCCTTAAGTCTTCCGGCTCCGGTGATAACGGCGCTTCCAGTGGGACACCTTCCGTATTTCCTGGCCTCCTCGGCGATACTGGGCCCTCCGGCCCGATGAATGGCGCCATCTACCCCTCCACCAGGGATGAGACGTTCGTTAGCGGCGTTCACTATGGCCTCAGTGTCTTGTTGGGTGATGTCGCCTTCGACCAATTCCAGGAGACAATCACCGATTCTGACCCGCATCTTCCCCCTCCTGATGTCTGTTTTACTAGGATCAAATTAAAACCTTCTGTTTCAAAATGGTATAGATCCCGGTTGCCGCCTTGGATTTTTTTGTTTACCATGGGTCTGACTCTCGAAAAGGAGGGGTTTTTATGGCCGAGCTTCCCAAACTTGAGAAGAAACTCGAAAAGATGACCGTCAAAGAGTTGCGCGAAATTGCCCTCCAGATCCCGGAAATTCAGGGCGTTCACGGAATGAATAAAGAAGAGCTTATCTCGGCCTTAAAGAAGGTCTATGGCATCGAAGAAAAACCCCGCAAGGTCGGCGGAAGCATGAGAGAACTTAAGGCCAAGGTGGCCAAGTTTCGGGAATTGGCAGCCAAGGCCAAAGAAGAAGGTAACCTGGAACTTTATGAACGCTATCGGAAACTGGCCTCCCGATTCAAGAAACGGACGCGAAAGCTGGCCCGCATGGCGGCTTAAACCATGGCGGTTTACGAAACCAATTTTCCCAAACTTAAACTCCTCCATCGAGGCAAGGTCCGTGACCTCTACGATCTCGGAGAGGCCCTTCTCATGGTGGCCACTGACCGGATCTCAGCCTTTGACGTGGTCATGCCTACCCCTATCCCGGACAAGGGCGTGGTCCTCACTCAGATGTCACTATTCTGGTTCGACTTCTTGAAGGAGTTGGTCCCCAACCATCTCCTCACCGCCGAGGTGGAAGCCTATCCTATCGAAGTCCAAGAATACGCCGAGATTCTTAGAGGCCGAAGCATGCTAGTCAAGAAGACCCAGCCCTTGCCGGTGGAATGCATCGTAAGGGGGTACCTGGCTGGCTCCGGACTTAAGGAATATCGCCGGAGTGGTACGGTATGTGGGATCAAGCTGCCACCTGGGCTGAAAGAGGCAGATCGGCTCCCGGAACCCATTTTCACTCCTTCTACCAAGGCTCAAGAAGGCCACGACGTCAATATTACCTTTGAGGAATGTGCCCGTCTCATTGGTCAGGATCTGGCCGAAAAGGTACGGGAACTTTCGCTGGCCATCTACCAGAAAGCTGCGGCTTACGCGGAAGAGAGAGGGATCATCATTGCTGATACCAAGTTCGAGTTTGGTCTTTTGGAGGGCGAGCTCTTTCTTATCGACGAGGTCCTTACGCCGGATTCTTCACGGTTCTGGCCTAAAGAAGAATACGAACCCGGAAGACCTCAAAAAAGCTTTGACAAACAATTCCTTAGGGACTGGCTGGAGGAAATTGGCTGGAATAAAACACCTCCGGCCCCGGAACTCCCTCAGGAAATCGTCGAAAAGACCCGGGCCCGGTATCTTGAGGCCTTGAAAAGGCTTACGGGGAAGGAACTTTCTTGAATTTCAAACATCGTGTCGTAAGACTCGAGGACATCGATTTTGACGATCACACCTTTTGTCTTTCCTTTCCCTGCAGGGCTATGAACCTCCTGTCTTCGTTGGATCTCGTGGGTATTATCCATCCCCCGGTCTTGAGAGAGGGCGAGCGCTATCAGATAGTCTGTGGCCGAGGACGTCTGGAAGCAGCCAAAGAACTCGGATTCCAGCAGATCACGTGTAAGGTCTTGCCACGCTGGATAGACGATCTGACCTGTCTGATGATCTCTTTCGAAGAAAACATCACCACCCGGGGATTCAATCTGGTGGAAAAGGCCCTGGTGGTGGAAAAATTTCAGAACTATCTACCAGACGAAGAGATTATCAAAAATATCCTGCCCCGCTTAGAAATCGCTCCTTCTTACAGAAACTTCGAATTCCTCCAGAAGATCGCCTTCCTAGAAGAGGAAGCCAAGGAAATGATCCTCGACGGCCATCTCAATCCCAAGGTAGCGGTCAAACTCCTTGAGCTCTCAGAGACGGAACGGGAAGCCGTCCTGAAACTCTTTCGGCAACTCTTGCCTTCGAGCAGTCGCCAGAAAGAAATCTTTGAACTTTTACAGGATCTCACCCGGCGCGAAGAAAAGGACCTCCTCACCCTCCTTGAAGAACCAGAAATAAGGAGCCTTCTTACCGACCAAAAACTCAATCCTCCCCAGAAGACCGAAAAACTCTACGCCCTCCTCAAGAAAAGGCTCATGCCCCATCTCAAGGCCCTAGAAGAGGAGTTCAGGAAATTGGCCCATCGTTTCGTGAGTCTTGGGGCCAAAGTCAAGAGCCCACCAGGGTTTGAGAAGGAAAACTTCCTCCTAGAACTGGAATTTAAAGATCTCGAAGAATTGCGCCAAAAGGTCTGTTCTTTGCTGGACCGTTTGGGGCGGGAAGGGCCCTTAAACTGAGAAAGAAATCATAAAAGGCCTCCTCGGCAGGAACTCCCCGCTTTAAGGCTCCGTCCAGGCGAGCCAGAGACGAGAAGATCCTCGGTAAGTCTTCTTTTTTGAAACGTTTGGTTACCGGGAGCATTCGGTAAAGGGCGTAAGGGTGAATCTTGGCCATCACGCGGGGGGGTTTCTCTGACCAGAACTCTTTTCGTACCCGCAAGAACCATTGACGAAAGGCCGGGTACTTAGTCTCCGGAAGGCCATACTCTTCTAACAATTCCAGAAGAAGCCACAGACGCTTGAAGAAGGTAAGAAAGGTGGCCACTAGAACCAGAGGATGGGTGCCACGGGCAAAGAGTTCTCGACTGAGGTTTAAGGCCTCCTCAGCCCCCCGGGTGAAGAGAACCTCCAGCACCGTGTAAGGAGCTTCTTCGGGTTTGGGGCTCACGAGTTCTCGTACCTGATCAGCGGTGATCACTGAGGCCTCTCCCGCGTAAAGGGCCAGTTTCTCTATTTCCTGGCGCAGGAAGGAGAGGTCCTCTCCTACCAGAGAGAGGAGAAGTTCGGCCGTGGTCCGATCCATCTTTTTACCGTAAGCCGCCAACATCTCTGGAATCTCGTAACGAAGAAGGTCTCCACTGCGCCTTGATGGAAGGGAAAGCAAGACCCCGGCTTCCCTGGCAAAGAGACTCAGGGGATCTTTCTCTACAAGCTCGGAGAGGACCATAACGAGACTCAGGTTCTGTCTGTGAGACTCAAGGACCCCCAAAACCTCTTCCACCGCTTCGGAGGGGAGTTGTTGGGCCGTTTTGAGGCTTATGATCTTCCGACCAAGAAGGGCTGGGCTCCGAAGAGTTGAAAGGAGGTTTTCAAAGGGAACTTCATTTAGGTCTATCTCCTCCACAAAGTGTCCCAGGTCTCGAAAGGTGGCCAGAAGCCTTCGTCTGAGTTCTTCACCGATCTCTTCGTCTCCTACTAGCAAATAAAGGGGAGCGATGCGTCCTTTGCGGGCCCATTCGAGAACCTTATCAAAGTGATGTCTTTTGAGGAGTGGCATATTTTTGATTTTGGCGGAAGAAGCCCCTTTCTGCAAACCCTCAAAAGCGCTACTTTTGAGGACAAAAATCGAAAGGAGGTCAGAGATGCTCAAACTCCTCATTCACGTACCAGATTCCACCCGGGCTTCAATCGCCAACAAAATGGCCCTGAACTTCCTCAAGACCCGCCAGGAAGGGGAAGAACTTGTGGTCCGCCTCCTTTTCAACGCCCAGGGAGTTACTATCCTCCTTGAAGATCAAGCCGATTTGCTCGAGGGATTGCGAGAATTGAGCTCTCAGGGAGGAGAGGTCTATTTCTGTGAAAACGCCCTACGGGCCTTTGGCGTGGACAAGGAAAAAGTGCCAGCTTTTGCACGGACAGTGCCAGCTGGTATCCGGGCCTTGGTAGAATGGCAAGACGAGGGATTTCGTTACGTAAGGGCCTAGTTGCCCTTCCCAAAAGCCCCTGTTACTTTATCGCAAACTCAAAGGAGGTCCGCCCATGAACGAGACCATTCCCGGTCTTCAGCAAGGCCCGGAGAAGAGCACCATCCTCGAATTACAAGACCGTCGCCTTCAAGAACAACTCCAGAAGATCCGCCACAAGATCATGGTCATGTCTGGCAAGGGGGGGGTGGGCAAGAGCTCGGTGGCGGTAAACCTGGCCATTGGTCTCTCCTTACAGGATTTCATGGTGGGATTGCTCGATGTAGACCTTCATGGTCCCAACGTGCCCAAGATGCTTGGTCTGAGGCGGGGCCGTCTGCCTCGTCGCCCGGATGGCCGCATCGGAGCCATCGTTTATTCGCCCAATCTCAAGTTCCTCTCCATCGAACCCCTTCTTCCAGACGAGGATGCAGCAGTTATTTGGCGCGGACCTCTAAAAATCTCGGCGATTCGCCAGTTCATCGCCGACATCGACTGGGGTAAACTCGACTACCTTATCATAGACGCCCCACCGGGTACCGGAGATGAACCCCTCACCGTGGCCAAAACCATCCCTGACGCTTACGCCGTGCTGGTAACTACCCCACAAGAGGTCTCTTTGATCGACGTGAAGAAGTCCTACAATTTCTGCCGCAAAGTCAAGATGCGAGTACTTGGTCTGGTAGAAAACATGAGTGGTTTTATCTGCCCCCATTGTGGCAAGGAGGTAGATCTTTTCAAACGCGGTGGAGGGGAAAGACTAGCCGAAGAGTTGGGCATCAAGTTTCTGGGGCGCATCCCGGTAGATCCCAGAGTAGTGGCTGCTGGAGACGCCGGAAAACCGGTGATCGCCGCCTACCCGGAGTCAAAGACCGCCGAAGCCTTCGAAGAACTGGTGCGCAACGTGGTAGCTGCCACCGAAGAGTTCTACCGCGACGTGGAAGAAGGACGTTACATGCGTGTGGCCATTCCGGTGGAAGGCCCGGTGGTCACCGAAGAACTCGATTCAGCCAACCTCTTTGCCATCTATGACGTTGAAAAGAGCCAAGTGCGGGTCAAAGACGTGGCCAAAAAACCCGAAGAAGCCCCTCTTGATCTGTGGCTTAAGGAGCAGGTAATCACCCATCTCATTGCCCCCAAGATTTCGGACAAGCTTCGAGAAGAAATCCAGAAAATTGGGATCCGCGTGGTGGTTGGTGGGGTCCCAAAGATGAAGGCTGACCTTGTCATCCAGGACTATCTGGCGGGCATCCTCAAATAAGAGGCCGGGCCTCCCAAAGGAGGCCCAACGCTTTCTCCTCCAGGAAGGGTTCTTTCAAGCCGAGATCTTCTCTCTGAAAGGAGACGGCTCGGAGAGGGGCTTCTTTAGAGTTCGGAAAGGCAAACAAACCCTGGTTCTGATCTTACCCCAAGAAGGGGAGCGGGGGCTGGCTGAAGCCAGGGCCTACGTCCGTTTGGGGCTTTTTTTGGATCAGCACGGCCTCCCCGTTCCCAAAATCTTGGCCTTTGAAGAAAAACACGGCTTCATCCTGGTCGAAGACTTGGGAGACACTCGCCTGGAGGACCTTCCTCGAAAACGACGACTCGCCTTCTACCCACAGGCCATAGAACTCCTGGTCCGTCTGCAGGGACTTGGAAAAGAATTCGACCCGCGCTGGGCCTTCGAAGAGGCCTTCTACGACGAAAAAACCATGTGGCAACGCGAAGCCCTTTATTTCGTCGAGTCCTTTCTCAAAAACTTTCTGGGCCTCACTCCTCCTTCCGAGATCCTTGAAGAATTGTGGGAACTCTTCCTTAAGGCCCGCTTCTATTTAGGCGAAGAGGTCCTCCTCCACCGGGATTTCCAATCCCGAAACCTCATGGTGCAGAACCAAAGACTGCGCCTGATAGACTTTCAGGGGACAAGGCTTGGACCTCCTCACTACGATCTGGCCTCTTTGCTCTTCGACCCATACGCCAACCTAAAAGATAGGGAGAGAAAAGAGCTCTTCGACCTTTATCTTACACTTTCTTCACGAAGGGAACTGGCTGGTTTTTATCATCTGGCTGTCTTTCGGCTCTTACAAGCCATCGGGGCCTTTGCCAAACTGAGCCTTTCTGGTAAGGGTTGGTTTAGGCGCTATCTGCCAGTGGCCCTTTCGACTCTAAAGGATTTACTCCAAGAACATTTTCCCGAGACAAAAGCCCTCACAGACCTTTTGGCAAGAGTTGAGAAAGAGTTCTGCTTTGCTATGGTTTAAGGCCATGGAAATAAGTTACGAAGTACGAGCCAAAGTCCTCATCGAAGCCCTGCCCTATTTGCGTCAATTTTATGGCAAGACGGTGGTCATTAAGTACGGTGGCCATGCCATGGTTAATGAGACCTTAAAAGAGGCCTTTGCCCAAGATGTGGTCCTCATGAAGTATGTAGGCCTCCGTCCGGTAATTGTCCATGGTGGAGGTCCGCAGATCAGCGAAGTGATGGACAGAATGGGTATCAAACCGGTCTTCGTGGAAGGGCAAAGGGTCACCGATGAGGCCACCATGAGCGTAGTAGAGATGGTCTTGGTGGGCACGGTCAACAAGGGCATTGTAGGTCTCATCAACCGTCATGGAGGACGAGCCGTCGGGCTCTCGGGACGCGATGGCGACATGGTAGTGGCAGAGAAGATGCAAATCTACCGCTACTCGGGAGAAGACCGTCCACCGGAGATCATCGACATCGGAAGAGTGGGCAAGGTCAAGGAGGTCAATCCTGAGGTGTTGGAAACCCTGATGGAAAACGGTTTCCTGCCGGTCATCGCCCCGGTAGGGGTGGGACCTGACGGGGAGGCCTATAACATCAACGCCGACCTGGTGGCCGGAGCCATTGCCGGGGCCCTCAAGGCTGAAAAGCTCATCTATCTCACCGACGTGGAAGGTGTCAAAGATCAAGAAGACCGCCTCCTTTCTTCTCTCAATCTGAAAGAATTGGAGGAACTCCTGGAGCAAGGAGTGGCCAAAGGGGGCATGATTCCCAAGCTCAAAAGTGCGCGTAAGGCCCTTCTAGCCGGAGTCAAAAAGGCCCACATCATCGATGGGCGTGTACCACATGCCATTTTACTCGAAATCTTTACGGACCGCGGCGTAGGCACGGAGATTCTCCATGAGTGAACGAGAAACCCTTTTCCGGCTCCTCTTCAAACGGGCTTTCCTCTATTCGGAAGAAGGATTCCTCCTTTCTTCTGGCAAAAAGAGTCCTTATTACCTCGATTGCAAAAAAGTAACCCTCTCTTCCATCGCTCTCCCCTTGCTCGGGCGTCTACTCTGGGAAAAGGCTAAACGTTACGCTCCCCAGGCCGTGGGAGGTCTCACCTTGGGAGCAGATCCTTTGGTTTCTGCCGTCTGTTTCCAGGCTGGACTCGAAGGGGCGGAACTTGAAGGATTTATCGTGCGCAAGGAAGCCAAAGGTCACGGCACCGGTCGCTATCTGGAAGGACTAGTCAAACCTGGCTGGCGTTGCGTCATCCTTGAAGACGTGGTCACCACCGGTGGTTCAAGTCTTAAAGCCGTAACCCGTGCCAGAGAAGCCGGCCTCAGGGTGGAGGCGGTCGTGGCCTTGATAGATCGAAAAGAAGGTGGTCAGGAAGCCATTGAGAAGGCTGGACTTTCTTTCGAAGCCATCTTTGAAATTGACGATTTTCTAGCCTTACAGAAAAAAACATCCAGTTAGATCTGTTTTTTCTCGTTTTTCTTCCTACCTTTTCCTATTTTTCTGCTTTTCCTTGAAGGCCAAATTTTAGTTGGGCTTCTTGTGCGCCGAAATTGGTTAAAAGAAAAGATCTGGCGCCCCAAAGGCCCTGTCCTGGGGACCAAGTTCGCCTGGAGGTGTGAAAGGTGACGGGAAAGGATCTTCTTCGCCAGCTGCGTTTACTCAACCAAAGTTGTCGGGAGGCCCTCAAGGAAGAGAACTTCCGCAAGCTTCGGGCCTTAATGCAACTCAAGCAAGACCTCCTCTACTTTTTGAAGAAAGCGGCTTTCGAGGCCGAAGATCTGCCCCTGGTTCGTGAGGCTCTGAGCGAAGAAGAAGAACTTGCCAACCTGGCTTTGGCCAAACAAGCCGCCTTGGAGGCCCGTTGCCGACAGGGATGGCTACACTAAACAAGGAGGTTTGGGCCATGCAAGTGGGTGAGGTGGTCAGTCGTATTAATGAAACCCCCGTGACCCAAACGGGGCTTAAACAAGAAGGGGCTCGGTCTCCAACTCCTATCCAAAAAGGGGGCGGTGAAAAGATCTCTTTGCCTCCTGAAAGTGACCCCCAATCCCTCAAGGAGATGGTGGGAGCAATTCAGGAAGAACTTGAAAAGCTCAACGTACGTCTGGTATTCAACGTAGATAAAAAGACCGGGGAGATAGTGGTCAAGATCGTCGACCCCAAGACCAACGAGGTTATTCGTCAGATTCCTCCAGAGGAACTTTTGCGCGTGCGCGAAAAGCTTGACGAACTGGTGGGCATTCTCTTCGAAGCCCGGGTCTAAATCAGGTGCGGAAAGGGGAAAGGAAACCTCTAAGACTCCTCATTGCCGAGGACGAAAGGCCGCTTCGTGCCCTCCTCTTTGAGGAGCTTCAAGAAAGGGGACGAGAAATTCGTCTGGCGGCCAACGGTCTGGAAGCCTTGGATCTCCTCAAAGAGGAGGAGTTTGATCTCTTGATTACGGATATCAAGATGCCTGGTATGAGCGGAATAGAACTCTTAAAAGAAGCCAAAAGGCTTCAACCACACCTTCTGGTCATTATTATTACGGGTTACGCCACCTTGGAATCCGCCATCGAAGCCCTGAAAGAGGGGGCCTACGATTACATCCGCAAGCCCTTTAGTCTGGAAGAACTAAAGGTAAGCGTGGATAACGCCTGTGCGCGCATTTTGCTGGAAAGAGAAAATCAACGCCTACTGGAAGACCTCAAGAAGGCCTACGAGCGTCTGAAAGAGGTCTCCACCTCCCCGCGCGGAGGAGATCTCCTTTCGGAATTGGAACGCCTGGCCCGTTTACGCCAAGAGGGCTTTTTGGAAGAAGAAGAATTCGAAGCCATCAAAAAAATCCTTATTGAGAAGATGAAATAATGGCCCAACCCGAATTGAACGTGCTTATTGTAGACGATGAGGATCTCCTGCGGGAGAATTTGGCCCTGGTAATCTCGAGTTTTGAGGGCTGCCGCCCCTTTGAAGCTCGAAACGGCTACGAAGCCCTGGACTTTCTTAACAAATATCCCATCGACGTCGTCCTTCTGGACATCAATATGCCGGGGCTGGGTGGACTTGAGGTATTGAAACTCATCCGACAGTCCCATTTTGAAACACCTGTCATCTTGATGACCAGCTACCCTTCTCTCGAAGTCACGGTGGAGGCACTACGAAACGGGGCGGTAGATTTTCTCATCAAACCCTTCACCGCTAAACAACTGGAACAGGCCCTCCAAAAAATCCGGGAAAAGAAAGATCTACCCAAAGACAGCGAATATCAACAGCTTCTAAGCCTCCTCAAACAAAAGACCAGAGAACAAACTCTCCTTTTCACCGTCAGCGATCGGCTCACTTCCAGCGCCAATCTCCAAGAACTTTATCGAGAAATAATCAATCTCAGTCGAGAATTTACTTCCTCTGAAGAGGCGGTCTTCTATCTGCTCGACCTGGAACGTCACAGACTCTTACCCGAAGTCTGGGAAGGATTTCGAGATCCGCCCTCTGAGATTAATTTTTTCGATGACAATCCGGTCTCCAAGTGTTTACGCGAAGGGCTACCTTATCTCCTCCCAACCCTTAATGGACAAAAAGCCCTGCTCAGTGCACCCTTCATCATAAAACAGGAAAACCTCGGAGCTCTCGTACTTTGCCGCAAAAGCAACTACACCCAGGATGATCTCTTTGCTATCAACCTCATCCTTGAAAGAGCGGCTCCCTTGGCAGAAAATTTTATCCTATATGAAAGTATCCTTTTAAATTTGCACGACGCCCTGAGGGCCTTGGTCAAGACCTTGGAAGCCAAGGATCCTTATACCAAAGAACATTCCGAAAGGGTGACCCAAATTGCCCTGCTCATCGCCCGGGAAATGGGGCTCTCTCATGACGAACTGGAAAGCCTTAAGGTTGCGGGTCATCTTCACGATATAGGTAAAGTGGGGATCAAAGATTATATTTTGCTCAAGCCCGGGCGTCTCACCCCGGAGGAGTACGAAATCATCAAACAGCATCCCTTAATAGGGGCGGAGATCGTTGGACACATCGGTCTCCTCAAACAGGAAGTGGCCATCATCAAACATCATCACGAACGCTGGGATGGGAGGGGTTATCCCGACGGTTTGGCCGGAGAGGAGATCCCTCTCTTGGCCCGGGTGTTGGCGGTAGCAGACGCCTTTGACGCCATGACTTCGGTTCGACCCTATCGTCCACCCCTCCCCAGGGAGACCGCGCTTCAGGAAATCCTCCGCCACGCCGGAACCCAGTTTGATCCTCTGGTGGCAGAGGCCTTTGCCCGGGTGTGGCAAGAAGAAAGGATTCTAAACGGGGAGGATCATGGACGATCTGTGTCGCAATCTGTTGCATAAGGCGGCTTGTGGTCATCTAGTACAAGGACTGGTTCATAATATGAGCGGTCCCTTGCAGATTCTTTCCATGCAAATCGAATTGATAAAGGCCTCTTTTGGTCGTCTGCTCAAAGAGGCCAACCAAGAGTGTCAACCCCTGCTCGAACAACAACAAACGAAGATTCTACAAATAGACGAACAGATAGAGCGACTGCGAAACATCCTGAACACCATCAACGAGGTCACCGAAGAAAATGCTACCTCTATCGAACTCAATCAACTCCTTCAGCAAGCCATTGTCTTCTGGGAAGGAGACCTGCGTTTCAAACACCAGGTACCAAAAGAATTCCATCTGGCAGATGAAACCCTTTTCTTTTTTGCCCCACCGGGACCGATTCGTCAGGGACTATGTGCCTTGTTCTGGTGGTTTGTGCCCCATCTGGTCGAAACCAAAGGGGGGCTCATCATTACCACCGAAAAGACCGAAGAAGGTCCCAAGGCGCGATTGGAAAGTACCTCTGGCTTCCCATCTCCCAACGAACTTTGGGAAGTGGGACGCGAGATCCTTTCTCCTTTCGTGGAAGTCGAACTCAAAGATAATGTTCTGACACTCCTTTTCCGAAAACTCTCGCCATCAAATGGATGAAGATCTCCTGGGCTTGGCCCTGGCCTTGATCCCAGGGCTTGGTCCCCTGGGTTTCAAAAAAATACTGGCCCTGGCTTCCACTCCTGCCAGGGCCTTTTCTCTACCCGCAGAGAAGCGACAAAAGCTCGGACTTCGAAGCGCAACCCTCAAGGCCCTTTCTTCCAAAGAGGAAGCCCTGAGACGGGCAGAAAAAGAATGGGAAACCTTGGAAAAGATGGGAGCCCACTTTGTTGGTCTCTGGCAACCCCACTACCCCGCCCTCTTGCGAGAAATTTATGACCCGCCACCCGTGCTTTTTGTCCAGGGCCGTTTACGTTTTGGTCCTTATCCGTTGGCCATGGTGGGGGCCCGCCGGGCTTCCTATTACGGACTAAAAGTAGCCAGACAATGGGCTCGAGAATTGGCTCGCAACGGACTTGATATTGTAAGCGGACTGGCCCTTGGTGTGGACGCAGCCTCTCACCAGGGAGCCCTTGAGGCCCAGGGATACACCGTGGCTGTGTTGGGTTGTGGACTTGATCAAAAGTACCCCCTTGAGAATCTCTCTCTTCGAGAAAAGATCTTGGACCAAGGCGGAGCCATTATCACCGAGTTTCCGCTGGGCACCGGGCCCAAACCCGGCCATTTTCCGGCCCGCAACCGCCTCATCAGCGGACTTTCTTTAGGAGTGCTTGTGGTGGAAGCCAGCCTGCGTTCAGGTTCTCTGATCACAGCCCGCTGGGCAGCGGACCAAGGACGCGAAGTGATGGCTGTCCCGGGAAATATCTATTCGCATCGAAGTCACGGCTGTCACCAGCTCCTCCGGGAAGGGGCCCTCTTGGTCGACCAACCATCCCAAGTGCTTGAGGCCTTGGGTATCAATAAGGTCTTTGAGAAAGGAAACGTCAACTCCTTGACACTTGAGCCTCTGGAGGCCAAAGTTTTAGGGCATTTGGAGGTCTATCCGATACACGTGGACGACCTGGCTCGCAAAACGGGGCTGGAAGTTTCACGCCTATCGGGTATCCTTCTCGGCCTCGAGTTGAAGGGCCTGGTCGAAGGACTGGCTGGAAATTTCTACCAAAAGGTCGCAGAAGATGAAGAAAGGTCTGATCATCGTTGAATCACCCACCAAGGTTCGCACCATCAAGAAGATTGTCGGAAAGGACTTTGAGGTGGAAGCCTCGGTGGGTCACATCAAAGATCTGCCCAAGAGCCGGTTGGGGGTCAAAATTGATAATGGTTTTGAACCAGAATATGTGACTATTCGAGGCAAAAAGGAGGTCATCAAGAAACTCAAAGCCGCTGCCAAAAAGGCCCGAGAGATCTACCTTGGTCCAGATCCAGATCGAGAAGGGGAGGCCATCGCCTTTCATATCGCTGAAGAACTTCAAGATCTCGGCAAACCCATCCGGCGTCTCCTCCTCTACGAGCTTACTGAAAGAGGCATCAAAGAGGCCCTTTCCAAACCTACGGAATTGGACGAAAGAAAATTTGAATCACAGAAGGCCCGACGCATCTTAGACCGTCTAGTCGGCTACAACCTCTCCCCTCTCCTTTGGGAAAAGGTCAAACGAGGCCTTTCGGCAGGCCGGGTTCAGTCCGTGGCCTTACGTCTTATTTGCGAACGTGAAAGAGAAAGGGAGGCCTTTGTTCCGGAAGAATATTGGACTATCGAGGTCCTCCTTGACAGCGACCACGGACCACTGCGAGCCAGACTCAAGAAACATCGTGGCCAGCCCGTTAAGCCCCGCCGAGAAGCCGAAGCCCTGGCCATAGTCCAAGAACTCCAGAGGCTTCCTTTCATCGTTTCACGGGTAGAGAAGAAAAAAGTCCGGCGCCATCCCGCTCCACCCTTCATCACCAGCACCTTGCAACAGGAAGCCTGGAGACGGCTCCGGTTCTCCGCCAAAAAAACCATGATGCTCGCCCAACGGCTTTACGAAGGAGTGGAACTCGGCGAAGAAGGGGCCGTAGGGCTCATCACCTACATGCGTACCGATTCTGTACGGGTGGCCAAGGAGGCCCAAGAAGAGGCTCGCTCCTTCATCAAGGAGAGCTTTGGACCGGACTTTCTTCCAACCAAGCCCCCGATTTATAAAAGCCGTAAGAGCGCCCAAGAAGCCCACGAGGCCATCAGACCCACTTCCCTGGCCCGAACACCAGAGAGCCTGAAGCCTTTCCTCTCTCAAGATGAACTCCTGCTCTACGAACTCATCTTCCGGCGTTTTGTGGCTTCTCAAATGAAAGAAGCCCTGTTTGAGCGGACCGAGATTTACATAACCGCTGGCGACTACGAACTTTTGGCCAGTGGTCTGGTGCTGCTACATCCGGGATTTTTGGTGTTGTATCGCTCGGAGGAAGAAGAGGAGGAAGGTTCCCTCCCCAAACTGGAAGCTGGAGCCGGGTTGAAACTCCAAAAGATCGAACCCAAACAGCACTTCACCCAACCACCACCTCGTTACACCGAAGCCACTCTCATCCGCGTGCTGGAGGAAAAGGGTATCGGTCGGCCCTCCACCTACGCTCAAATAGTCTCCACCATCAAGGAACGCGGCTACGTGGAGACGGAAAAGGGGGCCCTGAAACCCACCGAGCTCGGTCTTCTGGTGAACGACCTTCTCACCGCCCACTTTCCAGACATCATCGAAACGGGCTTTACCGCCCGGCTGGAGGAGGCATTGGACGAAATAGAAGAGGGTAAGAAAGATCGGGTAGAACTTCTGAGAAATTTTTACCAGACTTTTGCCTCCGTCCTGGAGAAGGCGGCCAAGGAGATGGCCTCTCTCAAGGCCGGTGTACCCTCGGGTATCAAATGCCCTGCTTGTGGGGAAGAGATGATCATTCGAGTAGGACGGGCCGGGGCCTTCTTGGCCTGTAGCCGTTACCCAGAATGCAGAGAAACCCGAGATTACGTTCGTGAAAAGGGTGAGATCAAGGTCGTAGAGAAAAACAAGGAAACCGGAGAGGTGTGCGAAAAATGTGGGCGACCCATGGTGATTAAACGCGGTCGCTACGGAGAATTCTTGGCCTGTTCGGGATACCCGGAGTGCAAAAATACCAAGCCCATCTCAACGGGCATCCCTTGCCCCGAAGAGGGCTGCAATGGCACCCTCATCAAAAGGCGGGCCAGGACTGGAAAGACTTATTACCGCTGCAGCCGTGCCCCAGAATGCGAGTTCATCCTCTGGCAAGAACCCCTCAAAGAGAGCTGTCCCTCTTGCGGAGCCCCTTTCATGGTACGCAAACGTGAACGCAAAGAAGAATGGAAATTCTGCCCAAAGTGTGGCCATAAGGAGCCTTTTTGATGGAAGAGAAAACCAAAGCAGAACTCAACTGCCATTTTTGTGGTGGGCCGGCGGTTATCGTGGGGCGGTGAGCCCAAGCGCGGGTGAGGTGTCTCACCTGTGGCATGGAAAGGCCTGCCAAGGAATACCAAGAAGAAATAGAAGCCTTCAAAGAAGCTCTCTGTATCCTCAATGGAGATCGTTCGCCCCAAGGTTAACTTTACCTGTCCCAAACGGGTCATCATCTCGCTTACCGAACCCGACCTGATCTTTTTCAAACGGACTTTTCGCTTGGACACAGGCCCCAAAATCTTTCTCTCTCGCCTCTTCTTAGGACCAAACCAGGCCTTGGCCGGGCCAGCTTTAGGCGGTCCACAGATAGCTATTCTCCTCGAACACCTTATAGCCGCTGGAGCGGAGGAATTCCTCCTTTTTGGTTGGGCCGGGGCCCTAGAAGAGTCCCTGCCCTTGGGATCTTTCTTCTTGCCAGAGAAGGCTTTAAGTGCCGAAGGCACTTCCTCCCACTATGGAGGCCATCTCCTTCCCTCAAGGAGGCTTTTTTGGGAGATCTATCACGGACTCATCCAAACGGGGCTCAATTTTGAGACTGGTCAGGTGGTCTCAACAGATGCCCTTTATCGGGAAACCGAAGATTTCTGTCGTCTCTACGCCCCACAGGCTCGTGTGGTGGAGATGGAATGCGCCGCAGCCTTTAGCGTGACTCATTTCCGAAAAAAAGACCTGGCTGCCCTGCTCTTTGTCTCTGATCGCGTCTATCCCTGGCGCGAAACCGCGGGAAAGAAGGAGTTTTTTAGTATGAGAGAGGCCATTTTACCGTTGTTCAGGTATTTTTGGCTCTCTGGCTGATTTGGACTTGTCAAAGAAGGGGCAGCGGTTTAGTTTGGGGGCTCAAAATGAAATCTTTCTAGGAGAAGAAATGTTTGGTCTCGGACTCCCGGAGCTATTGGTCATCCTTCTCATTGTGGTCATCATCTTCGGAGCCGGTAAACTTCCACAAATCGGTGAAGGCCTAGGGAAAGGGATCAAGAACTTCCGACAGGCGGTCAAAGACGAGGATTCTTCCAAACAGGAGGACGAAAAGTAGATGTTCAAGAATCCCATCATCAAGTTTCTCAGCTCCATCAAGCTGGCCATCTTTCTCCTTCTGGTACTGGCAGCCACCTCCATCATTGGGACCATCCTTCCCCAAGGGCAACCCCTGGCCTTCTACGTGCAACGCTACGGTCCCACCTTGGGGCAAATCATCAAAATCTTTCACCTCCATGACACTTATCATTCCTGGTGGTATATGGCCCTCCTTGGGCTCTTCAGTCTCAATCTCATCCTCTGTTCCATAAAACGTCTGCCCTTCTCCATCGAACTCTATCGCCGCGATCCCCTCGCCGTTGATCCCGAAAAACTCCGTCGCATGCCGGTGGCTGAAGAACTGAAACTCAACCTACCTCTAAGCCAAGCCAAGGAAAAAGTCCTTTCCGTGGTGAAGAAAAGGCTTGGTCCACCTCAAGAAGCCGATTTCGCCGATGGCGTCCTTTTCCTCAAGGACAAGGCCCGCTGGAGCTATTTCTCGGTCTATGTGGTCCACTTTTCTCTACTCATCATCATCGTGGGTGCTATCATCGGAGCAGCTTTTGGTTTCAGAGGAGAGGTCTCGCTTCTTGAAGGGGAAAAAACCAGCCGTGTCCGGGTTTGGAGCAAGAAAAAAAGGTTTGTACCCTTAAGCTTTGAGATCAGATGCGACAAGTTCCACATAGACTTTTATCCCAACGGAATGCCCAAGGAATACCGCTCCGATGTGACCATTCTCGAACACGGAAAGGAAGTCTTAAAGGGGGCTATCAGGGTCAACGATCCCCTCACTTACAAAGGGATTACCTTTTATCAGGCCACTTACAACACCTTTGCCCAGATAAAGCTCCGTCTTTTGAAAGGCCCCAAGGAAAAGACTCTGGTGATCAAACCCTTCAGCCAAGCCAGCTGGGAAGAAGAGAAGATCCGCGTAGGCCTGCTGGATTTCCAACAGGCCCACGGATTGCCAGCGGCCAGGATCTGGTTCCAAGTGGATGAGGAACCCCCTTCAGCCTTTTGGATACTTAAACGCCATCCGCGCCGGATAGAGACCAAAACCGGCCCGGTACTCGTCAGCCTCGAGGAAGCCCGGCCTATCTATGCCACCGGACTCCAGGTCAAAAAAGATCCCGGAGTCTGGATTGTTTGGATTGGTTTCACCCTTTTGATCCTTGGAATCTTCGCCGCCTTCTTTTTTGCCCATCAGCGATACTGGGTGGCCATCTTGCCGGAGAAGGACCAAACCAGGGTAATCCTGGCAGGTTTCTCTCCCAAGAATCGTCACGCCGTAGAGAAGACCATCCGCGAACTTAAGGAGGCTTTGAACAAAGATTAAAATCCGGCTTTCTCTAAGAGGCGCTCCACCAAGCGCTCGGCACAGAAGACCAGAGACTCCAGATCTAGATAGTGAATGGCCTTTTGATCGTAGAGAATCTTTACCTCCGAAGGTAGATTTTCCTCCGGCTCTCCTTCGAAGAAATTAACCTGGAGCGGCACCCTGGGAAGGACAAAGATCACCATCGAAAGGTCTGCCGGAGTTTCCTCCAAGACCTTTGTCTGGAAATCTGCCAACAACTTTGCGAGGAGGGATAGTTTCCCAGTAAAGGTTTGGGCCAGTTTCTCCTCGGCGTAACGCCTAAGGGTGGCAACCTTTGAGACCGAATGAGGAAAGTATTCCAGCCCTACGAACTTCCCTGATAGAGGCTCCCGCCCTGCAAAGGCCACGTAATTATAGAGGAGAATCTGATCACGGGGATCAAGAGACAGACCGTCTTCACGTCTGGCCCCTTCTGGTCTGAGCTGAACCATGGCGTCAAGATAGGGTAAACGGACTTCTCGGGCTCCCAGAACCTCGAGTCCGAGGGAGGAAGCTACCTCGGACCAGTTGACCTTCAAGGCCTTTTTCTTTACCTCTTCAAGCACCTTCCAGGCATAGTCCTCTTCAGGAAGTCTCTCTTGAGGGATAAGCTCTGGCAGCAGGGCTGGATCGAGTTCTGGACACCTCTCCGGCTCTGTCGCCCCGGTAGCAAGGGCAAAGGCAAAGGCCAAACAAGAAGGATAACCGCACTTCTTACAATTGGTCTTTGGAAGAAATTTGAGTATTTCCAGCGGACCAGCCATCATTCCCCCATAACTTGTAAGACAATCCGCCTCTTGCGGGAACGATTATCAAAATCAAGGAGTACCACCTGTTGCCAGGTCCCGAGCAACAGACGTCCCTCCACCACAGGGATTACCAGACTGGGTTTCATCAAGGCCGCTCTCACGTGCGAGAAACCATTACCATCTCCCCAAGCCCGATCGTGGGCGTAGGGGATGTTTTGTGGCGCCAGTCGCTCAAGTGCCCGACAGAGGTCTTCCAAGACACCTGGTTCAAACTCAATGGTGGTCACCCCGGCAGTAGAACCTGGCACGTGAACCAGGGCCTGTCCATTTTCGAGACCCGTTTCCCTCACAAATGAAGCCAGCACCGGGGTAAGATCATGAACATCACAAAAACCCTTGGTTTCGATCAAAATCTCTTTGGTATGAATCATCTCAAACCTCCAAAAGGAGACGGGCCCATCTCTGGCGCGTCTCTTCATAGAAGTCATTGCCTTGTAAGTCATTGATGACTACCGCCGGAAAGTCCTCCACCTCCAAACGTAAAAGGGCCTCTGGCCCAAGTTCGGGATAAGCCAGTACCTCACAGGCCTTTATTCGACGCGAAAGATAGGCCCCTGCCCCACCAAAGGTGGCCAAATAGACCGCCTCGTGTTCCAACATAGCCTTTCGGACTTCCGGGGAACGGGTTCCTTTGCCCATGGTAGCACAAAGACCCTGGGCCAGAAGGGCTGGAGTGTATCGGTCCATCCGATAAGAAGTGGTGGGGCCCGCGGATCCGATCACCCGCCCAGGAGGAGCCGGAGTAGGACCAACGTAGTAGAGACAATGCCCCCGAAGATCTACCGGCAGCCCTTTTCCTTTTTTGAGGTCTTCCAAGAGAAGGCGATGGGTTTGATCCCGGGCTGCCAGCAGAGTCCCGGACAGGCTGACCATCTCCCCTGCTGTCAGACTACGTAGGACCTCTTTCGAACTCAAAGGAAAGACAAGACGTTTCATCTCCACTCCTTGGAGTTTTTCCCCTTATTTTTCCTATTTGAGACCCTGGCTGACAAGTCTGAGTTCGAACAGAAGACCATCGCCGCCCCTCCAAAATCACGACTCTCCCTCCAAGAAACCCCAATTCATTAAACAGAACGAGAACACTCAAGATCTTTGCCAAAGGGACAAAAGGTTGTTATTACCTCTGCTCCTGACAGGAGAAACCAGAAGTTCTACTATTTTTTAAAAAAATTTTTGCTGGAAAACACACGGAGAAAAGATGGCCAGACCTTTTCGTATTGCCATTGTAGGACGCCCAAATGTAGGAAAATCTACCCTGTTTAACACTCTTTCCGGTACAAGAAAGGCCGTAGTAGAGCGCTCTCCAGGGGTCACAAGAGACCGCCAGTACGCTGTGGCCGAGATAGCAGGCCGCCCCGTTACTTTGATTGACACCGGGGGTCTCCTCCCGGGGGACGAAGATTTTTTCGCCCAGGCCATTTTTCAACAGGCCAAGACCGCGGTCGAGGAAGCTGATCTGGTCCTTCTGGTGGTGGATGGTCAGGCCGGGCTTACACCGGTGGACGAAGAACTGGCTTCTTTCCTACACGAAACTGGCAAGCCCGTTATCGTGGTGGTGAACAAGATCGACGGGAAACGTTTCGAAAAGGTCATCCCAGAGTTCTACGCCCTGGGCTTTGAAGAGGTGGTAGGCCTTTCAGCCAAGACCAAACGTAACCTGGAAGACCTTGAAGAGGCCATCGCTCGATATCTGCCCGAAGAAACCGAAGCTGAAACCCTCAAAGAGGACGAAATCATCAAGGTAGCCATCATCGGGCGGCCCAACGTGGGGAAAAGCTCTTTGGTCAACCGGCTCTTAGGAGAAGAACGGATGATCGTATCTGAGATCCCCGGGACCACCCGAGACAGTGTGGATACTCTCCTTGAAAGACCAGACGGGCGACGTTACCTCCTCATAGACACCGCTGGCATCCGGCGGCGGCCTCGAATCAAACATCGTCTGGAGAAGTTCAGCGTGGGAAAATCCCTAGAGGCCCTTAAGAATTCAGACGTGACCATCGTGGTACTCACCGCCGAAGAAGGTATCACCGATCAAGACCAAAAGATTCTCTCCCAGGTAGAAAAGAACCATAAAGGATGTCTCATCCTCATCAATAAATGGGATCTTCTCGACGGACGCCGGGAAGAAGGAAACATCCTACTTGAGAAGGTAAAATATGGAGCCCGCTTCATCCCCTGGGCTCCCATCCTTACGGTTTCCGCCAAAACCGGGCGGCGTATTAGAGAAATACTACCACTAATAGACGAAATTTATCGTCAATACTCCACCCGTGTACCAACCTGGATGGTCAATAAGGTCTTAGAGGAAGCCACCCGTGATCATAGCCTTTACACTTCCACTGGAAAGCGTCTCAAGTTTTACTATGGCACCCAGGTTGAAGTAAGACCCCCTACTTTTGTTGTCTTCAGCAATTACCCGGATGAGATCCCCAAAGGTTACGAAAGATACCTTCGCAACCGTCTCCGGGAAGCCTTGGGGTTTGAGAAAAGCCCCATCAAGCTCATCTTCCGTGAGAGACGTTAGCCACCTCTCGGAAACGCGGCAAAAAGACCATTGGAATCAGAAACACTGTAATGGCTCCAGAAATAAAAAGAGGCCATTGATAGCCATAACGGGCCCCCAGAGGGCCGAAGATAAGGGAACCGGTGAAGCTCCCTAACATGATGGAAAGCGTGATAAGACCACTGTTTCCTCCGATACGCTCCAATCGGAATAGCTTGGCGATTCCCACGTAGGAAAGGACCATAATGGTGCCGTCGCCGAAACCGTGAAGGAGTCTGAAAGCCAGACTCACCGGTAGGACCTCGATGATCATCCCCATGTGTCCCACGCCGGAACAGAATAGTCCCAGGGCTGCCAGGCGTGACAAAGAGGCCCCGCGTTCCAGCCGAAAACCGTTGATCACCGAAGCAAGACCCACCATTGCAAATTCCGCGGACATATAAAGACCCATCCCTGTAAGGGAAAGATGGAGATTTTCTCGCAAAAAAAGACCGTAGCTCGTGAACTCTGCTCCCCAGTGAAGATAAAAGAGATAGAGCCAGAAGGCGAAGAGTATGACGCGGGGTTCGGAAAAATCCGAAAAATAGGCCTTGAGACCAAACTTTACCGGGACGGTCTTGGGCAGGGCAAACCAGTAAAGGGTCATCAAAAAATAGAAACTTCCTACTACCCGCAGGGTATAAACAAAATCGTAACGGCCGAGAAGGAGTCCACCAGCCAGCCCTCCTAGGGTGAATCCTAACATGCGCATTCCGTTGAAGATGCCATAATTCTTACCCACTCGCTCTGGGAGGCTTTTCAACAACAGGGCGTCGAGACTGACCCGGAAAAGATTCTGCCCCAGCCCATAGATGAGATAGGCCGCAGCGAAAAGGACAAAACGCGTCACCAAGCTCTGAACCAACAAGGAAGCCCCCATAAGACAGAGGGCCAACACCACCAGATTGCGCGCGTAAAAACGATCGCTGGCCAGACCAGAAGGAAACGAGGTGATAATGGAGGTAAGACTGAAAAGGGCATAAAGGAAACCTATTTCTTGGCCGGAAAAACCTATCTTTTTCAGATAAACCGGCATGAAAAAGGCCGTGGTGGCCAGGGCCAAGGCCCCACACATGGAAAGGGAGGAAAGAAGGAGGAGAGTCGAAGGCGCTTTCTTCGACATGTTGGCATTTAAACCCATTTCACTCTGCTGTCGAACCTTTGCAAACTTTTCTTTTGAGGCATACTAAGATCATGCGTCTTGACCTCCACCTTCATACCAGTTTCTCCCCTTGCGGGGAACAGAGCCCAACCGAAGCCAAGGAAAAGGCCAGAGAAAAAGGTCTCGATCTCATCTGTTTTACCGATCACTTTACCACCGAGGTCCTAAACCACCTCCGGCCAGGCAGACAGGAAAATGGTCTCATTGTTTTGGTGGGGGTAGAATACTCTACCCCGGAAGGGGACTTCCTTCTCTTTGCTCCCGGTAAGGTCCCGTGGTTTCCAAAAGGGTTGTCGAGCCGCGAAGTCCTGGGAGAGATAAGACGCCTGGGTGGACTCTCCATTTGGGCCCATCCTTATCGTTGGGGAAGGGAACCCGAGGAGCGACTTCTAGAAGAGGGACTGGTGGACGCCATCGAGGTGCTCAACGGTCGGAGTTCCCTCTTGGCCAACGCCCAAGCCCGGGAACTAGCCCACGCCTTTGGTCTGCCTGGAGTGGCGGGAAGCGATGCTCATAGCGTGGAAGAAATCGGCTCGGTGTACAACGAAAGCGAAATCGTCATCGAAAGCATCGAAGACCTTATCCAGGCTGTCAAGACAGGCCAGTTGAAACCCCGTCTTTCTGAGACTCTCTCACGTCTCTACGAGATGCAACTAGGGATGAAATACGAGCCCTTCTAGGGTCTCTCGGATCTCCTCAGGTGGTACCCATCGGATACCAAGCTTGTCTGCCAGGGCCAAAATGCCACGGTCGGCCGAAAGAAGCAGACCATCCAGCTCAAGGGCCAAGAGAATGAGCTCGATGTCCTCCTTGGAATCTACAATCCCTTCTCGCAAGGCCTCCCGGTATTTGCGTCGCAAGGCGTTGATGATCTCATCCGGGCTCTTTTGCACCGAAGCCCTCACAGCTTCCTCTGCTACGCGTAAACCCTTGTTGATACGCTGTCTGATGTCGTCTATCAGTTCGTAGAGGAGAAAGGCCGGGATCTGGATCTCATATTTTTTGGGTGACTTGACCCGAAAAACCGCCCGGGCCCGCGGTGGAACCCGGATGTTTCTGAGCATCTTTTTTAACTCTTCATAAACTGAAGCCGGCATATAAACCCTTACGTGTGGGGCCCGAGCCGTAAGTTCAAGAAAGTTCACAAAGGCCTCTTCCGGACTCGAACCAAACTCCCGGTAAACATCCGGATTGGTAAAAACGCTTGTGTCCGGGATGAGTCTTTCCCTTTCTGGTTCCAATTCAAAGGCCATATCTTTCCCGCAAGAGACGACTGACCTGAGCGGTAAGGACCAGGGCCTTCCTGGCCAGTTCTTCGTCAAGAGTTCCCATACCACAACTGGGAGTAACTAATGTGGCTTGAGCCCATTGCTCTTCTGGTAGACCGGTTTCTCTGGAGAGGTGGGCCAAGGCCTGCTGGATTCTTTTGGCCAATTCCTCAGCAGAGACCCTTTCCAAGACCTCGGGTTTGAGGGTTGGCACTACGCCAAAGGCCAAAAGACCGCCGGCCTGTACAAAATCCTTCAAGGCCGGAGCGTAAAGAAGGAAACGATCCAGGTAGTCGAAAGCATCGAAATTGATGATCGATAGCCCGGCTTCGATGAGGAGATCCCATTCGGTGTTGGCACATACGTGTGTTCCAGGAATACCGCCTCGGATGCGAATCTCCTCCGCCACTTCAGCTAGAACATCCTGGACTTCTTGACGAGAAACCCCTACGAAGGCCGAAGAACCAAAACCTGAAAGGGCCGGTTCGTCAAGGAAGATGATTATAGGCACTCCGGCCTGGGAAAGGACCTCTACTTGCCAGGCTGCCCTTAAGGCAAGGAGTTTTACCACCAGGTCCCTCAGAGACGGATCATAGAAGACCGCCCGTCCATCTGGGGTCTTTAAGCCCGTGGCCAAAGTAAAAGGACCTGTAATTTGTCCCTTTACGGCCCGTGGGACATGAGAGGCAAGGGCCTCAAGGAGGGCGAAGAGTCCCGGGACTTCCTCTTTTCCCTGGGCAAAGAGGGACTCCAAAAGCGGTTTTTCGCCCTCTTTGACCGCCATGTATTCTTCGTAAAAGGAGAGAAGAGCCGGTTCAAAATCCGGCGAAGAGGGATCGAGCTGGAGTCTCGTTGGATCAAACCCCGGAAGACCACGGGAAAACTGAACCAACATGCCCTCTCCAGCACGTTGGGGCAGTTGCGGCCAGCAAGGGATCTCGGGACAGTACTGCAAGATAAGAGAGACCACCTGAGCGTGATCTTCACCTGGGAAACTCCCGATAAGGGTGGCGGAAAAGTCTCCGCGAAAGCTCATAAGAGGCCTCCTTTTGCAGGCTCTCTTAACAGAGCCCGAAAGATGAGACAAGAAAAAACCTCTTCGCCCCTTCCTTGAACAAGAGGGGTTGAGCCGGTTAAACTTTGAAAACTATGATGAGAAATCCCTTTGAAGTACTTGGCATTTCTCCAGAGATGGTCCGGGATCTAGATGAAGAGGCCCTCTTTGGCCTGGTAAAGGCCTGTTATCGGGCCTTGCAGCGGGCCTATCATCCAGATCTTCGTAACGGGGCCAAAGAGCGGGCCGTAGAGCTTAATCTGGCCTTTGAAGCCCTGGACCTGGAACGAAACCCCGAATCTTTCCGCGAACATCGCCAAGCTTACTTACGTCGTCTTTGCCGTCGCACTCAAAAACGCACCATCGATGAACTCACCCAAAAAGTGGCAGCTCTCTTGCGTCAGCAGGAACTACTTACTGAAAATTACTGGCGACACCTCCTTGAGGTCTTCCGTCTGTCCGAAGGACCGACCCTTTTCCCCGATCCTCCTCGCATGAAGAAGATCACCCTGCTCGACGTAGGGTTGCGGTTCAACGTCTCCTACGCGGGTTTCGGACGTACCCTGGCCTTTAAGGAAATTCTTTTCGACGAGGAAGGATTCCTTTATTACCGTTTCCCTCGGAGGAGGAAGTTTCAACCCGTAAACTTTATCACATTGGTAGGATCTGTTCCGCGGCGGAGACTCGAAATCTGGCCCCTTCTAGAAAAACGGCCCACCGTCGAAGCAATGACCTCTTCTGGTCTTCCGGATCTCAAAGCCTTTGAAGTCCTGAATGTCATCAAGACCGAAATCTTCAAAAAGACCTGTCTTCCCCTCCTGAAGACTGACCTTCAAGAAAATTCCTATCTGTTTTCCCTTCATCATCGTCACGCCAATCTGGAACCCTACGTCTTTGTAGAAGGAATGATCCTGCGCATCGAAGAAGCACAGCCTCGAGATTTTGACAAAGTTGTCAAAAATAGCCGCGATCTTTTACAGAAACGTAAAAAACTTCCAGGAGGATCGTTGGCCCTGGAAGGACATTAGACCCCCACCAAAGCGGGCTGGCCTTCTTCGAAGGCCTTGTACGTTTTGGGCATCTTTTTTGAATTAAAATCCAGGGGACAAAATACGGGAGGTGTGCATGAGAAAGATCGAGGCCATCATCAAACCCTTTAAGCTTGAAGAGGTAAAGGAGGCACTGGCAGAAATTGGTATCAAGGGTATGACGGTCAGCGAAGTGAAGGGATTTGGTCGTCAGAAGGGACACCGGGAGATCTACCGGGGTGCGGAATACGTAGTGGACTTCCTGCCCAAGATCAAGATCGAACTCGTGGTTGAAGCCGATCAGGTGGACCGCGTGGTGGAGACCATCATAAAAAGCGCTCGCACCGGCAAGATCGGCGATGGTAAGATCTTCATCCTTCCGGTAGAAGAGGCCATTCGAATCCGGACCGGTGAACGCGGGCGGGAGGCCATTTAGATGCCCCAACCAGGGAT
The DNA here is from genome assembly GCA_964630855.1 of uncultured Thermodesulfobacteriota bacterium. GTDB lineage: Bacteria > Desulfobacterota > Thermodesulfobacteria > Thermodesulfobacteriales > Thermodesulfatatoraceae > JAADCO01. The sequence goes on along the minus strand of CAZVXP010000001.1, from coordinate 24,760 downwards.
TAAACCCCTGGCCAGCGAACGATCCACCTCCCGTGACCGAATACGGGAGGTGGATCGTCTGGTAAAAGAAACCTTCCCTAAAGGACTCAAGAGGAAGCCTCTGGCCGTGGTTGCGGTTGGAGGTTACGGGGCCAAAGAACTGGCCCCTTTCTCCGATGTCGATCTCCTCTTTCTTCATCAAGACCTCCCAGAAAAGGTCCTGAGTGAAGCGGTAGAAAAAGTCACCTATGCCCTGTGGGATCGGCGCTTTGAGGTGGGATATCGTGTGTGCACCATTGAAGAAGTCCTGGCTGATGCTCTGCGGGATCTTTCTTTCCTGACGGCCCTCCTTTCCGTGAGGCATCTCGCAGGGTCGCGTCAGCTCTTTGAAAAACTACTCTCTCTTTTTGAAGAACGCATCATTTCCGGTCGTCGCCAGGAAATCTTCCTCAAGCTCAAAGAGGCACGGCAGGAAAGGGTCAACCGCTACGGAGAGGAGACCTATCTCCTAGAACCCCATCTAAAGGAGGGCATCGGTGGCCTGCGGGACTATCATTTCATCCTCTGGGTGGTACGCATCCTCTTTGGCCTCAAGGGACTATCTGACATGGAACGCGCCGGACTCATTACCCGAGAAGAAAGACGCAGCCTGAAACAGGCTCGCGATTTTCTGATGAAAGTAAGAGAAGAATTGCACCTCCTGGCTAACCGACGGGAAGATCGTCTTTATTTCGAATATCAACCTACCCTGGCGGTGAAATTGGGGTTCGGAATCGACCCGGAACAAGCCACCGAACGTTTCATGGCCCGGGTTTATCGGGCCATGACCATTGTGCGGGAGGAGACCGAGGCCCTCTTCGACCACGTTGAAATGGTCTTTGGCCGAAGTCCTACCGAACGCCGTGAGCTTATGCCGGGACTTGAGATCCTCTCCGGGCGGATCCACCTTTCTTTTCGGGAACAGGCTCTGATCGATCCTTCCTATCTCCTAAAAATCTTTCTCTATCAGGCTGAAACAGGTCTCAAACTTCATCATCTTACCCGTTCTTTCCTCAAGGAAAGGACTCCTCTTAAAGATTTTTCTGGTTTTGAGGGGCGGATATTCACAAAATTGTTAACCAAACCCTTTGCTTACCTGGCCCTCAAAAGTCTGAGGGACACCGGGGTCCTGCTTTATCTCTTGCCAGAATTTGAGCGCCTTCTAGGGCTTACACAATTTGATGTCTATCATGTCCACCCCCTCGATGAACATCTTTTCCTCACCGTACATGAACTGTCCAAACTCCGGAGAGAAGAACCGGATTTCTGGGACCAGGTGGAAGATGAAGAGGTCTTATTTCTGGCAGGTCTCTTGCATGATGTTACCAAGGGACTGGGACGCGGGCACGCTAGAACCGGGGCCGTAAAAGCCAAAGAGATCGCCTTGCGTCTTGGTCTTACGGAAAAACAGGCCCAAGATGTGGAGAGATTGGTGGCCCATCACCTCCTAATGGTAGAGACGGCCTTGCGGCGGGATCTCACCGAAGAAAAAGTGGTTACGGATTTTGCCCGCCAGATGGGAGACGTGGGGCATCTCACCCGGCTCTATTATCTGACGGTGGCAGATTCGCGTGCCACCGGACCTTCAGCTTGGAACGAATGGAAGGCTGCCCTTATTAGAGAGCTCTTCCTCAAGGCCGCCAAACTCCTAGCCGAGGGGGAACTTGCCAAAGAAGAACTTCGAAACGAACTCCTGGCTCGAGAAGAGGCCCTGCGGAACCATTTCGGAGACCTGATCGAGATCCTCCCTCCCTGTTACCTGATCCATGCCCCGCTTCCCGAGATAGAAGACGAACTTAAACTGGTGCGTGAATTTCAAAAGGGCCAAGATCTTTTCCGCCTTAAAGTAAAGCGCCTAAACGGACACTACCGTCTGACCATCATCACCCGTGACCGGCCCGGTCTTTTTGCCGATCTGGCCGGGGCCTTTGCCTTACACCATCTTGATATCCGTTCGGCCCGCATCTTTACCTTCACCGATGGCACGGTCCTTGACGTCTTTGAAATAGCCGGTCCATACGGAGAGATCTGGTGGCCCGAGGTAGAGGAGACTCTCAACCAGGTCCTTTCCGGAAAGCTTGATCTGGAAAGCATGGTTCGTGAGATCAAACCCTTGGTCTGCGCCATCAAAAAACCTCAAAAGACCCCGGAGATCATCGTCAACCTCAACAACACCCAGTCGGACTTTTTCACCATCGTGGAGGTCTTCGCCCCAGATCGCCTGGGACTCCTCTACTTTTTGGCCAAATCTCTCTCGTCTTGGCCGGTGGATATTCAGCGAGCCTTCATCTCCAATCGAGCAGATTTGGCCTCTGATGTCTTTTATGTGCGCACGTTAGAGGGAGAGAAACTACCAGAAGAAGATCTGCCAGAACTTAAAACCTTTCTTGAAAGACTCCTCTCGGACCTGTGCGGTTCAGAGGATAAAACTCCAAAGAGACCAAAAACACACTAAAAGGAGGGCAGTATGACACCCAAGGAAGTTCTCGAATTTGCCAAGCAGCACGGCGCAAAAATGGTTGACCTTCGGTTCACCGACTTCCCCGGCATGTGGCAACACTTCTCTATTCCAATCGAAGAATTGACCGAGGAGTCCTTTGAGGCGGGGTTCGGTTTCGATGGTTCGTCCATCCGTGGTTGGCAGGAGATCCACGAAAGTGACATGATTATCGTCCCGGATCCGACAACCGCCGTGATGGACCCCTTTTTCGAAGTCCCCACGCTCACCCTCATCTGTAACGTCTACGATCCCATCACCAAGGAACCCTATTCCCGTGACCCGCGCTATGTGGCCAAGAAGGCCGAAGAATATCTCAAGAGCACCGGAATTGGAGACACGGCCTACTTCGGCCCGGAGGCCGAGTTCTTCATCTTCGATGACATCCGCTATGATAGCGCCTCCAATTACGCCTTTTATTTCATTGATTCTATCGAGGGTATCTGGAATTCTGGCCGGGAAGAGTGCCCCAACCTGGGTTACAAGCCGCGGCACAAAGAAGGATACTTTCCAGTGCCGCCCTCTGACAAATTCCAGGATATGCGAACCGAAATGGTCCTCACCATGCAGAAGGTGGGGATTCACGTCGAATGTCAGCACCACGAAGTGGCTACCGCCGGTCAGGCCGAAATCGATATGCGGTTTGCTCCTCTCTTGAGGATGGGCGATCAGCTCATGTGGTTCAAATACATCATCAAAAACGTGGCCTACCGACATGGCAAGACCGTCACTTTCATGCCCAAACCGCTCTTTGCAGACAACGGTTCCGGGATGCACACCCACATGAGCATCTGGAAAGGTGACACCCCGGTCTTCGCCGGAGACCGGTATGCCGGGCTCTCGGAAACCGCGCTATACGCTATCGGTGGCATCCTAAAACACTGCAAAGCTGTTTGCGCCTTCACCAACCCCACCACCAACTCTTACAAGCGTCTCACCCCCGGCTTTGAGGCCCCGGTGAACCTGTGCTACTCCAGCCGGAACCGTTCGGCTGCCATTCGAATCCCCATGTACAGCCCGAGTCCCAAGGCCAAACGGATCGAATTCCGGACACCGGATCCGTCTTGTAACGGTTATCTCGCTTTCGCAGCGATGCTCATGGCCGCTCTTGATGGCATCGAAAATCGCATCGATCCCGGTGATCCTATGGACAAAGACCTCTACAGCCTTCCGCCGGAGGAACTCAAAGACATCCCAACTACTCCGGCTAGCCTAGAAGAGGCCCTGGACGCCCTTGAGAAGGACCACGAGTTCCTCATGAAGGGCGATGTCTTCACCGAAGACCTCATTCGTAAGTGGATCGAGTATAAGCGCGAAAACGAGGCTGATCAGGTCCGCCTGCGTCCCCATCCTTACGAGTTCTACCTTTACTTTGATATCTAAACCCTGCTATTCCAGGGGCCCGGACAGACCGGGCCCCTTTTCCCTACTTGCCAATTTCAACCTCCTGGACTAAGAGCCAGGGCAAAAGGTGCAAAACGAAGGAGGCTTGCCCATGGACTGGCGCAAGAAGGATTATCTTGCCCGAGAAGAGATAGAGGCCATCCAACTAAGACGTCTCAGGGAGACCGTCGAAAGGGTTTATCATCTTGTGCCATTTTACCGCCAAAAGTTCGACGAAATCGGCCTCAAACCCGAAGAAGTGCGCTCCCTGGAAGATCTGAAGCGCTTACCGTTCACCGTCAAACAGGACCTGCGTGACCACTATCCGTTTGGTCTCTTTGCCGTCCCTCTGGAACGCATCGTGCGCATTCACTCCTCCTCCGGCACCACCGGAAAACCCACCGTGGTGGGTTACACCGACCACGACATGGCGGTCTGGACCGAAGTCATGTGTCGCACTTTTGCCATGGCCAATGTAGGTCCAGGAGATGTGGTACACAACGCTTACGGTTACGGACTTTTCACCGGAGGGCTAGGGTTTCACTACGGGGCCGAAGCCATTGGAGCCGCGGTGGTACCCTCAAGTGTGGGATTTACCAAACGACAGCTCATGCTCATGCGTGACTTTGGAGCCACCATCCTGTGCTGCACCCCTTCCTACGCCCTGCACCTGGCCGAAGTCGCAGAGGAAGAAGGTCTCAAGCCCCGGGAAGATTTTCGTTTGCGAGCGGGATTCTTTGGAGCCGAACCCGCTTCTGAAGGTCTTCGCAAGGCGGTGGCAGAGGTCTGGGGTATCCGGTATTTTGAAGCCTATGGTCTTTCGGAGATCATCGGGCCAGGGGTGGCTGCCAGCTGTCAGGCTGGCGAATTGCACATCTTCGAAGACCATTTCTTGCCCGAAATCATAGACCCCGAAACCGGCGAAGTCCTTCCCGAAGGAGCCGAGGGAGAGCTCGTTTTCACCACCCTTACCAAACAGGGGTTACCCCTCATCCGCTATCGGACAAGGGACATCGCCAGCCTTCACAAGGCTCCATGCGCCTGCGGGCGAACCATCATCCGAATGGGCCGGGTAGTGGGCCGGAGCGACGATATGCTCATCGTCTCGGGAGTAAACGTCTTCCCTTCCCAAGTGGAACACGTGTTAACTCAGGTTGAAGGCCTTACACCCAACTACGTGATCGTCGTTGACAAACGCGGGGTGCTCGACGTACTTGAAGTTTGGGTAGAAGTGGACGAACGGGTCTTTACTGGAGACATCGGGGCCCTTGAGAACCTGAAGCGCAAACTCGAAGAAGAATTGGCTAACGCCCTTTTCCTCCGGGCCCGGGTGAAGTTGGTTGAACCACGTACCCTGGAACGTTCGATGGGCAAGGCCAAGCGAGTGGTAGACCGCCGCGAGCTTGAGAAGAACCTCAAATAAGGAGGTCTCAATGCGTGCCAAATACGCCGTAAAACAACTCTCCATTTTCCTGGAGAACCGTAAAGGGCGGTTGAAAGAAGTGACCCAGGTGCTGGCCGAGGCCCAAGTCAACATCCGGGCCCTGGCCCTGGCCGAAAGTGCCGAGTTCGGTATCCTCCGCTTGGTGGTTGATAACCCGGAGAAAGCCAAAAGCGTGCTTTCTTCCTCCGGCTTTACGGTCAAGGAGCAAGATGTCTTTGCGGTGGAGGTCCCTGACAAACCCGGTGGCTTCTACCAGGTGGTTAAAATTCTGGCTGAGGCAGACATCAACATCGATTACACCTACGCCTTTGTCCGCGGCCGAGATCAGGCCATTCTTATCTTCAAGGTCCCCGATGAGCTTTTCGAAGCGGCTCTGGAAGCCCTCAGGCAAGGAGGGCTCACTCTGGTGGAACCCATCTTTTTTTACAATTCCTAAATTAAAGGGCGGATTTTATTCCGCCCTTCCCACATCTTGACCCACCTAGACCTCCTCTTAAATTTTGAAGCGCAGGCTTGAGAGAGTTTTCTTAAATCTTTGGAGGAGGTAGGGCCATGCGGATCGCACAAGTTGCCCCCCTGCACGAAGCCGTTCCCCCTAAGCTTTACGGGGGCACAGAACGCGTGGTCCATTACCTTACAGAAGAGCTGGTAAGGCAAGGACATGAGGTAACCCTTTTTGCCTCTCAAGACTCCAAAACCTCGGCCAGGCTTGTGCCCTGTTGTGAGAGGGCCTTACGTCTCAACCCGTCCTGCCGTGATCGCCTAGCCCATCACGTGTTGATGTTGGAAAAGGTAGCCCAGATGGCAGAAGACTTCGATATCATTCACTTTCATATTGACTACATCCACTTCCCACTGATGCGTCGATTGAAGGTCTCCCACGTAACCACTCTGCACGGACGCCTGGATATACCGGACCTTTATCCCCTGTACCGGGAATTTGCCGAAATGCCGGTGGTCTCCATTTCAAATGCCCAGAGGGCCCCTTTGCCCTTTGTAAACTGGGTGGGCACGGTCTATCACGGCTTACCAAAGGACCTTTACCGTTTCTACGCTCGACCCGGACGTTACCTGGCCTTTCTGGGGCGGATCTCTCCGGAGAAAAGGCCTGACCGGGCCATCGAAATCGCCGAAAAAGCCGGCATGAAGCTCCTCATAGCTGCCAAGGTGGACGAAGCCGATCGGGCCTACTACGAAGAGGTTATCAAACCCCTTCTCAAGAGTCCCTGGGTGGAGTTCATCGGTGAGATCGGAGACGATGAAAAGAATGAATTCTTGGGCAAGGCCTACGCCTTACTTTTCCCCATCGATTGGCCAGAACCCTTTGGTCTGGTGATGATCGAGGCCATGGCCTGTGGGACACCTGTGATTGCTTGGCGGTGCGGTTCCGTCCCAGAGGTGATCGAGGATGGGGTGAACGGGTTCATCGTGGAGAGCATAGAAGAAGCGGTACAAGCCGTGGAAAAGGTAGCGGGACTGAAACGCCTCCTTTGTCGGAAGACCTTTGAGCGACGCTTCTCCGCGGAACGCATGGCTCGAGACTATCTTCGGGTCTACGAAAAGGTCACTACCGAAGAAAAACCGTTCCTCAAAGCGGCCTGAGGCCTCCTGGTTTTTGTGGAACTTCGACAATGAAAGAGTGCGTTATCCAGGTCAAACCTCAAAGGTTCTATATCCTGGCCACCTCGCCTGGCCTCTCGAAAGAGGCCCTCATCTTGAAACACGGCGATTCTTTTGCCCTCTTCGACCCCCACGGGGACATCCGCCAGGAAGGTCTGGGAGAACAGGGCCTCTACCATTGTGGCACCCGCTTCCTTTCCTATTTGGAACTGAAGTTTTGTCACGTAAGACCCTTTCTGTTGAGTTCTTCTCTGACTCGCGACAACCTCATGGCTACCGCTGATCTCACCAATCCCGATCTTATGCTCGAAGGCGAGGAATTTTTACCCCGGGGCAGCCTCCACATCCTACGTCAAAAGTTTCTTTACGAAGGGGTATGTTACGAGGCCATTAGACTCGAAAACTTCTCCCCCTGTCGTCTCCATCTGCCGCTTTCCATCCACTTCGGGGCAGATTTCGTAGACATCTTTGAGGTGCGCGGGGTAAAACGTAAAAGACGTGGGGAAACGCTCCCTCCTTACGTCCAAAAAAATGAGGTCATCCTTTCTTACCGAGGGCTTGACGCGCGTCTTCGACGGACCAGGATCGTCTTTTCACCGGACCCCGTTGAACTCACGCCGGAGTACGCCCTCTTCCACGTGGTCTTGAATCCTAAGGAGCGACTCCATCTCTATCTCATCGTGGCTTGTCTCCTGGAGGAGGAAGAAAAAGATCTTCCCTTTACCAGGGCCTATCTCACCACCCGACGCGAACTAAAAGAACTCCGCAGACAAACCTGCGACCTTTCCACTTCCAACGAACAATTTAACGCATGGCTCAGCCGTTCCTTTAGTGACATCTTCATGATGCTCACCAAGACCCCCTATGGTCTTTATCCTTACGCTGGCATCCCCTGGTTCAATACGGTTTTTGGACGTGATGGAATTATCACAGCCCTAGAATGCCTTTGGCTCAATCCCGACATTGCCCGCGGGGTGTTACGTTTCCTGGCTGCCACCCAAGCCCGGGAGATGGACCCCGCGCGGGATGCGGAACCTGGCAAGATCCTTCACGAAATGCGACTGGGAGAAATGGCTGAAACCGGTGAGATCCCCTTTGCCCGCTATTATGGCACCATTGACGCCACTCCGCTTTTTATCATCTTGGCGGGAGCTTACTACGAACGGACCCATGACCTGGAGTTTATCAGGCAGATCTGGCCTAACATAGAAGCTGCCCTGGAATGGATGGAACGCTATGGGGATCTCGATGGAGATGGTTTCCTGGAATACCAGGCCTCGGAAGAAGGTCTGGTCAACAAAGGCTGGAAGGATTCTCATGACAGTGTCTTCTACGAAAACGGAAAAATGGCTCGCCCTCCCATCGCTTTGGTGGAAGTGCAGGCTTATGCCTACCAGGCCTATCTCCGGGCCTCCATTCTGGCTCATGCCTTGGGCCAGCAACGCCTTTCAGAGATCTTGGTTACCAAAGCCAGCAGCCTCAAAGAACGCTTTTCCAGGGCTTTTTGGGACGAGACACTGGGGACCTTTGTCCTGGCCCTGGATGGAGAGAAACGGCCCTGCCGGGTGCGCACTTCCAACGCTGGACATGCCTTGTTTGCTGAAATCGCCGAAGAGCGTCAGGCCGCTTTGGTGATCCAGAACCTCCTGGCCAAAGATTCCTTCTCTGGCTGGGGTATCAGAACCCTTTCCTCTAAAGAGGTCCTCTACAATCCCGTCTCTTATCACAACGGCTCGGTCTGGCCTCATGACAACGCTATCATCGCCAAAGGGCTGGCCCATTATGGCTTCAAGTATCACCTGAATCGTCTTTTTCAGGGGCTTTTTGAGGCCAGCGTTTATTTCCCTTATCACCGAATGCCCGAACTTTTTTGTGGCTTTAGCCGTCGGCCGGACGAAGGCCCCACCCCTTATCCGGTGGCCTGCAACCCTCAGGCCTGGGCCGCGGCCTCGGTCTTCTTCCTTCTCGAGGCCTCTTTGGGTCTGCGTTTTACGGCCAAAGGACTCTGTTTTTGCCGTCCCAGTCTGCCCCGTTTCTTAAGACGCGTCCATCTCCGAAACCTTCGGGTGGGTGAAGCCTCGCTTGATCTGGACATCGTTAATCACGAAACCGACGTGACCATTAACGTATTGAGAAAACCCCGCGGGGTCGAGATCATCGTACTCAAGTAAGTTTGACCCTTGAAAGCCCAAGGGGCTCGTTTATGTTTTAGGGCATGTTGCCCAAAGCCACTCGCAAAGAACCGGTCCTCTTTCAAACCGCCACCGGTCTTTTGATGGGCCTGGTTTGCTATCACCACGGCCTGGAGACCCTTTCTTTTGTGCTGGAAAAAAGGGAGTTTTTCGACCTCGAATGGCCGGCTCTAGTGGCCATTGACGCCCAGGGCTGGCATCCCATCCCCCTGATGCTCGAACACGTGGTGGTCCAGCGAGCCAACGTCGTCTGGTATACAACCAACTTGCCGGAAATGCTTCTCCAACAATATCGCGAGAGGCTCCCTATCAAACCAGAAACCCCGCCCGAGCCTCCTACGCCTCCACGTCCCAAAAAGGGCGAAGAAAAAAAGGAAAAAATCGTAGTCTTTCCGGGGTTGAAACATGAAGATTAAACTTGCGCCGTCGGTGCTTTCAGCAGATTTTGGCCGTTTGGCCGATGAAGTCCGAGCCATTACCGAGGCCGGTGCGGATCTCATTCACCTCGACGTGATGGATGGCCATTTCGTACCCAATCTCACCATCGGACCGCTAGTGATCGAAGCCATCCGAAGTGCTACGGATCTGCCCTTTGACGTCCACCTTATGATCGAAAAACCAGATCGTTATCTGGAAGACTTCGCCCGGGCTGGAGCAGATTGGATCTCGGTACACGTGGAGACTTGTCCCCATCTCCACCGGACCATCACACGTATCCGTGAGCTGGGCAAAAAAGCCGGTGTGGCCCTCAATCCCGCCACCCCTCTGGAAACCCTAGATTACATCCTGGACGAAGTAGATTTCGTCCTGGTAATGAGTGTCAACCCTGGCTTCGGTGGCCAGGAGTTCATCCCTTCGGCCTTGCGCAAGATCCGAACCCTGAAAGAGATCCTCCAAGACCGAGGGCTTGAAATCCCCATCGAAGTCGATGGTGGCGTCAACCTGGAAACCGTGGGTGAGGTAGTGCGGGCTGGAGCTGAAGTTTTGGTGGCTGGTTCGGCTATCTTTGGGACCCCCGACTACACCGAGACCATACGTGCCTTTCGTCGACGTGTGACTGAAGCCCTAGCCATCTGAGACCACGTTTTTCAAACTCTGAATAAGAAACCATCGTTTCCCGGTTCACAAAGCAGGAAAGCTGTGTCACTCTATGGCCATGAACGTCTTCTTCTTCAAATTGGCTCTCATGGTCTACGCCGTGGCCACGGTGGGTTATTTTGTCTATCTCTACACCATGAAGGAAGAAGCCGCCCGCGGGGCTTATTACGTGCTCCTGGTGGGTTTCGGCTTGCATACCATAAGTTTCATCGCTCGCTGGTTCGAAGCGGGTTATCCTCCGCTCACCAGTCTTTTTGAGGCCACTTCCTTTTTGGCCTGGGGCTTGGTACTCGGATATCTTTTCTTGGACCGGCGTTTTCCTCAGGGTCGCGTACTCGGGACCTTTGTCACCCCGGTAGCTACCCTACTAATGCTTTATTCTTCCCTGTGTCCCAAAGAGATCTTGCCCTTGCCCCCGGTGCTCCGTAGTCTTTGGTTGCCTGTTCACGCTGTTATCTCCCTCCTGTCTTACGGCTTCTTTATCTTGGCAGCTGCCAGTGGGGTGATGTATCTCCTCCAGGAGCGCGAAATCAAGAAGAAACGGCTGGGGGGACTTTTCAGACGCCTTCCTTCGCTTGAGACTTTGGACCGGATGAACGAATTATCTTTAAAAATTGGGTTTCCTTTGCTCACTTTGGGTATCATCACCGGGGCCGTGTGGGCGGAAAAGGCCTGGGGAGCATACTGGAGTTGGGATCCAAAGGAGACGTGGTCTCTTATTATGTGGCTGGTCTATGCTGCTCTCTTGCATGAGAGGCTGGCGGTAGGTTGGCGTGGTCGCAAGGCCGCCTGGCTCTCGTTGGTTGGTTTTGTGACCTGGTTGATCTCTTTTTTTGTGGTAAATCTATTCATCCCCGGGGCGCATACCTATGTCGAATGGCACGGTTAAAGACCAGATAGTCCTCATGGGGCTCAACCATCGCACCGCCCCGGTAGAGGTGCGTGAGAAGCTCTCTTTTTCTGGCCGTAACCTAGAGCCGGTTTCCCTTTTTCTGGAAATGCCCCTTATTCGAGAAGCCTTTTTCCTTTCCACCTGCAACCGAGTAGAACTCCTCTTTGTCAGTCGCGAGCCGGAAGCCGCCATAGAGGGAGCCAAAAAGATATGGGCAGAAGCCAACGAGATTCCGATCGCGGTCTTTGAACCCCATCTCTACTTTTTCCGTCAGCGTGAAGCGGTAAAACACCTCTTCCGCGTGGCTTCGGGGCTGGACTCCATGGTCTTGGGTGAACCACAGATCTTGGGCCAGCTCAAGGAGGCCTATCGTCGCGCTGCGGAAAGGAGGGCCACGGGCGTCATCCTGAATCGTCTCCTTCACAAGACCTTCTCCGTAGCCAAACGGATTCGTTCCGAAACCGGCATCGGAAGTCATGCGGTTTCCGTAAGTTATGCCGCGGTGGAACTGGCTAAAAAAATCTTTGGAGAACTCAAAGAAAAGACAGCCCTTCTCATTGGGGCCGGAGAAATGGCAGAACTGGCTGCCCAGCACCTTTTGGCTCAAGGGGTAGAGAAATTGATTGTCGCCAACCGCACATTAGCCCGGGCCATCGAATTGGCGGAACGCTTCCGGGGAGAAGCCATCTCCCTTGAAGAACTGGAGGATTATCTCCTGAAAGTCGACATCGTCATCAGCTCTACCGGGGCCCCCCATTACATCCTAACTGCCGAACAGGTAAGAGGCCTGATGCGTCCTCGCAAGATGCGGCCCATCTTTTTCATTGACATTGCTGTACCACGTGACATCGAACCTGCGGTAAACGAGATCGAAAACGTCTTTTTGTACGACATCGACGACCTGAAAGCAGTGGTTGAAGAGAATCTCGCTTATCGCCGCAAGGAGGCTGCCCGGGCCGAACGGATCATCGAGGAAGAGGCCCTAAAATTCGAGGCCTGGCTGGAACAACTCGAAGTTTATCCTACCATCGTAGCGCTGAAGCAGAAGGCCGAAGAGATCCGTCGTCGAGAACTGGAAAAGACCCTTTCCCACCTGCGTGGAAAGATCGACGAAGAAACCGCAGAAGCCCTGGAGATACTCACCAAGTCCCTGGTGAACAAGATCCTCCACGATCCCATCATCTATCTAAAAAACCGCTATCATAAAGACGGACAGCAGGTCGTAGACTTTACTCGCAAGATCTTCAATCTCGACGGCGAAACCCCCCTTGAGGCTCATCCCCCAAAGATCGTCCTGCCGGAGACCCCGGAAAAGACCAAACATTAGAAGATCTTTCCGGGGTTCATAATACCAGCGGGGTCAAACACCTTTTTGAGGCTCTTTAACAGAGAGAGCGTTTTGGGTGAAAGTTCGCGAGGAAGATAGGCCCTCTTGGTGAGCCCTATCCCGTGTTCCCCGGAAATGGTGCCAGTGAGTGTCAGGACATAGGAAAGGATCTCCTCTCGCAGGTTTCTCGCCCGCTGCTTCTCATCTTCGGAAAAAAGAATGTTTACATGTATGTTTCCATCACCCAGGTGCCCGAAACAAGCTACCAGGAGACCGGTCTGTCGGGCCCTGGTCTTAACCCATTCTAACAATGGCACAAGCCGCCGCCGAGGCACTACTACGTCGTCAGCAAGCTTGAAAGGGGCAAGTTTTTTGAGGGCCGGAGAAACGGACCTCCGTGCCTGCCAGAGGCGTTGTCGTTCCTCTTGAGTTTGGGCCTCCTCCAGGAAAAGGACCCGGGAACGCAAAAGCTCAGCCGCCCGCTCGAGATCCTCTTTCACCTGGGTGGGTGAGCCATCAAATTCCAACAGTAGCAAGGCCTTCGCAGGAATATCTTGTGCCAGGAAATTCCTTACAGCCTGGATAGTCACTTCATCCATCAGCTCCGCGGTAGCTGGTAAAAGACCGGCCGCTAAAAGACCGGCAAAGGCCTCAGCCACCTCCGAAATCCGAGCAAAACCCGCCAAAAGGGTGGCCTGCGCCGGAGGCTTGGGCAGGAGCTTGAGGACTAGCTTGCTTATTACCCCGAGAGTGCCCTCAGAACCCACAAAGAGATGGACTAAATCGTAACCCACCACCCCCTTCATGGTACGACGCCCGAAAAACTCTATCTCTCCGGTGGGCAGCACCACTTCCAGACCCAAAACGTAGTCTTTGGTCACCCCGTACTTGAGACCTTTGGGACCACCGGCCCCCGTGGCAGCGTTACCTCCGAGGGTAGAGAATTCGTAACTAGCCGGATCAGGCGGGTAAAAGAGCCCCCGAGCCTCCACTTCGCGCCGGAAGTGACCGTTGAATACCCCTGGTTCGACCACCGCAATCAGATCTTCTTCGTTGATTTCAAGGATCCGATCAAGCCTGGTGAGGGCCAATACCAAGCCACCAGTCTCAGCCAGAGGAGCTCCGGTAGTGGCAGTGCCCGCTCCCCGGGGAACCACGGGAAAACCCTCCTCCGTGGCCAAACGCAGGATAGTTGCGATTTCTTCCGCATTCTCCGGCAGGGCTACGGCCTCGGGCCGAAAAGACAGGCCCGAGGCGTCGTAAGAATACGCCAGCAGATCGGCTTCGTCTTCAAGAAACCTCTCGCGCAGGAGTCTCTTCAGTTTCCTCCTGGCTCGAGGGGAAATGGGGTTTGAGATGAGCTTCGATCTCACGGCAGAGAAATTCTACCTGATATTTGACCGAACCGGGACGGCTGATCTTTTTGGTGATACTGTTCAAAGCGTACACCACCGTGGCGTGGTCCCGATTGAAAAGACGACCAATGGCCTGAAGACTGTCGTCTGTGAAACGTCGGCACAGGTACATGGCCACCTGACGAGGGAAGGTCACTCGTCGGGAACGCGACCTGGAACGCAACTCTTCCCGGCTCACCTTGAAATGCCGACAGACCAGATCCAGGATGAATTCCTTGGTTACTTCCGGGGCCGGAGGGGCAATCTCCTGTACCAGTTCCTGGGCCAGGGCCAAGGTGATGGGTTCTCGCAGGAGGCTTGAACGGGCTACCAGACCAATGACCGCACTCTCTATCTGGCGAATGTCTCCCCGCAGGTGGCGGGCCAGGTATTCCACTACCTCCTCGGGCAACTCCACTCCCTGACGCCGAGCCTTTCGCCGAAGGATATTTATCCTGGTCTGATAGTCCGGAGGATTTATCCGGATGAGGGCCCCGGCTTGGAAACGGGACCGAAGGGCTTCGTCCAATCTGGGGATCTCTTGAGGAGGACGATTGGCCGTAAAGACCACCACCTTGCCGGCGTCATAGAGATAATCCAGGGTGAGAGCTAGCTCGGTCTGAGTGAAATCTTTGCCAGAGAAGAAATGCACCTCCTCGAGCATGAGGATTTCGCAACCCCGCCGGAGTTTCTCCTTGAAATCTTCCAACCTGTCGTTCTTTAAGGCCCTTACAAGCTGGGAGGTGAAGTCTTGAGCGGTAAGGTAACAGATCCGCCCACCCTGGGGATGGGTCAAAACATGATTGCCTACCGCCTGGCTAAGATGGCTCTTGCCAAGACCTGTGCTGGCGCACAGATAGATGATGCGGTGGTCAGCCTCATGGTTAGCAATGGCCCAGCAAGTAGCATAGGCTAGCCGATTACAATCCCCTACAACGAATTCCTCGAAAGTAAATCTGGCTGACAAACGTCGACCAAGGAGCCTGGTGGGATCGTAAGGAAGCTCCACCTGACGGGGCTCTCGCTGAGGTTTCTCTACCGCCACCAGCTCTACTTCCAAGGAAAGACCTTGCTCCTTCAATATCTCTTTGATGAGCCCCAGATACCGGTCCTTCACCCAGGTAAGGCTGAACTGGTTTGGACAAGCGATCACCAGCTTGTGGCCAGAGAGACCGGCACATTCCAAGGGCTTGATCCAGACCTTATAACTGGCCTCCGGCAGTCTCTCGGATAGGGCATATTTAATGCGTTCCCAAAGGCTTGCCATAAAACCACTCCCCCCACGTTGGACGCCGACCAGCCTAACCAGGAAGAACTCAATGGTCAAAACGGATCTCAGGGCTCTAGGAGCATTTATGGCCTATTGGGAAGCAGGGGATTTCTTTACGATAAAATTGGGCGTTAGAGGTAATCTACCGCGAAACTCAAGAAACACGCTGTTAAAATAGATATCTTAAAAATACCCATTTTAGAGGAAGTTGGTTGACACAAATAGAAGTTTCAACATCGGGAGGTAAAAGCGTTTTCTTTGGTAAATCGCTAATTTCTCAAAATTTCTCCCTTTTCCTCATTTACGACAGGATGGGATGTTAGGTAGCGCTGGCTGGAAAGGGTGTTTTTTGGTAACTCTTCGGGCATGGAAAAGGCAAACTTGAAAGACCTGGGGGTACCCTCCGCAGCACGCTGTTATGAAATATTGCACGAATTTGCGGTTCCGCCCCATATCGTAGCTCATGGGGAGATGGTGGCCAGGGTGGCACTGGTGGTGGCCAGAGCTCTCAAGGAAGCAAGGGAGAAAGTGGATCTCGCGCTGGTTGAAGCCGCTGGTCTCCTCCACGACCTGACCAAACACCGTTCGCTTTTAACCGGTGAGAACCATGCGGAGACTGCGGCCCGGGAACTGGAGAAGCTGGGCTATCCTCGCGTGGCCACAGTGGTGGCCCAGCACGTCTTTCTCCAACCCGGTCCACCCTCTCACCCCATTCGGGAAGAGGAGATCGTGTATTACGCCGACAAAAGGGTCCGCCACACCCAAATCGTCTCTCTAAAGGAGCGCTTTGAAGACCTGCGAGCCCGTTATGGTAGGAGCACCACCAGCCTAATCCGGCTCTATCGTCTAGAGGAGATGACCCGTCTGCTTGAGAGACGCCTTTTCAAGAAACTTCCGTTTGATCCGGAAGATGTGAGGATACTCGTCTATGAAACCTAAAGTAGCCCTTCTGTGTGGAGGAAAATCCGCCGAAAGAGAGGTCTCCCTTAAGAGTGGACAAGCCGTGGAAAGGGCTTTGAGGGCCTGTGGTTATCCGGTGGAGCGTTTTGATCCCGCCACAGATTTGGCCCTTCTGGCCCAACGGGCCGGGGAATTTGACCTGGCCTTTTTGGCCCTTCACGGCCCCGGTGGGGAAGACGGAACCATTCAAGGTTTTTTGGAAGCCCTGGGGCTGCCCTATCAGGGGGCTGGAGTTTTGGGCAGCGCGCTGGCCATGGATAAGGCCCTGGCCAAAATTCTCTACCAGAAAGCTGGTCTGCCCGTGCCCCAAGGATATGAAATCCGAAAAGGACAACCCCTTCCCTCCCCTCTTTCCTGGCCAGTGGTGGTCAAACCCGTTTCTCAGGGCTCAAGCCTCGGACTCTCTATTGTAGAAGAACCCGCGGACCTACTTCCTGCCCTTGAACAGGCCTTCCGTTTGGAAGATCGGGTCCTGATCGAGGAATATCTTTCGGGACGAGAGCTCACCGTGGGTGTCCTGGGAGAAGAAGCCCTTCCGGTAGTGGAGATAATTCCGGGACAGGGGCATCGTTTCTTTGATTATCAGGCCAAGTACACGCCCGGGGTCACCAAAGAGGTCTGTCCCGCCGAAATCCCGAAAGAAATCGCCCAAAAAGCCCAGGAATACGCCCTGAGGGCCCATCAGGCCCTGCGCCTGCGACATTACAGCCGGACGGACTTCATCTATGCCCAAGGAGAAGTCTTTGTGCTTGAAACAAATACCATTCCTGGAATGACGGAGACCAGTCTTTTACCCTTAGCAGCTAAAGTGGCCGGCTATTCTTTCGAAGAGCTGGTGGAACGTTTGGTGGAGATGGCCCTAACGACAGCCTGAACGCAGGGCCTCCTCGATTCTAAGGCGCACAAGGGCTGCCAATTCGGTCTTGTCACGCAAAGAAAGACCCCTGGTTTCGATGGGGGGCAGAATCTTTACCCGCACCAGCCCCGGACGCACATAGAGTTTTCCGCGCGGCATTATCTTTTCGGTGCCGCAAAGAGCCACAGGCACCAAGGGATGGCCGCTCTTGATAGCCAAGACAAAACCTCCGGTCTTGAAGGGAAGGAGTCTTTGGTCCGGACTGCGGGTGCCCTCTGGAAAGATGACCACTGAAAACCCCTCTCTCACTTTTTGGGCCGCAGCCTCAAGACTCTTGAGCCCCTGGCGCGGATTCTTGCGATTCACCGGGATGTAACCAATGGCTCGCAAGGCCCAGCCAAAAAGGGGGATCCGAAAGAGACTTTCCTTGGCCAGCCATCTAATCTGATAAGGCAAGGCCACTGCCAGCACGGGAATGTCGAACTGACTTCGGTGGTTGGCTGCAAAGATGTAAGATCGCCCACGGCTGAGGTACTCAAGCCCCCGGACTTCCAGCTTCACTCCCGAGACCCAGAGGATGCCACGTAACCAGAAAACCCCTATCTGGTGTGTAAGGCGCCCTTTACGATCAAAGATGGCCAGAAATAAGATCACAAAGGCGAAGGGAGGCACGGTGAGGAGGACGTAAAAGTAGAGCCAAACGTTGTGGAAAAGAACCCTAAACATCCTCCTGGCCTCCCGAAAAAAGACCATACTTCTGACCATAGCCTCGCGGAGTAAGAAGGAAGTCCCCCATCCGTGTGGTCTCGGAATTGCCGATGAGGAGAAGGGTGGCCATATCCACTTCGGACAAAAAATCTTTTAGGGACGAGAGGGTAGTGAGGAGGAGTCGTTCTCCTTCACGGGTGAGATTTTTGGCTATGGCCACTGGAGTCTCGGGAGACTTACAAGAAAGGAGGAGATCTATGGCCTTTGGCAGGAGGGTCTGTCTCCGGCGGCTTGCGGGATTGTAGATGGCAAGCACAAAATCTCCTTCAGCCGCTGCGAGCAGTCGCTGTTTGATACGCTCCCAAGGAGTCAAACGATCGCTAAGGGAGATAAAGGCTACGTCCGTACTAATGGGGGCCCCTAATTTGGCAGCCGCCGCCGAGGCCGCTGTCACCCCAGGGATGATCTCAATAGCGCAAGAGAAGTTCTCAACGGCCAATACCTCAAAGACCGGAGCTGACATTCCATAGATAGCAGGATCTCCCCCTGAAACCAGGGCTACGAGATGCCCTTCAGAAGCCAGTCTTAGGGCCTCTCGGGCACGCTTAAGCTCTTCGGTCATTTGGGCAGAAACGACCTCTTTGTCCCGTAGAAAAGGTTTTATCTGAGATAGATAGCGTTCATAACCCACCACTATCTCCGCTTTTCTCAGGGCCTCACAGGCGGCCAAGGTGAGATATTTTTCCCCTCCTGGACCGATACCTATGACAAAGAGTTTCCCGGGGGTGGAGAGTTTTCTTGCCATCTTCAGAAATCCTAAACTAAAATCTGAACATCTGCTGAAAAAGCATGTCATCTAAATCTTTATCCCATATTGACGCCCTAGAAAGGGCCTTGCGCGAAAGCGAGGCCAAGTTCCGTACCCTTACGGAGTCTGCTGCCGTAGGCATCTTTCTTTACCGCGAAAAGTTTCTCTACGCCAACCCCGCCATGGAAGCCATCACCGGTTACTCTCTGGAAGAGCTCTACCATCTTTATCTCTGGGACATTGTTCATCCGGAACATCGGGAAATGGTACGTGAAAGGATCTTGAAAAGGCTGGCCGGAGAAAAGCCGCCCCCTCACTATGAGATCAAAATCCTCACCAAAGATGGGGAAGAGCGCTGGCTTGAGGTCACAGCTGCCACCTTCTACCAAGAAGGCCAGATCGTAGGGGTTGGCACCGCCATCGACATTACTGATAAGAAGGCCTTTGCCCACAGCCTTGAGGAGACAATCGCCCGCTACCAGGCCATCTTCAACGCCTTCGAAGGCTTTATTTATGCTGTTTCCAAGAATTTTCGCCTAGAACTTTTGAACCAAAAACTGCAGGAAAAGCTTCAAGTGGAGGCCTGTGGTCGGACCTGTTATGAGGTCTTGTTTGGCCGGCAAGACCCTTGTCCCTGGTGTCGAGCAGAAACCGTCTTCCAGGGTCGGGGAGCCCGATGGGAGTACGAAGATCCGGTTGAAGGACGTTGGTACCGTGTCATGGCTAGTCCTCTGCGCTACCCTTCGGGTGAGACTCAGGCCCTCTTACTGGTAGAAGACGTTACCGACCGCAAGAAGGCCGAAGAAGAACTACTTCGGGCCTCCAAATTCGAGTCCCTGGCCGTTTTGGCTGGAGGAATCGCCCACGATTTCAATAACTTTCTGACGGCCATCCTGGGCAGCCTCACCCTCATCCGTCTTAAAGGCAAACTGCCCGAAGACATCGAACGCTTGATAAACCAGGCCGAGCAAGCCTGCCTCAAGGCCCGAGGTCTCACCCATCAACTTTTGACCTTTGCCAAGGGTGGAGCCCCGGTCAAGAAGACGGCCTCTCTCAAAGACCTCCTTCGGGAGACAGTCTCTTTTTGTCTGCGAGGCTCAAACATCAACTGGCACGTAGAACTCGATCCGGAGCTTGCCCTCGTGGACGTTGATGTGACCCAGATGAGTCAAGTTATCAGCAACCTGGTAATAAATGCCAAACAAGCCATGCCCCAGGGAGGGCGTCTGGTGGTGCGGGCAGAGAACGTGAAACTCACCGGTGATTTTGGCCTGCCACCAGGGCGCTACGTCCGAATCTCGGTGATTGACGAAGGAGAAGGAATCCCTCCCCATCTTTTACCCAAGATCTTCGACCCCTATTTCACCACCAAAAAGGACGGAACCGGACTAGGGTTGGCCATTGCTTATTCCATCGTGCGCAACCATGGAGGCCACATTGCGGTCTCCTCTCGGGTAGGACATGGCACCACCTTTGAGGTCTACCTGCCAGCCAGTGAAGCCCGGAAGGAAGATCCCGTCCCTCCTTCAGAGACCTTACCCCGGGGAACGGCCCGCGTCCTGGTGGTGGAAGATGAAGAACTGGTACGCCACACCTATCGCCAAGCCTTGGAATTTGGCGGCTATGAAGTGGAAGAAGCCAAGGATGCCCAGGAGGCCTTAGAAAAGGTAGAAATGGCCTTGGCCACTTCCCGTCCTTTTGAAGTGGCCATCTTGGACCTCACCATCCCCGGTGGGATGGGGGGCCGGGAACTCCTGCCCAGGCTCAAGGCCTGTGATCCAGCCCTGAAGACCATCCTGGCCAGCGGTTACCACCTCGTATCCAGCGATTATCGGCGTTGGGGTTTTGATGCGGCCCTCAAAAAACCTTTTACCATAGAAGAACTCCTGACCACCCTGAAACAGGTGTTGTCTCGTGAATAAAGAAACGCTCCTCTTTATGGTAGGCCTTCCCGGTCCGGAGTTGACCCAACGAGAGGAAGAGGCCATTGATGAACTCGGTCTTAGACACTTCATCTTCTTTTCCCGAAACTTCACCCATCCGGCGAAAGGGAAGGCCCTTTTGATGAAGCTCAAGAAAAAAGGAGGCCTTTTGGCCGTGGATCAGGAAGGCGGGCCGGTGGTGCGTCTGCGCCCGCCTCTTTTCACCGAGCTGCTAGCCCCGCTTGCGCTGGCCCAAACTGAAAGACCCGAAGAAACCGTAAGGACTCAGGCCGAAATTTGCGCCTCCCAGCTCCAAAAACTGGGGTTTAATCTTAACCTGGCCCCGGTACTGGACCTGGGAGATGAGAATTCTCCTCCTTTCCTGCGTGGTCGCACCTTCGGGAGGCATCCCGAAACCGTGGCCCGGTTGGGAAAGCTCTACATAAAAACCTTTCTCCAAAAGGGGCTCCTTTGTTGTGCCAAACATTTTCCCGGGCTAGGGGAGGCCAGGGTCGATCCCCACGAGGACTTACCCCGCCTTGAGAAGCTTTCCTCCGAGGCCCTCCTGCCCTTTGAGGTAGGGGTGAAGGCCGGCGTTCCCTGTGTGATGACCACCCACCTCCTCGTCCAAGAATTGGACAAAGAGATGGCCACCTTCTCGGCCAAGATAACCGGTCTCTTGCGAGAGAAGCTCTCTTTCAACGGAGTTATCCTCACCGACGATCTTTTCATGGGCGCGATAAAAAGGCGGATGAGCTTACCGGAGGCGGCTCTCAAGGCCTTCATCGCAGGCCACGACCTCCTCCTCCTTTGTCAGGATCTCTGGGAAAGTCTCGAAACCATAAAGACCCTCCTACCGGAACTGCGCTCACGTTCTCTGCAGAACCGAGTAGAAGAAAGTCTCAAACGACAAGAAAGACTCCTCAAGTATTGCTTGCCGGCGGGTTAGGTGTTAAAGGCAACAAGCCAAAGCGAAGGGGGTGTCGTATGCTCGATTTTCTCCGGCAGCGAGCCGGCTCCTGGATGGTGAAGGCCCTTTTGGCTGCCATCATCATCGTCTTTGTTTTCTGGGGCGTGGGCACTTTCCGCACCCGCCAGGCCGATATCCTGGCCAAGGTCAACGGCCAGGTCATTACTTTCAGCACCTATCGGGCCCTCTACGCCCAGCGTCTTGAACAACTCCAGAGGATGTTTCAAGGCAGGCTTTCAGAGGAGATGCTACGGCAACTCAATCTTCCCCAGCAGGTACTCGAAGAACTGATCCAACGGGTACTCTTTGAACAAACTGCCAAAGAGATGGGTATCTCCGTAACCCCGGATGAGGTGCGCCTGGCCATCTCTCAAATTCACGCCTTTCAAACCAACGGGCACTTTGATCCCCAACGTTATCGGCTCCTCCTCCGGGAGCTGCGTCTCACGCCGCAGGAATTTGAAGATCAAGTACGAGCGGAGCTCCTGGCAGCCAAACTCCGTCATCTCTTGACCACCCCTGTTCGAGCAACCAAAAACGAAGTCCGCCAGCACTATGAATTTCAAAACGAAAAGCTTACTCTGGCCTATGTAAAGCTGCCCATCGAGAGGTGCAAAGAGAAAGTCAAAGTCTCGGAAGAAGAGCTAAAGCGCTATTTCGACGCACACCAAGAAAGATATCGCACACCCCTCAAGATCAAGCTTTCGTATTATTTCCTTCCCTTCTCTGAAGTGGAGAAAAAACTCCAAGTCAGCGAAGAAGAGATCAAGACCTATTATGAAACCCACAAGGAGGAATACCACGAGCCGGAAAAGAGAAAACTCCGCCACATTTTGATCACCAAGAAACCAAACGAAGACGACGAGGCCTTCTTCCGGCGAGCCCAAGAGATCCGGAAAAAGATCAAAACCCCCGAAGACCTGGCCCGATTAGCCAAGCAATATTCAGATGACCCCCACACCAAGGAAAAAGGTGGTGAGCTTGGCTATCTCACCAAGGACGAAGTCTTCCCTGGTTTGGCAGAAGCCGTTTTCTCAGCCAAAGAAGGGGAGATCTTGGGGCCTCTCCGGAGTTCACTCGGATATCACATCATTTTGGTCGAAAAGATCAAACCCGAAAGTTATCGACCCCTTGAAGAGGTCAAGACCGAAATTGTCAAAAAGATAAAGAAAGAAAAGCTCAAACACCTGGCCTGGGAAGAAGCTAACAAAATCTACGATCGGATCATTCTTCTGGGAGGGCTTGAGACCTGGGCAAAGAAATCTGGCCATCAGATCGAGGAAACTCCCCTTTTTGACCCACGTCATCCTCCAGCAGGTCCGGCAGGTTCCCCCCAGGTGATTGAAGCAGCCTTGAAACTCGAGGAGGGAGAACTCGGCCCTCCCCTCGAGGTCTCTCAGGGGATCATCATCTTCAAGGTGACCAAAAGAGACGAACCTCACATCCCGCCTTTTGAAGAGGTAAAGGAACGGGTGAAGGAAGACTTCGTGCGAGACAAGGCCCGGGAACTTTGTGGCAAGGAAGCCCGAGAGCTTCTCAAGGCTTTGGAGGAGACCCAGGATCCCGGGATCCTGCTTCAAGAAAGGGGGCTAAAACTCGAAAAAACCGAACCCGTGGCCCGGAAGGACCTTTTAAGCAGCGGACTTCCCAGCCCGGTGGCGCAGGCCGCCCGAGGGCTCGCTGAAGTAGGGAAGTGGTTCAGCGAACCCGTTTTTGCTGGCAACGCGTACTATCTTTTGCAACTTGAGGCCCTTACACCAGCAGATCTCAAAGGTTTGGCCAAGGAAGAGAAAAAGCTGGCCGAAGAGCTCACCCTTATTAAACGCCAAGAGGCTTTCAATTCCTGGTATCGCCGTTTGCGAGAAAAGGCTGAGGTGAAGCTCTATCAAGAGCTCCCCAAACTTTAAAATTTAAAGGGTGAGAAGATGCCCAAAAGGACAGATATCAAAAAGATCCTCATCATCGGCTCTGGTCCCATTGTCATAGGTCAGGCTTGTGAATTCGACTACTCTGGAACCCAGGCCTGCAAGGCCCTCAAGGAAGAAGGCTTCGAAGTGGTGCTGGTCAATTCAAACCCCGCCACCATCATGACCGATCCCGAGATGGCAGATAGGACTTACGTAGAACCCATCACCCCTGAAGTGGTGGCGGAGATCATCAAGGAGGAACGCCCAGATGCCCTTCTACCTACCTTAGGAGGGCAAACTGGTCTGAACGTGGCCTTCGAAGTAGCGCGCCGGGGAGTGCTTGAAAAATACGGCGTAGAGATGATCGCAGCAAGTGCTGAGGTCATCCGCAAAGCTGAAGACCGGGAAGCCTTCCGGGAAGCCATGAAGAACATCGGGCTCAAGGTCCCTCGCAGCGAAATCGTCACCACCGTGCGGGAAGCCTTATCAGCGGCGGAACGCATCGGGTATCCCATCATCGTTCGACCGAGTTTCACTCTGGGGGGTACGGGAGGCGGAGTAGCTTATAACCGCGAGGAGCTGGAAGAAATTGTCACCCAAGGTCTCGAGCTCTCCCTTATCCACCAGGTGATGCTCGAGGAAAGCGTTTTGGGCTGGAAAGAATTTGAGCTCGAGGTGATGCGTGACAAAAAGGACAACGTGGTCATTATCTGTCCCATAGAAAACCTCGATCCCATGGGAGTCCATACGGGAGATTCTATTACCGTGGCCCCGGCCCAGACGCTCACAGATCGGGAATACCAGCGAATGCGAGACGCTGCCATTGCCATTATGCGTGAAATAGGTGTGGATACCGGGGGCTCAAACGTCCAGTTTGCCATCCATCCCCAAACTGGCGAGATGGTGGTCATTGAGATGAACCCCCGGGTTTCCCGCTCTTCCGCCCTTGCCAGTAAGGCTACTGGTTTCCCTATCGCCAAGATCGCAGCCAAACTGGCCGTGGGCTACACTCTGGATGAGATACCAAACGATATCACTCGTGAGACCATGGCCTCCTTTGAACCCACCATCGACTACGTGGTGGTCAAGGTCCCGCGCTTTACCTTTGAGAAGTTTCCGGAGACCCGCGATGAACTCACCACCTCCATGCGCTCGGTGGGCGAGACCATGGCCATTGGCCGCACCTTCAAAGAAGCCTTGCAAAAGGCCTTACGGGGGCTTGAAATCGGGCGGGCAGGATTGGGAGCTGACGGAAAATCTCCTTCTGATCGCGGAGAATCCGTTTCCCGACAGATCATCCTGGAAAGACTTCGCATTCCAAACAGTGAACGCATCTTCTATCTTCGGGAGGCCTACAAAGCCGGTTTTAACACCCAGGAAATTTACGAACTTACCAAGATCGATCCCTGGTTCCTCGAACAAATCCGTCAAATTGTAGAGGAAGAAGACCGCCTCCGTGAACTCGGAAACGATCTCTTAAAAGACCCGGAAAAG